>JBDRHE010000092.1:0-10691 GCA_043817155.1 Candidatus Omnitrophota bacterium | reverse complement strand
AATCAGTGTAATCTGTGTTAGAAAATTTGTGCAATCATTTCTTAACGATCTTATTGTTTTGGTCTACGTAAACAACCTTGGGAGAAAAGCTCTTGACCTCCCTCTCTTCCAGTATCACTTTTGATATGATAATAACGGTATCGCCCGTCTGACCGAGTCTCGCAGCCGGACCGTAGAGCGCGATCTCTCCGGAACCTTCCTTCTCTTCTATTACATATGTCTCGAAACGCTCCCCATTGTTCAGATTCAAAACCTGGACAAATTCGTTCTGATACATATCGGCAGCATCAAGCATCCTTTTATCGATCCCGATACTACCTTCATAATTAAGATCCGTCTTTGTAATACGCGCTCTATGTATCTTGGACTTGCGCATGATCCTCTGCATCGGATCTCTACTCCTCGGTTATGTTAGTAAGGTTATCTCCATCGAAATATAACTTCTTCGTTTTAGAGAGATAGCCTGCGTCAACGGGGATGGAGCCGTATCTTCCCACGTAAACCCATTCTACCCTCTCTGCGCCCCATCTCTCTTTGTCGGTAACAACGTTAATTTGAGCGGGCTCACCCCATATGTTCCTGACCTGGCTCTTCGTCATTCCTATTTTCACGGAACTCGTGCCTAGCGGCCTTCTTATGATGTCCTGCGGCGAAGGCGGCGCGATATCAGCGCATCCTGTAAGTAAAAAAAATAATAACGGCACCATTAGATATCTTAACTTATTCAAATTGCACCTCTTCTCTTTCACTTATTGACTTTGCCTGGCTATATAAGAGATCGCAGAAGTACTTAAGGAACGTGTTCTTGTTGTCCTCCTCGATCCTGCTGAATTCACAACCTATGTCGATCGGAGCGCCGTCGTCGGTAGACATCTTCTTCTTCCAGACTACCTTTGCTTTCGTATGTACGGCATTCAATGTCCCGGGCAACTCTATAGTAAGCTCCAACTCCTCGTTTATGTTGAAATCCTGCGCCTCTATGGTAAACCTGAGACCGAGCGGCGATATATCCTTTGTGGTAGTTTCATGTAATTTCTTGCTCTTGCTTATCGCCCGTATGCTGAGCGGCGTCTCTACCCTTAGATACTTCCTTCTCTCCATAACGGGTTTTCTCATTAGAGTACCTCCATTTTTTTATTTTCACCCAGTATATCACAATAGCATTGTGTAGTCAAGACGGAGCGCTTACATTCTGAAGTCCGTGATAAGTTGTAAATGCGGAATTGTAGAAGAGTTGTGTATGGTGCGAAACGGTCCTATAGCATCTCTTTCGCTCTTAAATTCTCATCTATCTTCTCGAGGAGTTCCTTGTCGCTGACGGATTTTACCACATATGCGTCACACCCCTTTATAAGATCGGGATCCATCCATGGCTTGTCGTAAGCGGTGCACATAATGACGGAGACTCCAAATTTTCCATATATCCCCCATCTGGCCTCAACAGCCCTTATGATCCCGAGCACCTCTACTCCATTTATATCAGGCAGTTTGACATCGAGAATAATGCATGAAACAGGTTCGTCCCGCTTTAATGATCTCACGAATGCGCCGATCGCTTCGCGTCCGTTTTTCGCGATCTCAACCGCGTAACCCGCTTGTTTAAGACTTACTTCCAAACAGCGCACATAGTCCGATTCGTCATCGGCAACCAGTATCCTCTTCGCCATTATGAACCCCCTGCCTTATCCTTATTATCCGATAGCCTCTCCTCGATCTTTCTGAATAGTTCATAGTCACTGGGTGATTTCACTATGTAGTCGGTTCCGCCCTTTGTAATAAGCGGATTCATCCACGGCTCATAATAAGCTGTAAGAACTATTATTGGCACCTCTCTGCCCGGACCGACACCTCTATCGCGCTCTTCCCTGCGTATTATATCGAGTACCTCGAGCCCGCTTAAGACCGGCATTCGTATGTCCAAAAGTATAAGATCGATCGGAGCGTTGGTATAGATTGAAGCTAAATAAGCGCCTATGCCCTCTTTGCCGTTCCTGGCCGTTTCAGTCATATAACCATTATGTTCAAGCGATACGGATGTAATGCTGCGAAAGTCTTCTTCATCGTCTATGATAAGAATTTTTTTGGACATATCCTATCTCTTCTCCTCTTATTGGTCGGCTACTTTGGTATTTTGGTTATGCTACTTTATAGGTATTAAAGCAATACTGGCGAGATTTGTCAACTCTTTTACGATGTCTATGTCCCTGTCTGAGAAGTCTTTCTTTCTTCTGACGACATTAAGGTTAAGTACGCCGTAGACATCGTGGTTGTCGGCCTTGTTGAATGGAACGATCATGGAAGACTTGATATACTGCCGCTTCATCTTGCCCGAGAGGCCGTCCCTTCCCATGTCTTTAGGCAAAATTATGTGCTTTGCGGTAGCCGCGGCAACCCCGGCTATGCCCTCACCGACTCTTACGGTGGCCTTATCAATTATCTTGTTGTCCGTTTTAGTGGCGGCCTTTACCTGCAACATATTGGTCTTCTTGTCCAGGATCATGACCGAACCGGAATCGGCGTTAAGCGCAAGTACGCAGGTGTTTAGGAAAGCGTCCAGCACCTTCTCTTCGTAGTATCGCGAGAAGAGCGGATCCATCTCGACAACTTCCGGCCTTATCTCTCCAAGTCTCCTCTTGTGGTACCCCGTTTGCGCCATATAGGAGAAGGTGTCATTAAGGAGCCTCACGATCTCGCGCATCTTCGAGTGGGAAAAGACATTGATATCGATGAGCGCATCCTTGAGCTTTTCAGCGTCTATGCCTATCTCCTCTGCATCCCGCCTGTACTCCGATTCGCTCTTTCTACCGTTCAACACGACAGGACCTACGGCTATGTAAGCCACGATCTTGTTCCCGCAAGCCTCGATGGGAAGTATAAAGACATCCAGATCGAGAGCGCATTTGAAGTTGGTCTCCTCCTTGATGTCGGCTATGTTACCGCTTGCCTTTAAAAGACATCCTCCGCATAATTTGGAATAATTCTTAACACTCTTTGGGATTATGGATGAGAGCCCATTTGGCCCGCTCGTTTCGGTAAGTCTTTCGCCGCTAACATCTATTGTCCGGAGGGTCAGTCCAATAACTGCTGAAAATCTGTGCTGAACCTTCTGCCAATCCTCGATATTGACAAGGTCCTTTAACCCCAAGCTTTTTCGGTACATATAGGTTGTGCGGCCTTCTTATTTTAGATTACCATTCTCTGAATGGGAGAAGATATTATACTTTCGCAGCTTGTTGTAGAGGGTCGTCCTGTTCACCCCAAGCTTCGTAGCCGCCTTCTTCTTATTCCAGCCTACCTCTTTCAGGACCCTTAGTATGTGGACCTTCTCGGGCTCATGAAGGGCTTCCTTAAGACTTGTTGCGATATTCTTGATTATGTTTGAGCCGGCCTGGTGTGGCAGGAACGTCTTTTCAGCGAGTATAACTTCAGGCAGGTCGTCCTTCTCTATAACGTTATCGGTATCTAGTATTATAGCCCTCTCAACGATATTCTCAAGCTCTCTTATGTTCCTGGGCCAGTTGTAATCTATGAGGACCTTTAATGTATCTTCCCCTATGCCCTGTATCTTCTTGTGGTTCTCTTTCGCGTATAGATTTATGAAGTGGTTTACAAGTAGTGGCAGGTCCTCCATTCTCTCTCTCAAGGGCGGCACATCTATGCATATGACATCGATACGGTAGTACAGGTCTTCCCTGAACCTCTTCTCGGTTACGGCCTTCTTTATATCCTGGTTAGTTGTGGCTATGACCCTTACATCTACCTTTAACGTCTTGTGGTCCCCTACCCTCTCAAATTCCTTCTGCTGTAGAACCCTTAAGAGTTTTACCTGCAGGTCAAGCGGGAGGGAGTCGATATCATCCAGGAGTATTGTGCCGCCGTTTGCAAGTTCGAAGCGGCCCTTCCTATCATTTATGGCCCCGGTAAAGGCGCCCTTGGTGTGTCCGAAGAGCTCGCTTTCGATGATCTCCCTTGGAAGCGCGCCGCAGGATATCTCGATAAAGGGCTTGTTCCTTCTCTTCTTGTCGGCCTTGTGTATGGCCTGTGCTATGACTCTCTTTCCGGTGCCGCTCTCCCCTTTAAGAAGAATAGTGGCGCGGGAATTGGATATCCTCTCTATAACAGAGTATATCTCTTTTGCCCTCCGGCTATTGCCGACCAGGTCGTGGAACCTATCATCTTTATGCAGGAACTTACCCAGAAGCGCATTCCTATTCGCTTTCGGGTACATTGCCTCATCCGGAGTCTTTTCAGCCACCGCTCGCTCAATAGCTGCGATGATCTTGTGATCGTCGACGGGTCTTACAAGATAGTCGAATGCTCCCAGCTTGATACTGTTCACTGCAGCTTCAAGATTGCCATACGAAGCAAGGACTATGACCTCTGAATTCTCCGCCTTGTTCTTAAGCACCCTAAGTAGATCGAGGTTATCAGTTCCGTTTATATCTATCAGAACAACGTGAAATAGGTTGCTGTCAAGAAGGACAAGCGCGTCATCAACCGAGTCCGCCAGGTTGACCTTATAGTTCGATCGGCAAAGCATTTCATAGAGAGATTTTTGGACGAGACTGTCAAATTTAACGAGAAGGATCTGAGAATTATTCATTTGCCTCCAGGATAACCCGCATCTCTTTTTCTAACTTACCTGCATATATGTTCAATTCATTCAAGAGCGAAGACATCTTGCGAATGCCACTTTTAGATTCAAGAAGAAACTGCCTGCTCTGCGAATCCTCCTCAACACTCTGGAGAGCCAGGTTTATGAACCTGTTGATCGCGTCTATGGGATCGTAAAGCTTATTAATTATATCAACCGATACCTTGCCCATTGAAGCAAGACGCTTATATTGTACCGGGACAGTTTCGCTCTCAACGAAAGTCCGACTCTTGCCATTCTTATCGTTACGCTCGCTGTGGTGCGATTTTACCATTCGTTACCCCAAGCTTCAAGCTTTTAATCCAACTTTTTGATACTTAACTTAATTATCGGTCTCCAATTGCTCGTTATATCCGTCGATCTTTAAGTCGACGATCTTGTCGTATAATAGTTTTTTCAACCTCTTATCCGATGTCCTCTCGCGTATGTACCTGTAAATATCGGCGGCCTTCCTGCGATCGTTAAGTGTGCTGACATAGATAAGTTCAACATAAGGCAGAATCTGCACAAGTGTCATCGCTGTAGGATAAGCCTTGATAGTATCTTCCACAGCTTTGCCGGCCGCCTCGTACGCCTGAATGCCCATATAGGCTTGAATGAGCACGCTCGAAGCAGCATAGCCGAACATAGTTCCGTGCTTCTCCTTGCTAAGTTCTGTATAAAAACTTACAGCTTCACCATACTCCTTAGCAGCCTCCGCCTTCATGCCTTTTCTTTCATAATATCGCGCTGTATAAAGAGGCGCTTGGAGTCCCAGAGGTGTCGTAAAATACTCATCCCTTAAGATCTTCAGGTATACAAGCGACTTATCCCACCGGCCACTGGCCTCGTTCGCAACTACCAGCGCGAAATATACCTGGCTTAAGAATGGAATGTCATCTTTGTACTTTTCTATGATCTCATTGCAAGCGCGAGTCACTTTATCGTACTGCTTGCTTATAAGGTAAAGTTCAACCAGTTTTATATACGCCATCTTCGATGCATTCGCATCCGGAAACCTGTCGATTGTTTCAATAAGACCTTTTTCGACCTTAGCGATCATCCTGGGTGGCGAAACTTCAGGGTTTGCGTTTATTACTGCATATTCCTCGAGCGTCTTGTATAAAAGTTTTTCGGCAATATACTCGCTGCCCCTTCCGAGAAACGCAAGTACCGTAAAAACAACAATAAGTATAACAAGTCCTGTTAATATCGTTCTCTTCATCATTTAACCAACCGTTTATCTATATGGATTATGAATTGAGAAAGGCATACAACAACAAAACATTCTACAAATATAGCAACGATAATGCCTATCGCGGATGTTATCGGTATGATCTCCGGTATTGTCCTGCGCGCAAATCCGATCGGATAGGTCTTTAGCGCTACAAGCGGCAAATAAACGAAATACGGTATTAACATCATTGTGAATATGGTAGGAAAATGGCGTATACCAAGGGTGATACTCTCAAACAGACCTTTAAGGAGAGATCTTTTTCTTATTACTATTATGGGTATGGTCAATGCAAATAGAGTGCTGGATACAATTGTTGCCATGAAAATAGAGCCGGCCAACAACAAAGGAAGCGCAACCATAGCCTTTCGGGGTATGAATTTTAATAGAGGCCCGAGCGCTTTGTAGAATATGAGGGTATCTACTTTTTTTGTGATAAACATAACCAGCGTAAAAAGTATACCGAAGGCGAACAATGCAACGTACCTGCTTGATGCGTTACTCAAGAGCGCTTTTGTCTTTAAGGGAATACCCATCTTGATTTTTTTTACAAGATTAACCGTCACAGCCGCAAGAAAGCATCCTAAGACTATATATATGAGGACCTGCGCGTAATATAGGAGATTGGGTATTACGAGTAGGCTATCCGGGTAGTGAATGAACGTCTCACCCATGAGCTTTCTTATTATCGGCCCCATAACATAAACCAGCGGCACTCTCGGCGCAAAATAGACAGCTTCGAGGGCAAGAGCCTCCAGGAATCCGACAACAAGAAAAGGCACCAATAAGACCGGCTTTTGCACAAGAAGGTCAAATGACGACATCCAGATGTTCTTTACGCTGTATTTGTTTTTCCCCATTATCTGTTCCTTATATTTATTCAAGCACTATGTGTGCCATCTTCTCCTCTATGTAACACGCATAGAGAAAAATATAACCGGCTTTTGCATATTCCTAATGTATAAGCAAATGGACAGTGGTGTTGTCTATTCTGAACCTTCCATCTTGAGAAGCACCGCGCGCAGCGACGCTGCTATGTTTTCGTAGCCGCTATCGCTCGCTTTTAAGGCTGGCTTGAGATCGGAATAAGAGAATTTATCGCCAACAATTATCTCTACCTTGGTTGGCCTGGGAAGCTTTCCATATCGCGACCACGCGTCAAAAGAACCCTTTATATACATCGGTACAAGGGGCGCATTGGTCTCCTTAGCAAGTATACCTATCCCCTTTTTAAATTCTACCATCTTGCCATCCGGAGAACGCTGACCCTCAGGGAAATAACATATACTTTTATTCCGCTTTAGCAGATACACGCAGACCTGAAACGCGTCTACGGCATTAAGAGCGATATCAATAGGAATGACCCTGCCGGGCTTTGTTATGTTCTTTATGACAGGCATCATAAAGATCTCTCTAAGCCCCAGGAAGAAGCTGCTCAAAAGAAGTTTAAATGGTAAAGCTGCCGCAATGAAAAGCCCATCGAGGTAACTGGCGTGGTTGGCAAATACTATAAAGGGACCCGAAGATGGTATCTTCTCCTTATTCTTTACCTCAAACCTGAAGAAGAGTCTGAAGAACGTACCAAATGATAGAAACAGAAGGAGCGTTATCAATTTATCGGTAAACGATGGGTCAATTCTCATCTTCCCGAGAACCTCCTGCCGCGGCTCCTTCTTTAGCGCGTCGCTCCAGACAAATGAAGGCTCTTCAATGCGCGAAAGCCCCTTGGGGAGGTAAGGCTTTGCTTTTAAAAAGAGTTCCTTAACGGTATTCGAATAGAAGAAGTCTTCAACAGCAGACTCAGGAACGTTCATCTTAAGCGCGTCTGAGAGGTCCAGCAAGAGCTCTATTCTGCCTAAAGAATCTACTCCGAGGTCGAGCTCAAGATGATCGCTCAGCTTTACTTGCCGCTTTAAACGCTTTGACAAATAATTCAAAACATCCCGGCAGATCTCCGATTCAAGTAGAGCCCTGTCCTCCTCATTTACCTCATCGGAGTCAGCGCGTGTTTGAGGCCCGCTTTTATTCGAGTATTCGATCTGCACCTTGTGACGTTGTATCTTACCGAGCGCGGTTCTGGGAAGTTTATCGGTGCTTATCGCAAATCCCTTTACGCGCTTGTGATTCTCAAGATCGTGTGACAACTGGTCCAGCTGCCACTTTATCTTCTCATCGATATTTACCTCTTTCCGGGCGCGAAAATACTCCTCATCAGGTACCACAATGGCAACAAGCTGATCAGCCTGTTTAAAATAGCCCCCGCCCTTTGAAGCGAATACGCATACCTCCTTTATATACGGGCTCCGGCAGTAATGGTTCTCCATCTCCTCCGGGTTTATATTCTCTCCGGAACTGAGGACGATCATCTCATCCTTACGTCCACGGATATAAAGATACCCGTCTTTGTCCAGGCGTCCGAGGTCTCCGGTATAGAACCAATCGTCCCTTATAACGCGGTCTGTCTCCCGGACAAGATTAAAATAGCCCTTCATTACGCTTGGCCCTTTCACCTTGATCTCACCCGATCCATCAGTGCCGGGTTTATCTATCTCTACAAGAACGCCCGGGATCGGCTTGCCAACAGAACCTATCTTTTGTCTGTCCGGAGTGTTAATAGCAACGATCGGAGAGGTCTCGGTAAGCCCGTAACCCTCCAGGAGAGTAAATCCCCACTTAAAGAAGTCCCCTTCAATAGCTGGATCGAGGCGAGCTCCGCCTGTAACGAACCATTTAAAGGCCGGGCCGAAATTACTGTGCATCTCTGAAAGGAGTGTTTTTGCGGGATTTATTTTAAATGTACGCCGCATAAGCCAGAAAAGCTCAAGCGCGCAGTTCAATAAGAACCGTACCGGAAAGACTTTCTCCTTGAACTTCTCTTTTATCCTGGCATGGAAGAGCAGGTATAATTGCGGAACGCCTACAAAGAAGGTGACACCGGTTCTCTTCATGCAATCCGGTAGATCCGCCGCAACCAGACTACCCGGATAGACGATCGTCGCCCCAAGCAGGAGTGGGAATAGACACGTAGCGGTAAATGCATATGTATGATGAAGCGGGAGCAAAGAGATAAAAACATCCTCGCTGCTTGCCACACCTAGCTCCTTTATCGCCCATACGTTCGAAAGCAGGTTGCCATGGGTGAGCATTACGCCCTTGGGCGTCTTAGTTGTTCCGGAGGTATAGAATATGACCGCGATCTCTTCCGGAGATATCTTTCCTAAATCATTTATGGCAGCCTCCGGTAGCGATGTTATCTCCTTTGCGGCATCTTCTGAATTGACTCGTAACACATTCTCAGGCCCAACACCGTCGATCCTCTCCCTTCGCTGCGCATAAGTCTTTTCGGTGGTCAAAAGCATCTTCGATCTTGAGTGGAGATATAGTTCTCTCATCTCCTGGACCGGCAGATTCATATCAAGCGGCACACATATTGCGCCTATATATTGGAGCGCTAAAAAGGATACCGGCCAATTGGGCCCGGGCTCGCAAACGAGCGCCACTGTATCCAATCTTCGTATGCCTCTTGCGTAGAGAGCGCTGCCAAGCCTCAAGGCCCGTTCTTTCAGCTCGCTGTAGCTTAAAGAGCTGTACTCCTGTTCATCTTTATAATTAATTGCTTTTGCGGAAGGGCTCTTCCCGGAAACTCTCTCAAATTCCCGAAAGATATTAGAATGGGTTAGTGCGTCTTTTGGCATTATCTATATTGATTTTATCAACTATGGCCAGATCGGGTTGATATTCCCGATCGAGCCCGTCAAGAAAGTAGCTCAAGAACTGCGGCGACTTCCGCGATACGATCTCCTCCATCTTATGGATGTCGCAGATATAGGGCCTTACAGGACCACAACAATCTATCTCCTCCCCTATCGGATCGAAGACGAAGTGGTGCATGCGAAGAAGCAGCCAAAGCCCCTTCTCCATAAGCGCAAACCAGTGTGTTATCCTCCTTCGCTTGCACTCCTGGTACATCTCGCGATAGAGACCGAACGCCATCGGCATGATACGTTTCATTTTATCACGGGTCGACTCTACGAGGGGATCCTTGTAATCGGACGAATAGTAAAGACCGTCATCTCTTCGTCTCCTGTATGCTTTGGATATGGCAAGCCGCGATACCTCCGCTATCTTACCCATATCCAGGGTATTCATATCATAATTTATGGGGCCCTTTGAGTGATTCATGAATGGAAAACCGTGCGGATTTTTAATGATGAGTCTTGCCGTCCCGATTATGCCTTCCGCATCCCGCGCCAGGAAGTGGAGCGAGTACGGGTCGAATCTATCAGTCTCAAGGCCATTAGGGTAATCGCTTTCATCGAAAAAGCCGCATTCCCTGCAGTATACTTGAAATCTCAGACGGTAAATGTCGTCCAGCGAATCTTTCGCATCGGCTTTCCCAAATATAAACTCAGTCTTTCCAATAATTTGCTTGTGCATATATTCCTCAAAAGCTAAGTTACCACGAATCCGACGGAATGTCAATATTTGGATATTATTAAATTATAAAGGCCATTGACTATAGACTAAAGACAGAAGACTAGAGACTGAAGACTTTGGATTGAGATACATCGAAATACTTTGAAATACATTGATATACAATTGTATTTCTACCGTATTTCCATTTATTTCAATTGTCTTTCCATCTATTTCGAGACCTACCGCAGTTTCTTTGTCTCTCTTCTTGTCTTTGCGAGGTGCCGTAATATAACGAGCGCACTGACTTGTCTCTCCGAAGCCACACGCGAAAGCAATGTGGCGTAGGAGGAAGCAATCTCGTCTAAGCCCGTCTTTGCGAAATGCAATAATATAACGAGCGCACTGAAG
>JBDRHE010000091.1:0-22220 GCA_043817155.1 Candidatus Omnitrophota bacterium | reverse complement strand
AGCCAGAACGACGAGTGGGGAGTACTCGCAAGCCAGGACTCATCAAGTGTTACATGGCTGAGGAACTCACCCGACCAGATAGCAAGCGATTCAACAACTACCTCAACTGTCGACGCTGTATGGGGAATAGTAACAGCTTCCAATACAAGCGGCACTACCTACACCAAAGGCGGGAAAAGCGGAGATTACATTACTGTATCAACTAATGATGAGTGGGGGATTCTCCGGGCCCAGGGTACGAATGGTAATACCTTCATTAACGGCGAGCACAGTGGTGATTATAGTACCACTGAAACTATTAACGGGTTATGGGGTATCATAATTGAAACTGTGACAGTAGGTGATACTTATTATGTCGGAAGTGTTAAAACGAAATCAGGGCATTATGCAACAACCTCTAAAAAAGATGATTGGGGGATTTTATGCAATCAAGCAACCGAGGGTGATACATACGGTAAAAACGAAGCCTATACAGGTCATTACACCACAATTGCTGCAGGCGATGATATAAATTTAGAGTGGGGCATAATACTTCACACATTGACGGTAGGATTCTCGCAAGATAAATGGACCGGACTAGTAGTTTCCGAATATGAGACAAACAATGAATTTGATCCTGATTGTGGAATATTAATTAGTTCTATTACCACTGGCGATACCTACGATAAACATATAGGCAAGCTCGAAGAACCGGAACAGGCTGCTGCAGGCCATGCGGATTCCGATGGTGACAGCTATGGTGGTCTCCTTGGCGTGAACGGAGCAGACAGCTTAGGCACTGTAGGTTATACAGGTTTCTATACAACAACATCAGAAGGAGGCGACATAAACGACTGGGGTATAATTACACACAGTGAAACCGAAGGACAATCTTATGACAAGTGGACTCAAATGGATACAGGTACCTATAATACTGATAGTGATTTTACGGATGATTGGGGGATTATAAATGCAAGTCATACGCACACAATCAGTAGAGACAGGCATATCGGTACACCTACAGGAGAAAGCGATAGTAACAATGTGTACAATGAATGGGGAGAATTACAGGAAACCTTAGCCCAGGGCTATTCACAAGACAGGTGGACCGGTGTAAACACAGGCAGTTATTATTCAAGAACTACCTTTAATATTTTTGAAGATGCTGATTTTTCTCAAGTTTCCGGTTTAGGAAGAGATAGACATAATGGAGGTATTGTATCTAGATATTATTCTGAGACCGCGTTTAATGAGATGGGACATCAGATTTCAAGCACTAATTGGGCCGCAGGGTTTAATAAATACGACGGCCATAAAACAAGCGATACGATTACATTAACTACATTTGATGTATATGAAGATGTGAGCGGAACTAAAGCCAATTCAGTTATGTATAACAGATTGCACGTGTCTAGCGGCCTTGGCGGTATATTTGGCCCTGTCGCGGGCAGTGAACATTCTTCGGTAGCGCTTGATTGGTTGCCTCCCCGAGATTGGGGAGTAGGCCCGGCGGCCGGAGGCGTGAGTGGAACAAGCGCTACAACCACGAATTATGTTCAGGGTACCGCGACAAATTCAACAACAATAAGCACTACTTATTGGAGGTACGGCGTAAACGGAGTTCCAGGTGGAGTGATGAACGGCTTTTCAATGCAGTCAGTTGCCTTTGACGCGATAGGTGACCCTGATGCAGCCGCAGGAGAAAGCTGGGGCTACAGAAAAGATCTTGCAAACACAAGTCATTCGTTTAGCACCACAGAATATTACAATAATGGTGAGACTACACCGGGATATGTACCGACACCAGGGGATGCAATATATACCTATAGCTTGGGAAGCAATTTTGACCCAGATGATGCCGACAACAATACCTCGTTCGAATCAAATTTATATTACAATTCTTTTGGGGATCCAGACAAGGGGTATAGCATTGAAAGAAGACAGAACGATGCAGCGTCGGCTTCTGAAACGGAAAGCTTCTATGTTAATGGCGAAATAAACCATACAGAATCACATAGCGGCATGGAGGGGAAAACAGCTACACTGTCAAGCGCTTACTATTATGACGGAGAAGTTGCAAATGCGACCACATCTATAAGCTATCCTTCAGCGGGAGGATCTTCAACTACGAATACTACTTACTTATTTGGTGTTGCGGCAACGAGTATAACTACCGGTACTGACGGTGTTGGTGGGACGTACACAACCAATATGGTTCATGACTGGTTGGGCAGATCTTGGTTTTCACATACTGATGGGACAGACAGCCAAGGCAGTACATACAAAGAGGATACTTACTATTATCAGGTGACTTACAATGTAGGCGTAAATGGCGTTGTAAATCCCGTGTTAGGGACCGACGGAAATCCTATAAGCAATAGAGGCAAAGCCTACTTCAGTTACAAAGAAACAACATATTCTAAAGATGCCGGTAGTGGTGAAAGTATGAGCTGGACAGCATATGATGTTAAAGGAAAACCGACAAGAATAGATACAATCGGATATCACGAGGATGGCAATGGTAATCCATGTGATTTTCTATCGTGGGCCGGGCCGGCCGGAAACACAATGATATCGTGGAGATACGATCACACAAATGTTGGTAATGACGGCGCTCCATGGCACAATGCTAACCAAGTACGCATACCGGGCTCTCTTCAAATTTTTACCGCCGATTGGTCATATGTCGGCATGCTTGATACAAGAGATAGCACCGGTCTTGTTAACAAGGATTATGTAAAAGAAGTGATATACAAAGGAAATGAAATGACCATTACATGGAACATTGTAAATGGTTCAAACTTACAACCGATAAAACAGGAATGGAAGTATAAATGGAATCCTAACTGGGACGGCCAGGGTAATGGCTACTACATCCTTTATGAGATAATAGATGGTCAATTCGGGTCGATAAGAGTAAGTACGGATAATTCCGGCGGAATATTCCTTGTGGCAGGAAATCTATGCGTAGCAAATCCATTTGACGGTTTGCTTGGATCACCATGGGCAATTAAGGTTGAAGATGACTATATGAATATTTCTGACCAGGCGTGGAACATGTGGGATGAAGACCGAGCTTATGTTTTTGCAGAATATGTTGCGACCATAAATAACTTCACAGACGGATACTGGTCTGCGAGAGACGACTATTATATCGGTCAAGAACAGACTCAGATAGATTATGATAAAAAGATGTTAGAGGCAAAATTAGCGCTAGAAGAAAAACGAGACAAAGCTTACAGAGATTACTATGAAGGAGCTGTCATTGCTTACATAAAGGTTATAAAAGATAACTTTAACAAACTCGCGACTTCGCAGGGAACAGGTTTTAATGAGTACGTGTACAATAATTACCCATCAGTTGGCAGTTCCTTGTCTGGAGGCTTGATCGTCTATATAGATTATATCAGTGTCATATTAGACGGCAATCAAGATAAGATAGGCTTAAAAGATGAATTGGAAAATATCACTAAGGCAGGCGGACTTAAGGAACAAGCGCTAACTAATGTGCGTGATTTTTGGTATACCGCGCTTAATGACTGGACTGCAAAAAAAGAAACCCTTATAGTTACCATCGATGATTTAAAGATTCAACTGGATATATTAGGAGTTGATACATCGGAGTTGGATAATTTTAAAGACGAGCTTGACAGCCTGGAAGATACATTCGGTACGGAGAGCGATTACAGTACTCTTGTGGAAGGGGCATGGGATAAGCTCATTGCCGAATATGAAGATTTGATATATAAACTTCAAACAATAAAGGACGGCTTAGTTACCGATAGAAACACTCTTCAAGCAGCACTTGACGGGTATTCTAGCAAGATCGACCAGGCGAAACAAACTTTTGCGTCAGCAGTTAGCGGGTTGGTTCCGGACGGAGACCTTGCCTGGACTGTGAGCGGTGTACTTATGTACGAGAAGAAGGGAACGTCATTATGGGGCCACACAGGAAATGGCAAAGCAGACGCACAAGCGTATGCAGATGCTTTAAAGAAGCGCAACTCTGATATTCAGTCTGCTGTAGCGGATTTACTGGGAGCTTTCACCTCTGCCTATTCAACGTTGGAAGGAGTTAATAATATAGACATAGGCGCCTCTTATAAAGATGCCAAGAGAAATTTCGAGAACGCTAAAGAGACGATAAAGTTAAATAGAGTTGAAACAGAAAACTATGCAAAATTAGTTTCGGATATTGCCGTATGGATTGAAGAAGAAGTGTGGTTTGACGCTATAGACGTATACGATGCCGAAGAATTCAATTATAACGACCAGATAAATATGTTGAACGCGAAATTTAAAGGTGCCACCGAGATAGGTGTCGATCTTGTGAACGGAGAAGCCCCGCAGATGGTCTATGATAGAGCGAAACAAATTATTGATGCGCACTGGAATGAAATCCAGACCGCTTACAGCAATGTCGAAGGCTTACTTGTTGATAATTTCAGGCCGGGATCAGCAAATGCTGTTAGTTCAGCGCTTAGCGCCGCTGGAGCAATACAAACAAATGCAATAAGCAATATAACAGGCAATACAGATTCTCTTATGACTATTGCAAGAGGCGCCGTCAACAAAGCCTCCGATACATTCAATACTGTAGTTGCGAGTGATTTACTTACTTCTATCGATGTAGCAAAAGCCGGTGCCGCGGCGGAAAAAGCCCAAAAAATTTATGACGCTAATAATGCATGGTATGATTGCATAGCAAGCGCATGGGATACGATGGCTGATGGTATTAAGGATAATCTTGATATGCAGCTGGAAGTTATAATTCATGAAGAACAAGGCGATTGGTATACGTTCGATGAAGTTAGACAATATAAATTAGTCTTTACAGAAGTAGAAAGAATAGGCTGGCAAGAGATCAAATACATTGTTACCCTAGGAAAAAGATTTGGAAAGACAGTTGAGGAAACGGAGGGTAAGAATTGGATATACACGTCATATGGCTGGCCATACACCAACACAAATTTTTCACTTCCCAGTGGGACGTATGGAATTTCAAATCAAGGAGGACCTTTTTATCTCGATCCATATGCTAATAGTAGCGCACCGAGAGAAAGACCTTTCGGACATAATACTAACTGGGACGCCATATCGCTAGAGGCAAATTGGTCGCATACTAAAGTAACGGAATATGGCGGCGAAGGAGGTTCTTCTATAACTACAGAGACACGTAATTTTACAAGCGATAATAGAACCGAGACCTATAAGACCTTCTTGGAGCTTCTCCCGTCTTTAAATCCGGCTTATCAAAGTTGGCGTCAAAAAGTAGGCGGAACATATTATACCTTTGGCACAGAAACAGTGTCTCACCCGTACTATGATAGTAATCATATTTATAATGCCGAATCTACTAATGTCACACCGGGCAGTATCCAGGAAGGATATTTGCAAAAAGTTCACAATATATACGTTGCCAGTTACGACATGTACAACAAAGGGCGTGGAGGCAATTGGTATGATCCAGAGACCGACAAATTGGCTACAGAGCAGTATGATCCAGACCATAGCCCAAGTTCTGTAAAGGAATACGGTCCCGGACCCAGTCACAAGCGGGATATTGCTATTTCAGAAGCCAACTTTGAATACAACGGAGATACAGTAAAGACTAGAGATGAGTTCTATCCATATACAGTGCAAACGTGGACCGATAACGGGCCATTGCAATATAAAGCTCCTTCATATGGGTTAACAGGTTCGGGTCAACTTATAGGCCCCGGCCATGCTGACTATACAGACCTGGACACTTCATATAATGAAGGTAAAGAGGATGAAGCTCTTAGAGTAAAAAAGGTAGCTCTCCACGACATTGCTGTGACATACGCAGCATATTTAGATGCCTACAGAACAGCACTCGAAGAGACAGATGATAAATCATGGGTAATTACACAAAAGCTTATCCAGGATGTTCAGAAAGAATATGAAGTTGTTGAAGCTCAATATGAAGATATGTGGAACGCAATGGTTGATATTGATGGGTTTAATGATGCATGGGGTAAGCTGCAAAACGATCGCGCTAATGCCGATGCTGCAAGAGATGACGCGATAAAAGATGCGGAAACAAGTTTTCTTGGTACTGTAGCTGCTCTTACGGGTATTGTATACAATTCGATTGCTGCATTTATAAGCAGATGGCTCACTGAACTACCCGCAACAATAGCTGATACCTTTAGAGTATTAAGAGATGCGTTACCAGCTATCTTACAAGATGCAATGGATTGGTATACTGCAAGAGTTGATCAGGCGCTTGCAGTGTGGAGAGGATCGATATATGGATGTAACGGATTTGGCGTTCCTTATGAGAGCATGGCTGACAGAGCTGCTGATGGTATAACCGATCCTGAAGACCGCGCGGCCAAGAAAGGAATAATAGATTACGAACTAGACTTAATAGAAGGATTTAACAAAAAACTTGGGCAGGCAAATGCATGGTTTAAAGCAAATATAGAAGCTCTCAAGACTCTCACTGAGGGCATAATGAAAAATTATTTAAGGGCATACATAAATATCCATAAAGAAATATACGGTGAAAACGTAAAGGATCTGGAAGATTATATGAAGACCGCGCTGGAGTTTTCATATGAAGAAGCTGAATATGAAGTTGATTATGCATGGGAGCTTACAAATGAAGCATTAGCAGTCTTTAATCCTACGCCTTTTGGAAGAGCACCCGTCGGACCGTTCTTATTAGACGTACTTACGACTACTCCGGAAAATGAGTCAACATATAACGTTTGGTCTGATATAGACGACTGGTCGAGAAGAAGCCTCGACAATATAGTAAAACCAACTTTCGACAAGTCCGGCACACCCAGCGGGCTTTATGGGAATGCGGACATTTATTACAAGTTTGGAGCAAGAAGCGCATCGGAGCTTACTGACGGTCAACTTGCAACTGTCGTAGGATGGGTCGATGGCGCGTATATAAAATTGATGGAACTTCTGTTTATTGGATGGGAAGATCCGATAAATGTATGGCATGGATGCGCATTTGATCAGTACGATTCTATCATGAGAACCATCGCGCTTCAGGTACAAAGCGGAGCAGGCAAGACAATGATGGAGCAGGCTGACTCGATGGCAGCGGCCTGGAACCTGGCTTTCTACGAAGGAGAAACCCAAACTCAGTTCTACGAAGTTGTGGGTCAAAGGTTGCAAACATTAGCCATAATGGGCGAATTGTTATTCCCGTCCGCTGAACGAGGTAATTATACACCTCTATATTGGATGTTCCAGGATATTGTAAGAAGTACCAACACTAATCAGCCTTATTGTTTATGGAATCAAGATGGAACCCGTTGGACGAAAACTTCGAATCCTTCACAAGCGCTCAGAAGCAAGACAGCAGGAGAAGTAAACGATATGAATTTGGTTACTTTCTACAGCATGCAAGGTGATCAAGAGAGAAATGGCGAAGAAATGTTCTGGACACCATTCGATAATTTAAAAGCAGATTCAGCTTCAAGGAAAAAAATTACAAGTTGGCTCAAAGACGGCGGCGCATCTTTAAAAGGCTCTTCCGTAATTGGTTCGCTCGATCAGGCCGGCAATCTTAGAGTGACCCCGACATCTCTTTCAAAAGAAGCCGAAGCCCAGCTTAAAGATGAAGTACGGGATGCTGCAAGGGAATTTTCCAGGGTTGAACAACGGGAAGTCAGCACTTTCCAGGCGCTTAGTATTCTTTTAGGGCTTGATTTGTATGATGCAAACGGTAATCTTATAAAAACAAAGCTCGATGGAATATTAGCATCGCTTAAAGGACGAACAAATGCTCAAATTGATAGCGATGTAAGAATGCTATCTAGATGTTTAAAAAGAGGAATCGATCGACTCCAAGCAGTTTTGATAATGATAGGGCTGGAAGCTCAAGGTATAAGCCTTGAGGCATCATTAAGAATTCATAGTGATGCGCAAGTAGCCCAATTTATGTCTGAGTACAACAAAGGCAAAGATGCAAAGAATCAAATAGGTGCGCTTGGAGCTCGCGTAATCATGATGCAGCTAATGATGAGTGATGACTGCCTTGACATGACAGCGCTTTTATCATTTGCTTCTTCTGATGTGAGTGAGTTTATGGCCTTGTATAACGAGGGCAGACCGGAAAACGAAAAAGTTACTGACCACATACAAGCACGATTAATGATTCTGCAGTTGTTGCTGAGTAACGGCCTTGATATTACAGCGCTTATATCGCTTTCTTCTCTTGACGTAAGTAAGTTTATGGCCTTGTATAACGAGGGCAGACCAGAAAACCAACGAATCACCAGCCAAATACAAGCACGACTTCTAATGTTGCAACTAAAAGGCCAAGGAATAGATCTTGCTATCTTCTTAGCATATAGCCCTGATCCTGATACGTTATCTAAATTTGTAACTATGTTTAACGAAGGTAAAATGCCGAGTAAGCAGATAAGTGTTTTTGGGGCACGCTTGTTTATGATGCAGCTAGAAACCAACCTTAAGGTCCAGGGTTTTGATCTTAAAGGGGTATGCAGAGATAATGGTAGTATAAAATGGATAGTAAATAAAAATGGTTTAGATATATTGTATGATCCCGAAAGTGGCACAATGAAAGTGCTTGGTCGTACAAATTTGCCAAAAGTAAATGTCTCTCCAAGTAGAAGAGTTCAGTATAATAAAAATACTTATGAATATTTTAGTTCAGAAATGGGGAGCGATGGAAACATCCATAATCTTTTTGTAGGAAATGGAACAAGACTTGATCCTGAAACAGGCGAGAAGGTTCCTGTAAGGATAGCAATAAAGATTAATTCTAGTACGGGAGAGATAATTAGCGAGGGATTTTTAAGTGCAACTGGGAAATTTATTATCACAGTAAAATATAGGTTAATTACTGAGGGCGTTGTTAGGACTACTTTTTTCAATAAAGGCAGGGCGTTCTTGTCACAAACAGACTTTCACGTTGGCGATTTATCGGAGGGTAGAAGTGAAGTAACGGTATACGACAGTGGTGAAGAAAACGTTCTTTTGAAAGGAGATGTCAGTGACGGTGGTATCTGGAATGTGAAAAACATAAGTGATATAAAATTCATTAAGGGCGTTGATTTTAGAAATGGCTATAGTTTTATATCTGTTGGTGGCAAACTAAAATATTATCGTAAATTTTCACTTGATGTTAGTAGTTTCAGTGCAATTCACTGGTTAATTGGAAAAATCTGGGCTGACCCTGGGACAAAGGAAAGAACTGACAGACAATATCTAGATAATAGTTTAGGTGCGTTACTTGAGGCAAGGGGTTCAGGTCAAATGGGAATGATGCTTGCAGAGAATTTTAGTATTGGGGCTAGGATGTTTGGAAGCGAAGGAAGTCTTGGAAACGATATAGGCCAAGGGGTTATGGGTATTGGATACGCGTGCTATGGAGGCGCCTTTTTGTTTGGTAATTTCATACTAATGACTGCAGCAACCCCATTAGCTGTTACAGGAGTAAGAGTTTTTGGTGGTGTAATCGGACGGTGGAAACTTTTAAGTGGTTTAGGCGCCTTACTTAAAACGAATTTTATCTCCGGAATTTTGGGTAGCTATATAGCTTTTAGTGGAACCTATGCATTGATTATAGACCCTGCGTTTTCAATGCTCGATTTAGAGAATGTTGCTATAGTAAGAGATAACAAGGGCAGGATTCTACTCACTGCAAGAGACGTGGGAGATATTGCTTTCGCTGTACTTACCTTGGTAGGCACCGCAGGATTAGCAAATAAAGCCGGCACCATAACTAACAATTTTAAAAATTTAATTGAAACAAAGGCAGGGTGGAATGTATTTTTGAATGCCGGTTTACGCATCGCAAGTATGCGCACAGCATATGGCATAAGGGCTTTTCTTGCTCAAGGATACACTATAGGAAGAATAAGCCTTGTTTTGTATGTGGTTTCTAAAGGAATAATAAATCCGCTATTTACTACTATGGGTATTACACAAGAGGCATTTGAGAGGATTAGTAAATCAGAGGGTCTTAGCCGCCTTGGGTTTGGAGCAGAGATAGGTAAGACTTTAATGGAGTTTGGCAAAGGCACTCCAGTTGAAGCATTTGAGAAAAGTCTAGGATTTACACCTGTATTTTTCTTCATTGGTGGACCAGTTACAGGTTTATTGGAGAAGCTGCCAGTTGTTGGACGTAGTTTGAAGTTTTTGAACGCACCCGAAGATGTTTTAAATAAAATAGGCGTAGGGAATTCTAGTACATTTTTTGGCAAAGCAACTAACTATGGCTTAAGAAGCACTTTTCGTGCAATGGCTGCAACTATTGACGAAGGTGGCATGGAAAGTGTTACAGGGCGTGCAAGCAGATTTGGACTTATAGGTTTAGGTATGTCTAAAGGTATGGCTGATATAATATCAGAGCAGATAGCTGAAATATTATCAGGTACTGCTGGTGAAATTACACCGTCTAGAGGATATGTGAGTGGAATGTGGGATGCAGCAGGCTTTAAAGGTAAACTCGCGATTACAGCCGGTGGCATAGGACTTGTTGCAATAGGAGGTGCTTTTGCGCTTGGTTCATTAGGCATAATTCCGTCATTGCCTACGTTACTTGGAATAGGTAGTCTTAGCGCTGCTGAGGGAGTGGCTACTTCAGCTATAACAGCAAGCGTAAAAGGCATTCCAATGTTTGCGACGATTCCGCTTATCCTGATGCCAGTAAATACAACAGAGGGAGATAATAATCCAAGTGAAGAGCAAGATTCACAAACCCCAACTCCTAGCATATTAAACCCGACGCAAGTACCCATTGCTCCAACAGTCGGACAAGCGAATAATTATAATGACTTTAGCACTACGGAAACAGTATCAACGCCTATGGCTGTACCTGTCCAAGCTGCAAGTGTTCAGAATGATATGCCTGCCCCGGCGCCAGCTCAATCAGATGGACTTGCGAGGAATAATACAGCTCCTAGGGTATTAGAGGAACTTAATGAACGAGAAGAGGCTGCAACAACACATCATGTTGCGACTCAACAAAGCATAGCTGATGGAGCTAATGTTTTCCCAGCAACCCCAACATCTATAGCTCCACAACTCGGTAATGTAGGTAATGCACAAACACCTCTTACTTCCACACCACAGACACAGGGTATAGGACCAAGAGCAGCAACACCAGGATTAGCAGGCAGCGCACCTATTATTATGCCGGTAACATCACAGCAAACAACAAATACCGGAACGACACCGACAACCTTAGCACAACCTGGCGCACCTACGATAGCCCCAACATCTATAGCTCCGCAACTCGGTAATGTAGGTAATACACAAACACCTCTTACTTCCACACCACAGACACAGGGTATAGGACCAAGAGCAGCAACACCAGGATTAGCAGGTAGCGCACCTATTATTATGCCGGTAGCATCACAACAACCAACAAATACCGGAACGACACCGACAACTGCGGTAGGACAAGCGGCAAGCTCTAGCCGCGTATCCGAACTTCTTAACGAAGAACTTGAGCAGTTCTTAGAGCCTCAAGGAAATTTATCTCTTAGAAATCGAACGTCGCAAAATCGCTTAAGTCGCGCATGGCAAAATTTAAAAAGAGGTGCTATTAGTGCAGGGTTAATGACATTAATAGGATTCGGTTCAAATGTAGGAGTAACACAGGCAGCTTCAGAAACAGTATATACACAGCAAACTGCGACGCAACAAGATACTGCTCCTATAAGGGGTGCACCACAAAGAGTATCGCAGCGTGAAGCAAAGCCTACCACACAAGATTTATCTGCGTTACCACTCAGTACAGTCATCGCAATTGCCCTTGCTCAACAAGGAATATCATTAGATGGAAATAATTTGTCGCAAAGCATAGCGGCGTATGGAATTGATATCACAGGAATAACGCCCCAAGCAGCCAATGCAGAACTTGCAAGAAGAGGAGTAGTTTTATCGCAAGCCCAGAGCATAGCACCGCAACAGGCACAGCCTGCTGTAGTAGCGGATGCTGCCCAAGACCAACTGTCAGTTGTGCCAGCTCCACAAAACATAGTACCGCAAGCTGTACCCGAGACACAAGGTGCGCAAACTCAACAAACACAATTAGCGCCGCAAGCCACTCCCGATATTGCTACTGGACAAGAAAATGGACAAACGGCACAAGAAAAGAAAATAAAAGTACTTGACGAAAAGAAAGACAATGCAATACGCAATGATGTTGCTGCAAGACAAGAAGAAGATCAATCTCTTGGGTTTGAAGGAGAATATCTTGATCAGGGAGATATAGACGATCCAAATAGGGCAGGGCGTGATACCGTAAATGAAACCGAATCCGACACAAGCATGCAAGCTGAAGAAAGGCCGGACGTCATGCATCAAGACGGAGACGCATGGCATCATATAGGTAATGGAATCTATGAAAATGAAGCGAATGTTGAAAGACGTTTAGTCAATGGCGAGTTAGAGCAGCCTTTTGCAGGAGGATTACCAGCCGGAGCAATGTCTTGGGAAACGGGCGCTGAATCTGTATCTGCTACGGCAACACCAGCACAGCCTGGCGTACCTTCAACAGACAAAGCCTCTGACAATTTGAAGCAAGGCATTGCAAGAGCTAAAGCGGAAGTTATGATGACATGGGGAGTAGACCCAAGTCTGAAAGAAGCCGCTATAAAATTATTAAATGGTGTTATCGGTAAAATAGGCATAGAGACTCCATCGGATATTGTGAAAAGATTTGAAAAAGTGAGAGCAGCTATCAGAAAGGCGCTTGATAATCAAGGCAAAGTTTCTGATTTCGAGAAAAAATTATTAAATACGATAGACGAGGTAAGCTTAGAATTACGCGACGCTGTTCAAACCGACGCTGTTGAACAACAGAGCGGACAAGAAACCCAACTGCAGGCCAAGCCTGTCATGGCAACACCAGTACAAGCAGGAAAAGTATCAGCTCCGGCAGCACAAACAAGACAGCAACAGCAAAGTGCGGCTGCTGAATTAGATTCTGAGACGACAGCTTTTGAAAATAGTTTTGACAGTATAAATGACAGAGAAAGGAAAATGAAATTCGACAAATTAATGAATGCGTTTATAAACCTTTTCATAAATATGTCGGATAACAACGCTTTGTCTGCATCAGAATTTTCTAAAGCAAAACAAGCATATGAACGTTTTGCAAATATCTCAAGAGAAAAAGTAAGAACTCGATTCGAAAAAGGTACTTCAAATTGGGAAGATATAACAAAACGGTTAAATTCAGTTGATGGATTTGGTGGTTGGCTAGAAACGATAAGAAAAAGAATCGCGAAAGGAAATAAAAGAGGTGGAGCCGAAGTGGAGCAGGAAATCCAACCGCAAACCAAACCTGCACCACGAGAAGTGCAACCGGATAGCAGAACGTCAGAGGAGAAAGAATTTGACGAAGCAAGAAAAGAAGTAGAAAACGCTATAGAAGATTTAGAACAAGCTGTAGGGCAAGATGCAAAAGAAAAAGCAAAAATTAGGTTAGAAGAAGCGGCTAAGAATTTCGATGATGCTGCATCGAAGTTCTTGTTTATAGAAGACAAAGCGGATAGAAATGTGGGTAGAAGTGAAGAAATACCTGTAATAAAAGGTAAAATTTTAGCTGCAACTCAATCAGCAACGCCGACTACTAGTGCTAAGGCTCCAACAAGAAGAAGCGCTCCACCGACAGTTGAAACCGAAGCTCCAGAAGTTAGTGAGGGGGCATGGTCAGAAGAAGTTTTACAGGATGAAATTTTACCTGCGAAGAAGTTCACGAGCGTAGAAGAAGACGAGGATACGGGTGAATTTAATGATGATGAAGACACAGATACAGAGGCTAAAATAGCTACTCCACCTGCTTCACCAAAGACTATTGATGATACAGACGAACTCAATGTTGCTGAAGACACAGAATCTGAAATTATAGGTGATCCAGAAAGTGTAAAAGACGACATATCGGCCGGAAGGTTAAACATACCAACACCACCAGCAGCTGTAGGAGCTCCAGAAAAAAGCGTAAAAGAGCGCATAAAGGACGGAGAACTATCTATCCCAGATGCGCCAGAAGCTGTAGGAGCCCGAGAGAGAGTAAAGAAGCGTATAGAAGCCGGAGAGTTAGTTATCCCAAGAGCACCAGTACCAGCAGGTAGTACAGTTGATGAAACCCCACAAGACCAAACACCAACAGCCGAAGAGGAACCTTCAACACAACCTCAAGCTCCGGATGTTGCTTCTGACCCACACAAGAAAGAAATAGTAAAGGATATCGAGGAACAACAAGCCAAAGAGCAAGCCGATTCCTTAAAGAATACGGTCAAGATTATTAAACGTAATGCAAGGGGCGTTCTAACCAAAAAAGAAGTAAAGAAATATAGTAAACTTGCTGCAAAAAATCAACGCACTGCTGACAAGTGGCTCGCTGGAGTAGTAAAGCAAAAAGCAGATGAATATCAAAAGCAGGTGATGGTATTCGTAAATGCTATTTTGCAAAGATTAGGTTTAAATGAAGAAGTAGCCGAACGTATAGAGATAAGAATAGCTGAAGTAGAAGCGAAGCGCGCGAGAGAACTCACTCCTACAGAAAGAGCTGAAGTAGAAAAACAAGCAAGAATAGATGTACTGCAGGCACACAAAACAGAAGTAAAGCAAGCATTACCAGGTTTACACGAAAAACTAAAACAAAGAGCCAAGAGATTGGGTAGGTATAATAAAGCTGCACTTAACGACATAATTGCAGAGTCACTAGCGTTATCTAATATTAATATGGCTGTAACATTTGGCCAGGAATACTTTGAAACACAGTTACTCGCGGTACGGCAGATGTCTCATGGACGATTTATAAATGCGCCCACAAGCTTTGGAAAAACTAAAGTAGTAGCTGCAACTGTCGCAGTATTTGACTTGTTGGATTTAGCAAAGCAGATCAGAGTGTATATACAGAGTGAACCCAAAGCGCAAATTGACCATGACGGAGTTTCTGCTCTCTATGATAACCTTGGCATAGGACATGCTGTGATAATGGATGAGGATAGAAGTAAATCTAGCGATGATCCCGAAAGCGCTGATGCCAAGTTTAGAAATAGAAGAGTTGTATATGTCACATTAGGTCTTGTTGCCGCTAAATATGAAGAACAACAGACAACAATTGTGCAAGAGGATCTCGCATTGCACAGCGACGCCGTAGCTATTATTGACGAGGTTGATAGTGCTGTGCTGGATGGAAAAAATACAGAATTTATCATAAATAGTGAAACAGGTGAAGCTACACCAATCGAATGGGCTGTGGCAGAGATTGCCGATGAAATCGCACATTCCATAGAGGATCAAGGTGGAAAAGTAGATTATGTAACTGAAAAACAGGTAAGAGATGGTAAAGAGGTAGAAGTTAGAAAGGCTGCAAGCAGCAAATTCTTTGTTACTACAACGCACGGCCTTGTGCTTACGGGAGCAGGAAGAAACTTTGCAGTAGAACAAATAAAAGCAAAGCTTGCTGCTAAGTATAGCGAGGAAGTAGCCGAAAAAATACTAAGCAATTTAAGTCCCGAAACTGTAGAAGCTGCTCTCAATTCAAACATAATGCTACAACGGGGCATAGATTACATTATAGACAATGAAAACGGAGAAGTTGTATTGCTTAATTCCGGAACAGATAAGCTCAAAGCTGAAGGCCGCCGACTCCAAAATGAACGAGGAATAGCGCTTGATGTAAAGGCAAAAAAAGAACAAGCAGAAGATCTTGAAGATGGAAAGCTGGCTGGTGGGGAATATGAAGAAATAGCCATAAAAGGCAGTGGCTTTACTTCTAACACCATAGGCGTGAGGGAAGTGTTGTTAAGGGCGCACAAGCTTATTATAGGATGTAGTGGAACAGCCTGGGAAGCAAGAGATGAGGTTCGAGTTGACTATGGTGCGGAAACAGACTTAATACCGCATCACTTTGCATTGAGAAGAATAGATATAGAAGAAGATGTTATTGATCTTAGTTCAAAAGGACAAAGACAGCGTCGCGCAAGACTAGCCAAAGAACTTACTGAAGACGGAAGGACAATTAAGTTTAACGTAAGTAACGAAAAAGAACTAGAAGCACTCAAAGAAGCTCTTAAAGACGCAGGTATAAGGGAAGAAGATATTGTAACAGGCGACGCTGAAACTGCTTCAGATTCTGCTCGTGTCGAACAAGATTTAGATAATCTTTTCGGTAAAGTTATTATTGATACCACATATCAGAGAGGTTTTGATATTAATCTTATCAAGATGTTTGGTAGCGTTAAAAATAGCTTAGAAAAAGCACTTAAAAAAGCAATTGAAATTGGAGATACCGAAACTAGAAATAAGATTAATAATTTAATAAGAGCCTTAGATATGGGCTTACTCAGAGGAACTGAGGAAAATGATTTACTCGACATAATTGATAGGCTGCGTACAGACGATGTCTGGTTTGACTTAAAGGCAAGGAGAGAAGCCGTACAAGAACTCTTTGCTCTATTTGCTAGCATTAAGGATAGAGCAATAGGTACTCCTACCATGGAAGAAGCGGCTGACTTCCTTGAAAAGCTTGTATTCGCTGCTGAGATATACGGTATAAGCGGTGAATCTTCCCACGTTGGTGTAAGAGAAGATAGACAGATCGAGGGTAGATTAGGAAGAATGAATGTAACAGGAGAGCATCAATTTGCAATTAATCTTGAAGAAAACAGCGCAGACATGGCGGTTATGAAAAAAGCGCTTATGGAATCACGAGTTAAATCGCGTAGGCAAAACTGGCGCGATCAGAGACTATGCACAAGTACGCTTAACGCAAGAAATAGACTATTTGAGTTGTTTGGTGTAGACGAAAACGGTGAGGCAACAAGGCAGTATAAAGATTTAAGCGACGCAGAAAGAAGAGAAGCCAATGAATGCATGGCTACTGTTCGTGAAGCAATGAAGCGCGCACTTCCTAAGCAAGAAAGAGTAAATCGTGAAGCTCGTGAAAGGTCAAACCCGATAAGAGAAGCAAGAGAAAACGCCAAAGAAAAATTCCTTAAGAAGTGGAGAGCCGAACTTAAAGATAATCAGGAAAAGTTACTACGTGATGCGGTATCTGCGGTTACAAAACACTATCTCGAAAGCGGAAGAACACTTGAGAACTTTGAAAGACTAGGCATGGCACTTGAGATGTTGTTCGGCATACAATTTAATGGCCTTGAAAGCGTACCGGCTGAAGAATTGGTCACAGTAATATGCGAACAGGTGCAGCAAAATTTGAGCCAGAATGACTTAATGAATGCCTTGAGGAAAATAGCGGATGTTTCATTAGCAGCATTCTTAGACACCGCACAGGAATGGGTAAGTTCTGGCATGTGGTCTGTTAAGTTTAGATGGAAGATGCGAATGCTTGTAAGAAAATCGGTAAAGAATTTCCATAAGAACTTTGGAAAGTCAGCTGTAGAACTTTCTGAAAGCCAAAATTTCACTGAAGCAGAAAGAAACAGCATAAGAGAAACAACCGAAGGTATGACAGCATTAATCAGAGATGTTGTCCCAAGCATGATAGAAGGAATCCAGCTTAGAGAGGCTCTTGCCGAAACATATGCCGAGAATAAAGGCGAATGGTGGTCCAGAGTAAAGAAATATATAAACTCTAAAATGCCATGGTATAGCGGTTCATACAGGACAACAGAAGATTTAAACCGTGCCTCAATAGAGAGAACTTACACTCAACCAGCCCACGCTTCCAGGGCACAAGTAGTAACTCAGAAAACAGCGGAAGTTGCAGAAGAAGCATCCGAAAAACCGACTATTACCGTAGATTTGAGCGCAACTTACGGAGAGGCTAAAGATGTGGAAGTCTCAACTGAAGTTGAAGAAAAAACATCAACTGAAGAAACAGACATAGAACCTGAAGTTGGCAAAGAAGATGGCGGCATAAAACTTACAAAAGAAGACGATAACTTCATTTTGACAGGCACTACAGCTGATGGTAAGCCCGTAAGAGTGAGCCTCGGTACTCACGTGGCGTTGGAGTACAGAAGGGTTATCCAGATGCTTTCAAACCCGTTAATGATGATGCAGCACAATGCACGTATTACAGATCGTGGTGTAATAGAAATCGGAGATGTTGCTTATAACAGAGAAAGAGTTGCCGCAGGCGCTATTATTTCCAATTCAAGGTTGGGAGATAATGTAAGTGTAGAAATAGGTGCCTATGTAGATAGAGTTATAGCAAATAACGGAAATATCGGTGAAGGCGCAAAATTAGATCATGTAAGCGCTGATAAGCTAAATATAGGTGAGAATGCAACAGTCGAGAATGTTAGAACCAGCGTGATGTATGCTGAGTCGATTCCCCCAAGAACAAAAGTAGTATTTATACCTCCCGACGATAGACCATTAGACAGGTTCTTTATCGGAATCGGAGAGATGTTTACCTTCGCAAGGGATTCGAAAATGAAGGAACTAAAAAGAGGTATTGTAATTGATATAGATAAAGAAACTGCCAAAGAAGAAATTATAAAGACTCTTGGTGAGGCTGCGGGTAAAGCAGTCATAGAAGCCATAGCTCAGGAAGTAGCCGAAAGAAAGAATCCCTCAACAGCGCCCACCTTACCCCGGGAGATACTAAACGGCATAAAGATCGGCGGACCTAAGGTGTTAAAAGTCGCCTTGTTTACCGTGCCGCTTATTGCATTTGCGATGGGCGCAGGATTTATTGGCATAGGAGGTTTGGTAGCGGTTCTCGGTTTCGGATTGACTTATGGCAGCTGGTCGGCGCTCTTAGTTGGGGCCACTGTTAATATACCGCTTATGCTGTTTGCGGGCGGCAATAACACCGGTTCAATATTCAATAAGGTACTGGGCAAAATGGGCAAAAAAGATGCACCAGTAACACAAAAAGACAACAAGGTAAAAAGAATGGTTTCAGACTTCATAAATGGTGCAGTTAATAAAATACATAATAAGATTTCAATACAAAAACAAATCGATAACACGATAAACACTCTTTTATTAAATATCCGTACGACAAAAGATCCCAATCAAAAGAAAGCCGCATATCTTATTCTCAGCAATGTCATAAACGCAAGAGAAGATTTGGTTTCAGGTAAAATGACGAGAAAAGAAGCTCAGGATGCTATGAGTCTCGCTATTAACTTGAATGAAGCCTTAAAAAAGGTGGCTCACGCTGAACAAATCCTTGGGTATGAAGTTATGCTAAAGAGCCCTGAATTACCGGAGGAAACAAAGAAAATCATAAGAGACGAATTGCCTGGCGCAAAGAGCCAAATGGAAGAAGCAAAAAAGGAACTAATTAAAATATATAGAACTTTAGGCATTGAGACAAGTGATACATTAAAAATTGATCAGGCTCAACCCTCAGCCGCGGTACAAGAGCCGGTTGTCGCAGGAAAAGCAGCTGCCATAATGCCGCTCCTTGGCGTTGGTGCCGTTGGAGAAATCGGTATCGATAATCTCTTAAACGCCCTTGAAGATGGGCTTGTTATAGTCGCGTTGTTAGCTGCTGTAGTCAGCATCCGGTACGCGGTGAAGTGGTATAAGGCAAGGCCGGAAAAAGCGCGCGCTGTCGCGCAACAGGACGTAAGCAGAACCAATGCTATCACAGAAGCAACTGTAGCTTCCGGCATGCCGGAAGCTACGCGAGATTTTGATGGTAAATTGGTAGCCCGAAAGGTTAAAGACATATTGAGCGGTATGCCTACTGTTGCTGGCCAAATGCCTACTGGTGTTGGGCAATTTGGAGGTCCTACGGTTACAGGACTTATCGCAGTACCCCCCTTAGTGCTTACGAAACCGACAACAGTTACGACAGAGGGTGAGCTACACGCGGAAGATCTTTATCCGGACGCAAGGGGAGGCGTATTGCGGGAAGATATGCCGGTAACCGTGGAATTCGAAAATAATACTTATATTGTTACCGGCGAACAGGGCGAAACAGTTGTGGAGGCTTTAAGGAAGATCGCGGAGCCTGAAGATCTGGCAGAGTTGGAGAAGGTTATACGACAGTTCGAAGGAAGCTTACCATATGAAGTCTCCTCTACATCTCTCACTAACGGAGAAGCCCGAAGATTATCTTCCGGAGCCAGGGTTGTGATACGCAATGGCGAGATACTCGATTTTAGCTTAAACAGGAGAATCAAGCGAAGCGACATGGGTAATGTCGGAGAAAAGAGGCATACGCACTTCAAACCGGAAGGCGCCGCACAAGATACATTTGGTACGGAAGATCACAGAAAATACTACGGGGATATATTAGCGCATATCGCGGAAGCCGATTTCTATAGAATAGGCCCGGAAGAGTTGGAACCGATGTATATTGATATAATAGGAAAAGATGGCAGGGCAGAGGAGACAAGAAAGCTACTCTTTAAGGACGGGAGCTTTGTACTTCAAAACCTGGATGTTGATACAGCCGCGGTGAAGGGCGAACATATATTTGATATTACCGGTATAAAGGTATTAACGTCGGCAGTTACTGGTAAACGCAGCATCGCGATGCGGGTAGCTGGCGAAACCATAGAGGGCGCTGTTTCGTTTAGGCAAGTCGGAACCGAAAGAGAAGAACCGGTGTACGAGCTAAGAGTTGAAGAAGAGACTGTAGAATTAACGATAGAGCATAGCATCGCGACTCAACCGGCGGGAGAGGAAGAATCGATAGCTTTAGATGCTCTGTTAGACAGGATAGAGACCGCGTCCGGTGAGGATAGAATGACGGGCATGCTTGGCCTTCTCGAGAACAAGGCAGGGCCGTTAGAGGGAAGAAAGTTCGTAGTTGCCTTCGATATTGGCATTGCTGAGCTTGACGCGTCTGTAGCGAGACTGGCTACGATGGCCGAAGATGCGAAGTCCATCGTACGAGTCGCTCTGATCGGCGACCCTGAGAATGCAGAACACAGAAGAACGGCCGATAAGATCGCGTCCCCGCTAGTTTCCGATAAGGGCATAGGAACGCAATCCGAAAGAATAAGGGAGAGCATGGAAGATAGAAATGTAAAGGTGGAAAAGATAGTAGTCGTTCTATACCGCGCGGCAAATAATGACCTGGCGGATACGATCTGTGCCGATATAAGTGATAATACAAACTACGTATCGGTAAACAATGAGAATCAGAGCTTGAGCAACATCGCGGAAGTAGGCGTCGCAAGCCATGTAAGCGGCGCGATCAAAAGAGAGTCACGCGTTGTCCTTGTCGGGTATAAGGACCCTGACTTCATCGGTGTCATGAAGAATCGCTTGAAGGGGATGCTTATTATCGTTGATAACCTGAACGAAGCCGTGAGAAATATCTTCCAGGCCGTGCGGGAAGGACTGACCGGCATGTAAAACAGAGATTACACAGATTATGTGAAGCATATAACGTTTTGATTACACAGATGATATTGATTACACAGATATGTATCGCAGGCTTAGAAAGGAGCGCTGGCTATGAAAGGGTATAACGCGGAGGATAAGCGGAGATCAGAACGGATAAGGGGTGGTTTAAAAGCTACGATCTTAGGAAGGCACATTCAAAGCCATATTCCGGTCATTGATATAAGCTGTCATGGCGCGCTGTTAGCGGCCGCTCGCTACATGAATGTCGGCGAAACTATCGATATTACGTTACACCTTCCGTTTACCCATTGTTCAATCAAAATAAAAGGAAGGATCGCAAGGACGGCTCCAAACTATACGAAATATAGCAATTACTCATATTCCGTTGCGCTGGAATTCTCAAGCTTGCTTCACTCGCAAAGGGAAGTGCTTTTGACAGCAATACACGATTTAAAACTAGCAAACTAGGGAGAACGACTTGGCATAGATTGCACTGATGTGATTACGCTGATTTCTGTTAAGTAAGCACTAGCCTGATTACACAGATACGCGCCAATCATCCGTGTAATCTTTATGTTTAGTCCCCCTATGTATAGACGAAAGATAAAGACCTTGAAAGAACGGGGATAATACTGCTCGTCTTTGCGAGGCCTGTTAGATATGAATATCTAACAGGCCGAGGTGCCGTAATATACTAAGCGCACCGAAGCAATCTCAAGCTAGCTCGAATGAGATTGCCTGCCTAGCGGCAAGGCCGCTGGCTTCGGCACGTTCGAATATTCCGGTGCCTCGCAAAGACGAGTAGGGGCGGTACGGGGATGACATATGAGACAAAGATTGTAATAGTTCAGCTCTCCCAAAGGATTAACCCATACTCCGTCTTTGCGAGGAGCGCCGGCAAAGCCGGCGCGACGAAGCAATCTCAGATTTCAGGATATAAGTCTTTAAAGGTGGGGTTCATAGACTTGATTAAATCTATC
>JBDRHE010000090.1:0-3612 GCA_043817155.1 Candidatus Omnitrophota bacterium | reverse complement strand
GCTTGCGCATAAAACTTTCTCCGAGTTTATAATAGCTCTGCCGAAGAATGCCGACGAAAAAGTCAACGACGAGAACAGGCGGATTGTCGAAAAGGCCATAGAAGACGCTCCGGCGTTTAAAAGAAACGTCAATGTTAACATAAAGACCATGGACATAAATGAGTTTAACGCGTGTGTCGCTGACGGTACCTTCAACGGTATATTCCTGGATACAAGCATGCTTGAGACGTCCGCTGACACGGAATTGCAGAATGTGCTGAATAAGGTTACAATCGATGCTTCAGCAATCCTTGTGAGCTCAAGGACAAGGGTGGAACTCGAGCGCATATTGAAAGAGATTGCCGCCACGCTGGATGAGATCGGCAGGTTCGATATAGACAAAGCCGTACAACTTCAGTTGGGAAGAGGCCATAGGGACGGGCTGCAACAGAAGCTTGCCGGCCAAATCAAGTCGTTAGAGATGGCTTTAGCAATTAGAAAAGAAGTTGTGGCGCCTGTTTACAATTCTATGCCTTTTGTTGATAAAGCTGCGCTTACAGGCAAGACATATGCTCTGGCTACGACCGAGAAGGTGGCGCTCTCCAATATGTTCGCCGCCGGCAATATGCAGAAGGCTGAGGAGATGGGCGTGATCAACTGCTTTGTCTACGGTGAACTCCTAAAGACCGAGGCCGAGGCACGGGTATTCTTAAGAGCGTCGGGTTACGAGGGCAACATTGACAATATCAAATTCGTGGATAAGAGAGGCCTCTCATACGAAGACGTGGTCGCGGCTATCACAGCTAAAACAGGCGTGAAGGCCGGTAATGATATTGGTATAGCCTGCGCGAAAGATGAACTCGGCGCGGTGACTGCCACTGCCATCAAAGGCGAAAAACTCCTCGAAATGAAGGAGATAAATATGGGCGGCGTGAAGGTTGTCGCTTCTATCAACTACTACCAGACGCTCCTGCAGATGGTTACTACGCCTGGAGATCTCCTGGACAAGATGATAGCTGATGGACAGCTGCCTCCGGGAGTCACCTATGACAGCGTTAAACGCATATTCACATATCTGCCCAAGGCTATGCCGATAAATTACGGCAGAGAGATAGAGACTTACAGGAACGCCATACGCGCGATACGTACCGCCGCGTAATTCCGTCGTCGCCATGAGCCCGAACGAGGAAACTCTCAGTGTAGAGCAGGCTTAAGCCAGCTTAACTACCATAGGAAGTCCGTCGTGCTATTATAGGGGAGGTTTCCTCCTTCGTTAAAACTTCGGAGGACAGGTAAACCTCTCCCACAAATGCGGATAACTGTCAAATACGGTTCGCATTAATCTTGAACAGTTCATTTGTCCAATTCCCTCGACGAGGGCACTAGAGTAGAGGCACCCCCGCCATAGCAAAAAGATCGTAACAGACAAGTATTTACAGAAGTAATGAGATAAAAATAGGGACTGTCCCCAGCGCGATTACGCGTAAGCGGGGACTGTCCCAATTTTTATAGACGGCTCTTCTTTTTTAGGCGGGGATAAGATTTTAGAGAAGGGATTTTTCTTCTTTCCGGACAGTAGTATATCTTCCAGGGTTTTTATAGGATCCATATTGTTTAGCTTCGCTGTCTGTAGTATTGTCATGAGCACGCTGTGATTCTCGGCGCCGGAGATGGAGCGGTTGCCGAAGGTAATTTTGCGGAATATGACATCGGGCCTAATCTGCTGCTCGGCATGGTTATTGTGGGGATCGATGTCTTTTATATATAAGAACGTGAGAATCTCGTCCTTGTGTCTTTTAAGACGGTTCGCGAAGCGCTTTAATATACGCTTGTTGGGATTCGGGAACGAGAAGTCCTTGAGACTATCGTTCATACGAGCCCTTTTCGTATAGTATCTTTCATCCCATTCTTGGCCAAGGTATTCCTTATGAAGCGCCATGGCGTCCTCTATGATTTTCTTAAGCCGCTTACAGTATCTTAAGACCTCTTTGTCGTTATGCCAGTATTCGGATACCTTCCTTAGGTCTCTTAAGAGATGGACAAGGCATCTCTGCTTGGCTCTTGCCTTTATCTTGTTGTACGCCGACAGGAAGTCCGATATCAGGACACCGTCATATTTATCACCCAACAGCTTTTCCACCACAGCCTGCCCGCGGCCTTTATCTATGTGGCTATAGCATATCGACTTATTGGAGAACTTCCAGAGCCAGTAGCCGATGCCGTCCATGGGTTGTCCGGTCTCATCGGCGTGGATAAAAGGACTCTGTTTTAATGATTCAAGAAGCTCGTCATAGATATGTTTAGCCTCTTCTTTGAGTTGATCCATGAAGCCGTCTATTGAAGAGGAGGATATGTTTAAGTTAAAGGCCTTCCGGAATAAGGCGCTTACGTCGCGCTTCGATATCTTTATGCCGTATCTTAAGAACGCGGCGAAGGCCTTCGCTCTCGGGCCTATACGGCTTCCCGGGATCTCCTCCTGCCCCCTGGGCGAGACTACTTTCTTGCAGTTTTTACAATAATATCGGTGCTTGCGGTATAAGATCACCTCGACTTTCGGCAGAATAATATCTTCCTGAGTATGATCAAGAGTCTTTTCGCATTCGGATAAGTCGTTCGAGCCGCAGCATGGGCATTTGTCCAACCTTATCTCTTCGATACAATCCGGAACTTTGGGTTTTTTCCGGAACCAGCCGATATGGCCGAAGAGACCGCCTCTCTTCTTCTTTGTGGTAGGCAACGCCGGAGGCGTGTCATCGGGCGGTTTCTTCTTGGGCTTATAGCGCTTAGCCTGCAGCTCGTCCATCCTGAACTTCAGATACGCGTTCTCCTCTTTTAGCTTCTCGTTCTCCGCCTTAAGCGTTTTCAGCTGTAAAAGAATTTTCTGTATCTCTTTATCGCTCATGTTTCTTTCGCGCCCGCCATTAAGCGCCCTAAATTCAATTCAGAGGCCTTATATATAGCGGCCTTCAATACCCGGTAGTTATCAACCAGCCGCAGGACTTTTTTCTCATGACCTTTCGGGATATAGACCATCCGGGGAGAGCCCTTATGATACTGGGATATATATAGGGATCTGTGCTTGTGGCCTTTAAGGCACCGGCAGCTTGAGCTTCCGCATACCCTTTCCATAATAACGGCCGAGCCGCGAATAACATCATTTATGGCCGGTAACCGGCCCCTTTTACGGCCGCGGATTTTGCTCATCGTCATTTCCTCCTATTATTACTGATATTCTATATAATATCAGTATACCATACAAAACGGCTGCTGTCAAGAGGAAGGGGCAGATTTTTTATGGTGTGTTCATAATGAACGGTGCCGGTGGCGGAGCGGGCTTCTGACAGGAATGGTCTGGGTGGTTGGCTTTCTTTTAAACAGGGTAAGCCATGTTTAGTTATAGAACTGGTCTGTTACTAAAATGAACGCAATCAATTCAATGCTTTAGCGTGAGGTACAACGAAGATTGCTTCGTCAGCATGCCAGCTAACCACAGCTTCCTCCATTAGACTGTTTTTAGTAAGAACGTAGTATAATGGGACATTGGTTCTTTGAATAAGTTTATTACCCCTGTACCGAATAGAGAGCTGAATAAGTCTAGAGTTCCTCATAAGTAAAACTTATTTTGCGAATAAG
>JBDRHE010000089.1:0-3718 GCA_043817155.1 Candidatus Omnitrophota bacterium | reverse complement strand
GGCAAGCTCTTTTGCCTTGGGATGTAATTTATCTATGTTTAGATTAACGCGCGCTAAAGCGCCCACCATATATGATGAACGGCTCGCCTTGGCGTGCTTTGCGGATGAATGCGGTACTACAAATTCATTGGTGATCTTGCGGTAGTCGTGTTTATCCATGCGAAGCCCGTCTGTAGAGCCGAGGTCGCCTGATAACATCGGATACTCATCATCATCGCTTACTAAGCCTACATATTCGGTCTCGCGCTCAAATGATGGGAATTTCAACGTCCCGACCAGCGCAACCGTCTCCTCAAGATCCTTGCGCATACCCTTTAAGATGCCCAGCATCGCATCAAGCTCTTTTTCATTGGGGAGCTTGGTAAATCCACCGACAATAGAAGAGATGGGATGTATGTGCCTGCCCACAAGTATATCGCAGACATCGTTACACTGCTTCTTCATGCGCAGCGCTCTTCGCACTACCTGATTATGGCTATCGATCAAAGGGACAAAGCTCTTTACACCTAAAAGATCGGGCGCTACCAATAGATAGATATGCAGGATGTGGCTGTCGAGATTCTCCATATGCAGGAGAAACTTCCTGAGTCGAATCGTCTGATCAGATGGCGTAAAGCCGATCGCGTCTTCTGCAGCCTGGATAGACGCTAATGAATGCCCGCATGCGCAAATACCACAGATGCGGGACGTGATATGCTGCGCTTCAAAGATAGACCGGCCTCGGAGCATCCCCTCAAAAAAGCGCGGTGATTCTACGATATCAAGGCGGCACTCTTTTAGTGAACCGTCCTTCACATTGACTACGATGTTGCCGTGGCCCTCCACGCGCGTTAAATACTCGACATTGACCTTTACATTTCTACCCATTTTTTTTCTTCTCTTCCAGCTCGAGCGGCTTATTATACATATCCATCTTATTGATAATATCTTGAAGTGAGATCTTGTATTTCGCCAAGACATCCTTCTGTCCTTGTTTGGCGGGGTTCGAGACCATACCCCTGCAGCCATAACATATATTACCGTTATTGATACACCAGGAGTCGCATCCGGCCTTGGTTATCGGGCCGAGGCATCCGATGCCCTTATCATACATGCATTCATTCTCGTTCAGCTTGCACTCCACGCAGACCGCGTAATCTGGGACTTTGTATGGCAATCCGGAGAGCGCCGCTTTCAACACACTGACAAACTCAGGCTGGTAAACCGGGCAGCCCGGGACAAAGTAATCCACCTTTACAACCTGGTGCACCGGCCGCGTCGCGATCGTATTAAAATGCTTGGCGCTGTCTCCGTAAACATGCTTTTTTATCTCATCAAAATTAAATGAATTCTTCATGCCGTTGATGCCGCCGATGGTCGCGCACGAACCATACGCGATCACCACCTTGGCAATGCTGCGGATCTTTTTTATGCGCTCGACGCCATGCTCAGTCGTGATGCTTCCCTCTATAATGGCGACATCATAGTCGTCGCTCTTCTCACTCATGACCTCGCGGAATTCGACAACATCTATTAAGCTCAATATATCGAGCAGCGCTTCGCCAAAATTCGCGACCTGCAGCTGGCACCCCTCACAGCAGGTAAAATCAAAAAAAGCGACTCTAGGTTTTCCCATCTTATACCGCCTTAATATCGGCCAGTTGATCATATGAAAAGACCGGCCCGTCCGTGCAGCAATAGTATCGGGCGATCTGGCAGTGGCCGCATTTACCGATACCGCATTTCATGTGCCGTTCCAGTGAAACGTATATTTGCTTGGGCGCAATACCCTTATCGAAGAGCTTCGTGATAACAAATTTGTACATGATCGGGGGGCCGACAACGATAGCCATAGTCCGCTCAGGGTTTATGTCCACACCTGGTATAAGAGTTGTGATCAAACCGACGTTCCCCTTCCAATCCGGGTCCGCTTTATCTATGGTACAGTTAAAATTGATATCGAGCCTCTTCTCCCAGTCCTTGAGCTCATCCCCGAAAAGCATATCTTTAGGGCACTTGCAACCTAGGAGGATATGGACCTTTCCAAAATCTCTGCGGTTATCGATAATATAATGTATGAGTGAGCGAAGCGGCACTATACCAAGTCCGCCAGCAACAATAAAGATGTCATTCCCTTCAAGTACTTGTGTTGGGAATCCTTTCCCGAACGGGCCCCTGATACCTACGGAATCGCCGGCCTTCAAGGTCTGTAGCACTCTTGTCAGCTTCCCTGCATCCCTGACGACCAGATCAAAATGTTTTCGCTTGGTAGGTGAAGACGCGATAGAGATAGGCGCGTCACCTACTCCGGGTATCGAGACCATCACGAACTGTCCAGGGTCATGATCGAGGCTCTCGCCATCAGGCAGTGTGATCCGGAAGAACCTTTCAAGATCTGTCAGCTGCTTAGCCTCGACGATCTTGCCCTGCTTCACTATATACGGCGACTCGTTTAACCCTACTTTTTGCATTGCTTTTCCTCAACTAAAGAATTGATCGTCTCTTTTAAGCTGATCTTGGCCATACACGCCCTCGTGCAGCGTCCGCATCCTGTGCAGAAGTATCGGTTGTACTTATCAAAAGGGTAATTGAATTTACGCATATAACGGTGCAGCTGACGCTGCCCCCTGTCCTTCCTGAAATTCTCTCCGCCCGCGACTTCCGCGAACCCTTCATTCTGGCATGAATCCCAGACGCGGTAACGCGATCCTGTGTTCAGATCCAGATTAATATCATCGCGCACGTCAAAACAGTAGCAGGTCGGGCAAACATTGGTGCAGTTTCCGCAGGCGATGCATCGCTTTGCCAGGTCCTCCCAGACCTCTGCCTGAGCTGAGGCTTCAAAGAGAGGCTTTAGTTCTTTATAGTCCGCTTTTACTTCATTCTTGAATATCTCTCTCTTCTTTGCCCGTAGCGCCTTAAGCTCATCGAGCTGCTTTGATGTTGCCTTTTTAAATAACTGGGTAGCGCTTACGAGCTTGTCCCCTTCTTTCGTATTCACATCCACGATAAAGGCATCGCTGAGTTCGGTAAAGAAGAGATCGCACCCGCCGTTGGGCAGGTGATTATTAACAAGCCTGCAGCTTGCGTACTCATCGCAGTAATCGTTACATTCAAGGCCGATAATAGTGACTTTATTCTTTCTGGCGAGATAATTGACGTCTTTCGGCTCACCGGAAAAGGCCATATTAAGGCACTGGATACCGGCTAGATCACACGTATGCACGCCGAAGATGACCAATTCGTCAAACTCTAAGACGGGATTCCAGGCATTTTTGGCTTTATCGTACTCAACGAGTCTTTCCCGTTGCGGCATAAAGTATTTCTTGGGAGGAAGGATAGTGGGTATATAGGTAAGCGCGATATCTTTCGCGCTCTCTACTTCAGCGAAGACAAAATTCTTAACGCCGCGTTTAACAGGCGCGGCTACTTTCTTTATCTTCGATAATCGAACGATAAAGGCGTTCAGATCTGTTTTTTTAAGGGTTACGTAGTTTTCCATAAGGTTTGATTTTCAACTTTGTGAAGATAATCACAATCTAGATTGTTTCGATTATAACAAAGAATGAGATGCCTGTCAAATATTATTTAAATTTTTTTGCTGCCATGCCAATAGCGGCTTTTAGCGAAGATTCGGCATCTGTGAAGACGCCTGTTTTAGGGACAAACGCGATAATTCCCAGCTTCCCGGCCCCCTCAATGGAGCGCTTGTCGGGAAAAGAGGTAAACATGATAACCG
>JBDRHE010000088.1:0-51849 GCA_043817155.1 Candidatus Omnitrophota bacterium | reverse complement strand
GAACGCGCTGCGCGTTTCCCGGCTCCCATCGCCTCTATAACGGTTGCCGCGCCTGTCACTATATCGCCGCCTGCGAATACTTGCGGCATAGACGTTCTTCCAGTAATAAAGTCCGCTTCGATAGTCCCCTTCCCGGTCAATTTTAAGCCATCAATGGTGTTAAGCAGCAGGGGATTCGGGCCCTGACCTATCGCGCATATAACCGTGTCGATCTCCATAGAGAACTCGGAATTCTTGATGGGAATGGGTCTTCGCCTGCCGCTCTCGTCCGGGTCGCCCAAAGAGTTCCTCATGCATTCAACCCCGCGCACCCACCCATCCTCACTACCAACAATGCGGACCGGGTGCGTTAAGAGTTCGAATTTAATGCCTTCCTCCAGAGCGTGCTCTATCTCCTCGTCCCTGGCGGGCATCTCCTGCCTGCTTCGTCTATAGATCATCACCACCTCTTCTGAGCCCAATCGCAATGCGCATCTGGCAGCGTCAAAAGCAACATTTCCGGCGCCTATAACAGCCGTCCGTCTTCCCACGGTAACCGGCGTGTCATATTCCGGGAAGAGATGAGACTTCATGAGATTTGTTCTTGTTAAAAATTCGTTTGCTGAATAGACGCCATTAAGGTTTTCATCCTCTATGCCCAAGAAATATGGGAGGCCCGCGCCTGTCGCGATAAAGAATGCGTCAAAATTATCATCCTTTAAGTCATCGAGAAGCAATGTCTTTCCGATTACCATATTCACCGATATGTTCACACCCAAACTTTTTATATAATCTACTTCGAGATCCACTATTCTCTTCGGCAACCTGAATTCGGGTATGCCATAAACAAGCACGCCACCCGGCTTGTGAAGGGACTCAAAGACCGTTACATCATACCCCATCCTGGCAAGATCGGCTGAACAGGTGAGCCCTGCCGGCCCACTGCCGACAACCGCGATCTTTTTGTTTTGGTTTTTTGTATCTTTCTTGTGTCTTGTTACCTTGTGTTCTTGCCTGCCATCCGAAGTCTTCGTAAAGGAGGGTGTCTTGTTTATGTTCCAGTCAGCTGCGAACCTTTCGAGCTTTCCTATAGCGACAGGTTCACCTTTTTTTGACAGTATACATACCTTCTCGCACTGCGTCTCCTGGGGACACACCCTGCCACAGACAGCGGGAAGATTGTTCTTATCTCTTAAAACTTGCGCGGATTCATCGAATCTTCGCTCTTTTATAAGACGGATAAAGTGTGGTATGTCGATCTCTACGGGACATCCTGAAACACAATACGGTTTTTTGCAGTCCAGGCACCTGGCGGCCTCCTTGACGGCCTCTGCTTCGGTATACCCCAGCGCAACTTCGCTAAAATTCTTTATCCTTTGTTCTGGGTCCTGTTCTTTGCATTTTGTCTTTGGCATGGGTGTTCTTTGGTATAGAGTTCATCGGCAAGGCGCTCTTCTTTGGAAAAGCGTTTCTGTCTCTTAAGAAACGCGTCCCAGTGTATCAAGTGTCCGTCAAATTCCGGACCGTCAACACAGGTAAATAGGATTTTGTCGCCTACTTTAACGCGGCAAGTGCCGCACATGCCCGTAGCGTCGATCATGTTCGCATCCAGAGAAACGATCGTTCTTATCTTGTCTTTTCTTGTCAGATCGGATACGGCCCTCATCATGATGTCCGGGCCAACGGCGTAGCATAGGTCCGGTTTCACAGCCTGCAGCGTTCTCTCCAGGGGGCCCAGCACATTTCCTTTTTCACCAAAACTGCCGTCGTCGGTAACGAGAATAACTTCATCGCTTAGAAGCTTTATCTCTTCGACCAATATAAGCAGCTCCTTCGTGCGGGCTCCCAGAATGGATACTATATGATTTCCTTGGGCCTTTGCGTATCCCAGGACCGGTAGGATCTCGGCAATGCCGACACCGCCCCCAACAAAAACAGTTTTACCGATTTTCCCAAAGTCGGTTGGTTTTCCGAGGGGACCTATCAGATCTAGAATCTGATCTCCCTTTTTAAGAGAAGAGAGTTTTTTTGTCGTCTTGCCTAAAGCTTGAACGATTATTGTGATGACCCCTTTTGTGACATCTTTTGAAGCGACCGTAAGCGGTATCCTCTCTCCCTTCTCGTCTACGCGGATCACGACGAACTGTCCGGGTTTTGTTCTTTTCGCCACCGCGGGAGCTTCGATTGCTATGCGGCTCACTACAGAATTCAAGCTTATTTTATTTACGATCCTGAATCCCATATTTTAATTTAGTTGTTTTGCGATCCTTTTTATAGAATTTGCTTTCCCGATCTTTTCGTCAAAATCTACAATAGCTCCGTTAAGGCGCACGTCGTCTTCCGCCATCTGAAACCTTGTAGGCATTTGCGTAAGGAAACGCGTGAGTATCTGTTCCTTCTTCCTGCCGATCACTGAATCGAAAGGCCCGGTCATCCCGACATCAGTTATATAAGCCGATCCTTGCGGGAGGACTCTTTCGTCAGCTGTCTGAACATGGGTGTGAGTTCCCATTACAGCCGTAACCTGGCCATCCAAATACCAACCGAGCGCGATCTTTTCGCTTGTTGCTTCGGCATGGATATCTATGAAAATATTTGGCGTGCTCTGTTTGATCTTCTCTACCTCTTCGCGTGCTGTTCTAAAGGGACATTCGACCGGCTGCATAAACACCCTGCCAACAAGGCTGATAATGCCGATCTTTACGCCGGTTTGCAGCTTGATAACGCAGGAGCCGCGGCCGGGAACTTCCTTGGGATAATTTAAAGGCCTTAGCACTCTCTGATCCGCCTCGAGGGCATCTATTATTTCCCTGCGCTTCCACACATGATCCCCATTCGTAAGCACACCGATCCCATAGTCAAAGAGCTCATCCGCTATCGAAGGGGTCAGTCCGCTTCCGCCCGCGGCATTTTCAGCATTTGCAACAACAAAGTCGATGCCGTTTTTCTCCACAAGATCCGGCACAAGGGCCTTTATAGCTTCCCTGCCCGGCTTACCTACTATGTCACCGATAAATAGCAATTTCATATCATACCCCTATTAAAAATCACAATACACAATTCCCAAATCACAAACAAATTACAATGACCAAAATTAATCTTTTGTCATTCCCGCGCAAGCGGGAATCCAGGCGGAAATGACAAGCGCATTAGGAAGATAAACTTCTGGATCCCCGCTTTCGCGGGGATGACAATACTTTTGAATCCCAACTACAATTCCACATAATCAAAATGAGTGTTTTGAGCATTGTAATTTGTAATTTTCTTTATTTTGCGAATTCTATAGCGCGGATTTCCCTGATAACGGTTACTTTGATCTGCCCGGGATACTCAAGCCCTTCTTCAACCTTCTTTTTAATGTCTCTGGCCAAAACCGATGACTGCGCATCGTCCAGCATCTCCGGTTTTACCATAATGCGAATCTCTCTTCCGGCCTGGATGGCATATGACTTTCCGACCCCCTTGAAAGAGTCCGCTATGGCTTCCAGCTTCTCCAACCTCTTGATATAAGTCTCTAAGGTCTCTCTTCTGGCGCCGGGCCTTGTGGCGCTTATTGCATCCCCGGCTTGAACCAGCACTGCCAGAAGCGTCCTTGCTTCTATGTCCTGGTGGTGAGCCTCTATAGCATGTATGATCGTCTCCGGCTCATTATATTTTCTTGCTATATCGGACCCTATCTTTGCATGCGTGCCTTCGACCTCGTGAGTGACGGCTTTTCCAATATCATGCAATAAACCTATGCGTTTTGCAAGGCTAAAATCCAGTTTAAGCTCGCCTGCCATAACACCCATTAAATACGCTACCTCTTTCGAATGCTGAAGCACGTTCTGACCATAGCTTGTCCTGTATTTAAGGCGCCCTAGAAGTTTAACGAGTTCCGGGTGAATGCCATGAAGCCCCACGTCAAATACCGCCTTTTCACCCTCTTCCCTTATGGTGGCCTCCATCTCTTTCTTTACCTTCTCCACAACCTCTTCGATGCGCGCCGGATGGATCCTGCCGTCTTCGATAAGTCTCTCCAATACTATTCTCGCGATCTCTCTTCTTACCCTGTCGAACCCCGAAAGAATGACAGCTTCGGGCGTATCATCGATAATAACATCGATCCCCGTAGCCATCTCAAGGGCGCGAATGTTCCTGCCTTCTCTACCGATGATCCTTCCCTTCATCTCGTCGCTTGGAAGGTTTACAACGCTTATAGTGGTTTCTACGGTATGGTCCGCTGCGCATCTCTGGATGGCAAGCCCTATGATCTTCCGCGCTTCCTTATCCGCCTTCTCTTTTGCTTCCTCTTCCAGCCGTTTTACCATATAGGCCGATTCCTGCTTTACATCATTTTCGAGCCTCTTAAGCAATATGCGTTTGGCCTCGTCCACGGTCATCCCGGATACGCGCTGCAAACGCTCCTTCTCTTCCTGTAGAAGGTCCAGGAGTTTCTTATCTTTCTCGATAAGTTCTTTCTCCCTGGCTTGGAGGTCCCTGTACTTGGCTTCCGCCTCCTTATCCTTCTTATCCAGCATATCTATCTTTCTATCAAGATTCTCCTCCCTTTGCAGAAGTCTTCTTTCAAGCTGCGCGAGCTCGCGCCTTCTTTCTGTCGATTCTTTCTCGAAGTCGGAACGCATCTTTAGCAAAAGGTCCTTGGCCTCGAGCTGAACCTCTCTCCTCTTAGCCTCTGCTTCTCTCTTTGCTTCCTCAATTATCTCCTTCGACTTCTCCTCTGCCCTCTTGACTTTCATGCGAGCCGTATATTTTCTTAATATATACCCTATGAAAAAAAAGAAGAAGGCTCCTAGAATGCCGAACCCGATGGTGATCATGCTCATCTTGCTCATTTCACATTACCCCCTTAGCATTGTCTTGCGTTTATAGCTTTTGTATCTCGGACCGCTGCGTGGTCATGTCACGATTGTCGCGTAGCACATAACGCTTCGAATGACGCGATCACAACCATACGCCTATTCACACGTTATCTATCGTTATGGAAACTATCGGTTTACTTTAGTTGGTGATGACTTGTGAGACGGGTTTGTCGTGCGAGTCCTGCGGTAGGTCTTTGACTATCTGAAAATCGAACGCCAATCCGACAGTAACAGTGCCCCCGGGTAGTTTTTCTAGAAATCGGTCGTAATATCCTTTACCCCTACCCAAACGCATATTTTCTTCATCAAATGCTACTCCCGGAATAACGACTAAATCTATCAGATCAAGTTTGACATTCTTTCGATTTTCTAGCGGCTCATATATGCCATAGGTGCTTATTTCAAGGTCCGCTCGCCTATCAGTTATCTCTTTGGGAACGATCTTGTCTCTACTCGCACAACGCGGTACTACGACTCTCTTCCCCATCCCTAACGCTTCATCAATGATCTCTTCTGTTCTTACCTCAGTTGACATAGAAACGTAGAGCATCACAATCTTTGCAATCTTGAATTCAGCCAAAGAAAAAAGCTTTTTTTTAATTATACTGCTTTTCTGTAAGCCTTCTTCTTTCGGCTGGTTGTATAATTTGTGTAGTAGCTCCTTTCTTATTTGAGTCTTTGTATTGATCACTTAGATTATACTATAAAAATGGTTGTTTTTCCAGACTTTTTTCTACGATAATTTGTATTATTTGAATAGATGGCTTACACTTCCTATCGCACAGATTGGACCAGAATTTCTTAAGTAGAGAGTAGAGAGGGCCTTTCTTGCTACTTGCTACTCTCTACTCGCTACTTATCGCTTATCTGTGTTTGTATGTGGTATAAAACAGATTCTACGATAGATCCTCGATATCCTTAATAAACACTTCCTTGGTCCTCATGCCTATGTATCTTCTGGCTATATTGAAGTCTTTGTCTATCACAACGGTAACCGGGATAGCTCTTATCGGCCCGTACACGTTACTTACCTTGCCGTCATCCATGACGATGCTGAAACTCAAGTTGTTGCTCTTTGCGAAATCCTGCACCTTCGCCAGGGGCTCCCTGCCAACATTAACAGCGATCACCTCTACAGTGCCCTTATTCTCTTTGGCGATCGTATCAAAGTCCGGCATCTCATTGCGGCATGGAGGGCACCAGGTAGCAAAGAAATTGAGGATAATAATTTTCCCCGCATGGTCGGATAGCTTTATCTTGTCTCCGTTAATGTGTGTAAGCTCAAAATCGCTTGCCCTGTCTCCGCTGGCAGGCTTCTCGGCCTGAGTATTCCCGCACCCTACCACAAATGTCATTAGGGAAAAGGCCAGTAGAAAAATGGTCAGCTTCTTCATTGATTACCTCCCTATTATCAAGAGAACCCCGAAGACCATCAGAAAGACACCTGTGGTCACCGCGATCCACCTGAGATATTTCCCTATCTTTTTTACATAGACCAAAAGTGAATTTATGGCAAGCGCGGAGAAGAAGAACGGAAAGCCCAATCCTAATGAAAAAGCGATCAGCAGTTTAAAACCCGTTCCGATGCTCTCGGTGCTGGAAGCATATATGAGTATCGATCCCAGGATAGGTCCCACGCACGGTGTCCACGCTGCGGCAAAAGTCGCGCCTACAAGCACCGATCCAAAAAAGGATACGGCGCCTTTTCGATATGAGATCTTCTTCTCGCTCAGCAAAAAAGGTATCTTGATCGCGCCCATTATGATAAGCGCAAAGAATATTATAAAGACCCCCCCTATCTTCTTAAGTATAGGCTGGTATTGGAAGAGTAGTTTGCCAAGAAAGGTGGCGCTAAGACCAAGCAAAATGAAGACTATAGAGAACCCCAGTATAAAACTGAGCGCATGTAATGCCGTTACTGCCCTAATGCGCCGCCTCTCTTCTTTCGTTGTCTTCTCTGAGATCTCGTTAAAGGAGATGCCTGTAAGATAGGATATGTAAGCCGGGATAATCGGGAAGATACAGGGGGAGAGAAATATGAATATGCCGGAGACAAACGCCATTACAAAAGAGATGCTTTCGGTATTCTGCATATGTATTTTCTCTACTATTCAATAGCACGTTCTTTCAACGCTTTAAACTTTATGCCCGCATCCACGGACGGCAGTGGGGCAACGGGCTCTGTCAGCAAAAATTCTCCTCTTGCTATCCACTCCTTTAGTTCCCCGGCTATCTCCCTGGCTTTTGAATAGCTGGATAAAGAGGCTGTGGGTACCCGTTTATCGTTGATATTAATGGATCCTGAGCGCAGCTGCTTATAGTTGACTTCGCCAAGAGAGCTCGCTACGCCGCTTGGATAGTCATGAGAATAATCTACTATTTTAGCGTAGATATCTTCGTCTCTTACCGCAGTATATTTTGCGATCTCCTCATTCAACATGGGTATGGGAATTCCAAGACCGACCGTTAGGGTTACGCCATATCCTTCGAAAGATGTGCCGCGTAGCCATGCCGAAGACATATTCTTAAGATCCCCTATAACCGCCAGAGTCCCCGCCGGTACTTCGGGTGTCCCGTTCGGTTTACGTTTGACGCTCGGGTTGTGCTGCGTTCCTTGCCATGCGATATAGCCTGCGGCCCCGCCTAAAAATATCTTTGTTCCTATTCCTATCGTCTTATACAGGGGGTCGTTCAGTAGCGGTGAAAGCTGTCCTGCCGAACAGTAATTGGCGTTTCCCAGATCCGGCTTCAGCGCCCCCATATACGTGTATATAGTCTTCTCTTTGCTTACGTTAACGGCGACATTATAGTTCTGATAACAATTTCTGGGATTAAATAGAACCGTCTCATTTAGATCCTTTATGTTGATAAGAGTAGACAGCTTCTTCCTGGGATAGCAATCCGTCCCATATGTTGTTCCCGTCAGCCTTACGTCTTTTCCCGCTACCAGGTCCTCTATAACATGGGCTCCGCCATATTCGAACCTGCCGGGATACACTTTATTCGTCGGATCATCGCCTGCCAGTGCCGTAGCGCCGATGTATATATCTACGGCTGCAAACCCTGCATACGCTTCAACATCGTTTAGCGTAACCCTGCCTCCCCCGAGTTTAATCTTAGGTTTTGTATGACCCACGTTGAAATAGGCGCCGCTTGAACACATTGGACCGAATGTCCCCGTAGTTACAACATCCACCTTCTCTGCGGCTCTCTTAGGGCCCTCTTTCTCTACAATACCTATTATCTCTTCCGCCGTAACGACTACGGCTTTACCCTTCTTTATGCTCTCATTGATCTCTTTTATAGTCTTCGCCACACGTCTCTCCATTCACCGGAAGCTTTATCGTAAAGTTACAATAACGGTTATTATATTACCTGTGACCCTTTTTTGTCAATTCCTATGTTCTATTGCGCTGAACTATGCGGAACAAGACGCGGAACTTCGTTAATTCTCGTTGGAATTTTTGTATTGTTCAGTGGTTATGTAAAGACATTCGTGTCCAAAATAGTAGTATCGTATCGACGGAAATAGTATTTTGATATTCGAATTCCTGTCATGCCCGCCTTTTCCCACTTGTCATCCCCGCGCAAGCGGGGATCCAGACGAGCCCTACTATGGATTCCCGCTTTCGCGGGAATGACAAGGCTAATTTGGACAGCTATGATGTAAAGACTAACATGAATTAATGGGATCTTCACCTATGCTAGCAAGCCCCTCGAGCCACTCTTTTATCTTCTTCTCATAACCGATCGCCTGAGGTATATAGTACCTCTTGTCTCTTTGTTTATACTCCTGTTTTACGTAGTGTTTTTCGAAATTGTGCGCGTACTTATAGCCCTCTCCGTGCCCCAGTTTCTTGGCGCCCTGGTAAGAAGCGTCTTTCAGGTGCGATGGGACCTCCTCTGTTCTCTCTTTTTCTATATCATCCATGGCGCGGGTGATACCAACATAAGCGGCGTTAGATTTCGGAGAACAGGCTATATACACCACTGCCTGGGCAAGCGGGATACGCGCTTCCGGAAGACCCACGAATTCTGATATCTGAAGCGCCGCATTCGCTACCACAAGCGCTTGCGGATCCGCGTTGCCCACGTCCTCTGCTGCGCAAATCACGATACGTCGCGCAATGAACCTGGGGTCCTCGCCCCCGACAAGCATCTTTGCCATCCAGTAGAGCGCAGCGTCCGGATCCGAGCCGCGCATACTCTTTATAAAAGCACTGGCTGTATCATAATGGGCATCTTCGCCGGTGTCATACACGATCGCTTTTCGTTGTATGGATTCCTTCGCCACATTCAATGTAAAGTTGATAACATTATCCTTTCCCGGTTTGGTGGTTAGAAGGCCTATCTCCAGCGCGTTCAGGCGCGCCTTGCGTCGCCATCACATATCTTAGCTAAGAAATTTAGCGCATCTTCGCCTGCCTGTACCGCTATATTGCCGTATCCCCGCCCTGTGTCCTTAAGCGCCCTCTTTAGGATCTTAAGCACATCTTCTTCTTTGAGCGGTTTAAATTCAAAAATTTGCGATCGGGAAAGAAGCGCTGAATTAATAGAAAAGAACGGATTATGCGTTGTGGTGCCTATAAGTACCGGGTTCCCTCTTTCGACATCCGGCATAAGGACATCCTGCTGCGCCTTATTAAACCTATGGATCTCGTCGATAAACAGAATTGTCTTTATTCTTTCCAGATCGAAACGCTTTTTTGCTCGCGCGATGATGTCGCGGACCTCGCTTACGTTGCTTGCTGTTGCGTTGATATTTTCGAAATGCGCTCCTGTTGCCATGGATATAATGTGACCTAGAGCCGTCTTCCCGCATCCGGGAGGGCCATAAAAGACCAGGGACGCGATCCTGTCTGCCTCTATCGCGCGCCTCAGCAGCTTTCCTTCGCCCAATATGTGTTCCTGCCCCGCGTATTCGGCTAAGGTTCGTGGCCTCATACGCGCGGAGAGCGGCTCGGCTTTTCTTGTCTCATCCTGTTTTTTTTCGAAAAGATCGTTCGGCATTTGATTAGTTATAAGTTCTCGGTTTCAGGTTCTAGGATGTTGGTAGTACTACTAAAATTAACAGGTTTTGAAAACGCTGTCGTAAATTATGGCTTCATTAAATAAAAACCCCTGCCAGAGCCGTGCAAGAGTGCAAAACTTAGGTCCCTTTATTTACAGGTGGGTGCCCTCCGGCCAGATCCAAGGATAAGACCGAGTTAAGCTCCCTTTAAACCACTTCATTGGATCAAGTTTTATCACCCCGGTTCACGCGAACGACAGGGGAATTCGTTATCTTGTATGTAATTATACTCCTCCGATCACGGAAAAAGCAATGTAAAAATTGGTTTTGCGTTCTTTGCGTTTACCGGAAGGTTATGGCGAGTTTTTCGGAAAGAACCTTTTTGATGCTTACGTTAAGTTCATCAACTTCAGAGTCTTTTAGTGTTCTTTTGTCGCTTCTGCACTCTATGCGATACAATAGACCCTTCTTCCCGTCCGGGATCTGCTTACCCTGATAGCAGCTTACAAGAGAGATCTTCTTAACAAGCTCCTTGCCCGCAGCCTCTATAAGTTCCATTATTTCCTGCGATCTTACGCCCTGGTCCGCGACTATGGATATATCCCTCATGACAGATGGATACCGTCCGAAAGGTTTATATCTTTTGCCGAGGGCCAGCTTATCGTTCACTCTCTGTATATAAAGCTCACCGTACATTACGCGTTTCTCTATATCGTATCGCGCGCTCATTTCTTTATCGATCTGGCCAATAGACGCGATGCTCTTCCCGTCAAGCATTACCGATGAAGATATATTACCGTCGAGACCCTTTATCGCATCGTCTTTAAAGGAAAACTTGAGGATACCCAGCTCTTGCAATAACCTTTCGAATATCCCCTTTATGTCGAAGAAGTCGAACTCGACGCCCCCGCCTCTCCAGTCCTCGCTCTTTATCCCCGTCAAGCTGATGGATAGAACGGGCTGCTCTGTATAGAAATCGCCTTTCTCCCGATATACCTTTCCTATTTCAAAGAGTGAAAGTTTTTTAGCCTTTCTGTTTAAGTTGTAAGAGACGGTGGTTAACATACCCGGCAGCATAGTAGGACGCATCATCTCCTGATCGATGCTAAGTGGGTTTCTGATAGTAACAAGCTCCTCTTCGGGGATCCCCATGCCCTCTATCCTGCCTTTGCTTATAAGGCTATATGTGATTATTTCGCTAAGTCCCAGACGTGTTAGTACCCTACCTATTCTTTCGAGAATAAGGCCTTCGACATCTTTGACCCTGGTATTCCCAACTATTTGAGGAATGGTCGGGGATATCTTCTCATATCCATACGCGCGCGCCACCTCTTCTGTCAGATCTATGTCGCTTTTAACATCTTCTCTAAAGCTGGGAACTGTAACTTTTGCGTTTCTCTTTTTGATCTCAACAGAAAAACCTAGAGGTTTTAATATCGCGGCTATTTTCCCGCTTCCCATAGATATTCCGAGTGTCGACATCGCTTTGGCAATATCAAAATTGATGGTCTTTGAGTAAGCTGTCTTCTTGCCCACGTCCAGAAGCCGTCCCGGCGTACCTCCGGCAATCGACCGGATCAATGCGGTTGCCCTGTTCGACGCCTTAACGACCATATCATTATCTATCTTCCGCTCAAACCTGTAGCTGGATTCAGAGCTCATTCCAAGGGCCCGGGATGTTCTTCTTATGGAAGCCGGGTCAAAATTTGCGCTCTCCAGAAGAATGCTCTTTGTCATCCTGTTAACCTCTGTAGTCAACCCCCCCATAATGCCGGCCAGCGCAATGGCCCCGTCTTCATCTGCTATAACAAGCGCGTCTTCGGAGCAAGTTCTGGCTATGTTATCTATCGTTATGATCATTTCGCCCTTCCTCGCTCTTCTTACGATAATGCTCGATCTTATTTTGTCGGAATCGAACGCGTGCATAGGCTGTCCCGTTTCAAGAAGAACAAAGTTTGTAATATCTACGATGTTATTGATGGGCCTGAGGCCCACGGAAAGGATCCGTTCTTTAAGCCATTCCGGAGATGGTCCGACTTCGACATCTTTTATAAGTCTGGCCGAATATCGGCAGCAGAGATCCGGATCATTTACCAACACCGGAAAACTTGTCTCTTTATGTACTTTATTGTTTATCTTTATATTCTTTTGCAGATCTTTCGGCGTCTTCAGTTTCTTCCCGAGAACCGCCGCTACCTCCCTGGCTATCCCCAGGACGCTCAGGCAGTCCGGCCTGTTTGCGGTTATTTCGAATTCGAAGATATGGTCATTGCCTACATTCTGACAGGACGCAACATTGACACCGGTCATCGTAAGGAGGTGGGCGAGCTTCTTTGGATCCAGTTTTACGTCAACATAATCCTTAAGCCAACTGTAACTAACTTTCATGAATCTCCATCTCTACTCGTCTTTGCGAGGCACCGTAATATTCGAGCGTGCCGAAGCAATCCCTTGTTCAACAGTTTGTCATTCCCGCGCAAGCGGGAATCCATGGGTGGACTCTCTGCGAGTCTACTCTGGATCCCCGCTGGAGTTTAGACCGCAGCAGCGGTCCGGGGATGACAGAATGGAGATTGCTTCCTCTTTCGCCACACTGCTTTCACGTGTGGTTTCGGAAAGACAAGTCGGTGCGCTTAGCATATTACGGCACCTCGCAAAGACGAGCAGATCATTGTTTCGCCTAGCACCATTAGAATTGCTCCAAAAACCTTATATCGTTTTCAAAAAATAATCTTATGTCGTCAATGCCGTACTTAAGCATGGTTATACGCTCTGCTCCCATTCCGAATGCAAATCCGGTATACTTCTCTGCCGGATATCCGACCGCTTCAAAAACGCGCGGGTTTACCATGCCGGCGCCTAAGATCTCAAGCCAGCCTGTATGAGAACATACGCGGCACCCTTTTCCACTGCATATAATACACGAAATATCCACTTCCGCGGACGGTTCTGTAAATGGAAAGAAGCTGGGCCGGAACCTTGTCTTTGTCTTTTCGCCAAACATTCTTTTTGTAAATAGGTTTAAGATCCCTTTTAGATCGGAAAACTTGACCCCCTTATCTACCATAAGCCCCTCGACCTGATGAAACATAAAAGAATGAGACGCGTCTACGGCATCCGGCCTATAGACCCTTCCCGGCATGATCGCCTGTATCGGAGGTTTTGTCTTCTCCATTATCCTTATCTGAACGGTCGAAGTGTGACTGCGCAGGAGAGTATCTTTATTGATATAGAATGTATCGAACGCGTCTCTCGACGGATGGTCCGGCGGTATATTCAGCGCTTCAAAATTATAGAACTCCTTTTCTATTTCCGGACCTTCGGCTATCCTGAAGCCGAGAGAGACGAAGATGTCGTTTATTTCATTGAGCGTCTTTGTAATAGGATGAAGGCGTCCGGCATCAGGTAGTACACCCGGCATGGTAATGTCGATCTTACTTTGCTGCTTTTCAGCGCCGGATGACAGGATCTGCTCCTTCTTTATGCTTATGGTTGACTCTATGTGCTTCTTCAGGGTATTCAATTCCTTGCCGACTAAAGCCTTCTGTTCTTTGTCCAGGGCCGGCATCTTCTTCATTAACGCAGGAAGAGTCCCTTTCCGGCCAATGTATTTAATGCGTACATTTTCCAGTGATTCCGCATCGTTTGCTTGCCTGATATCTTCTTCGAATGAAGCCCTAAGGCTCCTTATCTCTTCTTCCATACTCTTCCTCGTAAAACGTTAGCCGGTTGCGGTTCTGTTAGTGTTTCTTCTTCAGTTTCTCGATATTCTCGTTCGATCCTAAAACGACCAGTATGTCTCCTTTATTGATGATATCTTCGGCCTGGGGAGAGATGTTCACGATCTCCTCTTCTTCTCTTTTGGATGCCGACGGTATTCTCCTTTTTACCGCGATCACATTGAGCCCGTATTTGGCCCGCACAGCTATCTCTCTTAAGTTCTTTCCGATAAACTCGTTCGGGGCAATGAGCTCCACTATGCTCGACTCATGGGAAAGCTCTATATGTTCTATGACGCTTGTAGAGATAAGGCTGTTTGCCAACCTCGTGCCCATCTCTTTTTCCGGCTGAACGACCTTTGTAGCGCCGATCCTCTCAAGAACCTTCTTATGATTCTCGTTTACAGCCTTGCAGACGATCTCCTTGATCCCTATCTCCTTCAGATTAAGAGATATCAAGATGCTTGCTTCCAGGTCAGTCCCTACACCGACAATGGCCACATCGACATTCTCTATGCCAACGCTTCTCAAAGCCTTCTCTTCAGTAGCGTCAAGACATACGGCTTGTGTTACGTCGTCCGCAACGTCCTGGGTCAATTGTTCGTTTACGTCTATAGCTAGAACCTGGTACCCTTTCCCGGAGAGCGCTTTAGCTACACTCGCCCCAAATCTACCCAAACCTATAACAGCGAACTGCCTCATAGTTGCCTCCTTAACTCAATCACAGATTAGCACAGATCTTCTTAAGTAGAGAGTAGAGAGAGTCTTTCTCGCTACTTGCTACTCTCTACTCGCTACTTATTACTCATCTGTGTCACCCTATCATCATCTTCTCTTCAGGATATACGTAAGAGATCTTGTCATGTTGAAGCGCTATGGCTAAAGCTAAAGTAAGCGGTCCAACCCTACCGACAAACATTGTGAAGATCAGGATCAGCTTCCCCATTGTTCCAAGCGCGGATGTTATGCCTGTTGATAAACCGACCGTTCCGAACGCTGAGGTAATTTCGAATAGCATGCGTAAAAAGAAATTATCTATTTGGGCCATTCTTTTATATTCAACAATGGAAATTAAGAATGTCGCCGCGAAGATCCATACCAGCGCCAAGAGCAGAACTACAAGGGATTTCCGCACTACCTCCTTCGGGATCGTGCGCTTAAACATCGATACCCTGTCCCGGTTCTTCAGCATGGAAAAGAGCGTTGCCAGGATGACACCGAACGTACAGGTTTTAATGCCGCCGCCGGTTGATCCGGGTGACGCGCCTATGAACATCAGGAACATAAGAAGACATAAAGTTGGAGGTGCGAGCCTTCCTATGCTGAGAGTGTTAAAACCCGCTGTCCTTGCTGTTGTGGATTGAAAGAGAGAGCCCAGAACCTTCTCTTTAAGCGAGAGACCGGCCATCGTATTGTTCTGTTCAACAAGAAAGAAGAGCAGCGCCCCTATAAGAATGAGGCTTAAAGATACAGTTAAGACGACCTTCGACTGTAAGCTAATGTGGCGAAGGTTTCTCTTTTTTGCAAAGCGTGGTAGTTCCATGATAACTACAAAGCCTATACTACCGAGAACTATAAGAGCGATCATTGTAAGGTTTATATATATATCACCGGAAAAGACCGAGAAGCTCCCGGGGAATAGAGAGAACCCTGCGTTACAGAACGCGCTCACGGAATGAAAAATAGAGCTCATTATGATCTTACTGAAAGGCCAGTCCACGATCTGTGTCCATCGCAAGGCAAGACATGCTGCGCCAAAAAACTCTATTCCAAGAGTGATGAATATAATGTATTTTATGAGTGTCGCCAGGTTTTGGACCTTGCTCGTCACCATCGTTCTCTGGATAACAAGGTCCTCTTTTATCGTCAGCTTCTTCCCCAGTAGAACGGCGAATAGTGTAGAGAATGTCATTATGCCAAGCCCGCCTATCTGCAGCAGGACAAGTATTGTAAGTTTCCCAAATTCGGAAAAATACGCGCCTGTATCTCTCACGACCAGACCCGTAACACATGTCGCGCTTGCAGCCGTAAAGAGGCTGTCGATCACGGGCATTCTTTCGCCGGCCCGGCTGGCCAGCGGCATGCTTAAAAGAATTGTGCCCACAAATATAGCGCACAGAAAGCTGATGACAACTATCTGCGGTGGTTTCAGTTTACGCAGTATTTTGATCATAAACGGAAAATTAAAACTTTAAATTCAAATAAATTGAACCTTCTTAAGATCTATCATTTCATTATATCTTCGATTTAGCCAGCTCCACAAGTTTGTTAAAAGCTTTTTTGTCGTTTGCAGCTAACTCAGCCAGGCTCTTCCTGTCCAATGTGACCTTTGCTTTTTTAAGACCGTTTACGAACTTGCTGTAAGAGAGCCCTTTTTCTTTGCATCCCGCGCTGATCCTCGTAATCCATAGCCTTCTGAAGAGCCTCTTCTTGTTCTTCCTGTCCCTGTAGCTATAGTACATTCCCTTCTGGACCGATTCCTTTGCTGTCCGGTATAGCTTGGACCTGCCGCCGAATTGCCCCTTAGCCTTCTTTAAAACCCTCTTTCTTCTCTTTCTCGATGCTACTGCAAATTTAACCCTTCCCATTTCTGTCCTCCATTATCATACCCAATACGCTAGATCACTAGCACACGAGTGCACTAGCGCACCATTATTATCCTCCCCAATCATACCCGGGAACACAAGCGCACCAGACTTCGCTCTGAATGACTAAAGCAAAATGTGTCTTTCAGAGCTACGTCTCGGCAATGCCTCGCCGAAGCCCTGATAGGGCGAAGGCGGGCAAGCCAGTTAAGCGAAGTCTGCCGCGTCGTAGCGCCGAAGGCGCGAAGACGGGCACATTTCAGCTCACCAAACATCAGTTTATCTGTTTCGTTACCCGTAAGGCAAAAGCCGCTTGATCATTCTTGCTTCGCCTTTCGAAACAAGACCGGCTTTTCTCAGTCCCCTCTTCCTCTTTCTTGACTTCTTCGTTAAAATATGGCTTTTTCCCGATCTCGACCTCTTTATCTTGCCTGACTTTGTCACCTTAAATCTTTTTCTTACCGATTTCTTCGTCTTCATTTTAGGCATTTCTTTGCTCCTTCTATTCTATATAAAATTTATCGGATAGCGTTCCCCATAGAGATGTGTGCACTCCACAAGACACGCGTCCTCCTATGGCGAAAACAACCTTTTTTAGCTTACCCGTTATTTATCGAATGCCAGATATTATTTTTATGACTTTGGCGTAAAGACCATCGTCATCATGCGGCCGTCGAGTACCGGCGCCCTCTCGGCTTCGCCAAATAGGGCAGCGTCTTTTATTAACTTGTCGAGAATGCTTCTTCCCAGATCCACATGAGCCATCTGTCTGCCGCGAAAGCGCATGCTTATCTTTACCTTGTCGCCTCTTTTAAGAAACTTCTCCAGGTGATGAAGTTTTACGCGGTAATCATGCTCCTCGATCTTTGGCCCTATCTTCAGTTCTTTGAGATGCGTAACATGTTGTTTCTTCTTGGCCTCCCGCTCTCTCTTCTCTTGCTCATACTTGAATTTCGAGTAGTCCATGATCCTGCAAACAGGTGGAGTTACATTGGGCGCAACTTCCACCAGATCCAGCCCCACATCCTCGGCCATCTTAAGGGCGTCTCTGGTATCTACTACCCCGGATTGCTTACCGTCTTCCCCAACAAGACGAACGCTCTGTACCCTTATCCTCGCATTAACTCTTATGAACCGTTTCGTATTACACCTCCTTGTTCACCGTACAGTCTTTTACCTGCGCTCCTTTATCTCCTTCTCAATAATATCCAAAAATGCCTCCGGGCCCATCGAACCTACATTGCCCTTCGACTTCGACCTGACCGACACCTTCCGCTCTTTCACTTCCCGTTCTCCCACTATAACAATATACGGTATCTTTTCCAGCTCACGTTCACGGATCTTCTTCTGCATCTTTTCATCGCGCGTATCGGTTATAACTCGAATATCTTTTTCTGCCCATAACTTTTCCAGGGTCTTTGCATATTCGTTCTGGTTCTCTGTTATCGGAACAATGCAGACCTGGACCGGAGCCAGCCATAGCGGAAAATTTCCGCTATAATGCTCCACCAATGCGCCGATGAATCTCTCTATACTGCCCAGAATCACGCGGTGTAACATGATCGGTTTTCTCTCTTTTCCGTCTTTGCCGACGTAGGAGAGCGCGAACCTTTCAGGAAGCGTAAAATCGCACTGAACCGTAGCGCATTGCCACTGGCGGTTAATGGCGTCTTTAAGTTTTATGTCTATCTTCGGGCCGTAAAACGCCCCTTCGCCTTCGTTTATTTCATAAGCTATATTCTTCTCCTTCAGCGTGTTCTTCAAGGCGTCCGTGGCCTCCAGCCAATCATCATCAGACCCTATGCTCTTCTCGGGCCTTGTGCTCAATTCTACGCTATATTCATTGAATCCAAACACCTTTAGCGTATCGGTCACAAAGTCGATTACTTTTGAAACCTCTTCTTCTATCTGTTCTCTTAAGCAAAATATATGAGCGTCGTCCTGCGTGAACCCTCTTACCCTGAGAAGCCCATGCAATACCCCGGACTTTTCATGCCTGTATACACTTCCGAGTTCAAAGAACCGCAAAGGCAAGTCCCTGTAACTTCTCTTTTGTGACTTATAAACTAAGATATGCCCGGGGCAATTCATCGGCTTTACCGCAAATTCCCTACCCTCGATCTGGAAGATATACATATTCTCTTTATAATATTCGTAATGACCGGATTGCACCCATATGTCGCTTTTCAGAATGTGTGGGCTTATAACGAGCTGATATCCGCGTTTTATGTGTTCTCGCTTTATATAATCTTCTATAATAGTCCTGAGAAGCGCGCCTTTAGGGTGGTAGAGAACAAGCCCCGCCCCCATCTCCATATTGAAACTATAGAGATCCAGTTTCTTGCCAAGAATCCTGTGGTCCCTCTTCTTGGCCTCCTCTCTTTGCTTGAGGAATTTGTCAAGGTCCTCTTTCTTTTCAAAGGCAGTCCCGTAAATTCTCTGCAGCATGGGATTTGTTTCAATGCCGTGCCAGTAGGCCCCCGCCACAGAAAGCAGTTTAAAGACAGGGACGTCTCCGGTCTTATGAACATGGGGCCCCTTGCATAGATCTACAAAGTTGCCATGCCTGTAAACGGTTACCCTGGCACCTTTTACCTTGTCGATAAGCTCGACTTTGTAATCTTCGCCCAACCTTTTGAACAGGTTGATCGCCTCTTCCTTTGGCACCTCTTGACAGGTAAACTCTGAATTCTGTTTTATGATCTGCTTCATCTCTAGCTCGATCCTGGCGAGATCCTCGGGTATAATGGGCTGGTCTATATCGAAGTCGTAATAGAATCCGTCGGCAATGGCCGGGCCTATGCCAAGCTTTGCCTTTGGATACAGCCTCTTAACGGCATCGGCCATAATATGCGACGTGCTATGTCGTAATGTTTCGATATCCATTGTATTTATTTGATTCTTCTGTACTCCACGTTTTAGCTTACTAGCTTATTAGCTTTCTAGCTTCTTAGGCTAGTCAATTCCCACATCTCCTAAAAAGCTAAGAAGCTAATGCTCTAATAAGCTGTCCTTTTACCTTCGGCAAAATGGTGGACGCGACAGGGTTCGAACCTGTGACCCCTACCATGTCAAGGTAGTACTCTAACCAGCTGAGCTACGCGTCCAATTTTTCGCCTTAAGAAAAATTGATACTGAGGTAGTGTTAGAAATGCGCCCTATTAAAGCATTTCTTACTACCGAAGTACCTAAATTTTACGCCTTAAGGTCCTTCAGATGATCCTTATGATTGCATCCTCAGGATCATTTTGCCATTCGGCAAATCGAATGTCCTTCGTCTATACAGATTGCTCCTTTAGGTCGCAATCTGTGTTTTCCTCAGGATCAATTCCGCCTTCGGCAAAATGGTGCCGGAGGCCGGACTCGAACCGGCACGGCCCTTTCGAACCATGGGATTTTAAGTCCCAGGCGTCTGCCAATTCCGCCACTCCGGCAATTGCTGGTTTTTCTCTCGCTTTAGCTTCCTATAGCTTTAGTTTACTGGCTTATTAGGAATTTACCTAAAAAGCTAATGCTCTAATAAGCTGTCGATTCTGCCTTCGGCGCTTACCAATGTCCTTCGTCTGTACAGATTGCTCCTTTAGGTCGCAATCTGTGTTTTCCTCAGGATCAATTCCGCCTTCGGCGGAATTGGAGGCGCGAACCGGAATCGCACCGGTGTACAAGGATTTGCAGACCTCTGCCTAACTACTCGGCCATCGCGCCAAAAATTGCGAAGCAATTTTTGATCCTGAAACAGTGTTAGCAATCCGACCTATGCGAGGATTGTTCACTGTTGAAGGACATTAATAATAAAGATCATAACTTGATACTGAAGCAATGAAGGAAATGTGACCTATGGGAACATTTTCCATCGCTGAAGGACCTCAGCTTTCCTTTTCGGTATTTGTCTTCTCCGTCCATGCGTCGCCGATCCATTTAATGTCGCCGCTTACGTAAAGAACATGCCCCCCACCAGAATGATTGTCATCCTTGTCAAACACCAGCCACGTGTCGGACGGAGAAAGGACGCTATAGCCTGTTGTAAAGTGGTAATCGGGGTCTTCCATGCTTCCCGCGTGTGGGCTGTTGGGACAATCGAACACTCTTTCATCCTCTACATAATTCCCGGCTATAAGCTCCGATAAGGTAGAAGGGAACTGTCCTTGATGCTCATTTGCGAACACCTTAAGTCCGAGGCCTATCTTTTGCAGGTTCTCCTCGCATCCTATAGCTTTCGCCCTTATCCTGATATTACTAATAAAAGGGGTTAATAGTAATATAAATACTGTTATTGTAACGACCACAAAGATAAGTTCTGTTAATGTGAACCCCGTTACAGGTTTTAAAGGAGAAATTCTATTACGCTTAAGAGCTTTGCCTGGCAATTGCACGCAATTCATTACTTGTAACGGGGTGAACCCCGTTACAAGTTTTAAAGGGGAGATTCTATTGCGCTTAAAAGCTTTATCTGGTAATTGCAACCAATCCATTACTTGTAACGGGGCAAGCCCTCGTTTCCTCATCTGAATGACCCCTTGCTTCAAATCTGCTTGTTGATCACTAAATGTCCTTATGCATAGACGAAACACAGATGGGTTAGACAAGCTTATTCCCATCTGTGACAAACATAACTCTATCTTTAAAAAAGACTAATTTGGAGTATAGCATAGCTCCTCTATTGTGTCAAGAATAGCGCGCGCTATTTGGACTTTGTTCTTTTTTTCTAACTTCTTTTTGCGCCCGCACTTATCTAATAAATAAACGGTCTTAAGCCCCGTGCCAAAAGGCATATTTCGCTTATCTGCCTTATTGCATACTATAAGATCTAAGCTCTTCTCTTCCAGCTTTTTTTGCGCATTACCCAGCAGGTTCTTTGTTTCCAGCGCAAATCCCGCTATAAATTTGTTTTCCCGCTCTCTCTTTGAAAGGGAGGCTAAAATATCCTTATTTTTGCGTAGTTTTAGTATAAAAAGATTCGCTTTTTTTATCTTATTGCGTAAAATATGCGTAGGTTTAAAATCGCAGACAGCGCTAGTCATAATAAGCACATCCGCCTTGCTAAGCTCCTTGTGAACCATTGTGTAAAGCTCACGCGCTGACTCTATGCGCAGAAATCTGACCGCCTTGGGGGGCTTCATACATGTTGGACCGCTTATTAACGTTACCGGGCACCCTCTTCTTCTGGCTTCGCTTGCCAGTTCGTATCCCATATAGCCGGTAGAGCGGTTTGACATGAAGCGAACGGGATCGATCTTTTCAACGGTGGGGCCTGCGGTTATAAGTATCTTGAGGGCTTTTCCGGATCCGTTAGAAATCTTCATTCTCTTATCTCTTTCATGGATATTATGTTTTCTAACGAGCTTACCCCGTTACACCTTGTGTAATAAAGGTTTCGCCGGACTATTTTAGGTGTAACGGGGTTCACTTGAGAATTTTGTCTATCTTCTTTACTATTGAGCCAAGGGGCGCGATGTGTCCCATGCCTACGTATCCGCATGTGAGGCGCCCTCGAACCGGATCCACGAATTCATATCCGATCCTTTTAAGCTCTCGTAAATTTCTTTGCGTGATCTTATGTTTATACATGTTGTCATTCATGGCAGGGGCTATCAAGACAGGGCTTGTTGAAGAGATAACGGTACATGTCAAAAGATCGTCGCAGAGGCCTGATGCAAGCTTACCTATTGTGTTGGCGGTTGCCGGACAAATAACGACCAGGTCCGCACTTTGAGCTAACGATACGTGCGCAGATTCATACTTTCCCGATTGCTTAAACATCTCCCTGTAAACCTTGTTAGCGGAGAGCGTCTCCATGGTAAGGGGAGTGACGAATTCCTCCGCCTCATTAGTCATGATACACGTAACATTGTGCCCTTTCTTAGTGAGAAGACTTATAAGCTCGCATGCTTTATAAGCAGCAATGCTACCGGTTATGCCTAAAAGAATGTTTTTTCTCATTTCTTCTTCAGTTTATAACTAACCTTCTTCTCCATTATCTCTCTTAAGGCAATAGTGGTAAGCTTGGTGTTGTTGTCGCACTCCACAAGTTTTTCGCTGCCCGTTCCAAGCTCGAGAGCTCTGCGGGAAGCCAGGATCACGAGTTTATAGACACTCTCATGAGCATTTTTTAATAATTCTTCCATACGAATATATGCCAATTTATTAGCTCCTTTCTTTCTTTATTATAGAGATCACTTCATCAACAGCATCTTCTAACTTATTATTAATTACTAAATAGTCATATTGAGGCGCAAATTTCAGCTCCTTCTTGGCCGCCTTAATGCGGTTTGCAATCTCTCCCTCCTTATCAGTCTTTCTCGCTCTTAGCCTACGCGATAGCTCTCTTAAAGAAGGCGTTTTTATGAAGATAAGCACGCTATCGGTGAACATCTTCCTAACGGTCATGGCGCCTTTTACATCTATACTAAGAAGAAGATCGATCCCTTTTTCTATTTTGTTTAGAGCATACTTTTTTGGTGTGCCATAAAAATAATTGAAGTTCTTCTCCCATTCCAGAAAATTACCCTTTTTTATATCTGCTTTGAAAGATCTTTCAGATGTGTAATGGTAGTCTTTCCCGCTCTTTTCACCGTGTCTCGGGTCCCTGGTGGTCACAGATACTGAAGGCGCAATGCCCTTTAACCTCTTAAGCACCCCTTTGCATATCGTAGTCTTTCCGCTTCCCGATGGGGCTGAAACTACGAATATGCGCCCTCTTGTCTTCATCTGTTCAATAATGTTATTAACAGTATCTGCTATGTATGCAATTGCGGAATGCCATAGAACGTGAAGCGTCTTAAGTCAATCTTGCCATCCCTCGTCTTTGCGAGGCACCGTAAGATTCGAGCGTGCCGAAGCAATCTCATCGAGCTAGTCTGAGATTGCTTCGGTGCGCTCGCTATATTACGGCACCTCGCAAAGACGAGTAGAGCATTGCTTCGATGCGCTTAAACGATAAGAGGCATCTTGCGATGATGGTTCTGTGCTAATCATTCTATGTTCTTAAGCTGCTCTCTTATCTTTTCGATCTCTGTCTTTATTTCGATAACGCCCTTGGAGATGTTGTAGCCGCTGGATTTAGATCCTACCGTATTGATCTCCCTGTGCAGTTCCTGGCAGATAAAATCGAGTTTCTTGCCGACTTCACCGCTCTTTCTGATCGTCTTCGTGAAATTGCCGATATGGTTATGGAGTCTTGTTATCTCTTCAGTTATGTCGCTATTCTTTGCGAAGAGCGCTACCTCTATCTCTATCCTGCCTCTGTCTACAGGGTAAGCGCCTGAGAGCTCCTTTATTCTTTGCGAAAGATTCTTTTTGTAACTTTTTACGTTGGAAGCTGCATTCGCCTTAATATCCCCTACAACGCCTTTTATCCTCCCAACCCTCTTCATAAAATCCCTGAAAAGGAAGCTACCCTCTTTCTCTCTGTCTTTGATAAGACTTTTAAGAGCTTTTTCTATAGACTCCTTAACGGAAGGCCATAACGCTCCGGTATTCTCGTGAGCCACCTTATAGTTTATAACCCCCGGGAATGATGTTATTTCGGAGAGCCTTACCGCATCTTTGATGTTAAGGCGTTTGCTTAGTTTGTTAAGCTTATTATAATAGCTCTTTGCTAAAGCCGCATCTATAACTATATTGCCTCCGGCATCCTGCACGGTGTCGTGTACCAGGTTCAGATATATCTTACCCCTCTTAACCTTGCTTTTGATAACATTCTTTACACGATCTTCTAAAACAAATAGGCTGTTAGGCAATCTTGGCGTTATCTCTAAAAATTTATGATTTAGTGTGCGCAGCTCTGCCATAAAAACCCCGTATTTAGTCTTCACTTCCCCCATACCAAACCCTGTCATCGATTTTATCATGCCCACACCCTTCTTTTTTCGCTTAGCATTACCGGCTTTGTCGGGTAAATGTCTCTTATTACTTCGTCCGGATCGAACCATAGCTTGATCTCCCGCTCAGATTCGCTTGCATCGGCAGAGGCATGCATGACGTTTTCATATACCCCTTTTGTCGTAATTCTGCCATACTGGCCTCTTATGGATACCATATCCGCCTCTTCAGGATCGGTTGAACCGCAGATCTGCTTGACCTTCGATATCGCTTCCTCTCCCCAATACACAAGAGCCATAACTTTGTCTTTGTGATAATAACCCATTATATACTTTATGAGCTCAGCGAAGAATGGCTTATCCTTAAGGTGCTTATAGTGTTCGACAGCCAGTTCCTGCGATACGCGAACGATCTTCGCCCCTATTATATCCAGCTTGGTTTCAGAAAGGCGGGTAAGAACATTTCCGGTCAATGATTTCTTAAGGCCATCGGGTTTTATTAAGACCAGTGTTTGGTTTACCATTTTTTAAGTTTTTTGCTCTGTTGCCTGTTTGATACTATGACATATCTTATCATTTAAAAGGCCGATGTCAACGAGAAAAGTGTTTAGAGGCCTTATACCAAGCTATTGTTTTTCTTAATCCTTCCTCGAAAGCCACTTTGGCTTTAAAGCCAAATTCTTTCTTCGCCCTTGAGATGTCGAGCATCCTTCTGGGCTGTCCGTCCGGCTTCGCTCTATCCCATACGATCTTTCCTGTGAAACCTGTTAATTTTGCGATTAGCTTGACTAAATCTTTGATCGATATTTCGAACCCCGCGCCTAAATTAACCGGCTCCGGCTTATTATATCTTTCTGTCGCAAGAATTAGCGCTTCCGCGCAATCCTCTACGTAGAGAAATTCCCTTGTAGGCTTACCCGTGCCCCACACAATAAGCTCTTTGCCGCCATTCTTTATAGCGTCAAAGCACTTCTTAATAAGAGCCGGTATAACATGCGAGATTTGCAGGTCAAAATTGTCACCCGGCCCATACAGATTGACCGGCATTAAAAATACCGCGTTGAACCCGTACTGCTGCCTATATGCCTGGGCTTGAACAAGAAGCATCTTCTTAGCCATGCCGTAAGGGGCGTTCGTCTCTTCGGGATAGCCGTTCCACAAATTCTCCTCTTTGAATGGCACAGGCGTAAACTTAGGATAGCAGCATATTGATCCCAGGGCGACGAACTTCTGCACACCTGCGATCCTTGCCTCCTCCATCAGCTGAATGCCCATAATCAGATTTTCGTAGAAAAAGAGGCCGGGTTTTGCCTTATTTGCCCCTATCCCACCTACTTTTGCCGCAAGATGGATAACAATATCGGTGGCGAAATCTTTATAGACCTTTTTTACGGCTTCTATGTTTGATAGGTCATACTCCTCTACCCCCGGCGCGAATATGTCTTTGCATCCGCGTCTCTTCAGCTTATCAACCAGATAAGACCCCAAAAAACCTTTGCCGCCTGTTACAAGCACTCTTTTCCCCTGCCAAAATTGCATATTAAGACCTCCAAGAAATAAACATGCGCCTACAGCGCTAAATATTATCCTGCCAGTACCTTAGCATATCTTTGAGCGATTGGTGAAGATGGTACTCTCTTTTAAATCCTGTATCTTTTCGCAACTTTTCAGACGACCCTATGATAACCGGGTTATCTTTCGGGCGTATCAGGTTTGGATCGCGTTCTACAGGCAAGTCCATCCCGGCTTCTTTTTGTAGCATCATAATAATATCTGATAACTTATGGCCGTCTTCGGAACATACATTATATATCTCTCCCTTTTTACCCTTCTCAAGTAGCAGGTCGTAGGCCCATACAACATCGCGGACATCGATAAAATCTCTAATGATCTCCAGATCGCCGGCGATGATCTTGCTTCGTCTTCCTTTTTTTGCTTCTACGATCTGTTTTGCAAATGAACTGACAACAAATATATCGGCCTGTCTCGGGCCAATATGATTAAAAGACCTCGTGCAAACAATAGGTATCCCGTATCCTTTTGAATATACTCTTGAGAGCTGTTCCTGGGAGACGCGCGCAACAGCGTATGGGCTCACAGGGTTAAGCGGCGCTTCCTCTCGCAAAGGAAGATCCCTTGGATCAACTGCTCCGTATTCCTCGGATGATCCGACCGACAGAACTTTCACATTAATATTCAGTTTATGTACGGCATCGATTATGTTCAGGAAGATATTTGTATTGTTTATAAAACACTCCGCGGGTGCCTTCCAACTATAAGCAACGGAGCTGTAAGAAGCGAGGTTTATGATATAATCCGGCTTGTGCTTCTCTATGAGCCCGAGCACCCAGTCTTTGTCGAGAAGGCTACCCTGACAGAATACTATTTTTTCTCTAAAAGACCTTTTCAAGAATTCCACGTTAAGCCCCAGGGTGTCGGTGCCTACAATATGAGAATCCGGTCTTTCCCGGGCAAGATACTCAAGATAGTGTCCCCCTACAAAGCCTGAAATTCCTGTGATCAAATATCGCATAATTACGTTTTTATTAGTCCGACTTCCACCATTTATCGGGGAATTTTTTCTTTAAGATCTTGTCGCCTTCTCCTATCGGCTTAAGACCACTTGCTCTCATGTCCGCATCTACCATTATCTTTACCAGATCGCTAAAATTTACCTTTGGCTTCCACTTTAGTTCCTTCCTTGCCTTGCTGCAATCGGCAAGAAGATTGGTCACCTCCGTTGGTCTGTAATAGCGTTTATCTATTGTCACGTATTTTTTGTGATCTAGTCCGACGTAGCTAAATGCCGATTTGACAAATTCCTCAACGGAATGAGCGATTCCTGTACCGACTACATAGTCGCTGGGCTTCTCCTGTTGCAATATTCTCCACATGAGCTCTGTATACTCTGGAGCATACCCCCAGTCTCTCTTTGCTTTGAGATTTCCGAGGTATAACTTCTTATCCTTGCCGGCTATGATATTTGCTATTCCTCTTGTAATCTTACGAGTAACAAACGTCTGACCGCGCCTTGGGGATTCGTGATTGAACAAAATACCGTTACATACAAAGATGTTGTAGCCCTCTCTATAATTAACGGCTATCCAATACGCATAAACTTTAGCGATAGCATATGGGCTCCGCGGGTGAAAAGGGGTCTTTTCGCTGTGAGGCGCTGGGCTCATGCCGAACATCTCGCTTGAGGACGCCTGGTAAAACTTTATATTGCTCCTGCCTTTCTTGATGCCTCTTTTTATGATATCGAGTATCCTCGTTGTGCCCAGCCCCGTAATATTGCCCGTGTATTCCGCCATATCGAAGCTTACCCTTACGTGGCTTTGCGCAGCCAGATGATATACCTCATCCGGCTTTACGTTGTATATGATATTCGATAGCTGCTCTGAATCTGAGATATCGCCATAATGCAAAAAGAGTCGCGCTCTCGGGGCGTGAGGATCTACATATACATTATTCAGCCTTTGAGTATTAAATGTGCTGGCCCTGCGGGTTATTCCGTGCACTTCGTACCCTTTGTGCAGCAAAAGCTCAGCCATATAACTTCCGTCCTGTCCTGTTACGCCCGTAATTAGCGCTTTCTTTGTCATGGTCTCCTCCATTCGGTGTTGAAGCTCCACGGGCTTACACCTGTGGAATCTTTCTTTTTCGCTTCGGCTGAGCGAAAACCTCGCCGAAGCGGTATTCGTCTCGCTATCCAGCCCCCCCTTTTTTACGGGTGGGAAATTCCTCTCTTCGCACGCGCAGCGCGACAAGCGCGAAGGCGGGTTAAATAATAACTATGAATTCGCCTTTTGGCTTTATTTTAGAGAAATGGTCCAGCAAAATGCTCGTCTTATCTCTTTTTATCTCTTCAAATTTTTTTGTCAGTTCCCTTGTAATAACGATCTCTATGTCCCCCATGATATCAAGGATATCCATAAGTAGCTTAACGATCCTATGGCACGATTCGTAAAGTATAACCGTTCTCTCTTCGCTCTTCAGGAATGCAAGCCTATTCTTCCTTTTGGCCTGCTTGTTAGAAAGAAATCCTTCAAACACAAATTTCGCGGTCGGTTTTCCTGAAACCACGAGAGCCATTATGAGGGCCGTGGGGCCGGGAATCGCCACGACAGGCATGTTGTTATCGATAGCTGTCCTGATAAGAGTAAAGCCCGGGTCAGAGATCCCGGGAGTTCCCGCATCGGATACAAGCGCTATGTTCTTGCCCGCCTTTAATAGATCGATTATTTCATCTTTTCTTCTTAAACTATTGTAAGAAAAGAAGCTGATCTGCTTCTTGCTTATTGCGTATCTATCAAGCAGGATCTTTGTGTGCCTTGTGTCTTCTGCGGCTATTAAGTCTACGTCCTTTAGCGTCTGAATGGCGCGCAGCGTAATGTCCTCCAGGTTGCCTATCGGGGTGCTTACTATGTAGAGCGTGCCGGTGTTAACGTTCACTTTACGTCCCTCTTTTTAATGAGCAATGTCGTTCCTCTCTTTGGATAAAGTGTTGTCACTCCCGCGCTCACCTCTGTCGTCCCCGCCCTCTCTCGTCTTTGCGAGGCACCGGAATATTCGAACGTGCCGAAGCAATCTCCGTTCTTCTGTCATCCCCGCGAAAGCGGGGATCCAGAGTAGACTCGTAGAGAGTCCATCCATGGATTCCCGCTTACGCGGGAATGACACGATGTTTTAACCTTCAGTGCGCTTAGCATATTACGGCACTTCGCAAAGACGAGGGGAGAAACAATTGCTTCAGTGCGCTCGCTATATTACGGCACTTCGCAAAGACAGACTTAGTAAAAATACTTCGGTACGCAGTTCTGGATTCCCGTTGGAGTTTACAGAATCATAAATCCCTATTCCACCGTAACCGACTTGGCAAGGTTGCGCGGTTGATCTATGTCGTAACCGAATTCCTTTGCTACATAGTAGGCCAAAAGCTGAAGCGGTACAACTACAAGTATGGGTGAGAAGAATTCGCTGGTCTTTGGAATCTCGACAACATAGTTTATATTGTGCCCGGCTATTCCCTTGTTGCCTTTGGATACGATGGCGATTATTATCCCCCCCCTGGCCTTCACCTCCTGGATGTTGCTAAGTACCTTTTCGTAGACAGCTGAATCGGTAGCTATGCACACAACCCATGGATTCTCGTCGATAAGCGCGATCGGCCCGTGTTTCATCTCCCCGGCAGGGTAGCCCTCCGCGGCTATATAGGATATCTCTTTCAGTTTTAAGGCGCCTTCGAGAGCGTTCGGGTAATTTATGCTCCTGGCGAGATAGAGAAAGGTGCTTTTGTTGTGCATTTTAAGGTAATATTTTCTAAAAGCCTTTGCGTACCTTGCGATCTTATTCTTATCGCCTTTGAAATCGTCCAAAAGAAGCTTAAGGAGCTTTGGTACCCCGCTAAACTCCTTAATAAGTTTTTCATTAAGCTTACCCGATATCACTCTCCTTTTAACCCCTGCATAGATCGTTAAGAGATAGAGTATCGTAAGCTGCGCAGTGTAGGCCTTGGTAGACGCGACCGCGATTTCAGGCCCGGCATGCGTGTATATGACCCCATCGGCCTCTCTCGTTATAGAGCTTCCCAGAACATTACATATTGCCAGGGTCTTGGCGCCCCTGGATTTAGCCTCTCTTAAAGCTGCAAGCGTGTCGGCAGTTTCACCGGATTGAGATATCAGGATCACAAGGGTATTTTTGCCAACGATGGGTTTCCTATACCTGAATTCGCTGGACGTATCGACCCACGTAGGAATCCTTGCAAGGCCTTCCAGCATATATTTGCCGGTGAGCGCCGCATGATAAGCCGTGCCGCAGGCGACTATTGCTACATTGTCTATCTTCTTAAAAGCGCTGTCAGACAAGGAGAGCTCTTCGAAAAAGACCTTATATTTTGATACCCGTTCTTTTATGATATCCTTTACAACGCGGGGTTGCTCAAAGATCTCTTTCAGCATAAAATGCTTAAACCCGTGCTTTTCTGCCTGGCTTATGTCCCATTTGATGCGCGTTGGCCTCTTTGATATCTTTTTGCCTCCATGATCGATGATCTTGATGCCCTGAGGCGATAGTTCTGCGATCTCTGAATTCTCCAGAAAGATAATGTCTCTCGTATAATTCAAAATTGCCGGGGCATCGCTTGCAAAGAAATTCTCACCTTTTCCTACCCCGATTATAAGGGGGCTGTCACACCTGGCTCCTACAACCTCCTGCGGCCTTGAAGCATGGACGCATGCAATTGCATACGTCCCCTTGAGAAGCTTTACGGTTTTCCGCATAGCTTCCAGCAGACTACCGCTGTAATGTTTCTCTATTAAATGGGGTATGACCTCTGTATCGGTGTCGGACGTGAACAGATGCCCTTCTTTTACAAGCCCTCTCTTCAGCTCTTGATGATTCTCTATGATGCCGTTATGGACCACGGCTATTTGCCCTTTACAGCAAAAATGCGGGTGGGCATTTATTTCATTTGGAATGCCGTGTGTGGCCCATCTTACATGACCGATGCCGACATTGCCTTCAAGAGGAAATCGCCTTAGCTCATCGATCAGCACATGAAGTTTGCCTGCTTTTTTATTGAAATATACGGTCTCATTTTGTAAAATCGCTATCCCCGCGGAGTCGTATCCCCTGTATTCGAGTCTCTTAAGACCGCCTATCAGCACCTTTGCCGCATCTTTTTTGCCGACGTATCCTATGATGCCACACATATGGTTTGCTCTCTATCCTTTCACCAGCCAAATGCCAAAGACTATAAGAATCGTGCCTGTTAAGCGCAGTATCGTGACCTGTTCGCCCAATATGAGAACGCTGAGAACGGCCGCCACCAATGGGTAGGCAGCGGCAATAGGAACTATTTGCGAAGTAGCGCCTTTTTGTAAGGCGGTAAAATATGTAACCATTCCGATAAGGCCCGCCATTATCCCTGTTACCGAAAAGATAACTATTGTTTTAGCGTCGATTTCGAAAAGCTGTTTCATCCTCCCCGTAAAGAGAAGATAAACAAGAAGAGCCGATGTAACAGCGATACTTCTAATGGTAACCCCTGTCAGCGGATCTGTATTGCCAAGTCCTATCTTTTCAAGGACCGGCGTTGCGCCCCACAAACAGGCTGTCAGAGCAAGCAGCAGAATGACTTCCGGCTTCATTGTTTTATTCCCAACGCATCCATGTATATCCTCAGATTGTTGCTTGTCATTATCTCCTTGGTGAATCTAAGCTCGACGATCTTTCTTCCTGTAGCGCCTACGCGCCCCCTTAGATCTTCATCATCGAAAAGATTCATTATCCTTGTTGCTATAGCTTCATAATCCCTTACCGGCACGATATAACCGTTTATACCGTCCTGTATGATCTCGGGCATACCGCCGGAATTGGTCACTATCATCGGCTTCGCGCAGGCCAGCGACTCAAGCATAGTTAATCCGAACGGTTCGCCTACCGTGGATGGATACAAGCATATATCCGCGATGGCGTAAAGCTGCACCATCTCATTAAGCGTAAACATTTCAATAAAAATATTATCTCTTAACCCAAGATTATCTATAAGGTCCACGATATAAGCAATATCCTTTTGCTGAGTACTGCCCCAATCCACTATGTTCTTTGTCCCGGCCAATACCAGAACTGCGTCCGGGAATTTCTTAACAACCAAATGCATTGCTTTTACGCTTATATCGCATCCTTTGGCTATCCCCATTCGGGCCGGGTGGAATATGACCTTTTTATTCTTGAGAAATCCCAGCTTTCCCTCGTATCGGCCCTTCTGCCCGGGTCTGAATCTCTGCACATCTATCCCGTGGTGGATGGTCGTTATCTTCTTGCTCTCGCACCCTATCCCCATGAGTTCTTTTTTAATGTAAAAACTGACCGCTATAATGTGGTCCCAGCGGATGTCCCTGGTAAGTTTCAAGAAGAGCATGTCATCCCACGAATTGTGCGCCGTAAGAATAAGAGGGACCCTTCTCTTCTTAGCCTCTTCTTCAAGAGTCTTGGCATGCACCTTGCTGAAATAATTCATGTTGTGCGCATGGATCAGATCGGGTTCTGTCTTATCCAGGAAAGCGCTCATTACTTCTCTTGTCTCGTCCTCTATCCCTATAAGGCCCCGCTTATTCAGCCAGTTTAGGTCCATTATAGGCGCGCGCGTCACCTTAACGCCTTTGTAGACATCGTAAGTCTTCGCCCCTTCCGCGGAGCCGGTTAAAAGGCTTACCTCATGGCCTCTTTTTGCCATTTCGGGTAGCAACATAACAAGATGCGTCTCTACTCCACCTATAATTGGCGGGAAAGCCCAGTGCACGTGGGCTATTTTGAGTCTCTTTTGCTTTCTTGACCTTTTCTTTGCTGACATGACTACATCCCCTCTGCTTTTCGCAATATATAGTCTAAAATTACGTTAAAATACTAAAATCAGTAATAATAGCGTACTACAAATGAGTCCAAAACGCAAGTTAATCTTGGTGGAGTTGATCTTAGCGGAGGGTGATATGAAAGATGCGAGTTATCCCCAGCGGTAGACGGGGTCTTCCCGCAGAGCGGGGCCCCGCTATAGTGAAGACCGGCGGGGAAGCCCGGTCTACTGCTATTTGATTTTATCTACCCCTATCCGGCCGTAGGAGTCAAGAACTGTGATTTTCAATCTTGTTGCTGTAGCAATTGTTTCACCCGCTATTGGCTTTGTGATGAACATTGCCTCTCCATTTTTGCCCAGGGGAAGGGCAAGCATTTCTGTTTCTACCAATTCGTCGTAATGGTAATAAAGTTCATACTTTATCTTAAGATGACCTTGCTCGATACCGATATACGTATAGTAAACTTGGTATCCGACCTTTGAGTGTTCTTTCGAAAATATCCTTGACCCGATATAGAGCGGTTGCGGTTGCGTTATTCTTTCTACGGCAGACTGTTCGATTTCTATAGCCTGCGCAGCGTTGCCGAAAAAAAACGTAACCAGACTGATCATTACGAACGCAGCGGCGATGTGTCGCCTCATGATCATTTACTCCGCTTTCCCGCTTTCTTCCTCTCCGGTTTCCGCTCCGCTTCTAAAGCTCTTCACTGATTCTTCGGTATTTTCGGTACCGCGCCCGGGGCTTAGATAAACTGTGCGTTTGTACTTATCCGACAGTCTTTCCTTCTTAAAATCCTTATAAAGCTCTTCGGTTATCTCGATTATGCTTGCTTTATCGCCGTCGATAGGCCGTAAATAACAATAAATTCTAACATCTTTAACCCCGGCAAAATATTTCGAGTCGTCGATCATGAATAGAATATACCTGCCGTCCTTGCTGAAAAAGGCGTCTTTTTCCTGAACGTCTATTGACTCGGTAACCCTGCCCTTTTTCGTGCCATCCACCATTTGCATGAAAATATCATTTTCTTTGCTGATCAGGAGAAGATCTCCGATCCTATCAAAGAGACGGTATGCGTTCTTGTCCTCGGCGGCAATGTTTGATAAAGCGGCCAGGGTTGCAAGAGAAACTGCGGCTATAAAAGTTGCGCGCGATTTTTTAAGTTTCATATGAAAAGAGTTTCTTTTCTTAAGATTAATATACACCCGAATCAAACAATTTGCAAGCAACAACTGGAGGGCATAAAGTACAAATTTTTATTGCATGATCGTTAAGCTGTTTGAGAAGTATTGATACTGTAAGATAATAATTATATCGAGGTGACAGCAGCCCTCTGACATCTACGCCATTCTCGGATTCCTTCATTGACATCGTACTCAATGGGCGTGATTTTTAGCGACCTTAGAAAGGCAAGTTTTCCGTTTTCTTCGAATACGATATCTCCGGGGTCGCCATCCAGTCTCTTTAAAAGCCACTTTATATCGTTAAATGCAGATCTATCGCCTTTATAGTAAGAATTGATATGCCTTCCGAGCGCTAGGCGTCCGACATAATCCGGATAGTTATTGTTTTCCGGGTTTAAATCAGTGTAAGCATCGGGAACGACTATAATACGGTTTCCTTTAATTGCTTCCGGGAATTCTCTTTGCAATGCTTCTTCTACAGCTTCGCGAAGCTGCAGACCGCTTTCGATTTGCGGTGGATAAACAACAACGCTTCCATCGGAAGGCAGTCCATTAAGTGCACTTCTCACTCCATCCAGGATATTCTTTAATACTGCATTTTTGGTTTTATCCATTTCAAACAGTATTACTTGGCGCTTATTATCCATTGTTTGAGAGGTATAGTTTAAGTCTTCTTCTAGAATAGAAAATCCGTTATCCGCCATACCATCGCTTATTGCATAAGCAGTATCCATATAGGCTTTTTGGTCAACAAGCCCTTTAGGCCTTGCCGCGACAATTCTAACCGGGTCGGCTTTCATATCGTCAGCATTTAACGATTCAACATTTACTGCCTGGCGGGTTTCGATAGTAGGCGTTGAAACATTTTGTTCGGATATTGGTTTGCTTTCTACTTCTGAAGCTAGCTTTGAAGCGAGCCAATCAAGTCTATCAAATCTAATCACGGGAATGGTTTGGAAGAAAGTTGCAACCCATGTATTAGCTTTTCCTAAAGCTGCTTCATGATCTATCTTCTCTTCTCTTTCGATAAGCTGTGCTTTTAATTCTATTATTTGGTCGATAACCGGTTTTTGCTTCTTTAAAATTTCTCCCGCCCTGTCAAACAATTTTTCTATTATGTTCTGACGAAGTTGATCATCACCTAATTTATCCGACATCTCCCTAACATTATCCATATACCATTCTTTGTAAAATTCAAACCAACCGGATATGTCTTTGTCTTCGATCCACTTACCATCGATAATTTTTGATATCATTTCATTTTGATAGTAAGGCAAGGGGTCAGACCTCGACATTGGACATTCTGTCTTCGATCTTCTCCAATTGATTATTTAATACTTTATTTTTTTCCGCTCTTGCTCCATCCGTGTAGCAATCTTATTAATGGCCGAAGCGCTTAACTTTTTATTTAAAAACTGGTCTGATATCTCTTGGAGTGTTTTTCCCGTATATTTCCTACGGCCCTTCTTTCCCATAAGGTCGGCGGACGCTCGCTTCGAATCTCGTTGCGAGCAGAGTCGCCGAAGGCGACACAAGTTTAGGGAGATAGGATCCCATAAGGAAAGAGGGATATGAATCCCTCTTTCCTTATGATATAGGCTTATTCCTATTGGGAGGGGGTGACAGTGAACGAGTTGCATATTCATTGGCGAGTGAACGCCAAGAGGGGGAAACTTAGGTTCCCCCTATGGAAAATAGAAATTCCGCTATGAATATAGCGGAATTTCTATTTAAGCAGCCCCATGGGGATTCGAACCCCAGTCTTCAGAATGAAAATCTGATGTCCTAGGCCTGACTAGACGATGGGGCCAGATTGTTGGTTTTTCCGATTAGTCTCCTAAATTGCCTGTTTCCTTTGAATCTTTTTATCTGGTTTTCCCTTTTTCTTGCTTCAGCTTTTGTCTCCAAGGGCTCCTTGTAAGCAAGGGTAAATGGGCCTTTATGCCTTGTTGCACGTGTCTGGTTGTTATTGTGTTGCGTTATCCTCTTTTCTACGTCAGCTGTACTTCCGATGTAGTGGCTCTTAGTCTTTTCACTTCTTATTATATATACGTAATGCATCTATAGCAATCCCAGTCTTCAGAATGCCCCGCCGTTACTTGCGTATGGCGGGGTCCCGCCATGTGAAAACAACGGCGGGAAAAATCTGATGTCCTAGGCCTGACTATCCCGTCGTTACTTGCGTATGACGGGATCCCGCCACACATAGTAGCGGCGGGAGACGATGGGGCCAAAACTATTCTTCTTCCTTAATAAGCCTCGCTACAGAGGCTACCTTGTCACCTTTATCCAGTCTTATGATGCGCACGCCCTGCGACGAACGCCCCGTCGTGCGTACATCCTTCACTGCGCAGCGCACGACCATTCCCTTGGCTGTTATAATCATGAGGTCGTCTTTGTCCGATACTAAATGGAGTCCGATAACAGGCCCGTTCTTATCCGTTACCTTTAGATTGATAATGCCTTTACCGCCTCTGGACTGGAGCCTGTATTCCTGGGCTTCCGTCCTCTTGCTAAAACCGTACTCTGTGACGCTTAAGAGATTGGCTTTCTTATCAACAACAACCTCCATGCCTATTATGGTGTCTTTCTTACCGAGATTTATGCCGCGTACCCCGGCTGCGGCCCTGCCCATATTTCTTATGTCTTTTTCAAGGAACCTTATTGCTTTGCCATCTTTCGTCGCGACAAAAACTTCGTCTTTACCCGACGTTAATTTGGCTGCCATTAGGCTATCGTCCTTGCCCAAAGAGATGGCTATTATACCACTTTTCCTTATGTTTGCAAACGCAGAAAGAGTGGTCTTCTTTATCTTTCCCGTGCTTGTAACCATCATCAGGAATTTGCCCTCTTCGAACTCTTTTACGGGTATGCTGGAAGTGATCATCTCTCCCGTGGAGAGGGAGAGCATGTTAATAATGGCTTTCCCTTTGGCTGTCCGCCCGGCCTGGGGGATATCGTACACCTTTAAAACATACGCCTTCCCCTTGTCGGTGAAGAAGAGCAGATTGTCGTGAGTAGAGGCTATAAAAAGATCCTCGACAAAATCTTCCTCGTTCATGCCGGCGCCGGTTACGCCTTTACCGCCGCGTTTCTGTTTTTTGTAGGCGCTGATAGGCATACGCTTTATGTAGCCTGAGTGGCTTATGGTAATAACCATGTCCTCTTCCTGGATCAGGTCTTCCATCTCAAGCTCCTCGGTCTCTGCCATAAGCTGCGTTCTTCTTTCATCACCGAATTTCTTGTTTAGCTCTACCAGCTCCTCTTTGATAATAACTAAAACCTTCTTTTCGCTGGCCAGGATCGATGCAAGGTACTCGATCTTTTTTATAAGCTCTTTATATTCCTTATCGATCTTTTCTCTCTCCAGGTTGGTAAGTCTCTGAAGTTGCATTTCGAGAATCGCCTGGGCTTGCCTATCGCTTAGACCAAACTTCTTTATCAGTTCCTTTTTGGCTTCCTGGGGATCCTTCGAATTCTTTATAATACGTATTATTCTGTCGAGATTCTTGAGCGCTATCTTCAATCCTTCGAGTATATGCGCCCTGGCTTCGGCTTTCTCTTTTTCGAATTTAGTTCTCCTTACTATGATCTCTTTCCTGTGCTCCACATAGAGCACAAGCATCTCTTTTAGATTAAGCACTTTCGGCCGGCTGTTAACAAGGGCCAGCATTATCACCCCGTATGTTGTCTGCATCTGCGTGTGTTTAAATAGCTGGTTAAGGGCGATCTGCGCATTATGGCCACGCCTGAGCTCTATCACGATCCTCATCCCGTCTTTATCCGATTCATCCCTTAGATCAACAATGCCATCTATCCTCTTATCCTGGACAAGATCAGCGATCGACGTTATCAGGTTGTTCTTGTTTACCTGGTATGGTATCTCGGTAATAACTATGTTCTCTTTCCCGCCCTTTTGGCTCTCGACGGACGCCTTTGCATGCACACGTAGCCGGCCTCTTCCCGTCTCATACGCTTCCTTTATGCCGCTTTTGCCGCATATGATCCCACCCGTGGGGAAATCCGGCCCTTTTATCATCTTCATAAGATCCTTGATCTCGCAATCCGGATTGTCGATCAGATATGCGATGCCGTCAACTACTTCTGTCAGATTGTGTGATGGTATGTTGGTGGCCATCCCTACAGCTATCCCGCTTGAGCCGTTCAGAAGAAGATTCGGTAAGGCCGCAGGCAGAACGCTCGGCTCCATAAGAGAGTTGTCAAAATTGGGCACAAATTTGACCGTATTCTTTTCCAGGTCCTGTAGTATCCAGGATGTTATCCGCTGAAGCCTGGCTTCGGTATAACGCATGGCGGCGGGAGAGTCTCCGTCAATTGAACCAAAATTGCCCTGGCCATCGACGAGAGGGTACCTCAGTGAAAAATCTTGTACCATACGCACAAGTGTATCGTAAACCGCCATATCGCCATGCGGGTGATATTTACCGAGCACCTCGCCTGTGATCCTTGCGCTCTTCTTGTATGGTTTTCCATGCTCAAGATTCAGCTCTGTCATAGCATAGAGGATCCTCCTGTGGCAGGGCTTTAGCCCGTCCCTTACATCCGGAAGCGCCCTTCCTACAATTACGCTCATTGCGTAATTGATATACGAATCCTTCATCTCATCTTCTATGTAAATCGGAACTATCTTTTCGTTACGTGTGTACATGCGTCCTCTCTTTATTTATACTTTCACTTTGCGCGTAGCAGTTTGTGATCCGCGCATAACAACAGAATGCTCACCGATAACCGAACTCCGGGTTTAAACATCTAATACCTTAACATCCGGGGCGTGCTTTTCTATAAAGACCCTCCTGGGCTCGACCTGATCTCCCATAAGCACTGTGAACATGGCATCCGCCGCCACAGCATCCTCCACGGTCACTTGCTGCATAACGCGCTTTTCCGGGTCCATGGTGGTCTCCCAAAGCTGCGCCGGGTTCATCTCCCCAAGCCCTTTGTATCGCTGTATCGTTATATTGCTCTTCCCGATATCAAGTATATAATGCAGGAGCTCCTTCAAACTAAAGATCTCTTTCGACCCCTTGACATCATTTACCGTAAAGATGGGCTTATTCTCTTTTGTGCCATCTTTGCTTTTCTTCTCTTCTTGTTTTGGCTTGTAATTGGCTACATCTATCTTAAGCTTTGAGAGGCTGGCGCTTAGCTTGTTAAGTTCTTTTGCCTCATAAAACTCGGTTATATCCAGCTCAGCATCCTTCCCAAGCTTCTTTTGGATCTTCTTTGTATAGGCGGCGACTTCATCGTCATCGTGCAAAAATGTGTATTCACCCTCCACTTTGACACCAAAACTGGGTAGTTTTTTGGTTTTTGGGTGCTTAACAGATAGGAAATATTCAAATTTCACTCCACGCCGCTCTATTGCTGAAGAGAGCGCTTCTATCTGCAGCAAAATATTAAGAACGTCTTTAAGTTTATTGTCGCTAAATCTCTGTTTATCTTTCACTCTCATGGCTTCCAGATTCTCTGTGCCCTGGGCAATAAGAACCCTGTTCATCTCTTCTTCTGTGCTCAGATATTCTTCATGCTTACCGGCCTTGATCTTATAAAGTGGGGGCTGGGCAATGTAAATATGCCCCTTTTCCACCAATTCTTTCATCTCCCTGTAGAAAAAAGTTAAAAGAAGCGTTCTTATATGGGATCCGTCTATATCGGCATCGCACATCAAGATGATCTTGTTATACCTTATATTAGCGATATTGAATTCATCCCCGATCCCGGTCCCTAATGCCATTATTATCGTTCTGATTTCCTCGTTGTTTAATACTTTATCAAGGGCGGCTTTTTCGACATTAAGGATCTTGCCTTTGAGCGGGAGTATCGCTTGGTAGCGCCGGTCCCTGCCCTGTTTCGCCGAGCCTCCGGCCGAATCACCCTCAACAAGATAGATCTCGCAGATGCTTGAATCCTCTTCGGAACAGTCAGCAAGCTTACCCGGGAGGCTGCCTGATTCAAGAGCTCCTTTTCTTCTTGTCAGCTCCCTGGCTTTCCTGGCGGCTTCACGCGCTTTAGCGGCAAGGATCGACTTTTCAACGATCTTATTGCCTACGGAAGGGTTCTCTTCCAGGAACGAGGTGAGCACTTCATTGACGACGGATTCAACTATTCCTTCGATTTCGGAATTGCCAAGTTTGGCTTTAGTCTGCCCTTCATATTGAGGGTTTGGCAGTTTCACGTTAACGACAACCGTTATTCCTTCTCTTGTATCGTCGCCTGAAAGGTTTGCGTTGTTCTTGAGGAGGTTTCTGTTCTTGCAATATTGATTAAGGGTCCTGGTAAGCCCTGATTTAAATCCTGTCAGATGTGTACCGCCTTCTGTGGTATTGATTGTATTCGCGAATGTAAAGATATTCTCCGCGTAGCCATCATTGTATTGCATTGCGATCTCAACGGATACATGGTCCTTCTCTTTGTATAGATATATTATCTTCTTATGTAACGGTGTTTTATTCTTGTTTAGATGCTCCACGAACGAAACGACGCCACCTTCATAGTGAAATACGGTCTCTTTGTTCGCCCTTTCGTCCTTCAAAGAGATCTTTATACCTTTATTTAAGAACGCGAGTTCTCTTAAGCGGTTGGATAATGTGTCGTAGCTGAATTTCGTCGTCTCTTTGAATATCTCTTTGTCCGGTTTAAAGGTAACGCGCGTACCTGATTGGGATGTTTTGCCGATGGTCTTAAGCTTTGTCGCGGTTCTTCCTCTTGCATAGCTCTGACGATAGATCTTTCCGTCCCTGCGCACCTCAGCTTCAAGCCATTCAGAAAGCGCGTTTACAACGCTCACCCCTACGCCATGGAGCCCGCCGGAGACTTTATAAACCCGATGATCGAATTTGCCGCCCGCATGCAGCGTAGTCATTACTACTTCGAGGGCGGGTTTCTTCTGGGTTTTATGTATGTCTACAGGTATGCCCCGTCCATTGTCTATAACAGTTACTGAATCGTCTGTATGCACAATAACCTCTATCGCGTCGCAATACCCGCCCATTGCCTCATCTATGGCATTGTCGACTACTTCGTAAACCGTGTGGTGCAAGCCCCGTGATGTTGTGTCTCCTATATACATCGCCGGCCGTTTTCTTACAGCGTCCACGCCTTCTAAAACCTGTATAGTTGTAGCGTCGTATTTTTTTGCCGCTTTCTCTTTCTTGCTTGGTTGCTGGGCTACCGATTCTTTGTCGGGGTTACCCGGTCTTATATTTGCAGATCTTTTTCTCGCCATTGATCCTCTCCTTAATAATGGGCAATCAAATATTCCCTATTCTAAATCGCAGTTCCTTGATCTTTCTTTTGTTTTCAAGACGGTCGTTTATCTTCTTCACCAATTTACTTTTCTCTAAAGTTAGCTTATAAAGCCATGAGGAATCACTTACATTCACAATGAGTCTGTTTGCTTTAAGCAAAACAGGTTTTGTGTGTTTTACGGCTTTTTTGCCAGCGGCCTCTTGCCACGCATCTACGATCGTTGCTTCCTCCCTCTCCTTGCCTTCAAGATCCGCAACGATCTTCTTCAGCACATCTTTTAGTGGGCTCTCTTTTCCCATTATTATGTAATCTGCATGGGCAGGACAACGTATGTATATTCATTGCCGAGCCTTATAACGCCGGGCTTGTCGTTGTCTGCCAATTCAAGCCCCACGTCCTTTGTGTTGATATTCTTCAGTACTTCGATTATATAATATGGGTTGAACCCTATTGAAATATCTTTACCTTTATAAGCTATGTCTATCTCTTCTCTTACTTCCCCCATATATGGTGTGTTTTTTGAGATCGCCATTTTATTTTTTGATATGTCGAGTTTAATTGCCAGGGAGTCCTGGTTGGTGAGGATAGAGGCCCGTTTTGTAGCCGAGAGAAAGACCTCCTTATCCACAACGATCTTCTCTTGAGTCTCTTTTGGTATAACCTGTTCACAATTTGGGAACTCCCCTTCGATAAGACGGGAAATTATAAACGTATCTTTTAGGTCAAACAGGACCTGGTTTTCATCAAATACGATCTTTACATCTTCTTTCTCTTGTAATAACCTATTGAGTTCTTGAATTGTTTTTGTGGGAATTATCACTTTCCTATCTACCGGGGTTTCGGTTGCCAATTCCTGCTCAACAACCGCCAGTCTTCTTCCGTCTGTTGCGATCAGTTTTATTTTTTTGTTTTTTATGACGAATAATACGCCGTTTAGTACATATCTTGTTTCGTCTTTACTGACAGCGAACTGTGTTAGTGATATCATTTTTTTAAGCGTGGCCTGGGGAAGGGTTATTGTGTCTCTGTTGTTAAAATCCGGTGGTTGCGGAAATTCGGTTTTTGGCAAACCTATTATTTTAAATACAACTTTACCACACTCGATCGTAACACTGTTGTTTTTCTTTGCTGTTAAAAAAATGTCGTTTTCCTCCGGTAGTTCTTTAATAATATCTAAAAATTTCTTGGCTGGTAGCGTTATAGCTCCTTCAATATCTGTTTTGACCGGCATTGTTGATGATATGCCTATATCGAGATCGGTAGCTGTTATTTTAGCGGAGTCTTTGTAAACCTCCAATAAAATGTTTGATAATATCGGTAATGTACTTTTGGAAGCTATCGCATTTTGCACCTTTTGCATCGTTTTCACTAATTGTTCTTTTTCGGTTTTAAATTTCATCTCTTACCTCTTTCTACTATAGTATTAAAGACAGTATTAGTAATAGAACTGTGCAGTCTGTTTATATCAACATAACACCTTGATAAGAAAAACGTTACAATTAAAAAACAATCCACACCTTATCAACATATCCACAATATAAAAAACTACCCTTTTATACTTATAACCAACTTATCAATAATCCGCCTGATCTTTTCATCAGCTTTTATATTTCGCTCAATCTTACCACACGCATGTATAACTGTCGTATGATCACGGCCACCAAAAAAGAGGCCTATTTCAGGCAATGACAGATCGGTAAGATCTCTACATAGATACATCGCTATCTGCCTCGGATAGACTATCTGTCTAGTCCTCTTTTTTGCCTTCATATCCTGAGGGCTTATATCAAAATACTGAGCTACCTTCTTTTGTATAAGATCAACCCCGATCTTCTTTTCGCCCTCACTAATCATACCCTTAAGAACTTCTTTAGCAAGGTCCACACTAACGTCTTTATTCATCAATTTAGCATATGCAACCACCCTAATCAAAGCACCTTCAAGCTCCCTGATATTCGTCTTTATTTTTTCTGCCAAAAAAAAGAAAAGATCATCAGGTAAATATATAGTTTCCGCTTCACTCTTTTTCCGCAAGATCGCTATCCTGGTCTCAAAATCCGGCAGTTGGATATCGGTGATGAGCCCCCACTCAAACCTGGAGACTAACCTCTCCTCCAGAGTTGGGATCTCTTTTGGGGATCGGTCGCTTGATATAACGATCTGTTTATGGGCATCATATAACGAGTTGAAGGTGTGAAAGAATTCTTCCTGTGTTGACTCTTTCCCGGCGATAAAATGAATATCATCAACCAAGAGTATATCAGCACAACGATATCTTTGACGAAACTTCGGCGTTGTTCTGGTTTGTATCGCCCCGATCAGCTGGTTGGTAAACTCCTCACTGGAAATATAAAGGATCTTACTTTTCGCATTCCTTCTTATAAGCTCGTTCCCTATAGCGTGCATAAGGTGCGTTTTGCCTAAGCCAACCCCGCCATATATAAAAAATGGATTATATGCTTTAGCCGGTGATTCTGATATTGCAACCGATGCAGCGTGAGCGAACCGGTTGCTTGGGCCAACGACAAAATCATCAAAAGTATATTTTTCATTTAAATAAGCCTCTTTAAAGGCGCCCTCTTCGTGCTGCCTGGGAAAGACTGATCTTAACCAGCCACCCTTCTCCTTCATCGCAGACGGCTTATCGTCGGCTTTTGATTGCGGGGGTATTTCAATGGGAGAGACGACGAACGAGATAGTGACCTCTTGGTGCGTTAGCTTACCGATCTCTCGAGCCATCAAATCGACATATCTGTCACGCACCCAATCCCTAAAAAAATCATTCGGCACCGAAAGAATTAAGTTGTTTCCTGTAAAACTAACCGGAGTTATAGGTTTAAACCAGGCAGTAAAGACCTGGTCTCCAACATCAGGTTTTACGGTAGATAGAAAAAAATCCCACAATTCAGTGTGTTTCGTTTCCATAAGTTATCCACATGTTCTTAACAAAGAGGTCCTACATAAAATCGCAACTTATGCACAGGTTATCCACAGGCACTGCAAACCAAGCTATGCAGGGAATCTACGTGCAACATGACCCGGCGCCAAGAGTATTAACCCGACAAAAACCGACTAATCCAAAGAACGTTCCAATTATACCAGAAGAATATTTTTTTGCAAGATAATTTTTCCCCGATACACGATACAGGTGTTCCGGCAAAAAGAAAAAGAGCCACTACTAACGAAGCCATGAAAATAGGACATTTCTACTTTGGTAACAATACGACATTTCTATTTTGGCTTGACAGGGCTCCACTTTATCCTTGACTCGGTATCGCAGTGTGTTATAATTACAACTCTATGAAAAAGACTTTAAAGACAAAATCCAACCTTAAGGGAAAGCGCAGGCATGGATTCCGTCGACGCATGCGCACGAAAGCCGGCAGGGCGGTGCTTAAAAGACGTCGGCAAAAAGGACGCAAGAGATTGACGGTGTAATGCCTAAGCATCTTAGCCTTAAAAACTCTTCAGATTTTGCGAGAGTGTTTAAAAAAGGCAAAAGATTTTTGAGCGAACGCTTCGTTCTCTATGTGTGTGACAATTCTTTGCCTGAATCCCGATTCGGAGTGTCGATAGCAAAGATCCACTTTAAACAAGCGACTCGCAGGAATAGGCTCAGGCGCGTTGCGAAGGAGACCTTCAGGGTGAAGGTAATCCCTGTTTTGACCAAAGGCTACGATTGTGTACTTGCGTCTAGGGCGAGCCGGCTGCCTCGCGACATAAAAGAAGCGTGTAAAGAGATAAGAGACCTCTTAACGCGCATAAAAGCTTAAACAAGTGACTAAAAAAATAGTTATTCAATTAATAGAGTTCTATCGTAAGTGGTTGTCTCCACTTAAGTTGCGAACATGCAGATTCTATCCAAGCTGCTCAGAATATGCTAAAGAGTCAGTTAGCAGATTCGGGGTGCTTAAAGGCATGGGCAAAAGCGCGGTTAGAATTCTTAAATGCCACCCATTTCATCCGGGCGGGTATGACCCGGCGGGGGACAACAAGGATTAAATACATGGAAAAAAGGTTAATAATAGCGATAACGCTATCGATCGCTGCAATGTTTGTATTCCAGACGCTTCAACCAAAGCCTCAAGCTGTAAGCCCGGTTGGCGCGCCCATGGTTGGAGGAGCTGACAGAGGTCTCCCGAGTGCGATTGAACCAATCCGGCAAGATGCGGCTGTTCCGCGACAAGCGGAACTTAAGGAGATGGAAACCGTCATCGATACGGAGAAATATAGATTGAAATTTTCTAATATAGGCGGATCGTTGAAAGATGTGTATTTGAAGGAATATAAAGACGATGCTTCAGAGAATCCTCTGACACTTGTGTTAGATGCGGTAGGGGATAGAGCTATCTTTGCGGTAGAGAGCGATCTGGCAACCGTTCCTCTAAGCAAAGCCATCTTTGATCTTCAAAAACACGAAAAGGACAAACTCGTTTATGCGTATGCTATCCCTGGCAAGGCGACCGTAATAAAGGAATATATATTTCATAAGACTAATGATTACATAGAGTTACGATTATCAATCCAGAACGTGGGGTCAAGTGTGATTTACAAGGACTACAGCATTCTGGGCGCTTCCAGCATTCAATCAAGTTCTACGGCAATGGAGCGCCGTTTTCTGGAAATCGATTCTATGATAGATGGTAAGCTTGTCCGCAATTCCAAAGTAAAAGGCGGGGATTCATTTATAAGGGGCATTGTAGCGTGGACCGGCGTGAAAGACCGGTACTTCTGCGCAGTGCTCAAACCGCCGGAGAATGAATCGGAAGGTATCGTTCTAAGGCAGATCGGCAAAACTATTTTGGCAAGCGGAGTCAGATCCAAACGTACCCCGATATATCAGAACACAGCTACGACAGATACATATGTTTTGTATATTGGCCCGAATGATACTGCCAGACTCGCTGCGCTTGGTTTGGGGCTAGAAGAGATAATAAACTATGGCATCTTCGACGTAATAAGCAAGTTTCTTCTGAAGATCCTGAGAGTTTTTCATGGCATTACACACAACTGGGGCGCTGCGATAATAATGCTTACGGTCATTATAAATATGGCGCTATTCCCGCTTACCAGGAAAAGCTTTATGTCAATGAGAAAGATCCAAGAGGTGCAACCGCACATAGAGAAGTTGCGCACAATACACAAAGATAATCCGCAAAAACTGAATAAGGAGCTCGCCGAGCTTTACAGGCAATATAAAGTGAATCCATTTGGCGGGTGCTTGCCGCTGTTTCTACAGATGCCCATTTTCATTGCGCTATATCAAGGTCTTATGAGATCGATTGAATTAAAAGGCGCTAACTTCCTGTGGATAAAGGACTTATCTAGACCAGACTCCGTTCCAATCCCATTTGACCTGCCGATGCTGGGAAATGAAATACATTTGCTACCGATTTTTATGGTTGTGGCTATGTTTTTTCAACAGAAGATCTCGGCAAAGAGCACCCCGATCTCGAGTCCTGAGCAACAGCAACAGCAGAAATTTATGCTCATCTTCTTCCCCATATTTTTTGGTTTTTTATTTTATAAATTTCCTTCCGGACTCGTGCTTTATTGGTTGACAAATACTGTGCTGATGGTTGTTGAGCATTCTGCAATGAGAAAGTCTCCTGCGCACTGAGTGATACCTGTTGAGGCTAAGAATGGAAAAGAGAGCTATAGAAGTAGAAGCTAAGACTACGCAGGAGGCGATAAAGATCGCGCTTGAACAACTGGGCGTTAATAGAGAAGATGTTGATATCAAGATACTGCGCGAGGAGAATAAGGGCCTTTTTGGGATGGAAGGCGCAGAACCTGCCAAGATAAAGGTCACTGTCAAAGAAAAGCCTTGACATATTCGAACACATTAGGTACACTTAGTGTGAATCAGCCGTAAGCGGGCACAATAATGTTTCGGCGACCTACAAGTTTCCACGTGGAAACTAACCATAGAGCATAGCAAGGAACGATGGCAAAGATCCTGGCCATTTGCAATCAAAAAGGCGGCGTAGCCAAAACTACAACCGCCATCAACCTATCTGTATATCTGGCTATTAAGCACAAAAGAACCCTTCTTATCGACTTAGATCCACAATCTAACGCAACAAGCGGCATAGGTATTGATAAGCACTCCATCGTATCAAGCATCTACCATGTTTTACATGAGCAAGTCTCTTTGGAGAATGTAGTAAAGCCGACACAAGTCGAAAATCTAAGTCTCGCACCATCCAATCTCGATCTTACGGGAGCCGAAGTCGAACTGGTCAATGTTATGAGCAGAGAATACAGATTGAAGAAAGCGCTTGAATCAATAGCTTCTTCCTATGATTATATTATTATCGATTGCCCACCATCTTTAGGGCTTTTGACAGTTAATGCGCTGGCTGCGGCATCGGGCGTGATCATCCCCATTCAATGCGAATATTATGCATTAGAAGGACTCTCGCAACTCACTAATACAGTTACGCTTATAAGAAAGAACCTTAATACTACGTTGCAAATAGAGGGCGTTCTCTTGACGATGGCCGATTACAGAACAAATTTAACTAAAGAAGTTATAGACGAAGTGAAGAAATTCTTTGGTGAGAAGGTCTATAGAACCGTTATTCCCAGGTCTATTAAGTTAACGGAGGCTCCCGGGTTTGGAAAGCCAATTGCCCTGTATGATAAGACTTCGATCGGGGCAACTGCATATGAAGACTTTACTCGTGAGGTTTTGGGAGAAAACCTAAACAACGAGGCTGGTAAGGTTGTTATAGAAGAAACGGAGGGTGCTGATGCAAAAGAGGTTGGGTAAAGGTTTGGGGGCGCTCATTCCCGAGCAGCCAATAGTTGCTGAAAAATCAGCCGGGAACATAGATAATATCGATGTTAAGCTTATTAAGCCAAACAAATCGCAGCCACGGAAGAAATTCGATAATGAGAAGTTAGGAGAATTAAAAGATTCAATTAGAGAAAAAGGTATTATCCAGCCCATTATTGTAAGACCTGTTGAAGACGGTTATGAGCTTATAGCCGGCGAGCGCAGGCTGCGAGCAATAAAGGAATTGGGTTATGAAAAGATACCCGCTATCATAAAAGAGGTAAGTGACGCTGATAGCCTCGAGCTTGCGCTTATTGAGAATATACAGCGAGAAGGATTAAATCCTGTTGAAGAGGCCAATGCGTACAAGGAACTCGTTGAGCGGTTTAATTTTTCGCAGGATGAAATTTCGAAAGCGGTCGGAAAGGACAAATCTACGATATCTAACACCTTACGACTGCTGACGTTACCTGCGCTCATTCAGGATTATATTTCTCAGAACCTTATTTCTCTCGGGCACGCGAAGGCTGTTCTTGCGCTCCCTACTGAGAGAGCGAGAATACGGTTTGTCAAACGAATTATGCGAAAAAATCTGTCAGTCAGGCAAACCGAGGAACTGATCAGGCAGAGACTCAATAAACCTATTCGGAAACAGGTGCCACAGGAAGAGCACCTGGCCCGCATAGAAGAAGAGTTACAACACCACCTGGGGACAAGGGTTAAGGTGATCCACGGCAAAAAGCGCGGGAGAGTCGAGATCTTCTACTATTCAAACGAAGATCTGGATAGAATATTAGATTTGATCAAAAAAGGATGAAAACAGAAAATATATAATACTTTCGATCTCTTGATACACAAACCCTCTGCCGCGGTATTTATAGCAGGGGTGCATAATATAACGTGAACCCAAACAGCTCGGCTCAGCACAAGAGGTAATATAACAATCCGCTCATGTGGCGCAATTTTTCCGCTTGCCCCGTTCCAAATCGCCCTATAAAAGCATTTGGTTAAAGAAGACGTTCTCTGCGCAGAATACTTTTGCAATAGCTAAAAGTTCTAGTGGGCGATTTGGAACGGGGCTTGCCGCCGGTCTATTGTGATTAGACGTTGGTGATTCGACATATCAAGCACAGGCCGAGCGATCCTGAAAGCTTATGCATAAGAGATTATGCAGAGATTCTCTCTTCTTGCCTCTTTATAAGGTGATAGCCGGTCTTTAAGGAAATGCCGTAAGCCAAGACATACGTATGCCTGAACTACCGACTCTCACCTTGTAAAGAGACAAAGAGAGAATATGCGCCTCCAGGCTCGCACGGCCTGCGCTGGCTGTGGCGTACAGTGAGTGATCCGCAGCGGCGTTTACCATGAAAATCCAACTTTACATTTTCATATTTCTTGGTATACTTTTAGTATGATAAAAAGAGCAAATCTTAATCAAATCATACGCCGCAATTCCAAACACTCCCAACCAACACATCCAAGATATTCAAAATAAGGGACAGCGACCGTTTTTCTTGACATGCTCCCACAGCCGCCGTAAGATATGCTCATGCCAAGAATTGCCCGAATCGTCGCTACAGATCACCCCCACCACATCCTGAAAATGAAAATTCTCTGGCTAAGATATTAAACGCATGCCATATGCGATACGCCCATCGTTTCAATAAAAGGAATCGCCTTACATGTCATCTGTGGCAGGGGAGGTGCTATTCATGCGTATTAGACGATAATCATCTCTACGCAGCAGCAAGATACGTGGAAAATAACCCCGTAAGGGCAAATACTTTAACCGGAAGACCTCTCGGCAATAGCGCAATTATAGCCAAGCTTGGAAAAATGTTTGGCAGAAAATTAAAACCTTTGCCACGCGGCAGGCCAAAGAAGAAATAAAAAAACGGTCGCTGTCCCTATTTATGCCACCAGGCAATATAAAGCAGCGGAAGAGGATATAAGAAAAAGGGACGGGTGCTGTAAGAATGTCGAGGCAATGGCCAATCTCCTTAAGTTTAAAATCAAGACTTGACCCCTATAACTTGACTTGACCCCTATAACTTGACCCCTATAACTCTCTACTTGACAAAATATACAAATCAGTATATTATCTAGAGTATGATTTCTATTGATAAGATTAAGAAAAAGGCAGAACAAGAAGGCGTAAGCGTCAATTTTGTGTTTAAAGAATACCTTCATTTCCTTGTTTTGGAATATCTTTTCGAAAAGGGTTGTTTTTCTAACCTTGTATTCCAGGGTGGCACAGCTTTACGATTTGTTTATAAGGGCGTTAGGTATTCGGAAGATTTAGATTTTGTCTTAAAGGAAAAGGATAGCCATTTTCTTGGAGGCCTTTTTGAAGGCTGTTTGAAACAACTGCCGACATACATTGATAAATTCATCCCCTTTGCTAAAGACGTTCAGTTAAAAATTCAAAAAGATACCCTGACTTTTAAAAGATTTAATCTTATCCTGGAATTAGAAGGTTTTAAAGCAAAGGATAAAACCAACATTGAATTTGTCAATGTCCCTTCTTACGAAAACCAAGTAGTTATTCTCGAGCGAGAGGATATCGCGATTAATCCTGCCATTACAGTGGAAACCCCTCAGGAAATCCTGAGTGATAAATTTGTGGCTCTCGCCGCCAGGCGCTATCTTAAAGGCAGGGATATTTGGGATATTTATTTTATTTTGAAGACATTAAAAACCCCATTAGATGACAAAACGAAAAGGATGGCCGTTAGAAAAATTGCTGATTACAGCATGAATTTGAAGGAATTTTTTTTAGGCTTTAACAACAATCTTTCTCTGCTGGAAAAAGAAGGATATGAAATTCTAAAAGAGGAAATGGATAAATTTCTGCCTTCCGCTTATAGGGCTATGTTCAAAACTAAATATAAAGAGATTGTTTCATTCGTATGGGAAGTTTCGACTAATCTGCTTAAAGAGATTAAGAAATGATGAAATTAGAAGATTGGTTAAGTTTTTTTAAAGAGCATAATGATATCAAGATTTTTCATTTCAATCACCTAAAGATGTTCAGCGGGATGAAAAATCATACTTTAAGAGTTGCCCTCAAAAGACTAGTTGATAAAAAAGTTATTAAAAGAATCTGCCGCGGTTATTACGCTAATCCCTTTTCCCTTCCGACAATAGAAGAAATTTCCGCGCAGATTTATAAACCCAGCTATGTTTCTTTAGAATCGGTCCTGTCTAATAACGGTATTTTAAGCCAGATCCCTCAAGCTTTAACCTGTATTACTACTAAGACGCCAAGGGTTTTTAATACTGCGTTCGGGACTATTGAATACCGGCAAATCAAGAAAGCTTATTTTTGGGGATTGTACAAAGAAGGTAACTATTTAATTGCTGAGCCGGAAAAGGCTTTGGCGGATTTTATCTATTTCAAGAAGAAAAAGGATGTTAAAAAATCCATTTCAAGATTAGATCTTCGCGGCATCAACCGCAAGAAACTAAAAAGCTATGCAGAGAGAATAGGGGTCAAGTCTTGATTTTATACTTTACAAGATATAATTTCTCTGGTAAGGTGCAGGAATGGCAAGACCATTAAGAATTGAATATCCCGGAGCATGGTATCATGTTATGAACCGGGGGCGAAGAAAAGAGAGAATCTTCTTTGGCGACAATGATAAGAAGGCCTTCTTAGAGCTTATGGGGGATATTACACGTTTATTCGAAGCGGAAATTCACGCCTATGCACTAATGCCCAACCATTATCATCTCATATTAAACACGCCAAGAGGAAATTTGTCGAGATGCATGAGGCATTTGAATGGGGTATACACGCAGAGGTTCAATGTTAACCATAAGATTGACGGGAGTTTGTTTAGAGGCAGGTTCAAGTCGATATTAATTGAACATGAATCATATTTATTGGAATTGGTGAGATATATACATAAAAACCCGCAAAAAGCGGGATTGGAAAAGAAAATAGGTGAATATAAATGGTGCAGTCACAGGGGATATATGAAAAACAACGAAAGGCCAAAGTGGCTGGTGGTAATGGAAGTATTGGCGCAATTCAGCAATTATGAAAAAGAAGCAAAAAGAAGATTGGAAGTTTTTGTTCAAAAGGAAGTCCCGAAAGATTTATTAAAAAGGCTGGAGAGTATAAATTGGCCGACGTTATTGGGCGGAAAAGAATTTAAGGAAAAGATTAAAGAAAAATATCTTGGCGAAGAGATAGACGTAAAGGAGAAGCCCGCATACAGAAGGGACATAATGAGGCCGGAGCAGGCTAAGGCCAAAGAAGACATAGAGAGGCTGG
>JBDRHE010000087.1:0-65509 GCA_043817155.1 Candidatus Omnitrophota bacterium | reverse complement strand
AGCTCCTTTTCAAGCTTTGCTATGGAGGCCTCTTTATCCTTTGTGGTCTCTTCTTTCGATTTGGTTAAGGATGCGAGTTCCGCCCGGAGAGAGCCTTCTTGATCCTTAAGGGTCTTGATCTCGTTGCTTAAGAGGGACTCTGCCTCTCTCTTTTCTTCGGCGAGATTATTGAGTTGATTCTCCAGCCCTTTTTGACGCGTTTGGAGCCCGGCGATCTCTTCGGCCATCTTGAACTCGGCATCACCCCTGACTTTACTCATGGCGCTCAATTCATCTTTAAGTTTCGCCTGTATGCTATCCCTCTCCTCACCAAGCTTACCCACTTCTCTTTCAAGCCTGGCTATAACGCTATCCTTCGATTTCTTTAGAGCGTCCAGTTCGCTTCTAAGAGACTTCACTATAGTCTTTAAAGAGGCGTTTTCCATCGCAAGACTTGTCTCCTTATCGGCTCCCTCTTCCCTCGCAGTCGCAAGTTCGCTCTCAAGCTTATCGATCCTTTCCTTGCTGGACTTGTGTAAGGCGACCAGCTCTTCATCGAGCCTCGCGATCGAACCAGCCTTGGTTTTGGTTATAGTGGCCAGTTCTTTCTCAAAATTCGCCATAATATCGTTCTTGGATTTGTTCAGCACCTCGATCTCTTTTTGAAGATTCACTATAGCATCGTCCCTGGATCTCTTCACACTCTCTAATTCACTTATCTGCGCTGCCGAAACGTTCTTAAGTGACGCGATTTCGGTATTCAGCTTCGACTCCAGCTCATCCTTATTGCTACCCAAACTTGCCAGCTCCTTCTCCATTAAGGCTATCTTTTCGTCCTTAGCGGCTGTAAGATCGAATATCTCTTTTTCGAGACTGGTTACGGCATCCGCTTTGGACGTCTTGAGATTTGCGAGTTCTCTTTGGAGTGATAGCTCCGATCCCTTGAGGGATGCGATCTTGGCGCTAAGGGCAGATTCTATTTCCACCTTTGCCTGGTTTGCTGCCTTCAGCTCATTCTCGAGTTCCAGAACTATACTCTTTTTGGACCCGTGTAGCGTAAGAAGTTCGTTCTCGAGCTTAGCTACTGAGGCGTCCCGCGACTCTTTAAGCGCTTGCAACTCGTCTCTGTGCGCTTTCTCGGCAAACTGTTTGGACTCTTCAAGATATTCGAATTTCCCCTCCATTACCTTCCCTTTGTCATTCATGGACAGAAGGCTGAGGTTCAAAGCGGATATCTCTTCTTCGCTCTTCTTTTTCAATCCAAGGAGATCGTCCTTTAGCTTTGCGATGATCCCATCTTTCGACTTTATAAGTTCCTGCGTTTCAACTTCGGTTTTTGTGAGTGCGGCCATCTTAGACTTCTTGAGATCGAGAAGCGCTTCCTTCAGCGCCTTTTCAGTAGCCTTTAAAGACGCTATCTCGGTCTGTAGGGAGATTTCGGTCTCCGCCTTCTCCCGCCTTAAAACCTTTAGCTTCTCATCTAAGCTAGTGATACCTTCCTTTTTGGATGCGCTCAAGGTTTTCAGCTCTTCACCAAGTTTCGAAATAATATCGTCTCTAGATTTATTTAGAGCTTCGATCTCCTTCTTTAATAATATCTCGTTATCCTTGAGGTATGTGATCTGCGCGGTAAAAGCAGTCTCATTTTTTGCCCGTTCCTCGTTTATTTCTCCCATCTTCGCATTGAGCTTGGCAATAGCGTCTTCCTTGGACCTGAAAAGCGACTTATCGAGATTCTCGAGCTCTTCCTCAAGCTGTGCTATAGATTCTTTTTTAGACTCCTCGATCCGGGTGATCTCTCCCTGGAGCATGCCTATAGCGTCTTCTTTGGACGCTTTAAGCGAATCCATTTCCGCTTTCAAGCTCTTTTCTGTATACCCTTTGGACTCCTCTAAATATTCCAGTCTTCCTTCCAAACTTTTTCCCCTATCTTTAAGAGAAGCTATTTCGGCCTTAAGAACGGATTCTGCGTCCTCTCTTTCCCTTCTCGACTTCTCAAGCTCTCCCTCAAGATCGCTTATCGCCTTGTCTTTGGATCTCTGCAGACCTATAAGTTCGCGTATCTCGTTTTCAAATTTAATAGTGGATAACTGGCTGGTCTTCTTAAGATCTGACAGCTTTTCACGTAATAATTTCTCGGTATCTCTTAAAGATTCAACTTCGGATCCAAGCTCGAACGAATGCATCGAATTTCTGCGATCTTCGCCGGCCGGCACTTCGTAAGACCGATCGTCCTTTTCGGTTTCATCATCCGAAATTGCGAAATCCTTATCGCTTGCCGGCAAAACCTGTAAAGAAGCGTCTTTGGAAATGCTATCCGCGCCCTCCGGGGCAGCAGCCAAACCGCTTTCCGAACCTGTCACAACTATCCTATCCCCGACATCCACCGCCTGGTTTCTGTCAAGGATCGATACCTCCGAGACTTCATTGAGGGCGTTCTTTACCAATCCATTGGCTACACGTTTGGACCCTTTGTATATCTCTACAAAATCACCCTTGTTCACTTCACTATAGCCGATATTTATAAATACAAAATCATCTCTGTTGTTCGCATGAACGACAACCCCTTCTTTCCCGCCTGCCGGCTGGGCGATGCAACGCTGTGCAACATAAAGATTTACCGATAGCGCTATGATCGCAATGATAAAAAACGCAGCCTTCCGATTTTTTCTCGGTGCCGGACTTACTGGCATTATGGTCTTCACCCCCTTAATAAGTAGGTTCGATCCGCCCGCAGGATTCCCCGGGCTTGAGCCCGGGAATGAATACGGCAGGTGATACGTGTTTTTGATGGAGGCAGCCCCGGACTTTAGTCCGGGGGACTCCGCTAACTTTGATGCGGCCTTATATTTCATCTTCAATGCCCAGAGACTTCTGGACGATATTTTTCAGAATGCGTTTCTCTTCATTCGATTCCGCCAGGGACTCTTTTAGCTTGCGCAACTGTGTAGACATTTCACGATTCTCTTTCTGCGCGGTTTCAATTTCACCTTTTACAACCAGCAGTTCGCCTGCCAATACATTCTTAATAGCGGCATTCTCTGCCTTAATCTCCGCTATCCTATTCTTCAATCCCAAATCCACCACATCTCTTTCGTCTTTGAGCTCTCTAAGTTGAGATTCGATATCTCCCTGCCTGGTAGCCAGCGTTGCCTTCTCCCTCTCAGCCTCTCTCAGTTTCTCCCTCAAATCCATCACCTGTGCTTCTGAAGATCTACCCTCTTTCAGTTTCTGCTTTAGATCCATCACCTCTGTTTGTAAAGCGCTTGCCGTTCTCTTCAGCTCGACTTCGTTCTTTGCCTTTTGCTCTGACAATAATACGAGTTCCGCGATCCTGTCCTTCAATCCCAAATCCATTGTATCCCTTTCATCTTTTAGCGCTCTAAGTTTAGATTCGATATCTCCTTGCATTGTAGCCAGCGCCGCTTTCCCCTCTTCGGCCTCTTTGAGCCTTCTCTTTAAATCCGTCACCTGCTCCCTTGCAGCGTTTACCTCTCTCTTTAGTCCGGTTTCGCTATCTATATTTACTTCTCTCATCGATGCAAGGTCCGAATTCATTCTGGATACGATATCTTCGTTCGTCTTCTTAGCCTCTGTAAGTTCAAGCTTGAGCTTCTCTACGGTTGCTTTTAAGAGAGAGTTCTGATTGGCCAAAGCAGATTCGGCTTTAACACTTATCCTATTCAAATCGCGGAGCTGATTCTTTAGCTGATCCAGATTCTCTGTTTTGGATTGTCCAAGGTTATTAATATCGGCCTGCAACTTTGATATTGTCTCGTTGCTCGTCTTTTCTAATTTAGCCAGTTCCGTCCGTAGGGCAAGTTCAGTCTTCCTTAAAGCGGCGATTTCAGCGCTCGTACGCGATTCCAAAACTCTTTTTTCTTCATCGATGACTTCGAGATCCTTTTTCAGCTTCTCTATGGATCCGTCGGTTCTACCCTTTGCGAATATATCAAGTTGGCTTCGAAGAGCCTCATGGGCGCTCTGCGTAGACTCCTCAAGAGCAGTTATCTTCTCCTGCAAAACCTTCTCTCTGTTCTTAAGTGAGTCGACTTCTGCGCGTAACATTGCCTCCTTATTTGACTGCCCGTTCTGTAACGCATCATATCCGCCCTTTAGCGCGTTTATGGCCTTTTCTTTCGTGCGCACCTCACCGGCAAGTCTGGCAATGGACTCTTCTTTAGACTTCTTAAGCGCGGTAAGCTCAATCCTTAATCTCTCATTGGTCTGGTCCTGAACCGCTACCTTATCCTCTAAGACGGATTCGGTCTTGGCATAATCGTTGTTTATCCTTCCGAGCTCATTCTTCAACTTCTCTATAGTCTCTTCGCTCGATTCATTAATTTTCGCCAGCTCACTCCTCAAAACCTGCTCTGTCTCTTTCAGAGAATTTATCTCGGTGCTGAGCTTAAATTCTGAGTTCTCTTTTTGGATGCGTAGGCCCTGAAGTTCGTCCCTCAGATTTACGATCGTCTCCTCCTTCGATCTGTCAAGAGCTGCAAACTCATTTTTGATCTTTTCAGCAGTCTCTCTCCCGGATTTTCTCTCCAGGTCCAGCTGCTGCTGCAATTGCATAACAGCCCCGTCCCCTGATCTCTTAGCATTTTCAAGTTTGCTTTCGAGGTAAGAGAGTGTATTCTCCTGAGATTCTTTAAGGGTCGTAAGCTCTTTCTGAAGAGACCTGTTTTCACCCTCGAGAGATGCAATTTTTGTTTCAAGCCCTGCTTCTCTATTTTCTTTTTTAGAACTCATCCTCTGCTGCAAAATGAGCTCCTCCTTGATCTTCTCAAGAGCGGATACCTTATTAAGGAGGCGTTCTTCGTTCTTCTTTAACGATTCGATCTCATCTTCGACCTTCAACCCCGCATCGCTCTTCTCCTTATTGAACGCCCGGATCTCGTCTTTCAACTTTGATATCTGCGCTACGCTCTCTCTTTCCTTATCGACATGTTTTCTCTCTAGTTCAGCCAGGGCATACTTCCTAGATTTTTCTGACTCTTCTATTCTTGCCTCGAGACTGGCTATCGCGTCACTTTTGGATGTTTCAAGTTCTTTAAGTTGTCCCTTTAACGTTTTAATCTCTTTAGAGTTTGCGGACGATCCTTTTTCTATCTCTTTAGGCTTGGGCTCCGAAGAAACATCTTTCTTCATCTTAAGCGCCGCTATCTCCGCCCGTAATGCCTTCTCGATCTTCTTTCTCGCATCTTCTGTGGAAGCGATCTTGTCATTCAAAATCCCCATTACCTCTTTCCTGGAACGCTTCAATTCATTGATCTCATTTCGGAGCTTCTCTATCTCTCTGGCGCTTCCGGGTTCTTCCTTAGATTGAAGTTTACGCATAAGTTCCGTTTTTTCGCGCTTGAGGGTTTCTATCTCTCTTGTCAGTTCAGATTCCATCGAACTCATTTGATCCTGAAGAAGAGAGGCCTCATCATACTGTTCTCCGATTAAGTAATCTTCACCGGAAAGCGTCTCAGGTTCAACTGGGCGAGCCTGCCTCTCACTAGCCATAGTCGTATCTCCTCCGACTCTGACCTCACGAACTTTGCCACGCGACCTCCTCGTAGATTTTGGGATTACGATACGATCGCCTATATTGACCTCTGCCTTGCTCTCCGTAAGAACGGCCTCCGACATCTCCTCCATAACCACCCTTATTGCCCCGGTTGCTATGCGCTCCTTTCCTCTGTAAACCTCTACAAAATCACCGTAGCCAACATCAATTTGACTTAAATCGATAAATACGAAATCACCCGCGTCGCTGACATACAGTATGCTGCCCTCTTTTGCAGACATATCCTGTGCGCCTGAAATATGCGAAACACAAAGTACTATGATCCCTATACAAAGCACCGCGCGCATCGCTTTGACAGGCACCCTTCTCTTTGTCAGCGTTGAAATCATTGAGCTCTCATCTCCGGTGTTCGTAAATATATTAAAACCGACATCTCCCTATATCCCATCAGGCTTGCCAATAGACTCATCGACTATGCTCTTCAGCATCATCTTCTCCTCATTAGATTTCCTTAAATCCTCTTTAAGCACAGCAAGCAACTTTGTTATTCTATTATTTTCTTCTTGCGCAGCTTCGATTTCGCTCTTTAACCCCTTTAATCCGCTTGCCAGCACCTTCTTTATTTCAGCGTTTTCTGCTTTAAGCACCGCGAGCTGATCCTTTAGCGCGGTTTCAATGAGATCCTTCTCCTTGTTCAGGTCGGCGATCTTGGATACCATAGCGGTCAGTCTGGTTTCTTGAGACCTTTTCACCTCTTCAGCGTCTGCTAATCTCGTCTTCAGGAGCCTCTCCTTCTCTATTTGCAGAGTCATCTCTTTATTCAAATCGGTTCCCTTCCTTCTCTTTTCGTCACGTAACGCGATGAGCTCCGAGTTTAACTCGGCAACTGTCTGGTCATGGGATCTCTTGATGTCGGCGACTTCTCTTCTCAGCTTCGCTTCAGTCTCTTCCAGATAAGCTGTCTGATCTGCTAATGTCGTCTCTGCCGTTGAACTAACTCTATCCATGTTACCAAGTCGATTCTTCAGTTCTGCTATAGTCTCCTCTTTGGACTTTTCAAGCTCATAAAGCTTGTTTTGCAATAGCATTACTTCCTCGGCCTTAGACTTCTCCAGTTCAGCGAGTCTGTTGCTGAGAACAACCTCCGCCTTTCTCAGGGCGGCGATTTCAACGCTCATCTTCGCTTCTATCTCCTTCTTGCCAACACCCAGGTACTTAAGGTCGGTCTTAAGCTGTTCGATAGATTCATCTTCTCTTCCTTCGGAAAGTATGACAAGCTGAGTATGAAGAGTCTCTTGAGCGTTATTTGCCGCCTCCTCAAAAGTAGCGCTCTTCGCCTCCGTAACCTTCTGTCTTGCTTTAAGCGATTCGACTTCTCTAAGTAGAACCGACTCTTTCTTGGCATGCCTGCTCTCCAGGGAAGCCAGGCCGCCCTTTAGTACATTTATGACCTTGTCCCTTGAAAGCAATTCGCCCTCAAGCATCGATACAGTCTCCTCTTTAGATTTCTTAAGCGAAGCAGACTCGGCTTTCAGCCCATCATTCTCCTCTTCCAGGGCCTTAACCCTATCCCCCAGCGCCGATTCGGTCTTGGCGTACTCATTGTTTACCTTCCCAAGTTCATCCTTCAATTTTGAAATGGTCTCTTCACTGGATTCGTTAATATTTGCCAGCTCAGTGCGCAATGCCTGCTCGGTCTCTCTCAATGCAATTATTTCGGCGTTTAATTTGAACTCTGAATTCTTCTTTTGATCGCGCAACTCCTGGAATTCGTTATCAAGTTTTATGCGCGCCTCATCTTTAAATTTGTCAAGAGCGATAAATTCATTCTTTTGTTTTGTGATAGCAGCCATCTTATCTTCTTCGGCCTCTACCAACTTGGCTTCTAACTTCACTATCTTTTCGTCTTTAGACTCGTTAAGAGCCTTTAGCCTATCCTCCAAATAGGATACGGTGTTAGCATGGGACTCTTTTAAAGCCTTCATTTCGTTATCGAGAGATACCTTGGACGCCTGCAATGCCCTGTGGGCCGTCTGTATTGACTCGAGCTGGGCATTCAATGTTGATCCCGCATTCTCCTTCTCTATGGATAGAGCCTGTAATTCAGCTTCAAGCATTGCTATCTTGCTCTCCGCGGTCTTTTCTAAAGCGAATCGTTCACTTTTAAATTTCGCTATAATCTCCTCGTTGGATCTCTCCATATCAGCTATTTTGTCCTTAAGATTGCTTTCGATATTGGCAAGGGCCTGTATCTCGTTCTTTAGCTTAGACTCACTCTCTCTCTTCTCCATCCTTAAAGCCTGGAACTTATCCTCTACTTTCGAAACCTCTGCCTCTATTTTAACATCTCTGTTATCTACGACATCCTGTAATCTGGCCGTTGTATATTCATTCGATTTTTTTAGATCCAGCATCTTCTCTCCCAGATCCGCTATCGCCTCTCTTTTGGCCTCTTCCAGCTCGTCCAGTTGTTTATTAAGAGCTTCAATTTCCCCCCTCAATGTAGATTCCATGCTCATCTTATCCCTGGACAGATCCTCAATACTACCTTTAAGCTTTGATACCCCATCTTCCGCGATCTTCTTAAAAGTGCCATATTCCTTTCTTAATTCTTCTATCTTCTCGACTTCGGATCTTTCCATATCGGCGATCCTGGCCTTCAGGTTGCTTTCGATGTTGACAAGAACCTGTATCTTGCTATTCAGCTTAGATTCGCTCTCGTTCTTCTCTGCCCTCAAGACCTGGAGCTCATCCTGCAACTTAGCCGTCTCAAGTTGTTTTGAAGCATTGCTGCTATCAAGGGCTTTTTGAAGACTCGCTATGGCCTCGTCTTTCGAGCTCTTCAGATCCAGCGTCTTATTTTCCAGATCCGCAATGGCCTCTCTTCTGGCCTCTTCCAGCGCGTTTAGTTGATTTTTAAGAGTCTCGGCATTGGCCTTCAGCATAGCTTCCGTATTCTCTTTCTCGCTTGACAGATTTTCCAGGTCATTCTTAAGATTTGCTATTTCGTATTCTGAGTATTTCCTAAAAGTCTGGTGTTCGCCTTTTGTCTTTGCAATATTCTCTGCTGCGGACTTCTCCATATTAGCTATTGTTACCCTCAGGCTCTCTCCGGCATTTTTGAGAGACTGTATTTCATTATTCAGCTTCGATTCGGTCTCCCTCTTCTCCGCTACCAGCGTCTGGAGCTCTTTATGCAGCTTCGCAACTTCACTATCTTTTGAAGCATTGCTACTATTCAGGGATTTCTGCAATTCTGCTATGGCCTCTTCCCTTGACCTCTCTGAATCCAGCAACCTCTTTTCGCGCTCCGCCGTTTCATTCTTTAAACTAACTTTGGCATCTTTAAGTGACTGTATTTCGTTATTCAGCTTCGATTCGGTCTGGCTCCTCTCGCCTATCAGAGTCTGGAGCTCTTTATGCAGCTTCGCAACTTCACTATCTTTTGAAGCATTGCTGCTATCCAGGGATTTCTGCAATCCTGCTATGGCCTCGTCTTTCGAGCTCTTCAGATCCAGCATCTTATTTTCCAGGTCTGCAATGGCCTCTCTTCTGGCCTCTTCCAGCTCCTTTAATTGATTCTTATGCGCCTGGTCATTGGCCTTCAGCAGAGATTCCATGTTCTCTTTCTCTCTTGACAGATTCTTCGATTCATCTTTGAGGTTTACTATTTCATATTCTGAGTATTTTTTGAAAGTGCGGTGCTCATTTTCTAATTTTGCCGCATTCTCTGCTGCGGACTTCTCCATATTAGCTATTGTTACCCTCAGGCTCTCTCCGGCATTTTTGAGAGACTGTATTTCGTTATTCAGCTTCGATTCGGTCTGGCTCTTCTCACTTTTCAGAGCCTGGAGCTCTTTATGCAGCTTCGCAACTTCACTATCTTTTGAAGCATTGCTGCTATCCAGAGATTTCTGCAATCCTGTTATGGCCTCTTCCCTTGACCTCTCTGAATCCAGCAACCTCTTTTCAAGCTCCGCCGTTTCATTCTTTAAAGTACCTTTGGCATCTTTAAGTGACTCTATTTCGTTCTTTAGCTTCGATTCGGTCTGGCTCTTCTCACTTTTCAGCTCCCGGAGCTCTTTCTGGAGTTTAGAAACTTCTGCTCCTTCTGTTGAAACGTTCTTTTCATCTAGAAGATTGTTTAGTTTAACTTCACTCTCTTTATTTGACATTTCCAATTGCGCAATCTTCTTTTCCAGTTTTGCTATCTCATCTCTCTTAGACTCCTTAAGCTCTCTCAGTTCTTTTTCAAGAGATTTTACAATTGCGCTTTTTGAAGATTTGCTTTTGATCCCAAAGTCATCTTCTGAGACCTTCTTCTCCCTTTTAAGGGCGACTATCTCCGATCGTAACATGGATTCTGTTTTTGCGCTCTCCTCTTGTATCGAAACTATCTTCTTATTTAAGAGCGCCATTATATCTTTTTTCGATTGCTCTAAGTCCTCTATCTTGACCAGAAGATCCTTTTCCTCTGAACCTTCGGTCCTCTCTGCGGACTCGAGCTGTTGTTCAAGACTTCTCTTGCTGCTCTTAAGCGATGCTATCTCCCTGTTTAATTCAGCGAATACCTTCGCTTTTTCATCCTGGAGTAAAACAAATCTTCTATTTAGTTCTCCGTACTCCGGATCTTCCCTGATTACTTCCCCCGACGCAGGTAAGCGTCCTATCTCTTCTTCAACCTCGACCAGATCTTGTTCATCTTCTTCAATTACGATCTTTTCAGTAGCAGGGGGTAGCCTTTTCGGGGATGCTGTTATTACTATTCGATCGCCAATAATTACCTCTGTATTCTTCTCTAAAACGGTGGCTTCGGACATCTTTTCCATCGGCGCCTTAATTGATCCGGAAGCGATCTGTTTCGAACCCCTGTAAATTTCCACAAAATCACCTTGCTTGACATCGATCTGGCTTAAATCGATAAAAACAAAATCCCCTGCATCGCTCACATATAGGACACTCCCCTCTTTCCCCCCCATATTCTGTGCATCCAATATACGCGGAACGCAAATTAGCATAATTGCCATACAAACTATCATCTTTTTAACGGCTGAACGGTTCATCTTGTGCATTATTATCGAAATCATCGGGCGCTCACCTCCCTAAACATTGCCCTGCAAATTATAAGAGACCTCCATACTGTTACTCAGATATCAGAACATCATAGCCCTTTGTGATACTACGAACACTATATTTCTGCCCAATATTATTTATAAACGCTGCCGATATTTTGTAGCGCACGTTTATTATTTGGGCGCGGGCTATCTCCTCTCCTCCTTTAAGTATCGCGATCTCTTCGCCTCCGTTTATACCATCTTTGCGACCCAGATCTATGATCACAAGGTTGTATGCATCATCGATCGAGACTATCTTGCCTCTCTTGCCGGAAAAAACGTTGACCGTAGATTTTGGCAGTGGTTCTTTGGAAACCTGCGCGCCTTTCCTATTCGGCTTATCCCCGGACTTTCCGCCAAAGGAAGAGCTCTTCTTCTCGGTCACGATTATGGGTTCAAGCTCAATATTTTTAACGCTTCGTAAAGTAACTATGTCGTAAAGTATTCTTTCGAAGAATTTCTTTGCATTTTCGTTCTCTTCTTTATGCATTGCATCCCTGAGGTTCTGGATAAAAGATCTATTCTGCAACTCTCTTATCTTCTTCTCGAGGTTTGCTTTATCTTCTGTCAGTACCTTGATCTCTTCGGAGTGCTGCAGGTTTAGCGACCTCTTCTCTTCTTCAAACAGAGTAAGCTTTTCAATGTTCTTCTCGAACTCCTCCAGCATGGACTTTGCTTCGTCTCTCAAGCCCAGATTCTCCTTCGTAAGGGTGGCTTCCTTGAAGTTGAATTCGGCCTCGGACGTCTTTAAGTGGCGATACATTGAAAAGGTGAGAAATGCGAAGAAGATGCTTATGAATACAAGTACTGCTAGAAAAAAGGGTTTTTTAGCTTGCATACCTTATGGTTTTCGTACTTTTGTTACGCGCTGATATACGCAAAGCCTTTGACAATAATAATATGTTAGTATAATACTACGCGAGAGACTATCAATCAAGCAAAAAGAGACAAAAAAATACTCTATAAAAGAGTCTTGGCCAACGCCATAAATACAAGACCTGCGATAAAAGCTGCAAGCGCCGCGTTCGATCTCTTTGCATTCTTCTGCCTGTGAAGTTCAGGTATAAGATCGCATGCGGCTATGTATATAAATCCACCCGCGGTAAACGAGATGAAGAAGAATGCGGTATTCTCCATCATAGTGGAGAGCGCGTATCCCAAAATCGCGCCTATAACACTGAAAAGCGCGCATAAGAAGTTTAAAAGAAGAGCCTTTCTCTTACTGAATCCACCGTATACCAGAATTCCGAAATCACCTATCTCCTGCGGAATCTCGTGAAATATAACCGCAAGGGTTGTAACGACTCCCAACCTCACATCCGTAACAAAGCTGGCAGCTATGATTATGCCGTCGGTAAAGTTGTGCAGACCGTCACCCGCCAAATTCAGATAGGTAAAAGGGTGCACTTCACAATTGTCGTCATGACAGTGTCTCCAGTGAAAATATCTCTCCATTATGAAAAAGACGGTAAAGCCGACAAGCGCATAGAGGAATACCCTATCGCCTCCACCCAGTTCCAAAGCTTCCGGCAAAAGATGCAAAAAAGCGCCCCCGATCATTCCACCTGCGGCAAATCCAACGATCAGAACCAAAAACCTCTCAAAAAGGTTGTTCTTCACCCCGATTGTCAGTACTCCAATGAGTGAAATCGCGCTTGTTATGATGACGCTCGCCAGGATATACAATAAAGTCATTGTCGTAACTCCTTATTCTAGCTTTCTAGCTTATTAGCTTTCTAGCTTTTTAGGTACGAACAAGTTCTCACATCTCCTAAGAAGCTAATAAGCTAGGAAGCTAAAGCTCTACTCATCGCCGCTATAACAGCGGCGCCCTTGCCGGACGCATTCTTAGTGAGGCTCAGCCTTACTCTGGAAACGCCTCTGTTTTGATCTATCAGTCTGAAATTCTCTTTAAGCGCATCTCTCATCTTCTTCGGGAATCCGCAATACTTTTCATAAACAGAACCATCTACAGCTATCGTATGTCGCCTGGACACGCGGCTATCTATTTTGGTAACCACCGAAAATATGGCCGCTGCGCTGATACATGCAGCTCTCTTAGAGATCGCCATGCACACTCTCTTGAGAAGCCTCCTGTCGGCAGCAGATGATTTATTTATGCCCAGCTTCTTTAGCAATCTATCTGTTCGCGTCATCATTTTAGAATTATCGCTCTCGGCCATCGACATATATTCTGATTTGAATCGATACGGCATGTCCAATATGGAGATGGGTCTATTTATGAAAATCGCTCTCCTTCTTTTTAAATCTCTTAAAACTAATCTTGCGATCTCTCCAAGATATCTGCCTGACACCATCTTTTCGAGTAACTGTTCTCCGGGATTGACCGATGATGCGTCCAACTCCCTGTCATATGCCGTAGATCTTATTTTACTAAAGTTGCCCCACTCCATATTTATAAAGACGCCTCTGGGCAAGATCGCCTCTTTTCTTACCTTTAATACATTGGAGCGCTTTTCGCAATAACAGGCGTTCGTACCGGTCCCCAAGATTACGCCGATGTCGCAGTTCTTATCTTCATAGCTTTTAGCAGCGACCGTACTTACCGTATCATTTGCAAGAGCGACGACACTTACATATCCCAATCCTCTACCTTTCAGAGATTCATTAAGCAATTTGACCACGTCCTTACCCTCTACACCACTTATCTGGAACCCTTTTGTCCACCTGATCAGGATACCGTTGTCTACCCTGGTCTGCTTAACAGGGAATGAGAAGGTAAATCCTATTTTACAGTCTTCATCTCCGGCCTTTCCATTTTTATCAATGAATTTTTCTACGCGGCCGGCTATGAAATCGAAAAACTTCTTGCCTGTGCCTCTCAAAAGTCTCTTCTTCAAAACATAACTCTCTGACATGCAAGACCGTATCCGTCTATTACCTTCCAACCTTATCAACTGAAGCCTGAAATTCGTTCCACCGAGATCAAGAGCAAGAAACCTGCCCTTCTCGGTACCGCTTGGTCTTCCGGCGTAAGAGGGTATCATCTTGAGCGAGCTTCCCCGTCCCGAAAGACCTCTTCGCATCTCCGAATGGAAATCCTTTACTATCCGCCGAATTTCGCCTGGAGAGAGCTCGAACATCTCCTCGATATCGCGGATACATCTACTCGAATCTCTTTTCATCTGTGTAATCATTCCCCAATCCGTGTAGTCATTCTTCGAATATTGGTACGGCGCATCTCTTGTGTTCTGAATTCTTAATCATGCCGTTGACCTTTGCCAAGATCTCCTTGTCTATATCGCTGGTCTTACCATTATTTATGGCATTGATCGTCCTGTCAAGCTCATCATAGGTTATACCTATCTCGCCTTCATCGGTCTGACCGTGCCAGAGACCCGCAGAAGGCGGCCTTGCGATGATCTCTCCTGGCACATCGAGTTTTTTGGCCAATTTCCTTACTCCCGATTTAAGCAGTCCTCCTATAGGTAGAATATCTACACCCCCATCCCCGTATTTCGTAAAGTAACCGATAACCAGCTCGGTCCTGTTACCGGTTCCGGCCACAAGATAATCGAGTGCATTCGCGAAGTAATAGAGGGTTGTCATGCGTAGGCGAGGTTTCAGGTTCGATTTCGCCAGATCCCTTGCTGCCGGATATACGTTAACCATCTGGTCGAATAGCTTATCCAGCACAACCTCTTCCGTTTTAATGTTAAATCTCTTCGATACCTTATAAGCTAACTCAACATCTTCCGAATTACTCTTGCAGGGAAGTATAAGACCACGCACATTATCCCCCACGGCGCGCTTCGAAAGCGCTGCCACAACACTTGAATCTATGCCGCCGCTGAGTCCCACAATGATTCCTTTTTTCCCGGCATCACGGACCTGCTTCTTAATCCAATCTGCTATCTTTGCGCTGAGATCCATCATCTTCTCCCCTTCCTTATAGGTTCTGATTATATACTAAATAACATATTTTCTCAATGATTACACAGATTTTTTATTCAGATTGATAAAACTTGATTCTGTGAAGTATGCAACGTTTTGATTACACAGATACGAGGCAACCATCTGTGTAATCCTCCTTAATCTGTGTAATCTCTGTCAATAGAAGTTATTATAAACCAAGGAATTGTATAGCGAGGCCGGAAAGGAGTATCGTGGCACCGGCTAGAGCGTGGGTATAGCGTTCCAGTTTTCCGAGCGGAATGAGGTTAACCCCTAAAGACATTAAAAGCACGATCGAAATCATTGTCAGGACCGTCACTACACCGAATATGGCCGTTACCCAGACGAGTCCCGTCATGCTGCTTTTCGATGCCGGGTACATAAGAAGCGGTATGAGCGGTTCGCACGGCCCAAGGACGAAGATTGTAAAAAGTATCCACGGGGTTATGTTTTTTCCATTCTTGTCGTGGACGTGTGAGTGCCCACCTGTATGTACATGGCCGTGGGCATGGCGGTCATCACCACTGTGGAGCCCGCCTTCGCTCTTCGAGCTTCGGCGCGGCATCCGCCCGCCATCTTCGAGGCGACATCTCGCCGACTTGTCCGCCGAAGCTGAACGCGAATGCCATTCAGCGAAGGCGGAAGCAGAACTGCCACATTCTTCCCCGGCCAAAGCTGGGGTTTCCTGCGGAGGCGGATGAAGATGTTTGTGACGATGCGATCTATATCTTATTGCCCTTCGAAGCCCCCACACAAAATAGGCGAGCCCAAATCCAATCAAGACCCACGCTGCAAGATTTCCCCGAATCTCCTCCAGAGCTTCTAGCCGCATTACCCCTATGCCAAAGGCTATACCCATCATGCCAAGAAGAACAGAGCCTAATATATGTCCGATGCCGCAGAGAAATGTTATCCACAATGTCTTCGCGAGTGACCATTCTCTGGCCCGGCCCATTACGATAAAAGGTAGGTAGTGGTCCGGTCCAAAGACTGTATGGACAAATCCAAGCGATGCTGCCGTAATATATAAAACTTGCAGACTCTCTTTCATGTATTTTACTAGCATTCCCTCTCTTAGCAGATGCGCGGGAGCTGATCGCTTTCAAGCATAGGTAGAATGCGACTTGAACCGATCCCTATCCTCAAATGGACCTCACTTTTGTGACGTGACACGACCTCTCCGATTATAGAGGCATCCTTGCCCATAACCCGTCGGACTTTCGAAGCATCCGAGCGGTTTACGAAACATAAGAATTTGCCTTCATTGGCAATATACATCGGATCGAACCCCAATATGTCACACATCTTTCTTACATTCTTTCTTACCGGTACGCTCCCTTCATCGATCTCTATTCCCAGATTAGATGCAGAAGCTATCTCGTTCAATGCTGTAGCAAGCCCACCCCTTGTAGGATCGCGCAAAACACTGACATTCTTTGAGGTCTTAATAATTTTTGCAATATCTGCATTAAGATTTTTACAGTCACTCTTAATGCCGGCAACAAATCCAAGTCTCTCCCTTGCATTCAGAATGGCCATGCCATGTTCCGCTATGCCGCCATTTATGATTATAACATCATCCACTCTTGCCTTTGCGCCTATATGTCTATCGGGATCTATCAGCACACCTATCCCTGATGTGTTTATAAAAAGTCCGTCGGCCGATCCATTTTCAACAACCTTTATGTCGCCTGTTACAATTCTGACTCCGGCCTTTCTTGAGGCAACCTTTATAGATTGCGCGATCCTGTCGAGGGTATGCATTTCGAATCCTTCCTCGATAATTAAGGCGAGCGATATAAAGAGCGGTCTTGCGCCCTTCATTGATATATCATTAACTGTTCCGCAGACCGCGAGCTTCCCTATATCCCCTCCCGGGAAGAATAGGGGCTTGACAACATAGGAGTCCGTACTGAATGCTATATCCTTTCTATTCACATGAATTCGCGCGGCATCCGCCATCTCGTCCAGGATCTTATTGGAAAACATGCGGCGCAGCCTCTCAATAAGTTCATGCATTAACCTGCCGCCATTGCCGTGCGCCAGTGTTACTATTTCGCTCTTCACCATTCCCTTCACTTTCTTGTGCCAAATCAATCTCATCTTTTCTCGTCTTTGCGAGGCACCGGAATATTCGAGCGTGCCGAAGCAATCTCAAGCTTTCCTCGTCTTTGCGAGGCACCGGAATATTCGAGCGTGCCGAAGCAATCTCATCGAGCTAGTTTGATTGCTTCAGTGCGCTTAGTATATTAAGGCACTTCGCAAAGACAGACTTAGCGAGATTGCTTCGGTGCGCTCAGTCTATTGCGGCACCTCGCAAAGACGAGTCAAAAGCCGTCCATCGTCTTTCGTCCATCGTAAGTTTACTATTAAATTCACGTGTCATGCGTTCCGTGTTACCCCCCGTACTTAAAGTATGCCGCGCATGTCCCCTCGGAAGAGACCATGCAAGGCCCAACCGGCCGCTGGGGCGTACAAAACCTCTTAAATAATTTGCAGTCCTGGGGTGAATATATACCTTGTAATACGTCGCCACATATGCACCCACGGGGTTTCGGCGCCCGGGGGACGATGAGATTAAATTCTCTCTTTCCGTCGAACTTCTTGTATTCTCTTCTTATACTTAAACCACTCTTCTTGATCTGGCCTATACCTCTCCATTCTGCGTCATCCGCTTCAAAAACTGAATTGAGGACATTTCGCGCAGTAACATTGCCGGACCTTTTTACGGCTCTCTTATAATCGATCTCGACCTTATGCTCCCCGTTCCTGACCTGCTTGACCAGTCTGCTTATGCCACTCAATATCTCTGAGGGTTCAAAACCCATAATGACACACGGTCTCTTATATTTATTTGCGATCTTTTCGTAAGGTTTGCTGCCAGTAATAACGCTAACATGCCCCGGGCATATAAAACCGTCGATCTGGACTCTCTTCGAGCTTGAGATAATCTCGAGCGCCGGGAATACAAGTTTAAAATTCGATAAGACAAAAAAGTTGCTTATCCCCTTTCGCTCCGCCTCCAAAACGCTGGCTGCTACTGTAGGAGCGGTAGTTTCAAAACCAACGCCCATAAATACAACTCTATGGCCCGGGTTAACCTTCGCGATCTTAAGGGCATCGATACAGGAATACACTACTCGAACGTCGTAACCCTCTCTTCTTATATCATCCAGGCTACCTTGAGAACCGGGAACACGCAACATATCGCCGAACGTAGCCATGATAACGTCCTTAATACGCGATACCTCTATAGCATAATCGATATTCGTCTGGTCCGTTACGCACACAGGGCATCCCGGGCCCGATACAAGCTTAATGCCTTTGGGTAAGACCTTCTTTATTCCTGCTCTCGCAATCGCCATTGTATGCGTTCCGCATACTTCCATGAGCTTAATCTGCTTCACAACAATTTCCTTAAATTGACCAAAGCTTTAAGCCTTAAGTTTTAAGCTATAAGCTCAAAACGGTCTAAGCTTATAGCTTACGGCTTATAGCTTATGGATATCTATATCTTCAACATACATTTGCGCCCCTTCGTATGTTCTCCGCAGCTCCTCTAACGCCCTTTTTGTATTCTCTGCTTCAAGCTTACTAACCTTGCCTATCGCAAAACCGGCGTGCACAAGAACGTAGTCGCCTATTTTAGCATTATTCAGGATACCAAGAGAGATCCTTCTTTGAACGCCACCGAAATCAACAATGGCGGTCTTCCCGCTATCGACGGTCTCCTCTATTTTCTTTATCTTCGCGGGTGTGGCTAAACACATACTTTACCTAGTTCTATTAGACACAAATTTTTTTAAGTGGCGAGTAGAGAGTAGCAAGTAGCGAGAAGCTCTCTCTACTCTCTACTTGCTACTCGCTACTTACTGTTCGTTTGTGGATAATTCTTCGCGATATAATACTGCCCAAGTGCTATATTATGGTCATTTACCGGCGTCTTTTCATTTATAAAAACCTTGAACCCGGCTTTGGACAACTTCTCCATGAGCCTCCTTCTCAAAAAACTGTTCTGGAACACCCCTCCCGAGAGCAGAACATCCTTTATCCCGGTTTCTTCCGTTATCTTCTTTACCATTTTAAAGACCGCCATAACCATTGAATTGTGGAATTTCGTAGCAATAACCGATCTCTTCGTTCTTTTCTTGAGATCTTTAATCAATTCAAAAAAAATTGGCCTTACATCGATTGTAAATGTGCCCTTATTTTTTGATATCGTGAAATTATAACTTTCCTTGATCTTGTAATCACATAGTTTCTCGAGCTTTATCGGTCCTTCCGCTTCATATGCGGCTTCCCGACAGACGCCTGTAAGCGACGCGGCAGCGTCGAAGATCCTGCCGACACTTGAGGTTAACGGCGAATTGATACCCTTCTCCATCATGGATATGAGCATCTCTTTCGCTATCTCCTCAACATCTTTTAGGAACGGACACCCGACTCTGCCCAGTATGCTAATAACCATTCTCCAGATCTCGCTTATAACCTTCTCCCCGCCCGGCATCCTGATATATTTGAAATGCCCCACACGGTTGAAGTTCCGGTTTCTCACCACAATAAATTCGCCACCCCATATATTTCCGTCAGTACCCAAACCTGTTCCGTCAAGCGCAACCCCTATAGCGGGTCCTTTTAATCCAAATTCGGCCATCACGCTTGCTATGTGAGCATAGTGGTGTTGGACCGGCAGTAGACTGGCAGCAGGATGTTCGGCGCCTATTCTCCTGGCCAATCGGGTGGAAAAATAACCGGGATGCAGGTCATGCGTTATAATAGCCGGCTTTGTCCTTTTGACGACCTGTTGTACTTTCCTCTTGAAGAATGCGAAGTTCCTGGCCTCGCCGAGATCCCCTATCTCCGGACCGAACTCGAGCTTGCTGCCGCTTGCGACCAGATACCTGCTCTTCATATCGGCCCCGAGAGCCAGTATGTTCGAACCCTTGCTCATCTGTGTAATCACTCCCTAATCTGTGTAATCACTCTATATCGAAAGACACTACCTCGATCCGTGAAGCTAAAAAATACGAAAGTTCGAGTTTAGTTCCTTCCAATACTGTACCTTTAGCCAATACTCTAAAAGTCTCCCGGAATGACTCTTCTTTGATACCCGTAAATTCCCCTATCTTAAGCCTCACCCTGGATACGCTCTTGGCGCCCTCTTTCCTCGCGTGTTCGGAAATTCCTTTAATTATGGGTTCTATCAGATGTGTCTCGTGCATTCAGTATCTCCTCCATATCTTTCGCGATATTACCTAGACTTCTACCAAGGGTTGCGGACATCTCATCACCCAGTGAAATACTCTCCGGTTGAACACCCAGCATATATACGGATGCTCTTGTATGATCCTTCAAATAATCTATAAACATCTTAGGCGATATATCATGCGTGGTGAGACCGCTCCTCAGAATATCTTCCGATTCCAGGATGGCACACTCTCCCGGGTTAAGCTCTAAATGAGCCGCATCAACTATTAAGATAACATCGGGATCCTCTTTCGCGATCTTGCCAAAATAATTCTCCAGGGATGTTCCGGCATCTATACAGGTCGCGTCAACACCCGTAGTATTCAATCTCTCTATAAGCGCAGGGCCGAATCCATCATCACCTTTTAAAACATTCCCGATGCCAACGATAACGACCTTGCCTTTTAGTATATCTTTTAATTCTTTCTTCATATAGCTGTAAGCTATAAGCTATAAGCCGTAAGTCTCATCATCTGCGCTCGTTAGAGAAGATACATTTAAGGCTTATGGCTTAAAGCTTAAGGCTATTTCGTGGTAAGAGTAGTCTCTCTTCTGCAACGGGCACACAAGATCTTCACCCTGTCAGAGCGACCGTTATCTTTCAATGCGGATATGATGTTATTATCTATAATTCCGAGGCTCTTAAGGCGGGAGAGGTACAAGGTAGGACTTGAATATGTAAGTTCGCCCAATTTAAGAGAGATCCACTTTAAATGGTCTTTGCAGGCAATTACCGAGCCGCAAATTTCACAAAGCTCCAGCTTCTTTTCGATAGACTCCTGGGCCTCTTTTCTGTCGAAGAATGAGAGCTCCCAGTCGTTCGAAAGCTTGATGCCCTCATGATCGGCTATACATGCGGCCTCACATTGACCGCAGAAAATGCACGTATCGGTGTAATGGATCATGATACGCTTCGCGTCCGGCTTATCATCCATCCGGTCCTTATGATCTATGGCGTTTACCGGGCAAACCTCTTCGCACGCCAGGCACCCTACACACCTCTTATCGTTAAACTTGGGTTGACCCCTGAAATTGGGATGTGGAACGTGAGGTTCCGCAGGGAACTTCGATGTATATGGGCCCTTGATAAGCGCTTTTACCGCCTCGATAACTTCCCTTATCTTTGGTAATCTCATATATATTTTATGTTTCTTAATGTTTCTTTAGGTTCCGGGAAGTTTCTTTATGTTGCATTTAAGTTGTTGCAACCTCAAGAAACCTTAAGTAACATTCCGAAACCTTAAGAAACCTCTTATGCTTCCCCTTCTTTATCTTCTTTATATTTATCTATCACGCTTTCGTCACAGAGCTTGACACCCGCCCTGTGGGCGCCCCTGGCTATCGCATGTGCCGCAACAGGAGAGGTCAATATGAGAAACACTATGCAAAGTAGCGATTTTACTCCTGCAGCCGTAAGTCCAACTATGAGAAACGTTCCGAATAGAATGCTGCAGGTGCCGAGTGTCACGCACTTTGTCGCAGCTTGCAGACGATTATACACATCTGGAAGCCTTACAAGACCCAGACACCCGAAAACATCGAATGCCAGCCCAATGCCAATAAATACCAACCCAATAATATCATTCATCAAATCCTCTGCCTTCTAGATATTTGGAAAGCGCTAACGTGCTTATAAAGCTTTGCAGGGCCCACGCAATTCCGATATCGATATACCAGGACCTGCCCGTACAAACCGTAAGTACCGCGCACAATCCTATTATCATGATTCCAAGTATGTCTACAGCCACTATCCTGTCGGCTCCGGTCGGTCCTTTCCACACGCGGTAGAGACATAGCGCAGATGCTAAGATGACTATATAGAGTGCGCGGCTGAAGAATCCCGAATACGCAAAACCGGGACAGATAAGGCATGGGAAGGGACGCAATACGATGAGAGTTGCTATGCCCGTTAAAACGACCGCCCCTACCAGCCACTTAACAACCTTCACCCCGTCGGTTTTGCCAAGCCCATTAGAATTATTCATCTTCGCAACTTTCTTCACCCCGATAGAGTTCTAACGGGGTTCATCTCACCTATTTTTCTAATCAAAAATCTTTCTCAAGATCCTTTCAAACCGTTCTACTATTATCTTAGTCGCGGTATTGACATCTTTGGCCTTGACATCGATCCAGTGTACATAGAGAACAGCGTTATCCTTATCGATGTCTACGGTCAGCGTTCCCGGAGTAAGCGTAATTGAGTTAGACAAAAATGTCAGCGCAATATCAGATTTAAGGGTCGTCTTTACCTTTACGATCCCCGGATTTATAGGTAATCCGGGATGCACAACCCGATATGCGACATCTATATTCGCCTTTATGATCTCCCATAGAAATACCGGTAAATATTGGAAGATAAAATAGAGGTACCTCATGGGGTGCGTCAGGATATGGGGTCTCTGCACAAAGAGGTCGCCTGTCATATACGCAACAAAAAGAGATACGAAGATACCAACTAAGATGTGTTGCATGTCAGGCACCCAATTCAATAGGCACCATACAATAAAAGCCGTTATGAATAGAACTATTCTCTTCTTCATATTACCGTATACTTTTAAAGACTAAACGCGCATAGTCGGTTCCGGACGAAATCACATCGCTTGCGCTCTTTAAGAAGACGTCACTCACAGAGGAGATAATAAGAACTCCTCCTAAAACGCAGATTATTGCCAGTGACACCATCGATAACTTCATTGCGATTGGCACCTCTTTGACCTTCGTCCACCTGGATTTGAGGTTCCCGAAAAATGCGTACTTCATGACCTTGGTAAACGATGCAAGGGTAAGCAAGCTTGCGAGTACCGCCCAGAATGCATACCCGAATCGGCCCGCCTGGACAGCTGCTAAAATGATTATAAGCTTGCTCCAAAAGCCGTTGAAGGGCGGCACACCGGCTATCGACATAGACGCTATTAAGCCTGTACAGCCTGTAACCGGCATCTTTCCCATCAAGCCACCCATCTTCTGTAAGTCACGGTTGCCCGTTGCGTAATCGATGGCTCCGGAATTCAAAAATAAGAGTGATTTGAAGACGGAATGATTGAATAGATGGAAGAGTCCTCCAAGTATGCCCAGCGGTGTCCCAAGCCCCACACCAAGAATAACGTAGCCTATCTGACTTATCGAATGATAGGCCAAAAGCCGCTTCAGATCCCATTGCCCTATAGCCAGGAACACCCCCACGACCATAGAGAGCGTACCTAAGAACATCAGTACCGATGATATGGCCGGGGTTATCCCTATAACATTATAGAATATTCTGCATAGTGCGTAGATACCAAGTGATTTAATGAGGACTCCGGACAACATCGCGGATATCGGAGCGGGTGCCGACGGGTGGGCGTCCGGAAGCCATGCGTGAAAAGGAACTAAAGCCGCTTTCAGACCGAATCCCATTATGAACAGAACGCTGACCATAAGTGTAATATTGTTTGCTCCCTTTTGGGCCAGGACGTTTGACATGTCCGCCATATTAAGTGTCGATGTAAGGCTGTATAAGAAGACGATTCCCAGAAGAACAAAGAGCGACCCTATGCTGCTCATTACTGCATACTTGAACGCGGCTTCCAATTCGTGGCGCTCCGTTCCGAAAGCAACCAGGGCGTAACTGGCAACGGATGCTATCTCCAGGAACACAAACAGATTGAACATATCGCCCGTTATAACGACTCCATTCATGCCCGCGAGCATCAATAAAAATAGTGTGTAGAATTTCCATTTAGAGGTATACTTCTCCATGTAATTTATCGAATAGACCGAGATGGCAAATGCTACGAGATTGACCGTAACCAGCATGAATACGGTGAAACCGTCCAGGACCATCGCTATACCGAGCGGCATCTTCCATGCCCCGACGCTATATGACAACACGCCCTGCGCATTAACCAGGCAAACGGCCAGAAGCGAAACAATGAAGAGGCCCAGTGTTGCTACGTTACCCAAAAGGTCCGGCACCCACTTTATTCTCTTCCCGATAAGTGAGTTAAGAAATGCGCCGGCAAGCGGTATTATTATGAAGAGTGGTAAAATATTCGCGCCCTGCATTAACCTCTCAGCTCCTTTATCTTTGTTATATCGAAAGTACCGTATTTCTCATAAATTCGCATTGCAATTGCTATAAGTAATGCTGTCGTCGCAAGCCCTATGACGATGGAGGTTAAAACCAGAGCCTGTGGCAAGGGATCGACCATGTTCGTTATATTTACATCTGGGGATAATATCGGCGCCCGCCCATTTATGCGATATGCCACTAAAATAAAGAAAAGATTGACCGCATACTCGGATATGATGATCCCTACAATTATTTTTATAATGTTTCGTTTTCTTAATACGCAATATATGCCTATCGAGAAGAGCGTTAAACAGAGTAAATATAAAGTCATGACTTTCTCCCGGATTCCAGATCTAAGAGAACGAGCGCAATGAAGATCGCAAAGAGCCCGGCTCCAACCTTCATGCTTATGGCTATATTGCAAAGAGGAATTATGCCGGCGCTAAAGAGGTGGAAGGGCTCTCCCTTAGATATAAAATTGAGAAAGAAGTACCCGCCGGTGAATCCGAGTATCGCTATAACCAGGAAAAGGAGCGCACCTGTGCTCTCAAAGAAGTGTGCAGCGCCCCGTGAAAGCTTCGCCAGAGCAACGTCTTTGCCATAAGCAAGCATAAGATGAACAATGGAGAGGGCTATTATGACGCCGCCTGCAAAACCCCCACCCGGTGAAACGTGGCCGTGAAGAACAATGTATACACCATACAATATAATGAGACCCACTGTAAGCCTCGTAACGGTCTTAACGATAAGAGACATTCCCTTTTCGTGTTCTCTGCTCACCCCGTTAGATCTCCTCTTAATCGATTTTTGATATATCGTTTACCCATTCCAGATTTCAGATATTTTTCTCTGCGAAAAGCATCTTCTTTGTTAAAGCATGCTTCAAAATATACTAAATATAATGGAACTCTACATTTTGTAGAAGCAACCAAACCTTTATTATGTTTCACTATTCTTTTCTTTAAATCGGATGTAGCACCAGTATAGAATTCACCTGTCTTCTCACTTTCTAAAACATATGTAAAATATAGAGGTCTAACGGGGCTCATTATTCTTCCTCTTCCTCTATCTTCTGACCTTCCGTCTTTCTTCCGGTACGCCTGACAATAGCCAATACACCTATAACTGCTGTAAACAGGACCGTCGCCTCACCAAGTGTATCGAAAGCCCTGAAATCCAGTATAACGGATGACACAACGTTGGTTGCGCCTGTCTTCAAGAGCCCGTCCTTTATATAGGTATCCGCCACTCTCATTATAGGATAGCCAAATTCCGGCAAGTCAGCGAAACATTTGCGCGCGACAAGTAGCAGCACGCCTATGAACGCAAAAGTAATTACGGTATTTAGTACCCATCTTCCGGATGTTGAAAAAGGCAGATCCTTCTTAAGTGTTGCCCTGATTAAGATAATGAGGGCCAATATCTCAACAACGAGCTGGGTAATAGCAACATCGGGTGCTTTTAGTATCAAAAAGGCTATTGAGAGAATGAGGCCCACCGCTCCTACCGCTACAACCGAAGAGAGCATGTCCTTAACCTCAACGGCGATTATCGCGCCCATGATCATCAGAATTAATAATATGTATAGTTCAACCATCTTATTTAAGCAACGTAATGAACAGTATCAGCATTCCGAGAAGACACCATGCCAGGTACGTTGAAAGCACGCCATTATGAAGATAACGTAAAAGTTTGTTAAAGGCAAATGTGATCTTGGTTCCAACCTCATATAAGTCAAATACTTTCTTCTGCGCAAGATTGTATATAAATCTTAAAATACCTATATCCTGTATTGAAGTATAGAATTCCGTTCCGGAAACCCGGATGGATGAATGCGCTCCCAAGATTTCGCCGCCAATAAATGGCTCGGTCGATCTTGTCTTAATGACCGTACCAAAAAGGTAGACCACAAAACCGACTCCTATTCCTATAAATATCAGAATTGTCGCAAGCGGCGCGCTCCATACCCCCGTAAAAAGAACCTTCATGCTCAGACTGGGTAATATAAATAACTTAAGCGGTATTCTGAATGCAAATACACCAAAAAGGACGCACAGAGCGGCCAATATAACGGGTGGTATCCACATTGTCGGCCCGGTCTCCTGACGCCCCCCTTTTTCTATTTTGCTCTTCTGTTCTTTCGACGGTTGTCCCAAAAAAATAGTATGAATCAATTTCATAAAACTGGCCAGCGTTAGAGCGCTGCCGAACATCGCCGCGATAAGCCATATAACCCAGAGTCGGCCTCCGCCTTTGGCTGTCTCTATTATGCCCTGATAAATCATCCATTTAGAGGTAAAACCGTTAAATGGCGGTACCCCTGATATCGCCAGCGACGCAATTAAGAAGGTTACGAAGGTGATGGGCATAATTCTGGCAAATCCACCCAGCTTTCCGAGATCGGTCGTCTCGGCCTTCTTTTCAATCGCCCCACCTGACATGAATAAGCACGACTTATAAACCGCGTTGTTCAACATGTGGAAGAGCCCCCCTGCGATACCTATCGGGTTTCCGGTGCCTATTCCAAGAACCATGTACCCTACCTGGCTTACCGCATGATACCCCAAGAGCCTCTTTAGATCATGTTGCACAAGGGCCATCATGACAGCCGCGACTATTGTTATACTGCCTATGGCAAGCAGAAACGTATTCATTGTCTGATTCATCACGAATATATCTAATGAAATTCTTACAAGCAGATATATGCCTAGGAGTTTGTCCAAAGATGCCGGCAAGAAAGCTGTAACCGATGTAGGTGCGTCTTCCGCCATATCCGGAACCCAGGTATGGAATGGCATTGCCCCCGCCTTGGCAAATGCGCCAACAGCGAGGCAGAGATATGCCGAAGTAGCAAGGCGGCTATCCAGAGCAATGCTCAGCTTGTCCATATCGAATGATCCTGCAATATGCCAGACAAATGCTAAACCCAGCAACATGAAAGCATCCGTCCCGCCAATTATTATAAACGCCTTCTTGGCAGTATATGACGTTCTCTCTTTTTGGCCGTACCCGATTAAAAGATATAAAAGAAATCCCAAAAAACCCCAGAAGACAACAAAAAGTATAAGATTGTTAGAGAAGACCGCCCCAAGCGATGTTGCCAGAGTAAGAATTATACATAGGTAATAACCGATCTGACCGCCCCTCTTACGCATGAATCCGAAAGAATAGAATATAGTAAGCGCGGAGAAGAAGGCAATGAATATACCTACAAAGATTGACAGGTTATCAAATCTGAAAAGTTGCGCGCTTATATTCATAAATCTAAAAAACCTTCTTCCTTCTCAAGTCCTCGGTCTTCTTTTGGGAAAGACGCACCAGTTCCTCACCGCTATATATCTTGTTCCCCTCGGTATTGCGCACGGCTATTCTCTCTGTGCAACAATAGCAGGGATCTATGGCGGCCAGAATTATCGTAGCGTCCGATATTGTCTCACCTATAACGGTCGCTTTGTATGTCGGGAGATTCATAAATGTCGGGGCCCTTACCTTATGACGCGCGGGTCTGTTTGTCCCGTCACTTCTTACATAATGGAACGTCTCGCCCCTCGGCGCCTCTATGTGGCCTATGCCTTCTCCGGGAGGAATGCTCTTTATATTCAGATCGATTTCACCACCCGGCAGATTCAAGAGGCAATACTTGATGATCTTGATAGACTCAAAAGTCTCCAGGATCCTCACAACCGCCTTATCGAATACATCGCCGTTCTGTGTCACGATCATATTCCACTCCATTCTATCATAGGCTCCGTAAGGACAGTCCTTCCTTAAATCCCTTTCTACCCCGGAGGCCCTTGATGTCGGACCGAGGGCGCAATAATCTATAGCTTCCTCTTTGGTTAGAATGCCTATACCTTTGGTCCGGGCGTGTAATACAGGGTCGTCTATAACGGCCTTCTTAAGCATAACGCATGTCGGAATAATAGAATCTATCTTCTTTATGACACCCGGTATATCCCCGGACTTTATATCTCTTCTAACGCCACCGGGTTTAAACATAGCATAATTATTGCGGTTACCGGATAGTATCTCCATTACGTCCAGTATCTCTTCCCGGAGCTTCCATGCCCACATGTAGACGGTGTTGTATCCCAGAAAATGGCCGGCAAGGCCGACCCATAAAAGATGCGAATGTATTCTTTCGCCTTCTGCGATGATAGTCCTTATAAACTTTGCTCTCTCCGGTACTTCAACGGAAATAATGTCCTCTACCGCCCTTGTATAGGCAAAGGGATGGCTCGTAGAGCATATGCCGCAGATCCTCTCGATAACAAAGGTGGACTGATCAAATGTCTTCATCTCGGACAGCTTCTCTATGCCTCTGTGGTTATATCCGACCTTTACATCTATATCTACTACCCTCTCACCCTCAACAGTAAGCGTAAAGAATTCCGGTTCTTCCTGAAGCGGGTGATACGGACCTATGGGAACTATTGTCTTCGCCATATTATTTATATGTTTCTTTCCTTAGGTTGCTTAACGTTACTTGAGGCTTCTTCAGGTTTCGGAATGTTTCTTAAAGTTTCGGGATTTTGCAAACGAAGTGCAACCTCAAGAAACCTCAAGTAACCTTAAGAAACATTTTATTATACCCCTCTATCCCTTATCGCGCCCTTATCCCATTCCTTGTAATCTCGCCGCAAAGGATATACGCCTTCCGGCCACCCGTCGGGTAGGAGGAGTCTCCTCATATCCGGGTGCCCCTTAAAGTCTATTCCGAACATTTCGTGAATCTCCCTCTCTATCCAATTGGCTCCTTCAAAAATAGGAGCAATAGAGTCTATCTCCAGCTTTGACTTATCGAGCTTCACCCTCAAGGATATCAGGAGATTTATCTCTTCGATTGTAAAATGATAGAGAATCTCCATATGGTCGCGTACATCTACGCCTGAGGCAATATTGAATCTGGCGCCAAGATCCTTAAAGACATAGGTGGCAACCCTTCTTATGGATTTCGGGTAGATTTCGATATATACCCTCTTTATAGTCTTGTCAAAGACATCTATTATATCGCCTTTGAATCTCTCTTTTAAGTCTTTCAGGATCTCTTCTCTTTTCATCAGCAACCTATTTCTTGCCTTTTACCTTCTCTATAAGCTTGACTACCCCTGCAATTATAGCTTCCGGTTTTGGCGGACATCCGGGTATATAAACATCTACCGGTATTACCTTATCGAAAGGTACCGGACAATTATAACTATGAATAAACATTCCTCTCGACATGCAGCACTCGCCTATTGCAACCACAAGGCAGGGCTTCGGCATCTGTTCGTAAACCCGTTTAACCCTCTCCATCGATTGCCTGTTAGCGGATCCGGTCACAAGCAGCACGTCCGCGTGCTTAATGCTGCCGACTAAGAGCATTCCGAACCGCTCAATATCAAACCTTGGGGTAAGACAGTCCAATATCTCTATGTCGCAATTATTGCAGCTTCCCGTGGATAGATGAAAAACCCAGGGTGACTTTAATAACGCGTTTAATTTAATACCCATTTACAAGCCTCTAAAAGCTAATACAACCGCTATTATTGCAATAATAGTCATCGGACCCCAGAAGAATCTGACCGCCTGATCGATCCTTACGCGCGGATTCGTGTTCCTTATAACCGTTACAATAGCAACTAATCCGACATATTTCAATAAACCATACACAAGGTGTATACCGTCAAGCCGCAAGCCTCCCATAAAGAGGATCATCAAAAAGAACGGTAGCACGAAGAGCAGCATGTTCTTCATAAGTTTATAGGCTGCAAGGCCGGCGCCGGAGTATTCTATCAACGGGCCGCTTGTAATCTCGGTTTCGGCTTCAGCTATGTCAAAGGGAACGAGTCCGAGCTTTGCCTGCATACACATTATAGAGACGAGTACCGCGAGGATTCCTGACCAGCTTCCTATGATAACGCCGTTTTCTGCCTGAAACGCCAGGATCTCACCAAGCTTGATTGTAAATCCGGACTTTATTATAGGTACGAATATCGCAAGTACAAATGGCAATTCATAACCTAAGATAAGCTTCATCTCGCGGGATGCGCCCAAACTGGCGTATGGATTCCCGGATACGAACCCGCCCATGATAATACTTATTGCCGGAATTGTCAAAAGATATATCACGACAATAAGGTCCCCTACAAAGGTATTGCCCTGATTTATATTGCTAAGCCACAATATGGTGGATACCAGCATGACGCTCGCCATGCCTATTAAAGGTATACTTAAGAACATAATCTTCGAAGCCCCTACCGGGATCAGTGTCTCTTTCCCCAGAAGCTTTATGATATCGATAAGCGGCTGCAAAATCGGAGGTCCTACGCGGTATTGAACGCGCGCCGTAACCTTCCTGTCTATCCAACTGGCCAGAAGCCCCATGAAAGCCGTTAATATGAACCCGAAGAATATAAAGTAGAATATGTAAATCACGCCTTCTCCTGCTGCCAATGTGTTGAATGTACTACAATATTATCTCCAACGCGGAACATCTTCTCGCCGAGTTTCTCACTATCATCTCTCAAGCTAAGCGCCCCGTGGGAACAGGTCTTTATGCAGAGTGGTTCACTCTTCCGATTTCGCCTATCCAAACAGAAATCACAGTTGTGAATTAAAAGAGGTACCAGCTCCGGATAGATCGTACCGTATGGACAGGCATGTGAACATGTTTTGCAACTTACACACCGCATATTATGACGCATTAAGAGCTTATCTTTATCTTTCTGTTGCTCGAGAGCATCTACCGGACAAGAAAGTACACAATGCGGTGATTCACACCTACGACAGACGAGCGCATATGTAGCTAGTTCCGCAACCGAAATAATGCCCATGTTGTCGGGATGATAGAAGTAGCTGCATTCTATGTCGCACTTCTCGCATTTCCCGGTAGCGCAAATATCGAGATCTATAAACAGCCTCTTATCCTTGCCTTTGCCAGGCTTGGTATTGATCTCTCCGTGATGTATCTGTTCTGCACTCGTGCTCATCCGTGTAATCTCTTTCTATAATCCGTGTAATCAAAACGCTAAATAGTTCACAAAATCCGCGTAATCATGTATGCCCTTTTTAGGTCATCGTTAAGCCCATATCTCGGTGAATCCCTTTATCTTACTGAACGGAAAGACCGGGCCATCTTTGCATGCGTAATATGTACCTATTCTGCAATGGCCGCATTTACCTATACCGCAAGACATATTCTTCTCCATCGAAAGGTACAGATTATCCTCTCCAAAGCCCATATCCAGCAATTTCTGTGTCGTAAATTTCATCATTATAGGAGGGCCGCAAACAATCGCTATGCCGGTCTTATAATCCATCTCTACATCATCCAGGATCGTGGGTACAACACCCACTTTACCTTTCCATCCTTGATCGCCCTTGTCGACCGTAAGCTCTAAATTGAGGTCACTCCTCTTGCCCCATTCTTCAATCTCTTTTCTGTATAGAAATTCATTTGGGTTCTTACAACCGCCTCTGAAGTATAGCTTCTTAAACTGGCCGGTCAAATCGAAGAAAGAATACATCAGGCTCCTGAGTGGCGCGAAGCCACACCCGCCTCCAACAACCAGAACCTCTTTTCCCTTAAATTCATCCATCGGATAACCATTTCCGAAAGGACCGCGTACACCTATAACGTCGCCCTTCTTTAATTCATGCACCTTCTCGGTCACTTTGCCAACCCTCATGACGCTCACTTCCAGCGTCTCTTTGACCGACGGCTTTGAGGAGGGCGTAAAAGGCGCCTCGCCGACGCCGGGTATGGTAATCTCAACGAACTGTCCCGTTCTAAATGTTATTACCTCATCAGGCTTAAACTTTATCGTTTTGATGGTAGGCGTCTCCGTTATGATGTCGAGCACCTCTGCCCTTATTGGCCTGTATGGATTTGAATTATGCATTCTTCGTAAGCTTTCCAAGAACCTTTCTTATATCTATCTTTGCCGGACATGCGGATACGCAACGGCCGCATCCTGTGCAGGCATATACCGTTGCTACTTTAGGGAAGAAATCGAACTTCTTCTCAAACCTATTCCTTAATCTCATAGCTAGTTGCGGTCTGGGGTTAGCGCCTCCGGCAACCCTCGCATAGCTCTTCAGCATGCACGAATCCCAGATACGAAGACGCGCCATCTTCTCTTCGTTCTTTTGATCGTATAAGAAGAAACAGTGGCACGTCGGACAGATTGTTGTGCAGGCTCCGCATTCTACGCATGCCTTAGCTTCGTCCTCCCAGATGCCCGACTCGTAATTCCTCTCTATAATACCAACAAACTTCTCTTCACAGGGTATATTGTGCTCTTCGATATTCTTCTCGACCGCTTTTATGACCTCGGACCTGGCCTTATCTCTATTTGTAATGCTGCTTCCGTCAGCATCCTGAAAGAAGGATGCGTATTTGCTGACAAGGGTTTTGCCTTTCTCTGAACCGGTCTCCACGACAAAACCGTTTTCGGCCTCGGAAATATTTATATCGAAGTTGGCGGTAGGGTGAGGTTTGATTCCAAGGGCCATGCAGAAACAGGTATCGATTGCGCATGTACAATCCGCGCTTATTATCAGGTTCTCTTCACGGTTCTTTATATAGAAAGGATCCTTAAGATCACCGTCCCTAAAGACGTGGTCCTGGATTTTGAATCCCTTTAAATCGCATGCCTTCACTCCCACTATAGCAAATGGCTTACTACTTTCCCCGGGTATATTATCTTTGAAGTCCTCCGCTACGATCTCTCTGGATTTCGTAAAGAATGCTTTAAGCGGCTCGAATGCCCTTACTTCTCCAAACAATATATCATCGGCCGGGGCCTCATATTTGACGAAGAAGCGCTGCTCACCCTTCTTCACAGGTAAGTAAACTTCATAGTCACTCTTCAAGGCGGTCAAGAGTTCGAAGAACTTGTCTTGGGAGATGAATTGCATATTACTTCTTGTTGGCCAAAAAATAAGAGAGCGTCTCCAGCTCTCTTGAAAGATCTACGTCCTTTACCTTCGTATCTTCGGGTACCGCTAGCGACACCGGTGCAAAATTAAGAATGCATTCGATCTTTGACTTTATCAGCATATCCGCCACTTCCTGCGCGTTCTTCGCGGGAACGGTTACGATACCGATTGACGCCTTCGTATCCTTGATCACCTTCGGCATATCATTCACGGATTGTACAATCACATCTTTTATGCGTTTACCGATTTTGCGAACATCGATATCAAACGCCGCGACTATCTCCAAACCATGCTTTTTAAATCCCGGATATGCTAAAAGTGCTGATCCAAGGTCACCCGCTCCGACAACCACTACGTTCCAGTTCTTATCCTTGCCAAGTATCTTCTCTAAAGCCGATTTGAGCTCCCAGGTATCGTAGCCGGATCCGCTAATACCGAACTGCCCGAAATATCCGAGATCTTTGCGAACTTGAGCATCGCTTAAATTTAACCTATCGCCAAGTTCCGACGATGATATCGTTCTGATATTCATGTTTACGAGTTTCGTGATCTCCCGCAATAACATAAACAGCCGTGAGATGGTCGCCTCGGATATCTTCTTATTTGGCATTTGTAATAGTGTTCACAGACTTTGTACCATTTTTCACAATGTAAGTCAAGAACAAAAGTGTAATTAAATTAGACTGCTGGATTTCGCATCAATCACGATGCTTCTGGCTGTGGGACAATTCTTCCGCTTGCCCTGCAGAAATTTATCTTAACAAACAAACGGTAAATTTCTACAAAACCGACGATCACCTTATAAAGAGGCAAGAGGAGAGAATCTTGGCATAATATTTTATGCTGAGCATCCCGGATCGCTTGAGCCTGTGCTGGCCTTGGTGGATAATCTGGCTATTCTAACCATGTTAAATACAGGTTCATTTAAAGACGAAACCTGTCTCGTTCGACCAGAAGAGAAGGTCAAGTTCTTCGAGCGGGATACCTACTTTCCTTGCAAACTGCCTCATCTTCTCTTCCAGCTCTACATAGTTCTTTTTACTCATGGAGCGCGGTATCTCATCGATCGCGCCCATCCTCTTAAGATTCTTCAGTATATGGGTATCGAGTATGGCCATGTCCTGACCTAAACCTATATTTCTCAAAAAATGACTGGCCTCCTTATATCCCAATCCCTTGATATTCTCGATTAACCATTCGCGCGTTTTTAGCGCATCTTTTCCATCCAGCCTGCGTTTCAGATTAATCTTACGATCAGCTGTAAAGATCTCCCTGGCATTTACAAGGTATTCGCTCTTCTTGTTATGAAAACGGGCATAGCCCTTTATGCAATTGGCTATTCTTTCCGGGCTGCCTTTAACCAGGAGACCCTTCTTCTTCAGATCCTTTATTGCCCTGTCGCAGGATACTGCTTTCGACTGAGGGGTTAAGAGACAGAAGCAGAGTTCCGCGAAGAGGTCCTCATCGCACCCGGTTCCTACTTTCTTGAACTCCTGCAATCTGTTCTTGATCTCACTTTTCTTGCCTTTATATTTTGAGATTAGCGTTTTCATAGCTTCAAGTACTCTCGGGACACATAGACACAAGATTATACGCGTCTCTCCGGGCTAGCTTGAGATTGCCTGCCTGCCAGTAAGAAATTCTGGCGGGCGGGCAGGCAGGCTTCGGCACGCTCGAATATTTCGGTGCCTCGCAAAGACGAGTTGTGTATATGGGCTCATCCATGTATTTCAATTGCATTTCGATGTATCTCAATCGTATTTCCGTTATCTTCGAATCGTCCTTCGTCCATCTTCCATCATCCATCGTAAGTTTACTATTAAATTCGCGTGTCATCTCCTATGCGCCAGGTATCTAAATGCGCTGAGAGCCGCTTTCGACCCTTCGCCGGCTGCGACTATGATCTGCTTCTCAGGCGCATCGGTCACGTCTCCGGCGGCGAATATCCCCGGCACATCCGTTTCATTCTTCGAATTGACCTTAATCTCGTTACGCTCGTTCTTTTCGATCCCTTTAACAAATTCGGAATTGGGTATGAGCCCTATCTCAACAAAGATGCCTTCTACCGGGATGGATCGTTCTTTACCCCGGCTATTTATCTTTATGGCGCCGGCCATCTTATCTCCGGTAATTTCGGTTACACTTGTCGAATTTAAGATCGAAGCCTTATCGCTTCCCATTACCTTCTCCTGCAATACCGCATCTCCCGTAAGGTCAGGTGCGATATTGATAAGATACACGTGTTTAGCGATCTTTATAAGCTGAAGAGCCGCCTCAAGGCCGGAATTGCCGCCTCCTATAACAGCGACGTTCTTTCCGGAGAAGAGAGGCCCATCGCATGTAACGCAGTATGTGACACCCCTATTCTTATATTCCTTTTCTCCCGGAACGCCAAGCTCCCGCCATCTTGTTCCGGAAGCGATTATCGCGGTCCTGGAAATATACTCGCCTTTTTCAGTCTTAACGCTTACCTCATCCCCTCTTTTTGTAACTTCGATAACCCGCTCATTCTCCCTTACACCGATCCCGTACTTCTTTATATGCTCTTCGAACTTCTGAGCAAGTTCAGGCCCTGTAATAAACTGGTAACCCGTATAATTTTCTATGTCGCCGCTAAGGGCGGTCTGCCCTCCGAGAAATTCGGCGATCACAATAAAATTCATTCTTTTGCGAGCAGCATATACGCTTGCTGTTATACCCGCAGGCCCTGCTCCAATTATTATTAAATCGTACATATTTTTATCTTCTTCGCCATCGCGAGGCACCTTCATTTTTAATACGTGTCGAAGTAATCTCATCTTTCCTAGTCTTTGCGAGGCACCGTAAAATTCGAGTGTGCCGAAGCAATCTCATACTAGCTCGGAGAGATTGCTTCGGTACGCTCAACTATTTACGGCACCTCGCAAAGACGAGTTGTGTGTCTGCGCTCATCAATGTATTTCAATTGCATTTCAACTGCATTTCGATGTATCTCAATCGTATTTCCGCTATCTTCGAATCGTCCATTGTCCTACGTCCGTCGTCCATCGTAGCGTGAACGCTAGATCCCTAACGTTTTACCAATCTTATCCTTATCGAACCCCACTATGATCTCGCCTTCTATATCGAAAACGGGGACGCCCATCTGTCCGGACTTCTTTACCATCTCCTGGCCCTTATCCGGATCGGCCGCAACATCTATATCGGAGAACGGTACATTATTATCCTTTAGGAACTGTTTGGCCCTAATGCAATAGGGGCATGTCGGTGTGCTATACACCATAACCTTCTTACTCATTTAGCCCTCCCTTTTAGATCGTTTAGCTGTTTTAGATGCTTCTCCTCCTCCTTTATGAGCTTCTCTATTACGGACAAGCCTTCCGGCGGAACGACCTTCTTCATGCCTTCGTAGAATACAATAGAATCCTTTTCGAAATTTATCCCGATATCCAGGGCGCGCTCCTGGCTCTTTACGGCTTTTGCGATCTCCTCGCCTTTCCCCCTTCTGCGTGAAGACGTGATCACCGGCTAATGAATTCATGTACGCAAAATACTCCTCGGGATACGCCTCCTTAGGTTCGTATTTCTCTACGGATTCCAGGATATTCCGGAACGCGCCAATATGATGCTCTTCGGCATCTTCCAGGAACTTGAATATCTCCCTTACCTTTTTATCCCTATATTTCTCCGCAAGGATCCTGTAAAAGTCCCTGCCGTTTATCTCTATCTGGACTCCGAGTTCAACTATCTCACTACCGGAAAAGATATTTGCCATATGACTCCTTTCGTACTCTGTCACCTCCCTATCTTCCCACATGTCATCCCCGCGTAAGCGGGGATCCAGAGTGAGCTCATTGAGAGCACATCCATGGATTCCCGCTTTTCCCGCCGTTGCTTATGCATTGCGGGACCCCACCATGCGAAAGTAGCGGTGGCACAATCTCCGTTATTCTGTCATCCCCGCGAAAGCGGGGATCCAGAAGTGTATCTTTCTAATGTATTTGTCATTTCCGCCTGGATTCCCGCTTGCGCGGGAATGACAAGATGTTTTAACCTTCGGTGCGCTTAGTATATTACGGCACCTCGCAAAGACGAGGGAAGTATTGAGCTAGTGTACTTGTGCATAATTACCTATCCGCTATTCGCTAAACGCTATCCGCTATTTAAAGATCTACCTCGCTTATCCAATTTCCATGCTGGTTGCAGTTCTCGATAGCGATGAGCTTGCCGCTCCCCACCTTTAGATGTAAAGCAGCTGCGGGGTTAAGTTTCTCGGGAGTGAGCATTATCCGAGATATGAGCTCTTTATCGACATAGAGGTCGATATGTGTTATGTAGTGTTCTTTTACCATCGGATGCTGTATCTGGCCCATCTTTACATGGACATCCTGGCATCCTTCCGGGATCAGTCCGCATTTCTTTACAACCGTTATGACCGGAACATGTTTCTTTTCCAATTCGTTCAGATTGCCAGGATCCTGGGGTATCTTTATAGCGTCTCTCTCTTCAAAAGCAGACTTTGGTGCGTGACATACCGGACACTTCTCGGGTGCGCTTCCGTTTATCGAAATATAACCACACGTTTTGCAGACATAACCTTTCATGATTGCCTCCCTTTTCTATGCACAGATTGGCACAGATCTTAGCCTTCGTCTTTGCGAGGCACCGGAATATTCGAGCGTGCCGAAGCCTGCCTGCCCGAAATATACTGGCAGGCAGGCAATCTAAAGTTGTCATTCCCGCGGAAGCGGGAATCCATGGATGTACTCTCGACGAGTTCCCTCTGGATCCCCGCTTGCGCGGGGATGACAGAAGTCTGAGATTGCTTCGGTGCGCTTAGTGTATTACGGCACCTCGCAAAGACGAGGCATGCATCCGCGCTCATCAATGTATTTCAATTGCATTTCAATCGTATTTCCACTATTTTCGAATCGTCCATCGTTCATCGTTGCTTACCCATCTGCGTTCATCTGTGTTTATTAGTAATTCTCACACAAAAGTTCGAAATAAGCCTGGGGGTGCGTACATGCAGGGCATTTATCCGGGGCTTCTTTGCCTTCATGCACATAGCCACAGTTTCGGCATTTCCATTTAACTACAGAATCTCGCTTGAATACCTTACCCTCTTTCAGGTTCTTAAGAAGTTTTTTGTACCGCTTCTCGTGCTCCTCTTCCACTTCTGCTATCTCTTTAAATTGAACCGCGACTTTTTCAAAACCCTCAGCTCTTGCAACGTCTTCCGCTTCCTTGTATAACTTTGTCCATTCATGATGCTCACCCCGGGCTGCGCCATCAAGATTTGCGGCGGTATCTCCTATTACGCCCGCTGGATATGAAGCTGTTATCTCGGCTTCACCGCCTCCCAGAAGCTTAAAGAACCTCTTGGCGTGCTCCTTTTCATTGTCGGCGGTCTCCTGGAAGATCGCTGCTATCTGCTCATAGCCCGCCTTCTTTGCAGCGCTTGCGAAGTATGTATAGCGATTTCTCGCCTGAGATTCTCCAGCAAATGACGCAAGTAGATTCTTTTCGGTTTTCGTTCCTTTAATTGATTTTTCCATTGTTTCCCTGATCCCTTTCATGATTTTATTAACCTTCGATTTTCTCCATCGGCTGGCCGCAGCAAACAAGCTCCCCTCCGCCAACCTTTGTAACCTTCACTTCGTTTCCGCAAACATTACATCTGTACTTCTCCCCTTCTTTTTCCACTGCCATATCCCCCTCCTTCTTGATCAATTTTTAAGAAAATCCATATATATTGCCAAAAGCAGCGCTACTGCCGAAAGCCCGAATATGAATATATAGTTTATCCTCTCTTTCTTCGAGCTTATACCGCATAGAAGCGCGCTTATCAACCTGTAATCCTCCTCTTTCAATTCTTCTCTATTATTTACTCTGTTCAGAAGATTATGTTCCTTTATAGTCCGAGCCCTATTCTGTATTATGTTGTATTTGTAGATGAAGAACGCGAAGAAACCCGTCACTCCGACATACCAGGCAACCTTCCCGTATATTGGGTTTACATGTATCAACACTGTGACGACACGGAGCGCGATCGTTGCAATAAGCCCTACGATAAAGAATATCCAGGACGCAACGGAATCTTTGCAATTCCTGTATTCACTGCATGTTAAACATCTATCTTTACCCATCATGAACGTGTTATTCTATGATCTCCTTAAGCTCTTCAATATTATCGATTGTGTAATCCGGTCCGGCCTCTCTAATCAATAACCCGTAAAATTCTCAAGTCTTATCTTTTCGTCTCCGACGCGAAGTTCATCTTTTAAGACCGCTACAAGGTGCGCAACCATCGCAGGCGGACCGCATATATAGAACACCCTTTTTTCATAATCCGGGATCTCTTCTATTATGAAGCCCTTATCTATATAGCCTCTTCTTCCGCCCCATCCCCCCTTGTCTATACTCTCCTGCGTAAGCGTATAAACGACCCGCAGATTAGGATTATTCTTTTTCATATCGTCGAAATCCTGTCTAAAGACAATGTCCTCCTCTGTCTTATTCCCATAAAGTACGACTATGTCTGTAGGCAGCTTCTTGTCGGTGGCAAACTTACAGATACTCCTTACGGGGGTAATGCCGATACCCCCTGAGATGAACGCTACTTTCTTGTATTCTTCTTTAAGCTTAAAAGATCCCAGGGGCATTTTTATTTTTGCCGGATCGCCTATCTTCAATTCCTTTAAAGCCTTTGAAAAATCGCTCCCGGTCATCCTCTTGGTAAATTCCACATACCCATTCTCTGTAGGCGAATTTGAAAAAGAGAAGTACTTCGACATTTCCGTACCGCGGGAATTTATCGTTAGCAAAAAAAACTGCCCTGCATCGAATTCCATATCGCTATCTGCGCTGAATCTGATGCTTCTGATATCCGGGGTTCTGGTGATTATGTCGGTGACGCTGGTTTCGATCTCCTTCATAGGTCTCTCTCCACATCCGACAGCAGGGATTCTATTGTAATTCTTTTCAGCTCCACAATCACCAACCCTTCTATTCTATCCAATCTTCTCTTCAGAATACACGTCTTCAAATGCGGACAGATACCCTTCTTGAAGATGTGTTCGCTAAGTTTTACCTGACCCTGAAATATTTTAATGATATCGATAACAAATATATTTTTGGGTTTACGCGATAATTTAAAACCACCACCTTTACCCTTGTACGACTTAAGAAGCTTTGCGCTATTTAGCGTCTGGAGTATCTTTCGTAGGAAAGGTTTCGGGATGCTAAGAGTACTAACCAACTCTTTTACAGAGATAACGCGCTCTTCCTCTTTTGCCATGTAGCAAAGAGCGCGTATCGCGTAGTCGGTATCCCTTGTAATGAGTTTCACTTTTGACCTCTCTAGAGCTATATAATAATATCACGCATTATGCGCTTGATGAGCGTAGGAGACTATGCTCCATTGTGTCGCTATATGCTATGAGCTACGATCTCCGACAAGACAGCGATATCTTCTGTGCAAAAGATATCGGTGATACTCTTATCAAAAAGTACATTGGCCTCAGGTCCGAACTCTTCGTCTTTCCGCCAGAAGGTTATTAATATAGGTACGATAGTTTCAAATGTGTCAAGGACAACGCTAACGTCCGCCAGCTGAGCTTTCTTTGCGCGAAACCGTTCAGCCAGGCCATAGAGCCCTTCGGGTTTCTGGCCGTACTTTTTCCTTATGGTGCCTATAACCCTCTTCTTAAAAGCGGGGTAATACCCCTGTCCGCCCACAAACTCTTTAAAGGAGACCCACTCCTCCCTTAAAGATGGTAAACCTTTTAGCTTCTTGATCAAGTAGTGCAAAATGAGAATAGCGGCATACTCTTTAACCGGTATATTACAGGACAGGGAAAGGATCTGACCGCTTTCAAGATCAACATCATACTTATCGCTTAGAAACCGAACGGTATATCTCTTATCCTTCGACAGATTGGTCAATTCCAACCATGCCTTTGCAAGCGCTGTTTTATATTCCATCTTAGCATCTTCCCTCTCGTCTTTGCGAGGCACCGGAATATTCGAACGTGCCGAAGCAATCTCATTCGAGCTAGTTTGCGATTGCTTCAGTGCGCTCGTTATATTACGGCACTTCGCAAAGACGGACTTAGCAAATTGCTTCGGTGCGCTAACCTATTTACGACACCTCGCAAAGACGAGTTGTGTATCCGCGCTCATCTACGTATGTCAATTGCATTTCAATGTATCTCAATCGTATTTCAATGTATTTCCTATTTACTTAAAAGAGAACTTGCTAGCGCATCCAGAAAAAAGAGCATCTCCCCATTTACGGGTTTTACCAATTGAGCGGGCATTTTCCCATCATCTTCCAACAACCCCTTTACCGCAAAAGCTTTCTTCTCTCCCGTTATAAAGAATATGATCTTCCTGGCATTATTGATTACGGGCAATGTAAGTGTCACACGGCTGTGCTGGAGCCTATCGAGAGTGATCGGAATGGCAAGACTCTTTCTTTCACTAACCGCATTATCTCCCGGAAAAAGAGATGCGATGTGTCCGTCTTCCCCCAGCCCGAGTAGAATCATATCAAACCTGGGAATCTCGTTTTTTTTTAGATCAAAAAAATTGGCGATCTCCTTCTCGTAGGCGTTGGCTGAAATCTCTACACTCTCTTCGATTTGAACAGGGTGGATATTGGTTTTAGGGATATCCACCATATCTAAGAGATTCTCCTTTATCATGCGATAGTTACTAGCGCTATCGTCCAAAGGCGCAAATCTTTCGTCTACCAGGAAGATATGCGTCTTCTTCCAGCGCATACCCTCTTTATAGTTAGACAATTTTTTAAATAACCCCACGGGAGACCTCCCCCCGGACACCGCTATAACGGATCTGCCTCTGGCCTCTATCGCCTTTTGAGTCAATCTATTCCATTCTCTTGAAGCGGCGCCGGCGGCATCTTCGGGACCGTCAAATGCGTAGATCTTCTTTCTGTTGCCTACAACACCCAAATCTTCCATCGCCTGCCTTCCGTAGAAAAAGATCCGCCTGTCTATTTCAATTGCCGGACAGAAGAAAGCCGCCCCCTCTTTGTCTCAATGGTTCTTAAGAGCGACTCGAACGACGACTCAAAGGACGAAACACCGGCTTCAAGAAGCTCGCGACATACCTCTTTTATGTCTATCTGGTGTTTTTTAAGACCGACGATTATCTTCTGCGCCTCACTGTCATCGGCGGTCAATGCCTCTTTAACCTTCCCGTGATCCAAAACCGCTTCGAATGTCTTATCGGGTATCGTATTTACAGTGCTTTTGCCTATAAGTTCTTCGACATACTTGATGTCGCTATACGCGGGGTTCTTGGTGCTCGTTGATCCCCAGAGGACCCTCTGGATGCTTCCCCCTTTCTGGCGAAGCCTGTAGAACCTTGTTGAAGAGATGATGTTTTGATACTCTTTGTATATAAGATTGGCATTTGCAACGGCAGCTCTTCCTTTTAGAAATTCACATTCCTTTACGAAATCTTCGTTCTCTTCTGTGGCAATAACTTCTTCGAGCCTTTTATCACAAACACTATCTACCCTGCTTACAAAAACGCTTGCTACGGACCGCACTGAGCTTACGTCGCCGCCGCTTTCCAAAAAATTCTCGAGTCCCTTTATATAAGCGACGGCTGTGTTAAGGTACTGCTCCACGGAAAAGATAAGCGTTACATTGATGTTTATTCCGCATGCTATCAGTTTCTCAACAGCTGCAAATCCTTGCTCAGTGGCCGGGACCTTGAGCATTACGTTCGGGCGATCAACCTTCTCATGGAGCCTCTTGCCTTCCTTTATCGTATCCTCCGTCCTGTACGACAGGAGCGGATTTATCTCCAGGCTCACGTATCCATCCATGCCTTTGCTCTTATTATGTACTGGTAAGAAGAGATCTGCTGCGTCCTGCACGTCTCTTACGGTCAGATCATCATATATTTCAAAAGCTGATCTCCCGGCCTTACTCAGTTTCGCGATCTCATTATCATAATCGCTGCTGGAGCCTATGGCGTTATCGAATATCGTAGGGTTGGAGGTCATGCCCATTAAACCCAAACCGATCATCTTTTCAAGTTGTCCTGACTCAATCATCGCACGGTTAATGTTGTCCAGCCAAATACTCTGACCGAATATATTTAGCCTCTGGATCGCGGTCTTCTTCATGCGCTCCTCCTCTTAGTGATAATGATACTCTTTTAGTATCTTTAAATCAAGTAAAATATTTTCTATCTTTCTTTAGACCCGGCTCATCTCTTTCTTATAATATTCGTAGCATCTCATGCATAGACCGTCATCAGTTGCCCATTTTGGGTGTTCCTTCTTTATAGCAGCCACTATGTCCTTTTCGGTATGCGGCACAACTACAAATAGATCTCTGGCCATCTGCATATTGCACGTGGGACAGATAAAGTCTATCGACATTAGAGAGCCCCCTTTCAGGTTTGGTCTATTTCCGTTTCTTTATGTAGAAATTAATTAAAGCATTTGTAGATGAGTCGTGAGAATCTACCGATCTTTTAACATTTAACTCCAAAAGTATCTTTTTGGCAAGCTCTTTCCCCAGTTCAACTCCCCATTGATCGAAACTGAATATATTCCAGATCACCCCTTGTATGAATATCTTATGCTCATATAGCGCAATGAGAGAGCCGAGGGTTCTGGGGGTAAGCTTCTCAAATATAATAGAATTTGTGGGCTTGTTACCCTTAAACATCTTAAACGGAAGAAGTCTCTCGACCTCCGGGGCGCCTTTGCCCGAATCCTTGAGTTCCTCTCTCACATCGGCTTCCGATCTCCCCTTCATCAGGGCCTCTGTCTGGGCAAAGAAGTTCGAAAGCAGGATCTTGTGATGATCGCCGATCGGGTTGTGACTTGAAATTGGCGCTAAAAAGTCACAGGGTATCAGCTTCGTACCCTGATGCATGAGCTGGTAGAAGGCATGCTGGCCGTTCGTTCCGGGTTCTCCCCAAATAATGGGACCGGTCTGGTGGGTGATTGCGATACCGGACCTGTCAACGCATTTACCGTTACTCTCCATATCGCCTTGCTGTAAATAAGCCGGGAATCTATGCATGTACTGATCGTACGGAAGAACCGCGTGGGACTGGGCGCCAAAGAAGTTATTGTACCAGACGCCGATAAGAGCGAGTATCGCAGGCATATTCTCCGGAAGGGACGCTCTTCTTGTGTGATTATCCATCGCATGTGCGCCTTCAAGCAACTGCACAAAGTTCTCATAGCCTATGGTCGTAGCGATAGAGAGCCCTATGCTGGACCACAGAGAGAACCGCCCGCCTACCCAGTCCCAGAAGGTAAACATGTTACCCGGGTCTATGCCGAATTCTTTTACCCTGGATGCGTTAGTAGATATTGCGACAAAATGTTTCTTGATATGGCTCTCTTTCTTTGCGGAGTCAAGAAACCATTTCCGCGCGGTCTGAGCATTGGCCATGGTCTCCTCGGTGGTGAAGGTTTTCGACGCGATCATGAAGAGGGTCGTTTCCGGACTCAGAGTCTTAAGGGTTTCGACTACATGTGTACCGTCTACATTTGAAATAAAATGGGCATCTATGTTGGGCTCCTTGTAAGGTTTAAGCGCCTCGGTCACCATGACGGGTCCGAGATCCGAACCGCCGATGCCTATGTTTACGATATCTGCGATAGGCTTCCCTGTATATCCCTTCCAACTTCCCGAAATAACTTTATGAGAGAATTCTTTCATCTTGTTTAACGCATCATTTACCTCGGGCATAACATCTCTACCGCCTACATATATCGGCTCATTAGAACGGTTCCGGAGGGCTACGTGGAGAACAGACCTATCCTCCGTCTCATTTATCGGTTCTCCTTTGAACATACATTCGATCGCGTCCTTAACCCCTGCCTCAGAGGCAAGCTCCAGAAGAAGCCGCATAGTTTCATCCGTTATGATGTTCTTTGAATAATCGAGAAGGATCGCCTCGAAAGAGATTGAAAACTTCTTAAATCTACCTGGATCCTGATTGAACATTTCTGACATATCAGCCTTCTTCATCTTCTCATAATGGGCCTTAAGCTTCTTCCAGGCTCTCGTCTTGGACGGATCTATCTTCTTTAACATGGCCATATCCTGAATTTATATCCCAATATCATCTTCGGGAAGGGATATCTCCTCGTTTATATTGAAATTCTTCTGGAAGTTAAGGTCGGGAATGAGTTCCGGAACCTTGAACTGACTGTCATTGGCGCCTTCGCTCACCTTTTTGGCGCGGTACTTCTCGAAACCGCCTTTCTTTACGACCTTAAGAATGGGCGGGGCCAATAGGCACGCCCTTCTCTTGTCCTCATACATTATGTTCTGCTGGCAAAGCTCCTCTTCAATGGAAACCAACAGAGACTCTTTGGTATGGGAGGGCGGATTGCTGTTAAACTCTATCAGAAATATGTATCTCGGGATATCCCCCCATTGTATGGATGCCGAATAGAACTGTATCAATAGTTTGTGCTTATCCAAAGCCCGGTTTACCGCTTCGTTAACCTGGGACCCGTAAAGTTTCTCGCCGGCCAGATTTGTTACGCTTTGGCCTCTCTGTACAAATTCAACAATAGGCGTCTTGTTAAAAAAGCCGTTTATGCGTATAATGTCTCCTATATCATACCTATAGAGCCCACCCGGGGTCGTGAGCACAAGCGAGTATTCCATCCCTTCCTTTAACTGATCGCATAAAAGAAAGCGTTTATCCCCTCTCTCCAGATCCTCCCTGGGGATGAATTCATAGAAATTCGTATTTATCGCAAGAACGCCTCCCGCACCTTCATCCGTCATGGGTATCGAGCAACGTGCCTCCGTTGACAGGTATCCAAAGTCTCTCACTTTAATATCCCCGAAATATCTCGACAGCTCCTTAAGATGCATCTTAAGAGTGCCTCCCTTCCAGCATTCAATAAGCTCGAGGTTTGGCCAGCAATATTTAGGCAGAAGCGTCTTCTTCTCTTTTAGGATAGTTTTCAAGAAGTTAGCTCTGTCAGAATTTGGCCTCAAGCACTCTTCTATTCTCTTTCTCTTGTCCTCTTCGATACTCATTCCGTGGTAGATGGTTCCGTTTTCGATATCCTCTATTATCCTATCTTGCCAGTTCCCAAGTTTTTGGCACAGTAGAACTATTATTCCGGGATTGGGAGTCGCTATCGTAGTGATATCCTGCTCCATCGCGATCCTCAGTATACAATAGTATCTGGCGTCGTAATCTTTGATATCGAATACCTCGTAAGGTATGGCATAAAAATGCTTTATTACATCAGGCATGCTCTTATAGCCGTGGCCTGTCTCCGCACCGTATGGTATCCCGCACTCGGTATATCCCTTTATTTCGCTATTAACTATGGCCAGTATCTTCCCATCCAGAACGCGGGGATGGTCCTTGTAGATATAGTATGCCCATAAATTGGTTACATCAGCTTTCTTGGAACGGGAGAATTTCGTCACGGGGATGAACTTGGGATGACTGGTAGTGCCGCTTGTTAGCCCGAAAAATATCGGCTTGTCGGAAGTTAAGACATTTGCCTCACCCCTGGTCATCCGATCGGTGTATGGGGCTACTGTTTCCGGGTTGCTCAGGGGTACCTTCTTCTGGAACGTTTCTATAGTTTTAATCTCGGAAAAATTGCACTCTTTGCCATATTTTGTATTGCCGTTACGCTTAAGATAATCTAGAAGGAGCTGTCTTTGGACCCTAATGGGGGCCTTGGTAGATTCTTCGAATGCCAGAGCGTTAATAGCTAAAGTCTTTAAAGCCAAGCTTGCGATATTCATATCTCTACCTCACATCCTTGTACATTCCCCCTAAAGCGCCTGTTGAGATCCCGAACAGGATCCCTGTTTAATCGCCCTGAAGGCCCCATGTCCGTAAAGCAGTATTTACAAAAGAAGATCTACTCTTTTGGTATGTGCGGCGCTCCTGTTTTGGGAAGCCCTTATAACGGCGAAATTGTACCCGCCTCTTATAAGTGATGGGTAATCGAAATATATATGTGCAATATCGAAGCCGGACCCATTACTTTATCTTCTCCGCAAACTCTTTTCCGTATTCATAAGAGCGCCTTGTTTCGGACTCATCCGGGACGTATCTCACGCTCAAAGAGGGCACAGCGATCTCAAGCGCCAAACCCTCTAATATCTTCTCTATAGACTTTACCGCCCCGCCTGCCCAACCATAAGAACCGAATGCGCCTGCGAGCCTATTCTTCGGTTTCAACCCCTTAAAAAACTCCAGGAAACCCGCAATATTGGAAAGCATGCCGTTATCGTGGGTTGACGATCCTATTATATAGCCCTTGCTGTCAAGCATCTCCCTTATTATCTCAGTTCGATCCGATTGGCTTATGTCGAATAATTTGACCGAGATCCCTGAATCGATCAGCCCATCAGCGATCGACCTGGCCATCTTCTCGGTCGACCTCCACATCGTCTCATATACTATCACAACCTTCTTCGCGGTCTCGTTCTTCGCCCAGGAGAGATACGCGCCTATGATCGACCCTGGATCCCTTCTCCATATAAGCCCGTGACTGGGGGCTATCATCCTTATGGGAATATTCATATTCTGTATTTCGACTATCTTTCTTACTACCAGGGAACTTAAGGGCCATAGAATATTGCCGTAATATTTAGCAGCCTCATCCATCAATATTGCCTGATCCACCTCGTCATCGAATTTTTCGCTTGTAGCATAATGTTGCCCGAAAGCGTCATTCGGGAAGAGCAGAGCGTCCTCTATAATATAACTGAACATGCTGTCCGGCCAGTGCAGCATGGGTGCCTCAATAAAACTTAACGTCCTCTTGCCCAGCTTAAGCCTGTCCCCTGTCTTGACTATGTTGAAATCCCAATCAGCATAATAGTGTTTCTTGAGCCCATCCTTGCACTTGGACGTGCCGAAAACTTTGGCTTTCGGAGAGTACTTAAGTATATCGGGAAGGGCGCCGGAATGGTCCGGCTCTACGTGGTTTACAATAATATGTTCGATCTTTGACGGATCGATCACATCTTTTATATTGTTGATAAGTTCCTGCTTGAAAGGTGCATGTACAGTGTCCACAAGCGTTATCTTTTCATCGATAATCAGATAAGCATTATAGGTTGTGCCTCTCCTGGTTGAATATGTATGTCCGTGAAAATTTCTGATGTTCCAGTCGACAGCGCCTACCCAATATACATCCGGCAATATCCTTATAGCTGACATTATTAGCGCCTCTCTTTCCGGGCTCTTATTTAGTACAAGTCTATTCTTTTCCCTTAAGAAGCTAAGCCTCTTGGGCTTCCGGAGCAAAACTCTTCTCTCGTCTCAGGAACCTGTTTTGATCTGTCTTGGTATTTAATATTCTTTTAAATAGAGACCTATCGCCCCCTGTCCTGCTTGAAGCCAGGAGATCCTTATAAAGTTTTGCCGCGATCTTCGTCATTTCGAGTCCAAGGTTGACACTTCCTATGACGGATAGATCCTGGGGATCCATCTTGCAGAATTCACATCCCTTCTCCAGGGCAAAATCTCCCTTACCTTCACCTTTAAGGCGTTCAAGCAACAATGCCTTGTTCTCCTTGGACGTAGTGGAGAATGCTTTAAGCTTACTCTTGCTCTTTCCGTTCTTGATCAATGCTGAAAGGTGCCAGTAACAGATCGCGGAGGTGTTCTCCGCGTCGATCGCCTGCGAAAGTTTCTTTAAGAATCCTTCTTTCTTCTTCAATCTCATCACCCTTGCTTTTATTATATTTATACCGCTGTAACCTCTTTAACCTCCGGAACCTCTTTCTTAATGGCCTTCTCTATCCCCATCTTAAGTGTCATCTGACTCATGGGACAGCTCCCGCAAGCCCCTGTCAGTTTAACTTTAACAACCCCGTCCGCTGTAACGTCTACAAGCTCTACATTCCCGCCATCCGCTTGAAGTGATGGTCTTACCTTATTTAAAGCAGCTTCTATTCTCTCCTTCATTGTTAACCTCCATTTTAGTTCGTCGGTTCGAAAGTCTCTCCCTATGCCCCTGCAACCGAGGGTGTAAATACCCTGGTTGCTAGCTGACTATCTATGGTAGGAAGCCCACTGCCGTCGTTACCAATAAGCTTAAATTTTTGAATGATCTCCTGGGCGCTCGACTCTTCCTCCACCTGTTCTGATACAAACCACTGCAGAGCCGCTTCTGTCGCATGGTCCTTCTCCTTCTTCGCGATATCTACAAGGTCGTTAATGAGGCCTGTTACCTTCTTCTCATGTTTTAGCGTCTCTTCGAAACAATTGAGTAACGACTTAAAGTCTTGGGGCGGCTTTTCTATTGCATCGAGCAGGACACGCTCACCCTGCTGGTTCACGTAATTGAAGAACTTCTCTGCATGCGTCATCTCTTCCTTCACCTGAACGGAGAACCAGTTTGCGGCTCCCGGAAAGCCCTTCCCGGCCGCAAAGGTAGCCATTCCCAGATACAGGTAGGCAGAATAGAGTTCTTTGTTTATTTGGTCGTTAATGCTCTTGGTCATCTTCTTACTTATCATATCTCCCCTCCTATGTTATTTTTTTTAACAGCTTGGCACAAATCTTTTAAGTAGCGAGTAGAGAGTAGCAAGTAGCAAGAAAGTCTCTCTCTACTCTCTACTTGCTACTCGCTACTTACTGCCCACCTGTGCGTTGTATGTCTTTTAGGAACAATTTATCTTACTACAAATAAAGATCTTTTGCCATATCTTTCCCGGCCCTGGTAAGAAATACAGCATCTATGGCTCTTCTTGATTTATCCTTATCCTTTATGCCTACTTCGTCTTTTATATTAACGAGCCAGTCTGCATCATATAGAACCTTAAAGTTCATGCTCGTTATCTTGCCGGGCGTATGGTGGCGCGCAATTATATCGCATATCTCTTCTATGTCTTCCTTCTTGAATCCGAACTTAAGAAGGATCTTCTTCGCGATGGCCGGTCCTTCCTTCTCCTGATGGTGGCCTGCTGCCGAACTGTACTTGGCTTCAGCCGCTTTTATCCCGACATCATGCAGAATACTTGCCGGAACAACGATATGCCAGTCCGCCTTCTCCTTTGTAAGCAACTCTTCGGCGAAACTTAGCACCGACTTTGCGTGATTTATCCTCTTCCCATCCTCTCCGAAATGGGCTTCCATCTCTTTTGTAAGGAGCTCCTTTAACGTAGCCACCTTATTCTTCATATATTTAGAATAAATCGAATCCCCAACGCACTCCTTGGCATATTTGCACCAGTCAAGACAGCTCGCCCCGCCTTCCCGTATTATGGTCTTTTTGCATTTTGGGCAGGTCGCCTTCGCTTCGTCCGTCCATATCTCCACCTCCGCCCTGCAAAATTCGCAGGCGATGATCTCCGGTTGCGGCTGGTTAAATTTTTGAGATCCCGGGCACTTCTTAAAGGACATTAGATCTTATCCCCTTTTACCGTTATCGTTACCTCTTCAAAAGGTACAGCCTTTCCTGAATCCGCTATTGCCGATTTGACAATATTCACCAGGCCGAAACAACAAGGCACTTCCATATGCGCGCATGTAATAGACTTCATATTATTGTTCTTTATGATCTCTGCGATCTTCTCTTTGTAGAACGCCGAATCATCGAGCTTCGGGCAACCTATTATAAGTACCTTGCCCCTTAGTAAGGTACTATGAAAATCTGCATATGCAAATGGAACACAATCGGCTGCGATAAGAAGGTCGGCATTATCGAGATAGGGTGCAAATGGCGGAACGAGCATAAGCTGTATGGGCCATTGCCCTAATTGCGACCCCGAACCGGTCCTTGTATCTTCTGGCTTTGTGTCGTGTGCTCTTGTGCTCTTGTGCTCTTGTGCTCTTGTAAAGTCCATCATCCTGGATCCCGGGCATCCTGACTGTCCACGCTTTTCCGGCCCATGACACATGCTAGCCTTAAGTGGGTTATCTATCCCCTTGGCATCCAGTACCGCAATGGCTTGACTCAAGAATTCCATTTGGTTGTGGTCTTTTAGATGCTCCAGATGCGCCTTTATAACATTCTTACCCTGTTTTATAATATTCTCCATAACCTTCTTTTCGTCATAGGCTTCAGCATCTCTCTGTTCGATTGTAATGGCCCCTTGCGGACAATGACCTATGCATGCACCCAGGCCGTCGCAGAAGAGGTCGCTTACAAGGCATGCTTTACCGTCTATCATCTGTAGCGCCCCCTCGGGACAATTGGGTATGCACTCGCTACATCCTGTACACTTATCCGCATCGATCTTTATTATCTTCCGTTTAGCCATGTCTCCTCCAATATTGAAGCTTCGCTGACTTACGCCTGTATAATTTTTATTCTTACTTCAGTGAAGCGCAAACCGCGCCGAAGTCTCACCGCTCTTCGCGGCGGACGTAGGCGGGTTAAGATGCCGAAGGGAGGCTAGATATTACCAAGCAGCCTCCCTTCGCGTTAGCCTATTGGCAGTTTAAGGTCGTGCCAGGGACCTCATACTGCAGCCTTCTTTGCAATGCGCGACTGCTCTTAACATGTATTTTGTTCTAATCCACATATTGACCTCCTTTCAATGAGACCTGGACTTACAAAAATCTCTAATTTTTGTAAGTCCATCTTCCGTGAACTTCTTCTTTGAAGGGTCGAATTCCCCGCCGTTACTATCGTATGGCGGGGTCCCGCCACACGTAAGTATTGGCGGGAGATCCCTAGGCCCAAAAGGCCGAAGGACCTTTATCCACCTTAATGATACTACATTAGTATCATTATGTCAAGTCTTTTTTCCTTTTTTTTACACATTTTCCCACATGTCATCCTCGCGTAAGCGGGGATCCAGGGTAAACTCTTCGAAAACTCACCTCTGGATTCCCATTTTCATGGGAATGACAGAGTTGGGTGCGAAAATGAGAGATAACTCTTTTGACATAGGCATTACCCGCTTCTTATCTGCCTCTCTTTCATCCAGCAGTATAAAACCGGAACTAAAATCAGATTAGACAGCGTAGCTGTTATTAGGCCGCCTACCGTGGGAGCAGCCATAGGCTTCATGATCTCCGAGCCGGTGCCGGTCGATAGCATAACAGGCATAAGCGCTATGATCGTCGTGACTGTGGTCATCATAGCGGGTCTTACTCGTAAGAGTCCACCCTCTATAACTGTCTTACGTATATCTTCCACGGACTTGGGCACCTTCTTCTTAAATAGGTCTTCTAGCGTAGAGAGTAATACTACTGCGTTGTCCGTGGCTACGCCGAACAAAGCGATAAAGCCTACCCATACGGCTGTGGAAAATTTAAAATTGAGGAAGAACAGCAGAATTATGCCTCCCATAAGTCCTACGGGAAGGCCGGTTGCTAGAATAAGAAGAGTACTAAAGTTCTTAAATGCCACGTAAAGCAATATCATGATTACGAATAAAGCAATTATAAGCGATGGGATTAGCTTCTTTCTCGATTCCATCTCACTCTCAAACTGTCCCGACCAACTGATAAAATAGCCCGGAGGAAGTTTTAGTTCACCGCTGTCTATCTTCTCTTTTACCGCATTTTGAGCATTGTTAACAAAATCTATCAATCCAACAATATCTTGATCAACGTTAACAAATATCCTTGCGTATGTAAGTGTATTTTCGGAGTTTATGACGGCCGGACCTGGGACTTTCTTGAGCCGAGCAACCTGGGTTAACGGAATATGCTCTCCTTGCGGCGTGGGAACAAATATCCTATTTAATGCTTCAGGACTATCCCGCAATTCTCTTAAGTATCTCACCCTTACCGGATAGCGTTCTCTGCCTTCAACAGTTGTGGTTAGGTTCATACCTCCTATCGCGGTCATAATAATATGCTGTATGTCACCTATCTCAACACCGTACCTGGCCGCCTGTTTTCTGTCAATCTCGATCTCAAAGTATGGCCTGTTAGACGTGCGTTCGGCATATGGGCTCACGGCTCCTTCCACTCCGCTTACAATTTTTTCTATCTCTGTGGCCACCTCAACAATCGTACTTAAATCTTTTCCGAAAACTTTTATGCCCACCGGCGTCTGTATTCCCGTAGCCAGCATATCGATCCTGTTTCTTATAGGCTGCGTCATTATGGGGCTAACTCCGGCTATCTTGGTCTTCTCTTGTATCTGGCGAATAAGTTTTTCTCTAGTCATGCCTTTACGCCAAAACTTCTTATCCTTTAGATGAATAATCGTCTCAATCATGGTTACAGGGGCGGGATCTGTAGATGTTTCGGCACGACCGAGTTTGCCGACAGCCCATTCGACCTCAGGAAACTCACTTTTAATTGTAATATCCTGCTTTTTCATAACCTCCATTACCTGAGTAAGCGACGCGCCCGGCAGAAGGACGGGCATAAATAAAAGATCGCCTTCGTTTAGAGGAGGCATAAATTCTTGTTTCATTAAAGAGGCGCAGAATAGTCCGGCTATTATAATTCCTATAGAAATAAAAACTACTATATTTTTGCGCTTTAGCGACCAATTAATAGCAGGTTTATATATTTTATATAGAAATTGGGCTGTCTTATTATCGTCAACATGCCGCATCCTGCCTTTTAAAAAATAATAACAGAGCGTCGGAAGGAGCATAAGCGCGATCATAGCGGCCCCCATCATAGCGAATGTCTTTGTAAAGGCAAGAGGCCTGAAGAGCTTGCCTGCCTGGCCGGTTAAGACAAAAACAGGCATAAATCCTATAATGGTGGTAAGCAATGCGAATAAGACAGGCTTTCCCACTTCCTGTGCTCCTGATATGCATACATTTAATCTTTCATCGGGTTTAAGACGCTCTACTCCCAGTTCCAGTCGTCTGGTCGTAATCCTTCTGTAGATATTTTCAACCAAAACACAGCCGGAATCTACCATAACACCTATCGCTATCGCGATACCTCCTAAAGACATAATATTCGCGTCTATACCATACTGCTTCATCAGAATAAAGGAGATCAATACCCCTATAGGTAAAACTATAGCTATAACTACACTGCCCCAGAAATGGAGTAAAAATATGATAATTACTAGTACGGTAATTATTATCTCCTGGATAAGGGCGTCTTTTAGCGTATCTATGGACCGTAAGATGAGACCTGTCCTATCGTAAAAGGGTATGATCTTTACGCCTTTCGGCAATCCAACTGATAGTTCTCCCATTTTATTCTTTATGCGCTCTATTACCTTAAGAGGGTTTTCTCCATAACGCATAAGTATAACACCGCCCGTAACCTCTTTTCCCGCTTTATCAAGTGCGCCTCTCCTGAAATCCGCGCCTATTATTACATTCGCTACATTCTTGATATAAATAGGAACACCCTCTTTTGAACCTATGACTATGTCTTCTATGTCTTCCGTATTTTTAATAAACCCTATTCCCCGCACAATAAACTCCGCTCCGCCCTCCTCAAAGACCTTAGCGCCTACGTCGATATTAGAACTCCGAACAGCGCTCATAACTTTATGGATCTTGATATCATAAGCAAGCAGCTTATTCGGATCTACGTCTATTTGATACTGCTTAACATATCCGCCCACGGAGGCTACTTCCGAAACTCCTTCTACGGCATTTAACTGATAACGTATATACCAGTCCTGTATAGAGCGAAGCTGGGCCAGATCATATCCTTCGCCTTCAACTGTATACCAGAATATCTGCCCTAATGCAGTGGCATCGGGGCCTAAAGTAACACTAACATCCTTAGGCACATCTTTTTTGGCGAAATCCAACCTTTCCAAAACACGCGTTCTTGCCCAATAGAAGTCGGTTCCGTCTTTGAAGATCATATTAACTATACCAAAACCAAAAGCCGATGTAGAGCGCACCACTTTTACACCCGGAGTACCCATAAGTCCTGTTGTCAAGGGGTATATCACCTGGTCTTCCACGTCCCTGGGACTCCTTCCTGGCCAATCTGCGTAAACTATGACCTGCAGTTCGCCTATATCAGGAATGGCGTCAATAGGGATATCTTGCATGGAAGAGAAGCCCCATACAACAATAAAAACAAATACCGCTATAACTAGAAATCTATTTTTAAGACATGTTTCGATGATTTTGTTGATCATGTTTACCTTTTACTCGTCTTTGCGAACACTATAGGGACTGTCCCCCCTCCGGAATCCTTCTCTGGGGACTGTCCCCTCTCACATTAACGATAATCCCGAGCTTGCTCACATTCAAGTCCCGGGCTTTCTAGGTAAACCACTTTAAACAAGCCCGGGACTTGAATGCAACGCATTAATGTGAATGCGATCCCTTCGGTTCTTTGTCCTCGTCTACTCCTATCGCCCCTCCGTATGCCACGGCCGCTGCCCCTGTAAGCTGGCTCTGGGAATCTACCAAAAAGTTCGCTTTTGTTACTACAAGATCGCCCTCTTTTAGACCTTTTAACACAGGGTAGAACTTGGCTTCTTCTCCGCTTATAGAGGAAGTAGCCTCTGGACCTATTTCGACTCTTCTGCCTTCGTATTCTCCATTCCCCTTATCAATCCACACAATTCTCCGTACACCTGTATCCAGGATAGCTTCCTTAGGGATAGCTAAGACCATATCTTCGTCTTCCGGTCCTTTGTACATGCTCGTAATGGCTACATCGACATACATCTCAGGTATTAGTCTTAAGCCCGGATTGTCAACCTCGGCCCGAAATCGTACTGTGCGCGTCTTTCGGTCTAATACAGGATTTAACGATGAAATGATCCCATTAAATTCTTCCCCCGGGAGGCTTGAGGTAGTAACTTTTACCTTCGCATCTTTCTTTACCCAGGAAAGTTCATATTCATATACGTCACCGTAAATCCACATCTTCTCTTCCGGAAGTATTAGGTTCGTCTGTACCTCTCTTTTGCTCTCCAGTTTCTCTATCTGCTCAATGCTTAAACCTAAAAGCCTCAGTTTCCTCTTGGATGATTCTACAAGCTTAAGAGCTCTTTCCTTGATTTCTGGAATATTGCCTTCCTTCATTTCATCTAACGCTCGAAGGCTGGATATAAATTCTTCTTGAGTAATCGCAAGCTCAGGATCATATGCGACACTGCCTACCGTGCGGATTACTTTATATAATCGTAGCTTTCTAACAAGCCCTGTCCTCACCCCTGTTGATGCCGCCAATTTTTCGCCTAACTTCACCCTGCTAACTACGCCTTTTAATTTGTCCGCTTCTTCTTTTGATAATTTCTTAAGGGGCATACCGCATATAGGGCAGTCCATGGCTTCAACATCTTTCATCAGGAATTGATGTTCTTCGCCCTCCATGCCGCATCCATAATACTCGCCGCCTTCTTCAGCCTCTTCATATACAGGAATATACTCCATGCCCATCTCATCCTTGGCCGATTCTTTTGATGTAATGTTCGGATTCATGGGATTACGATAAAAGAGTATCTTTTTTTCTCTAGATGCCCCGTTCGTTTTGGCCTCCTTTCCGTCATAGGCGGATCCGCCTTCGGCGGAATATACGGGCACTAATTTCATATTACATATCGGGCAATTTACGCTGCCCTTGTCGTAAGCCTCCGGTGAGATCTTTACACTCGGATGCATTCCACAGGTGTAATACTCTACTCGGTTCTCGGTTCTCGGTTCTCGGTTCTCGGTTGGCTTATTTCCAAACAAATGTCTGAAGGCAAAAAAGCCGATTAAGATAACTAGGATAGCTATTATAATAGAACGTATACTCTTTCTCATCATTTTCTCCATTCTTTCGTGTCACCCCGCTTCTCCCACATGTCATCCCCGCGAAAGCGGGGATTCAGACGAGCCCCCCTACTCTGGATTCCCGCTTACGCGGGAATGACAGAGGTACGAAAATGTAGATTCAGCAGTCTGTTGTCTAGACCGAAAGCCGCAAACCAAGAATCTAGTTAGAGATCCTGACCGACAACGCGCTCAAGATATGCGATCGATTTCTCGTAATCAACTATCGATTTATAATACGCCAACTTTGTCTGCAAAAGCACCCTCTCGGCGTCAAGCCAATTTAAAAAGTCTACCTTTCCCGCTTCATACGCTGTCCTGGACGCCTCAAACGCCTGCTCTGTCTGGGGAACCAGGGCCGTCTCATACAGGCCGACTATATCCCTATATGCAATTATCTTATAATAGATATCCTCTACCTCGTAGATGACCGTATTCTTAATATCTTCGTAATTACTTTTACTTGACCGCAAGACTGCCTGTTTCTCCTCTACTCCGGCTACCTGCTTATCTAGCCAGATCGGGACGCTAACAGTAAATGTGGTCATCCACGCGTCCTTTCCGTCATCAGCTTGCATTGTCTTGCCATCTCCTACATCTATATAATCGAAACCGAAGCTGAAATCCGGCAGAAAGTCGAGGTTCGCCAGAGACCTTTGATATTCTGCCCTCTCTATATCCAGATTCGCGGCGATCAATTCATGCCTGGTTCTGCCTGCCATTTTGTGCAGATCCGCAAGTGAATAATCAAACTCTTCTATATCTATCTCCTGTACCTTGTCAAACGGTGTCGCCTTTGGCCTGGAGAGAAGACTATTCATCTTGGCCTCGAGACTCTTCCTATGGGCCTTCAGCATAAATAGCTTATCGATAAGTTTCGAAATCTCCACCTGCGCCTTGATAACATCCTGCTGTGGGGACATTGCAGTTTCGTATTTTTTCTTTGCCACCTTTTCGAGATTATCGATAATGCTCTTCTCCTGCTGAGTGATATCTATAGCCCTATCCATCCAGAAGATATCATAGTAGGTGAAACGTACATTCTTTTCGAGTTCCCTCTTCTGCGCCTCATATCGCTCTTTCAGGATAGCCGCTTCCTTCTTAACGGCCTGCCGTTTAAGAATTAGCTTGCCCGGGAAAGGAATGGTTTGGGATGCGCCATACTTGTTCTCTTGCGGCCCCACTCTCGTCTCGACACTCTCTCCGAAATATGAATAACTGAGTTTCGGGTCAGGCAGCGCGCCGACCTGTATTGCTTCTGACCTCTTAGCGCTATACTTATCATATTCTGCTTTCACTTTCGGATTATTAAGCAAAGCTTCATCTATAAGCGACCCCAGCCTTGTACCCATGCCCTCCTCAGAATATGCGCATGCCGCATGTAATATAAAGAGAAGAGAAACGACTATTGATGCTTTTTTAACACTCATTTTACATGCCTCTTCTAAATCTTTTTATAAGCCCCATAACCTCATCGATCTTGGCATTTCTTTCGAGCGCTGACTTGCTTTTAAGGGATTGGGAAACGCAGCCTTCAAGATGCTTTCTCATGACCTTATCCTCTACCCGTAATATCGCTCCAACGATCGAGTGAAGCTGCGTTAAGATATCAACGCAGTATCTCCTCTCTTCGATCATCTTCAGGACGCCCCGCACTTGTCCCTCAATTCGTTTTAGAAATATGATCTGATCTTTATGAACCATACCCTGTTTCATGCTTACCTCTTAAATGAAGTATACCATACCCCCCTATGGTATGTCAAGGTGCAAACAAAAAAAGACAGTTACTTAGGTAACGCGCCTGTCGCTTTTGGCTCCGTTCGAACTTTTATTTACTCCCGTAAGGCGATATCTCTCTTAAGCGGCTTATGATCCCGGGAAGTTCTTTTAATATATAATCTATATCCTCGGCCGTATTATAACGGCTCAGACTAAGGCGCAAAGATCCTTGAATAAATGTAAAAGGGATCCCCATCGCTCTTAACACATGGGAAGGCGCAAGTGACCCTGATGTGCAGGCCGAACCTGACGAAGCGGCTATCCCCTTCTCATCGAGCATTAGAAGAATTGCCTCTCCTTCTATATATTCGAATCCTATATTCGTTGTATTCGGAAGCCTATTCTTCTTGCTTCCGTTAACCCTTGTGTTTGGCACGTTCTTTAAGATAGAGTTCTCTAATTTATCACGCATTCTACTGACCCGGCCATCCTCTTCTTCGATACCCTTCTTCGCCAGGACACACGCCTCTCCCAAACCCGCTATGGATGCCACATTCTCCGTACCGCCTCTTCTGCCATGCTCCTGATGACCACCAATGATAAAAGGCGTAAACTTCGTACCCTTGCGCACATAGAGCGCCCCCACGCCCTTCGGCGCGTGTATCTTGTGGCCCGATATGGATAAAAGGTCTACCGGCAGTTCGGTCAATCTAAACGGTATCTTCCCGAGAGCCTGCACCGCATCCGTATGAAATACGACCTCTCTTACTCTGGCAATTTCGGCGATCTCTTCTACCGGAAATATCGCTCCCGTCTCATTATTGGCGTACATTATAGATATAACGGCAGTATCGTGATCTATGGCATTCTTAAGTTCGTTTAGGTCCAGCATGCCCTCACCGTCTACCCCAAGATATGTAACCCGGTACCCTACCGTCTCCAGGTATTTACATAGATTTAGCACCGCCGGGTGCTCCACCTTTGTAGTAATAATATGCCTCTTCTCGGGATATGATCTTAGAGTACTTATGATCGCGGCGTTGTCACTCTCTGTGCCACAGCTGGTAAATATTATCTCACTCGGGTCATTTGCTCCGAGTAGGTCTGCCACACGAGCCCTCGCCTTTTCAATTGCGCTATGTATCTTTCCGCCAAAAGTATGCATGCTCGATGGATTTCCGTAATCTTCGGTCAGATACGGTCTCATCGCTTCAAATACTTCCGGGGCAACTTTTGAAGTAGCGTTATTATCAGCGTAAATGACCTTGGTCATTTGACCTCCTCGACAACGATATCCTCTTCCACAAACTCTTTCAATTTGGACTCTACGAATGCCTTTAATGTAATGTCGGTTGAAGGGCAACCGAGGCACGTTCCCAGAAGCCTCACATAAACCTTCTTACGGTCTATATCTACGACCTCTATGTCTCCCCCGTCAGCCTTGAGGCTAGGACGGATCTCCCTGTCGATAGTATTCTGGATCAGTGATATTCTTTCGAGATTGGTAAGTTTCTTAGTCGGGCGGGTCTTCGGTTTGGTCCCCCTCGTGATCTCTTTCTTCCAGAATTCGTTAAGCAGTTTCTCGATCTCCGGTTTGCATTTACCACAGCCCCCACCAGCTTTAGTATAATTGGTTACCTCTTCAAGGGTCCTTAGGTTATTCTCTTTTATCGCCCGGATGATCTTCTTATCCGTTACGCTAAAGCACTTACAGATTATTCTCTCTTCGCCTACCATCTTCTTTGTTAGCGGGGCTCCTTTGTAATTCTCGAGAGCCTTCTCGAGCGCCTCCATACCCATAACCGAGCAATGCATCTTCTCTTCCGGAAGGCCACCCAGAAATTTTGCTATGTCCTCATTTGTCACCTTTGAGGCTTCCTCTATTGTCATGCCTTTTATCATCTCTGTAAGGGCCGATGATGATGCGATCGCACTTGCGCAACCGAATGTCTTGAATTTGGCATCCAGAATTTTTTCCGTCTTCTTCTCTATCCGCAAGGTGAGACGCAGGGCGTCCCCGCAAATTATATTGCCTATTTCACCGACAGCATCGGGATCCTTTATCTCTCCGACATTCTTTGGATCCTTAAAGTGCTCTCTTACCTTATCAGTGTATTCCCACATGCTATCTCCAATCGTCTAGATCAAGCGTTTCCGTACTCAAGATATACCGGACACGCTTTTCTCTCTTCCATTTTGCATTTTTTGATTTTCCAGCATTTTTTGGAGCTTTTGAGTATCTCCCTTACGCCCTCTATATTCAGTCTCTTCTCCTGAAGCAGCATCTTTATATATTCCAGCTGCTCAATGTCATATTGAGAATAGAATCTGTTTTTGCCCAGGCGTGTCGGCTTGATGAGCCCCTTCTTCTCCCATATCCTGAGCGTAGCAGAGCACACCTTAAGCAGCTTGGCTGCAATGCCTATTGTATAAACGGGATCCCTGTGCTTCTGTTTCATTAGCTCCCCTACAGCAAATGCTTTACTATCATGATTTTTATAGCATATAAAAAGGTGTCTGGCAAGCAAATTTGCAGTATCAAAGCCTGAGTCCTGTCAGATGTTCATCTTCTATAGGCGCAGCATCCACGTATGATGTCTCTTCATCGCCACTCTTCTTGTATCCGATCTTGAGAAGATCACGGCCTGTTTTGTCGCTATACCTGGCTATTATGCCCGCGGCCCTGAGGATCAGGTCCTTGTCAAAATCGCCCCTACCTATGCCTGTTGGCCCGTTAGTATCTTCGGGGTAGAAGCATAAGTCGCCTCTCTTCGATAGACTCCCCAACCTCTCGTTCTCCTTTTCATCCCGCCCTACGATAAGTTTGGCGTTTGGCATCAACCTGAAATGCCTTCCCGTCTTCAAGAATTGCACATCATTCAGCGTGAAATTTGGCTCATGCAAAAGAAGATCCCGCATCCTATTGCCAAAACCGATATCTGTTAACAGGCACCCACCGGCCGGGCAGGGATAATCGTTAATACCGAATTCCTTTGCAAGAGCGATCTGTGGTTTCCTCGAACGTCCCTTAATTTCAAGGAGCTTCTCTCTATCGACAAGACCCTCCTTTTCGGGTATGGACGGCTCCATTAGCTTAGCAGAGAGCGGTCTTAAGATAAGGCCGTCAAGCCCGCTCTCCTTCTCTATGAGCATCATGGCATCCATTCTTTGAGACATTGGACGTTCGCCCAGAACTTCGCCTGTTATTATAAAAGATGCCCCTGTCTCTTTCATATATTCACCGGCTTTCTTAAATATGAGTATCCTGCAATCCAGGCACGGATTCATATTACGTCCATAGCCGTGTTTCGGTCTCTTTATTATGTCGAGATATTCCTCCGAGATCTCAAAAACTTTAAGTTTTACCCCGAGCTGATCCGCGGCGGATTTACTGGCAAGGCAGGTCTTCCCTTTGGAGGTGCAGTTGCAAAATACGGTAAGGAAGTTCAGGGCTTCGACATCTATCCCCTGCTCCCTCATTAATCTCACAGCCAATATGCTGTCCAATCCACCTGAAAGTAATGCTATTGCTTTAGTCATTAATTACTCCGTTTATTAATGTGCCGGTATTCAAGCCCCGGCTTAGATTGCAGATCATGTCCCGGGCTTGATTAAAGAGGTTGTCCTGTAAGCAGCAGAAGCTTGATAAGCTTCTGCTGATAGAAAGCCCGGGACATGATTTTGTCAAATTTGTCGACATTCAAGCCCCGGGCTTCTTACGATAACCTCTTTTATCTAAGCTCGGGGCTTGAATGCATTAGAGTTTCCTCAACTTCGAAACGACCTTTACAAGCTCGGCAACAGTTTTATCTATCTCTTTTTCGGTGTTACCCCTGCCGAGAGAGAACCTCAAAGTCCCTTTAGCCAGTGACCCGGACACATCCATGGCCGTTAAAACATGAGAGGGTTCGATGGATCCTGAGCTGCAAGCGCTTCCCGTGGAAAGAGCGATCCCCTGGCTATCCAGATAAAGGATCGCAGATTCGCTATCTATAGATTCAAAACTTATGCTCGATGTATTCGGAAGCCTTTTTTCAGGATGTCCGTTTATCTGTACCTTGCTTATGCTTCTCCTTATACCATCTTCAAGCCTATTTCTCAAAGCGGCGGATAGCTCGCTCGTCTCTTTCATTTCCGAAACAGCCACCTCTATAGCCTTTCCCAACCCAACTATCCCGGGCGCGTTCTCCGTTCCTGCCCTGAGGCGCCTCTCATGTTCACCCCCCAGGACAATAGGCGCGATCTTTACGCCTTTTCGTACATAGAGTGCCCCCGCGCCCTTGGGTCCATAGAATTTGTGGCTCGATAAAGATAGCAGGTCTACATTCATCCTATCCACATTGACCTGTATCTTGCCTATTGATTGCGCTGCGTCTGTATGGAATATTACCATCCGCTCCCTGGCGATCCTGCCTATATCGGATACAGGCTCGATGGTACCTACCTCATTGTTTGCATGCATCACAGTTATTAAGATCGTGTCCTTACGTATAGCCTTCTTTACGTCTTCCGGATCCACCATGCCAAACCTGTCGACCGGTATATAGGTTATACTGAAACCTTCTCGTTCAAGATCCTGGCATACATTTAATACCGCGTGGTGCTCGATCGAAGAGGTAATAATATGCTTCCCTTTATCCCGGAGCGCCTTGGCTACACCCTTTATAGCCAGATTGTTCGATTCCGTTCCCCCGGAAGTAAATACTATCTCGCCTGAGGTTGCGCCGATAATATTTGCTACTGTCAACCTGGCTTCTTCCATAGCCACCTTTGCATCACGACCAAAAGAGTGTATGCTCGATGGATTCCCATATGTGTCTCTGTAGAACGGTAGCATCGCTTCCAGCACTCTTGGATCCACGGGTGTAGTAGCGTTATGATCCAGATATATGCGCTTTGTGACATTCCCGTAGGTCTCCCCCTCGGGATAAGGAAAAGGATAAGTGTTCATAGCGCCAGCTGTCTTCTCCTTAAGTAAATCCATAACCTTCCCACTGTCACAGCTCTCGTATTTTAATGCGATACCGCATCCGGCGCCAAGTCCAACGGGTTTTGAAATGAGTTCACACTTTACGCGCTCTTCATCCAGCGCGTCTTTTGCTTCCATAACCGCTTGTGTGGTTTGGAATGTTGTAAAGATATATTTTTTCATAATTTTTTAAAGGCATTCCAGCCCCGTGCTTGGATAACAGAGGTTATCGTGTAAGCAACAGAAGCTTGATAAGCTTCTGCTGATAAAAAGCCCGGGGCTGTAATGCAAACACATTTACCCGAATCAAGTCCCGGGCTTTCTAGGTAAACCTCTTTAATCAAGCCCGGGACTTGATTATTGTTCGGTTGCGGCCAGCAAAAATGCCGCGAAGAACGCAAAAGCAGGACAAAGTAGGGGAGGTTTAAACCTCCCCTACTTCTTGCATTGAAATGTCTTCTGTGTCCGGATTGCTTCTAATTTATACTGCTGCTGTCTCTCTTGTGGGAACACAATGCGGCTTAGGCTGAGCGCCACCATTTGACAGTATGTCGCTTACAACCTTTGCGCCCTTCTTCCCGGAAAGTAGCATTCCGCCGAAGGTCGGGCCCATACGTGGTATACCATAAGCCGTAGAGACTGCCATGCCCATAACTACAAGACCCGGATGGATCTGGCCTGTCTTCTCTACTACAAGGTCTTCCGAAGTCTGAACATCCATGGGACCGAAATCCGCTAGCTTAATAATATTCCTCTTCGCAAGGCTCTTGCATACGCACGCGTCGTGGCCTGTTGCATCAATAACGATCTTGCTTTCAAGCGCGATAGGATCCACACAGGTGATCTGCCTTGGGAGAGCGGATACGGGCGTCCAGTTAACAACCACGCCCTCAACCTTATTATTTCTGTATACTACGTCATCGAACTTGGTCATATTGAGTATCTTAACCCCGGCATCACAAGCTGCTGAAATGAGTTTTGAACAGGCATTGGGACCCATCGCTGTGAAGAGTCCTTCTTCGGCCTCTTCGTACTGTATCCCAAGTTCATCAAGCACACTCTCCGCGGGAGATCTGAAAGTTAAGGTGTTCATTAAATATCCACCGATCCAGAAACCTCCACCGAGATAATTATTGCTCTCGATTACGAGAGTCTTTAGATTCTTCTTTGCAAGCTCCCTGGCAGCAATAAGCCCACTCGGCCCTCCGCCTACTACAATAACATCTGAGGTAATATAATCATCAAACCACTTTGAAAAATCCCTTACAATTGCTCTACTTATGCTCGCTTCGCTTACTTTCTTAAACATGATAACGCACCTCCTTGATTTCGTATTTAAACACAGGGTCTTCTATATGTCAATACTATTCTGAGTTCAATTATTCGTCTTTGCGAGGCACCTTGTTATCCGGAGCGTGCCGAAGCAATCTCTCCGAGGCCCGTTTGAGATTGCTTCGGTGCGCTTACTAATTTACGGCACCTCGCAAAGACGGGCTGATATTTCCTTATTGCGACAACACAAATATGGCATTAAGGGCAAGCACGTTGGGCCAAACCCAGAGGACTCTCCGGGCGCCTAGAAAGTAAGTATTGATCACTTTTATCTTCTTCTTTCCGCAAAAGTTCTTAAAATCATTTATACTAAGAAAGTGGATGTTGGGGGTATCATACCATCTATAGGGCAAAGATTTCGTTATGGGTACTCTCCCTTTAAAGAAGAGCCGTGACCTTGCCTGTATGTGCGCAAAATTTGGAAATCCTATAATTACCTTCTTGCCGACACGAAGAGCTTCATCCACAACATAACCTGCGTTACGCACCTGCTGCATGCTCTGATTTAAGATCACGTAATCGAAAGACTTATCGGGGAACTCTATCAGGCCCTTATCAATATCGCCATGGAATACATTGAGCCCTTTTTCAACGCATTTATAGATAGCCTCCTCGCTTATCTCTATGCCCTGCACCTTGCAAGACCTCTCCCGGACAAGAAGCGACATCAATTCTCCGTCGCCACATCCGAGATCGAGCACCCTGCACCCGATGCAAACGATACTCGAGATAATGCGGTGGTCCAGCGCTATACTAGATTTCGTAGCCTGTAGTGCCACTTGCCTCATGCTCCCTGTTTAGAAAATGTTTTATCAGATGTGTCTGCTCGTCTATCTCTATCAAAAACGCATCATGCCCGTACGTTGACTTTATTTCACAATATATGGCTTCGAAGTGCCTCATCTTAAGCTGCCTGACCAGACCCTGCAATTGGTAAGGCGGATAGAGCCAGTCTGATTTGAATGCTATAACGAGAAACCGCGTGTCAATCTTTTTGCTGCGTGGAAACAACTTGTCTCCCGAAAGATCGAAGTAGTCCATTGCCTTTGTTATATAGAGATATGAGTTTGCGTCAAAACGCTTCACAAAATT
>JBDRHE010000086.1:0-2560 GCA_043817155.1 Candidatus Omnitrophota bacterium | reverse complement strand
TGTCAAAATATTCGCTGTTTCTCGTATGTTTATAGCCCAATATGAGCGCCTCCGACAGTACCGCGTTCGAAGAGGTAAGATAATTCTCAAACCACTGCCACTGAGGGGAAGAAACCGCGCGGTATAACGAGACTAGCCTGTCGCAATGACTGATAATCAATTGCGCAAGGTCCGGACCCTCAAACTCTCGCATCTTTTCTAAAATCAGACAAAACCCTTTAACGTGAAACGCCACTGACCGGGGGGACTCAAACATACGATAGTGTTCTAGCTTTTTCTTAAGAAGGGCTCTGGCTTTATCGAGTATTTGCTGCGGGAGCGTATCAGTCACGACGCACACTGCTAATGCCCAAAAGGCCCGGCCGTTGGCATCATCAAGATTTTCCTTTTCATTGAACACAGTATCTACTTTTCTATCTGGCCGCACGTAATTGCAGAACCGGCCGTCCTTACCCATGACAAATTCAATAAAACTAAGATACACCTCTATGCGCTTACACAGCTCTTCCTTTGGCTTATATTTCCCATGACAAAGGCATGCAACTATCAGCGCGCGCGCGTTATCATCAAGGGTGTAACCTGACGAGATATCCGGGAGGGATAATTTAGCGAACTGAATAATCCCGAAATTGTCCGTCATTCGGAAGAGATGACTAAGATTAACGCGGGGAAACCTTTTGTGCTCGCTTTCCAGAGCGATAGCATCGCTGTGCTTTGAGAATAATTTCAGATACTCCAAGGCAACGTTCTCCCAGGCCATATTGCGGGTTCGAAAGTATGCGTTCATTCCCAGCTGTTCTCTCAGCGCGGGGTCTTTAAGAAGCGTGATAAGGGCCTGGGCATAGGCGTGGGGATCACGAAAATCAACCAATATCCCCACCTCCGGAGTCAGGAGCTCTTTGGCCTGTGCAAAACAAGTAGAGACCGCCGGCCTTCCCGTTCCCAGGGCATAGGAAAGCGTGCCTGAAACCGCCTGATTGGGGTTAAGCGAGGTAGAGATATAGATGTACGCGGCCTTTTAAAACTGCAAAAGCTCCTCCAGCGTGACATACTCATTATAAAAATTTACGTGGCTAGCAAGCTTAAGTTCGTGTATCTTCTGAATCAGGGAATTACGATAGCTCTCGCCTTCTTCTTTAAGGACATTAGGATGGGTAACTCCGAGGATGATATAGAGAAAATCCGGATTAACCTTTATGACCTCAGGGAGCGCCTCAATAACATACTCAAGCCCCTTACCCCTGCTTAAAAAACCAAAGGTCAGCAACTTTATTTTTTTCGGAAACCCCAGAAACGACTTAGGCTTGACGCTCGGAGAATAAGGCATGGCATGTATGCCATGAGGAATAACCGAAATTTTCTCCTCGGAGATGCCATATACACTAACAAGCAGCTCTCTGGAATGCCTGGTCATTGCCACCAAGCCGCTTGCGTGCTCGGCTATGGCGCGAACTACGCGATACATTTCTTCGTCAGGAGACGGCAAAACGCTGTGCATCGTCACAATCGAAGGTTTCTTTAGGGCCTCAAGAAATGAGACGATGTACGAACCACGGGGGCCTGCGAAGATACCGAACTCATGCTGAATATTAACCAGGTGGACATCATCTATGGCATTGATAGTTTCGGCAGTCCTGATATATTCATCCTGAGAAGAACGACCTATCTCTGCAATTACTTTTCTGGGATAATGGTAGCGCGATATATCATCGGTATTTACCGCTACTACCCTAGACTCAATGGCTGGCAAAAGCAGGTCGTCTATGGCCGCGGTAAGGTCTTCTGTAAAAGTAGCCATGCCGCACTCGCGAGGAGGAAACGTAGAGACATAGAGGATCTTGATTGCTTCCTTCATCTTAGCACTATGTTTCTCTTGAGCTCCTTCAGCAACGCCTCCATATCCACGGATTTTGCCGCGATGCGCTTGTCTGCAGCACCATAGTAGATATAGAGCCTACCGTCTTTTATCACAGTCCCCGTAGGAAACACTACATTATTCACATCACCCTTCTTTTCCCACTGCTGGCTGGGAGAAAATAAGGGCCGCTTCATACGCGCGATTACTTTCGTAGGATCATCGAGATCAAAGAGCGCTGCCGCAGCATGGTAAATTCTACCCAGGCGGGAATCTTCGACCGCGTGATAAATCAGAAGCCAGCCGTCTTCTGTCTCAATGGGCGGACATCCGCCGCCGATATTGCGACTCTCAAACCTATATTCTGGATCAAGCATTACATACCTACCCAAGTCCTGAAGATACACTCTCCAATAGTTATCGGTGAGCTCTTTAAAATCATCAAAATAGATCACCTGTATCCCGGGAAGCACGCGGTGAACAAGCGCAAATTTATTGTTAATCTTTTTGGGGAAGATAAACGCATCTTTTTCCCACAGCAGGATATCATTTCCCTGTCGGTCTTTTATGTATGACTCAAAAAAGAAATACTTTTCACGCATCTTTATCTGCGAGCGACCAAAGAGCATTCCTGTCTCAGCATAGGTTAAACGCGGCGAGATAATGCCGTGTTTTTTAAAATTGATAAGATCGGTGCTGGTGGCA
>JBDRHE010000085.1:0-74848 GCA_043817155.1 Candidatus Omnitrophota bacterium | reverse complement strand
ACACAGATTACACTGATTAAATGTTGATTACACAGATTTAAGGTGGTTTGTTGGAAATAAGAAAGTACCCCGACCCTGCCTTGAGAAAAAAGGCGAAGCGTGTCAAGTCTGTAGGAACTGAAGAGAAGCAGCTGATGGAGGACATGGCCAGGGCGATGTATAATAGTTCCGGGGTTGGGCTGGCGGCTCCTCAAGTAGGCATACCAAAAAGAGTGATCGTCGCCGATGCGGGAGACGGGCTTCTCAAGATGGCCAATCCTGAGATAAGCTCTAAAAGACGCTCTTCATCTCTTGAAGAGGGGTGCCTTAGCGTTCCCGAGACAAGCGTAACAATCAAGCGGGCACTCGAGATCTCTGTCTCCTTCGTAGACGAGAAGAATAAGAACCAGAAAAAATGCTTTAGTGACTTAACGGCGCGTGTCATACAACACGAGATTGACCACCTTGAAGGTAAACTTATCATAGACTATCTGCCCTGGTACGCGAAGATCCTGGAAAGACCCAGAAGGAAAAAATGCCGCAAATAGGTTTTGGAGAGCTGGTTCTTATATTTCTGGTTGTGCTCCTGGTCTTCGGCGCGGGCAAACTGCCGGAAGTCGGCAGGGCTCTTGGAAGGGCCATAAAGGAATTCAAGAGGGCGACGAGCGAAGCCGAAGAAGATACGGACAAAGAGAAGAAGATGTGAGGCGGCGCTATGTCACTTGAGAAGAGAATAGAATCGGAATTCAAAGCGGCTCTTAAGGAGAGGGACAAGACAAAGGTTTCTACTTTGCGGATGCTTAAGAGCGAGATGAATTATTCGCTCCTGGGGCAGGATAAGAAGGGATTGTCAGAGGATGACATAGTGATGATTGTCCAGCGCCAGGTCAAACAGCACAAAGACTCCATTTCCCTGTTTGAAAAGGGAAATCGCGGCGATCTTGTAGAAAAAGAAAAGAGAGAGCTCGATATACTGTTAACCTATCTTCCCAAACAGATTTCTTGTGAGGAGCTGACTAAAATAATAAATGAGACTATCGCGGAAGTCGGCGCTACAACCAAGAAGGACATGGGAAAGGTGATAAAAGCCGTTCTTGAAAAGGTGAAGGGCGCTACGGAAGGGAAGAAGGTTAGTCAGATCGTTTCCGGGCTTCTCGCATAAGAGGACTCTGCCAGCATGATGAATATAATCATACAAAAGAACGGCAAAGATGCCGAGGTTCTGCAGAATATCGAGGAGGCCCCGTCCTATATCAACAAAAAGGACGTGCGTCTTTGGGTTGATGTGCAGAAACCGACCCAAAAAGATATGCAGTTTCTGGAGACGCACTTCTCGTTCCACCCGCTGGCCATCGAAGATTGCATGACGACCATCCAGAGACCCAAGATAGACCGGTATGACAGCTATCTATTTATTGTATTACATGCCGCTACTCTCGCTGCTTATAAGGATAAAGCTACATCACTGGAGCTTGACAGCTTTGTAGGTGAGAATTATGTAGTCACGGTCCACATGCGTCCCATGCCGAGCGTTACATCTACGTGGGAGAGGGTCACAAGGAACGCGGGACTCCTGTCACAGGGCGCGGCGTATCTCTTCTACTTGCTGGCCGACGCGCTTGTGGATAACTACTTCCCGATACTCGATAAGATGGACAAGGATATACAGAGTGTAGAGGAAAGCGTATTCAAGGAACCGTCAATAGAAGTGCTAAATAAGATCTTCGATCTCAAGGAGAACGTGCTTATATTGCGCAGGATCATCGGCCCGCAAAGGGAGACGATGAACTTCATCGCAAGGGGCCAATACGACCCCATGATACCTTCTACGTTATCGATATACTTTAGGGATGTATCGGATCTATTGGCGAGAATAAGCGATAATCTCGATTCATATAGAGATCTTTTGTCCAGCGCAATGGATGGCCACATGTCCGCTACATCAAACAAGCTCAATGAGATAATGAAAGTGCTAACGATCATTGCCACCATAATGATGCCTCTTACAGTGATCACAGGAATCTACGGTATGAATTTTCGAAATATGCCGGAGATCGAATGGCGGTATGGATACTTTATCGTATTGAGCGCCATGTTTATCCTGGGCGGGGGGATGCTTTTGCTATTTAAGAAGAAGAATTGGCTTTGAGTTTGCTCAAAAATGAGCGAAAGAATACGGGCTTATTTAGGATGAGAGAACTTCGTAAGCCCGTATATCATTGAAGGGGGTTGACGGATGGGTAACATTATATACGTAATACCCGTGCTCCTGGTCATCTCTATATCGGCATTTATCGTAAGGATCGCCGCTGTTGCTTTAAAGATGACCGGGCTCGATGAGAGAAAGGCGTATTTTCAGGCGCTATCCGCGTTTACCGGGACAGGGTTTACAACGAAAGACTCTGAGCTGGTTGTCGAAGACGATATTAGAAGGAAGATCGTCATATTCCTAATGATACTGGGTAACGCCGGGCTCATAACGGTCATAACGACAATTGTTATCTCATTTAAGAAGAGCAATGTAGGCCCGCTTCTCATAAACGTTGGGATAGTGCTGCTCCTGATCTTCATTCTATATAAGGCGCTTACCAACAAGGGCATAACGAAGTATCTTAATGATAAGATCGAATCGAAGCTTGAGAAGAGTCCGCCTTTTCGCAGGAGACCGGTTGAAGAGGTCCTGCGAATAGCAAAGAATTACGGTATTGCCGAGGTTATCATAGAGAGCGGATGCGCGGATCTTGGAAAGACTTTGAATGAGTCGAGTCTGAGGGGGAACGATATACTTGTGCTGGCCATTGAGAGGGAGAATGCTGTCATCCCGACACCCAAGGCAACGGATCGCATAACACTGGGCGATACGTTAATATGCTACGGTAAGCTATCTAACATAGACAGGATCATGGCGCGGGGTAAGTTAGGCGTTGAGTCTGAAGGAGAGCAGCTTGAGAAGAACGCTTAAAGCCATTGCGGTATTATGCCTCATTGTCCTGGTAATTCTATATATAAAGAATCACCTTTTCCCATTCTGCATCAGGATAAAAGAACCCTTTTTTGCAATACCCGTGCAATTGAGTGAAGATGACAAGATTGCCTTGGAGATCCCCATTCGCAACGATAAGTATGGGGAAGGTGGATTTGGCGCGAAGAGAAGGGGTGGCAGGACGCACAACGGCATAGACATATTGGCAGAGATGCGCAGACCGGTATTTGCGGCGAAGAGCGGGTGGGCCAAGGGTTACGAAGTAGAAGGCGGATACGGGAAGCTGGTTGTCATAGAACATTACGATGGAACCCAAACGCGTTACGGTCATCTTCACGAAAAGCATATTGATGTACGGCAGTGGGTATGGCAGGGCGAGCAAATAGGAACGGTGGGAAAATCCGGTAATGCAAATTCTAAGGGGTTGCTCCCGCACCTACATTTTGAAATAAGAGATAAGGGTAAGCCTCTTGATCCTGTAAAGGAGCTCGCTAGAACTAAAAGCGGAGGTTAAAGATGAAGAGACTATCGGCTATTCTACTTATAATGATATTGCTTTCTTTGGTGGCGGCGGGTTGCGGGGAGACATTCAGCGGCCTGGGGAAGGACGCGCGTAGGGTCGGCAAGGGTACGAAAACAATATTCATAAGAGAGGATTAGAGAAACAAGATGGAGATAAGGAAGAGGTTCGCTAATAACATAGCGATACTGTACATGACAGGGGCGATAGATATAAATTCCGCTTTACTGATCGAGGAGACCGGGCGGCTTGCAAAGGAGGGTATAGAGAAGATCCTGATCGATTTTACCAATATAGACATCGTAGATTACAACGGATTATCGATACTGGCGATCGCATACAAGAATGTTGCCAATCAGAAGGGGACGCTGAAGTTCTGCAATGTGCAAAAACAGATCGTCGAACTATTCAAAACGGCAAGGCTCGATAAAGTGTTTGATATGTACGGTGATGAAAAGAGCGCTCTAAAGAGTTTTGAACTGACGTCTAAGGTGGATAAGATCAATTTGAGGAGAAGATTTAAACGCATCGATATCAGTATGCCGGTAAGGTTCAAGATCGGAGTCTCAAGCAAAGAAAAGATGATGACCGGGAAGGTGCTCAACATAAGCGGGCTGGGTTTATTTATTTATTCAAGAAATACGTTTCCCATATCTACAGAGCTTTATCTCGAGATCGGATTATCGAGCGCTAAAACGCCGTTGGTTCTGACAGGCGCTGTAATTTGGCTTGCAGATAAGCAACTACAACCCCATTCGTATCCGGGCATGGGGATAGAGTTTGAAAACCTTGAAAAGAGCACGCAGATTAACATAATAGAGCATATAGATAAGAACGTAATCTACCGGAGCCGTACTTGAATATGAATAGATGTAAAATCGATAAATGCCAGGAGTACGCGGTCTTCCTGTCCGAAACCTGCTGGCATCACATAGAGGATAAAGATGCGTATAGGGAAAAGATCGCGAAGATGGTCACCGAGAATCGGTCTTTTGCCGGGGTCAATCTATCAAAGGTAGACTTGCGCGGTATGAGCCTCTCCCGGGCCGACTTCTCGGGCGCGAATCTCTCACGTGTTAACTTATCGGAATCGAACCTTTTTGACGCAAATCTTTCTAATGCAGAACTCCTGGGAGCAGACCTGTCTAACTGTGATCTTACCAGCGCGAACCTCGAGAATGCAGACCTGACCAGGAGCTCTATCAGGGGCGCAAGGCTTTGGCATGCCAATATGAAAAGTGCCAATCTTATTGAGGCGGATCTCAATCGTTGTGACGTATGGAACGCGAAGCTTTTCAACGCGAGGTTCTGGCGTACAGAACTTATGAGCGCGATATCTCTCGGAAAGAAGAATTTCCAGGCCAAGGCAGGCAGATTCTCAACAGCATACCGCATCAATGAGAAGGGTATCCAGTCCTCGGAGGAGGCCTACAGGAGCCTTAAGAGCTACTTTCTTGCAAGCGGCAGGTACGACGATGCCAGTTGGGCGTCATTCAAAGAAAAGTCAATGCAGCGGCTCCTGTTAAAGAAGCGGAGAAATATCGCCTTTATACCGAGCGCTATTATGAACCTTCTTTGCGGGTACGGTGAAAAGCCTCACAGGATCGTGCTTTCATCCTCCTTTATGATCCTCTTTTATGCAATGGTCTATTGTTTCTTAGACGCGATCATTTACGCTTTGGAGGCCTCTTACAAGATGACGGTCGGTGATTACATCTACTATAGTGTCATTACGTTCACAACCGTAGGATATGGCGATTTTATTCCAAAATCCGCGCTTCTCTTCAGGGCCGTAGCCGCAACTGAAGCCTTCGTCGGGACCTTTATGATAGGTCTCTTTATCTTCACGCTGGCCAGGAAGTACTCGGCCAGATAGCTATAGGCGATTCCCAATTGTCATACTCGTCTTTGCGAAGTGTCGTAATATAGTCAGCGCACTGAAGCAATGCAGCACTCGTCTTTGCGAGGTGCCGTAAAAAGCTAGCGCACCGAAGCAATCTCAAACTAGCTCGAATGAGATTGCCTGCCTACCTGCAGTATGCAGGCAGGCTTCGGCACGCTCGAATCTTACGGTGCCTCGCAAAGACGAGGGAAGATGGGGCTTCGGCACGCTCGAATCTTACGGTGCCTCGCAAAGACAGATTTAGAAGATGTTGCTATGAAACGCAAAGTTTTTCCATGTTCCCCGCGATAACTGAAGAGAGATGGACTCCACACATACCTATCCGAATTATTAAATGAATAGCACCGGTAACAAACTACACGCCATAGAGAATGCCCTTCCTGAGCTGCGTAAGTTACTAAGCCCATGCCGCCTGTGCCACCACGAATGTAAAATTGACCGACTGACGAATGCTAAGGGTTTTTGCCGAGCCGGTTCTAAGGTTGCTGTATATAGTTACTCTCCTCACTCCGGTGAAGAGCCGCCGCTTTCCGGTTCGCGCGGCTCGGGAACCATATTCTTTACGCATTGCAGCATGCGCTGCGTTTATTGTCAGAATTACGAGTTCAGTCAACTCAGCGACTTCGAAGAGATAGAAGCGGATGAATTATCAAGAAGGATGATAGAGCTGCAAAGGTTGGGGTGTCACAATATTAATCTTGTAAGCCCCACGCATTATACATGCCAGATCGTCGAGGCAGTAGAAATGGCTGTAAGTGATTCTCTTCAGATACCAATTGTATACAATACGGGCGGATTTGATAGCCCGGCAGTGATCAAATTGCTAGATGGTATCGTCGATGTGTACTTGCCGGACATGAGGTATTCTGACAGTAGCATGGGAAAAAGATTCTCCGGTGTAGCGGATTATGCCGCGAACAACCGGAAAATAGTTAAAGAGATGTTCCGCCAGGTAGGCGCGCTCCAATTGGATGATAGGGGGCTTGCGAAGAGAGGTGTCATAGTACGGCTTCTCGTGCTTCCTGGAGAGATTTCGGGAACAATCGAGACCCTCCACTATCTTAAGAAAGAGCTATCGACAGATATATACATAAGTCTAATGAGCCAGTACCACCCGGCATATAAGGCTTCCGATATACCCGAGATATCCAGGAGGCCGGGTGAAGAAGAGTACATTGCCATAACCCGGGCAGCTACAGACCTCGGTTTTCGAAATGGTTGGATCCAGGGATACAGGACCGATACGCATCGCTTTCTCGGGACGCGAATAAAAAAAGGACGATTTGACTGGTCCTAATATTAACTTGACTTTATAATGCAATCTTGATATAAATAATACAGGCAAAGAAGGCCAATGAAGTCAAAGGGGACGGGGGAGACAGAATTACAACCTCGTCCATTTTCATTTAGACCGCCTTCGCGGCATTACGATCCGCGAGGTGGAGATAGATAACGGGACAAATGACGCTTCGGCGCGGTTTCAAATCCGCCGCAGCAAAGATAGAGATTTCACGGATGAGAAACCGCGGAGTTTCAAACGGGGAGCATGAAGGAATACTGCGGACTATTTGGTATATACGGGCACAAGGAAGCGTCCATGCTAACATATCTTGGACTCTACGCGCTTCAGCACCGCGGCGAGGAGTCTTGCGGGATAGTCTCGTCCAACGGCAAACGTATTTATCAGCACCGGGCCATGGGAGTCGTCTCGGATACGTTTGACCCTGCAACGTTAAAGAAACTTAAAGGGCACATCGCAATAGGTCATGTCCGGTATTCTACCACAGGATCGAGCGTTTTAAAAAACTCCCAACCGTTCGTAATAAATTACAAGAAAGGCGTTATCGCCATAGCCCATAACGGCAATCTTACCAATTCGCTGGAGCTAAGAGATTCGCTTGAGATGGACGGATCCATAATCCAGACGAGCATGGATTCCGAGCTCATTCTGCACCTGTTGGTTAAGGAAAGGTCCAAAGATATAAAAACGGGATTAGCGGAGACATTGCCGAAGGTAAGAGGCGCATATTCGCTTCTTATACAGACAGATGACCTTCTTATAGGCGCAAGGGACCCATACGGGTTTAGACCGTTATCAATAGGGAAGGTAGGGGGAAGTTTCGTGCTGGCCAGCGAGACCTGCGCCCTGGATCTTGTCGATGCCAAGTACATTAGGGATGTTGAGCCGGGAGAGATAGTAGTTATTGATAAGAACGGCCTCGAATCTATAAAACCAGCCGGTAACACAAAAAAGGCCTTCTGCATATTCGAATTCATATACTTTGCCAGACCCGACAGTAACATATTCGGAAAGAATGTATATTTGACGAGAAAGAGACTGGGAAGGACCCTCGCCGAAGAGCACCCGGCAGACGTAGATTTCATTATGCCGATACCGGATTCAGGAACATACGCGGCTCTGGGGTTTTCCGAAGCATCGAAGATCCCCATAGAGATGGGGATGATAAGAAACCATTACATCGGCAGGACCTTCATACAGCCATCGCAACATAGCAGGGATTTTAAAGTAAAGGTTAAACTAAACCCCATAAGCGATGTTCTGAAAGATAAGAAGGTAGCCATCGTAGAGGACTCGATCGTAAGAGGCACAACGTCGAGGCTAAGAATGAAGGCCTTAAGGGATGCGGGCGCAAAGGAGATCCACATGCGCGTAAGCTGTCCGCCTTTAATATCCCCTTGTTACTATGGCATCGATTTCCCGACATCAAGAGAGTTGATAGCCTCAAAGCACACGATCGAAGAGATCAGAAAGTATATAGGGGTAGACAGCCTCAAGTATCTCAGCCTAAAAGGCATGCTCAGTTCGATGCTGCTTCCGGAAGAAGATTTCTGTACGGCGTGTTTTACAAAAAAGTATCCGGAAGAGGTAAAGAGGTGTCCGAAGAAGCTCGGATTAGAAGCCGGCGTGAGCAAATGTAGGTAAGCAACGCGCGCTCGTCTTTGCGAGGTGCCGTAAAAAGCTAGCGCACTGAAGCAATGCTCCACTCGTCTTTGCGAGGTGCCGTAAAAAGCTAGCGCACCGAAGCAATCTCAAGCTAGCTCGAATGAGATTGCTTCGGCACGCTCGAAACTTACGGTGCCTCGCAAAGACGAGGGGTGCTGAGATTGCTTCGGCACGCTCGAATCTTACGGTGCCTCGCAAAGACGAGGTAGTTGTAAATGCATCGAATCCTGTGGCTTTGTGACCTTAGAATGGTGGACAGGTGAAGACCGATACAATATTAATCCTCGATTATGGTTCGCAGTACAATCAGCTTATTGCCAGATCGGTACGCGAAAACAACGTCTTCTGTCTCGTAGTACCGCCCGAAACCGATATCAAAGAAATAAGATCCATAGCTCCGAAGGGCATTATTCTATCCGGGGGTCCGCTAAGCGTCTATGAAAAGAACGCGCCTAAACTGAATCCGGAGATATCCGATCTGAAGATACCCATTCTCGGCATATGTTATGGTATGCAGCTTTTGGCCAGGCAGATGAAGGGCGCGGTAAAAGGGACAAGGAAGCGGGAGTACGGTAGGTCGCCGCTGGTTATTGACGATAAGAGCGACCTCTTTAAAGACTTACCGCGAAGGATCATTTCGTGGATGAGTCATGGCGATTATGTGAGCAGGCTCCCCAAGAATTTTAAGAGACTGGCTCATACGAAGAATACCGCTATTGCGGCCATGAGAAGCTCCGATAAGCTATTCTACGGTGTCCAATTTCACCCGGAGGTGAAGCACACTGAGATGGGAAGCAAGATCATAGCCAATTTTTTATTTACTATTTGTGGGTGCAGAAGGAACTGGACGATCAAATCCTTTATCAACGAATCCATCGCATCTCTTAAGAAAGAGGTAAAGAAAGAGCTGGTCATCTTAGGTTTAAGCGGAGGCGTGGATTCTTCAGTATGCGCCCTTCTTCTGCATAGATCTATCGGGAAGAGGCTGTGGTGCATATTTGTCGACAATGGGTTGCTCAGAAAAGGTGAAGCTGAAAGAGTAAAAAAAGTATTCCAAAAACATTATAAAATGAACCTGAAGGTCGTCAGAGCTGAAGACGAATTCCTAAAACGCTTAAAAGACGTAACCGATCCGGAAGAAAAGAGGAAGATAATAGGCAAGACCTTCATCCGCGTCTTTGAAAGGGAGTCGCGTAAACTGGGTAAGGTAAAATACCTTGCTCAGGGTACCCTCTATCCCGATGTGATCGAATCGAGATCAGCGTTTGGGGGCCCAAGCGCTACTATAAAGACACACCATAACGTGGGCGGATTACCCGAGAAGATGGGTTTAAAGCTACTGGAGCCGCTGAAGTATCTTTTTAAGGATGAAGTAAGGAAGCTGGGCGAAAGCCTTAACATGCCCCACGAGCTCATTTGGAGGCAGCCTTTCCCCGGGCCGGGCCTTGGAGTCAGGATATTGGGTGAGGTTACAAAAGAGAGGCTAAATATGTTGCAGGAAGCCGACCACGTGGTGATCGATCATGCCAAGAAGAATAATATCTACTATGACGTATGGCAGTGCTTCGCCGTGCTAGTCCCTATAAGAACGGTGGGAGTCATGGGGGACAAGAGAACCTACGAGAACCTTGTAGCTATCCGGGCCGTTACAAGCAAAGACGGTATGACAGCTGATTGGGCGAAGCTGCCTTACAAGTTTCTGGAAACTGTTTCGAACAGGATCGTAAATGAGGTTAAAGGCGTGAACAGGGTTGTGTATGATATTAGTTCAAAACCACCGGCTACAATAGAATGGGAGTAAGATGCGTCTACATCGTGTAGAAATAAGAAACAGAGCTTCCATCTTCGACGCGATCGGCGAAGGTGTAAAGAAGGATATTGCGGACATCGGGAAGACCGGGGTTCGCAAGGTATCGTTCGTACAGGTATACTTCTTAGGCGGTTCGATAGAGGGCCGCGATCTTGAGCGCATATGCGATGATCTTCTGCATGACCCTATTACTCAAGAGTATGTCTTTAACTCCGGCTTCAAGTACAGGTCTAACAGTAGCACCCATGTCGTAGAGATCTCGCACAATCCGGGCGTCATGGATCCGGTAGAAGAGAGCCTGAAGAAGGGTATCGCTGACCTTGGCATAAACAGTGTAGAATCGATCAAGACCGCAAAAAAATATGTACTTGAAGGAAGAATATCAAAAGGGGACGTTAAGTTTATATCTGAAAAACTCCTGTTTAATAAGGCCATAGAACACGTAACTCATGATGCAGAAGAGTACCCGCCAGCCCCTACCTATAAATTTAAACTCGTCACTGTTGATCTCTTGAAGGCCAACGACAGAGAGCTCATGAGGATAAGCAAGGATGGTCAGCTCTTCCTGACGCTTGAGGAGATGAGGACAATAAAGAGATACTTCCGGTCGCTAAAGAGAAGACCGACGGATTGTGAACTTGAGACGATAGCCCAGACCTGGTCAGAACATTGCAAGCATAAGACATTCAGGGGGAAGATAGAGTACGAGGAGCGCATTCCGGGGAAGAAGCGGAAAAGAATGACAATAGATAATCTTTTAAAGAGCACGGTGATGCGCGTTACAAAAGAACTTGATAAGAGCTGGTGTGTATCGGTTTTTGAAGACAATTCCGGCGTTATAAGATTCGATGAAAAATATAATGTATGTTTCAAGGTGGAGACACACAACCATCCTTCAGCGCTTGAGCCATATGGTGGAGCGGGAACAGGGATCGGTGGGGTGATAAGGGACCCTCTCGGAACAAGCAAAGGAGCAAAACCGATATTGAATACTGATGTCTTCTGTTTTGGGCCGCCCGAAACGCCATTTAATAAACTTCCTGCGGGTACGTTACATCCCAAGCGTGTGATGAAAGGCGTTGTGAGCGGTGTAAGAGATTATGGCAACCGTATGGGCATCCCCACCGCAAACGGGGCTGTGCTTTTTGATGAAAGATATATAGGCAATCCGCTCGTCTATTGCGGAAACGTAGGCCTCATGCCGAAGAACCGTTCGCCTGAGAAGCTTAACCCGGGAGATCTAATAGTGGTGGTAGGGGGGAGAACCGGAAGAGACGGGATCCATGGGGCGACCTTCTCGTCCGGTGAACTTACTACCGAATCTGAGAAGATATCCGGATCGGCTGTACAGATCGGCAACCCCATAACAGAGAAGAAGGTCACCGATACGATCCTTAAAGCGCGTGACAAAGATCTTTATAAAGCCATCACTGATTGCGGGGCAGGTGGCCTCTCAAGCGCTGCCGGTGAGATGGGACAGGATACGGGGGTAGAGGTATACCTCGATAAGGTGCCTCTTAAATACAGCGGGCTCTCTTATGACGAAATATGGATATCGGAAGCACAAGAGAGAATGGTGCTTGCGGCGGACCCAAAGAAGGTAGATAAACTACTCAAGGTTTTTGAGGAAGAGAACGTTGAAGCTACTGTGATAGGAAAGTTCACGGGCACGAAGAAGATGAAGCTCTATTACGAGGGAAACCTTGTAGGAGATCTCGATATGCGTTTTGTTCATGACGGCCTTCCGCAGATAAAAAGAACTGCTGTGTGGGAAATCAAAAAGCACCCTGATCCTAAAATAAATAAGGACACAAATTTTACAAAGTCTCTCTTAGACATTCTTTCAAGCTGGAACGTATGCAGCAAGGAATGGATAATAAGGCAATACGATCATGAAGTGCAGGGTGGAAGCGTACTAAAACCTCTCCAGGGAAAGATGAACGACGGTCCGGGAGACGCTTGCGTGGTTCGGCCCAGGCTTGGATCCGATAAAGGTATAGCCGTGTCGAACGGTATAAATTTTTTGTACGGACTTATCGATCCGTATTGGATGGCAGCAAGCGCCATAGATGAAGCTTTAAGGCAGATCATCGCCGTGGGAGGCAACCTTAAGAGGGTTGCGATACTGGACAATTTCTGCTGGGGGAATACCAATAAGCCGCATCAACTGGGCAGCCTCGTCAGGGCATCGCTCGCCTGCTATGACATCGCTAAAGCCTACGGCGTTCCGTTCATATCCGGCAAAGATAGCTTGAATAATGAGTATTCGGTAAAAGGCCGGAGTATATCCATACCTCCAACACTCTTGATTTCAGCTCTCGCGGTTATTGATGATGTTAAGAAGACTATTTCTATGGATGCCAAGAAGCCGGGAAGCTCTCTTTATGTTGTAGGTCTCACCCATGACGAGATGGGTGGTTCACATTACTGGAAGATACTTGGGTATACCGGCAACACCGTGCCCGGAGTGGATGCTGATAAGGGCAAGAAGCTTATGGAGAGGCTCTCTTCGGTGATTTCGGAGGGGATCGTTACTGCTTGTCACGACTGTTCTGAAGGCGGCATTGCCGTTTGCCTGGCGGAGATGGCATTTGCGGGGGATCTCGGCATGCACTTAAATATTGAGGACGTACCCCGCTCGTCAGCAGCCGATAGAGACGACATAATACTCTTCTCTGAATCGAACACGCGTTTCATAGTCGAGGTGCCGAAGAGGATGAGTAGAACGTTTGAGAATTCAATGAAAGGGATACCCATTGGTCGTATCGGCGCGACCGTTTTGTCGAGCTCGTTCAAGGTTGAGGGACTTAAGGGCAACGCCGTTATTAATACTACAATTGACAAGCTAAAGGAATCCTGGCAAAGACCTTTTAGCAAGCTATAAATGAGAAACAAGGATAACTCGGTGCAAAGGGCTGTACTGTTTCTTAATAAGACTCTAGAATCCGTTCATAGGCCAGCGGCCTTGCCTCTATGCAGACGAGGATCTAAGAATTCTCGCCTCTTTTTCCCACATGTCATCCCCGCGAAAGCGGGGATCCAGACGAGCCCCACCATGGATTCCCGCTTGCGCGGGAATGACAGAGGGGTGATAAGATTGCTTCGGAACTCAAAGTCTTCAAAGGGGTTTCATGATGCCATGTGGCAAAGTTAGAGGGAATGACAAAAGTTGGGTGGAAACGACAAACATTTAGTTGACAAATGATTAAGAAAGTTAAAGTTTTAGTTTTAAGGACCGCCGGTACGAATTGTGACGTAGAGACAGCGTATGCATTCAAGAAGGTCGGGGCGTCATGCGACCTTATTCACGTGAACAAGATCATATCTCGAAAAGTCCTTCTGAATGATTACAGCATTCTAGCGCTACCTGGTGGTTTTACTTACGGGGATGACATAGCAAGCGGGAAGATCCTTGCCAATGAAATAAGATTTAAACTATCCCGTGAGGTTGGAGACTTTGTAGCTGACGGGAAACTGATGATCGGTATATGTAACGGTTTCCAGGTGCTTGCGAAGTCGGGGCTATTGCCGGACCCGGTGGCGGGGCTAGGCAAGCTAGACGTTACTCTAAGTATAAACGATTCAGGAAAATTCGAGGATCGCTGGGTATATCTGAGAAGCCCACGCCATAAGGGGCGCGGATCGCGCTGCGTATGGACGAAAGGTATGAAAGATATTATATATCTGCCTGTTGCTCACGCCGAGGGAAAGTTCATTCCCAAGAACGATAAGGTGCTGCAAAAATTGAGGGAGAACGGCCAGATCGTATTTAAGTATTGCACCGGATCCGGAAAGGATCCGCAATACCCGGACAACCCGAACGGTTCGGTTAATAATATTGCGGGCATATGCGACAGGACAGGTAGGATATTTGGTCTCATGCCGCACCCCGAAAGGCACATCTGCTATACGCAGCATCCGCGCTGGACTAGATCGGACAAGAGAACCTCTGATGGTCTGGGTATATTTGAAAACGGCGTCAGGGCCGCTTCCAAACTCTGATTTATACACAGCCCACATATCTTATAACCAACTTACGAAGGACGATAGACGTAGGACGATTATTTATTGATATGCTTTGAAATGCGGTTGATATACGTAGATATACAATTGTATTTCTATTGCATTTCCATTTATTTCAATTGTATTTCAATGTAGTTCAAGTTAGGGCTTATAGCTTAAGGCTTAGAGCTTAAAGCTGTTAGCGCAAGATATATACGGTTGATATACATTGAAATTGATTGAAAATAATCGAAATGCAATTGATACATGGTTGATCTACTATTGAATGGCAACATACAGCTATAAACTTGAACTATTAGTTCCCACGCTCTTGCAATATGCCTATATATCATTATAATATGATTATAGTATGAAGATATTCGCAATAGCTAATCAAAAAGGTGGTTGTGGAAAGACCACCACTGCTACATGCCTCGCTGCTGCCCTGGCAAAGAAAGGCAAGAACGTTCTCCTCATAGACCTCGATCCACAATCGCACGCCACGATAGGGCTTGGGGTTCTAAAGGTCGACCCATTCAAGTCCATAGTCACATTATTTACGAACGATCCGGAGAAGATAAAGAAGATCGACGATATATCCATAAACCTGGAGAGGGGATTGGATCTGGTCCCTTCTCATATTATACTCAGCACCATAGAGCAGGATCTGAAAGAGAGGCAGGACGGTCTCTTAATACTTTCACGGGCTATTATGCGATGCGCCCCTGACTACAACTATATTGTTATCGACTGCCCTCCTAACCTGGGATTCTTGACCTTTAATGCTCTCAGGGCAGCCGGCGAGATCATAATACCCGTAGAGACGAGCGCATTCGCTATAATGGGTGTCGGGAAATTGATCAGCATGGTCGAGCTCATCAAGATAAAGCTACATCACGCCCCCAACTTAAGGGGCCTGGTAGTTATGTACGATGAGTATTCCGATTTTTCCATAAAGATGCTTGCTAAGATCAAGTATATATTTAAAGAGAAACTTTTTTCCGCGATGATCTCTTTCGATACAGCCGTGCGGCAAGCGCAGGAGAAGACACAGTCGATATTTACCGAGTATGCTGAGTCGAGGGCAGCTCATGATTACCTGGCAATGGCAGAAGAGCTCCTTGTGCGCGACAGTGAGGAATCGGCTAAGAGCGTCTATCAGGAGATGCGCAAGATAATGCATGGGGCTTACGGTAATGTCTATTCAAAAGAGAAGATCTTTAAATTGTTCGCCCCGAAGGCCAATGACGTCTATGTTGTCGGGGATTTTAATGATTGGAAGGTCGATGTTGCGAGCAAGCTTATAAGGAGTGAAGAAGGCAATTGGGAGAAGTCCATATACCTCTTGCCCGGCCGGTACAGATATAAGTTTGTGGCTGATGGACTTTGGCTCTGGGATCCTGAAAATACGGAAAAGGAAAAGAACCCATACGGCGATTTCGATTCCGTCTTTCGAATATAATTTTATTATACGGCAGGGCGTTTATGAATTGGTCTTTCGATCGATGAACTGGTTTCTCCTCTCCCTGGGCTGCGCCTTCTTTACCTCTACGACAGCCGCGTTATCAAAGATCTTACTAAAGAAGAGAGCGCTGTTCTTTGTAGGGTGGCTCAGGTTCGCTTTTTCCCTCCCTTTCGTTATGATCCTCTATCTTATTTTACGGCCGGATATGCATTTCACCGCCTCTTTCTGGAAGACGGTAATGGTGCTTTTGCCGCTAGAGGTTATGGCGTTCTTGCTTTACCTGAAGGCGCTAAAAATGGCACCGATTTCCCTGGTCTTTCCGCTCCTTGGGCTTACCCCGGCTTTCACAATAGCAACTTCATATATTCTGCTCGGAGAAAAAGTTGGCGCTCAAGGCATTGCCGGGGTCATCACGGTTTCCATTGGAGCGTACTTACTGAATGTAGATACGATCCACAAAGGGTTCCTTGAACCATTCAAAAGCATCTTCAGCCAGAAGGGTTCCGTTCTTATGATCATCGTGGCTTTCCTCTTTAGTCTCACGGCGGTCATGGGAAAGAGGGTGGTGGCGATGTCCAGCCCTCTCTCCTTCGCAACCGTTTACTATGTCATATTCTTTTCGGTTCTCTCAGTCATAACCTTTGCCAGAAGGAAGAATCCCGAGAAAGCAGAGCGAATCACTAAAAAGGACATTGTGCTATTTGGAGCTCTAGGCGCGAGCTTTACCACGGCGGTGCTTTTACATTTTCATGCTGTATTGCTTACCAATGTAGCATATATGATCTCGGTAAAGAGGTTGAGCCTTATGATGAGCGTTTTTTATGGGGCAATAATCTTTAAAGAGGAAAAAATCCGCTACCGACTTTTGGGCGCCTCTGTAATGGTGTGCGGCGTGCTCTTACTGGCATTTGCCTGAGCATAAGTAAGCGAGCATATATGCGCATTGCCTTTATGTACCGTCGTTGGCGATGGAGAAGGCTTTTCAGATTAGATGCTCCGGATTATCATCCGAAACGAAGCGTGGTACTTGATGTTGAATAATTTGGTCTGGCGGATAAAAGAACACCTACGTTTTAATTACGTAGGTGTTGGTATGATCTTTATTATTGCACGGATGGCAACAGCACTTTTATTTATTTAAGGACCAGATAACTGGTCATTTAAGCCGTTGTCATCCTAAATATAATATACCCTATTTTTCCGAAAAAATCAAGGGCACAATGGATAAAAGTGGAAAACAATCATAATATCTGAAGAGAGGGGCTCCGTTCATCTTTTCTCGTCTTTGCGAGGCACCGGAATAATCGAGCGTGCCGAAGCCAGCGGCCTTGCCGCTAGGCAGGCAATCTCATCGAGCTAGCTTGAGATTGCTTCGGTGCGCTAGCTTTTTACGGCACCTCGCAAAGACGAATTATGCATCTCTCGCTCTTCGGTGGCTTAAGACCTAATCGCAATAATGAAAGTATTGCAAAAGCGCTGAAAATTTAGAAGAAATTTAATTGACTCTATATAAGTATGTATTAAAATGGTTTAGTGGGCAAGAGGACGAGGATATATGGATAGATCGAGATACGAAGAACACCTGCGGAAGGAGCAAGATAGGAATGAAGGCTTGTGCAAACGCTGCGGAGAGTGCTGTGGTTCGCTGGACGGCGATCCATGCGTCAATCTTGCTTTGGGCGAGGATTCTAAATACTACTGCGTGACATATGAGGATCGGCTGGGACCCAGGAGAACCGTGGGAGGCAATATCTTCAACTGCGTGCCTATAAACGAGATCGCGACTCGTTCTCTTTGCAGGGTCAACTGCTCATATAGGCGGATTTGACCCGCCTTCGCGTTGGACGCAGTTCGTTTGCATGACGGGGACAAATAGCGATACCAATACGCTTCGGCGCGGCTTTTCACGCGGGCACAATCATGCGACAGAATCCCACCACGCAAAAGTAATGGTGGGGTGCTCGACTGAAATGAAAAGAAAAAATCTGGAAGCATAAGTTTATGGAACTTCAGCATATGGATATGAGTGCTAGGAGACTGTGGTGGGCGCTGTTCGGGGTCTACGCGCTACTTAATTATTCTACTCTGGGACTAATGCCGTCTGTATGGAATACCGTAAACAGATCTTTGGGCGGTAGGGGCCTTTTGTTGCAGTACACCATATATTCTTTATTTGGCATCGGTATATTGTTTTATGTCTTATTTATAAAACGGGAAGAATCTATACTGAAGTATCTTCTTCTATTATTCTTCGCAGGGATTTTCTTTATCATGGTAGAATTCGAAAAGAATCCCGGCGAGAAGATACACATGGCGCAGTACGGGTTGTCGGGGCTTATACTGTATAATGCGCTTAAGGTCGATCTTGACAGGTTCAAGATGAAACTTTACGCGATCGGCTCCGCAATATGTTTATTAACCGGAGCTGTCGACGAGATCATACAGTGGTTTCTTCCGAACAGGGTATTTACCTGGCACGATGTCTTTATTAACGGCGCAAGCGGCATAATAGTACTTCTTGCAATACGATTTAATATCTTATCCCGCCTTCGTCCATCGCCTACGGCGGCGGACGAAGGCGAGGTTTCAGCGTAGCTAGGCGAAAAAAAATCTTCGGATTTAAGTTCGTAGAGCTTCAACGAGGGCATAGATGATATCAATTTTGAAGAGCGGGTATTTTCAGGATGGGCTGAAGGCACTCGTTTACCTTATTCCGCTTGTTTATGTTATAGCCCGGCGGAGGAACCTCAATTTAAAGTACTTTTATCTGCTCACAGGCGGCCTTGTCCTGCTCTTTTTTGGGCACTTTATGGATTTTATAGACGAACTGGAAGTCTTGAGAAGATTGCCGATCGATGAGAGATTCTACTGGATCCAGGATTTCCTGGAAGATATGGTCGGGTTTACTCTTGGATTTATTTTATTTATGTCAGCGCTTTATCTTGAATTAAGGGATTCCAAAGGTAGGGGAGAGTTATAGTAAGGAACGGGCAGGTATGAGATCGCATACAAAGCACTTATGGTTTAACGCGCCGGAAAGGAGAGAATTCATAAACATCACAGGGAAGGCCGGGGAATGCTTAGAGAAGAACGGTATAAAATAGGGGCTGTGTCTGGTAAGCGCTATGCGCATAACGGCGAGCGTCTTTACAAACACATTGGGTTAAATGCTGACTCGGATGACTTTATTTTTCTAATATAAAAGGAAGGTTTAGAAAAAAAGATGACATGGAGATGAAAAAACTTATACTGGGAAGCGCCGGCAATGAACATACAGACGCGATAACCTTAGACATTAACCCGGAACATAAGCCAGACATTGTTCATGATTTAAACATAACGCCATTACCTTTCAAGGACAATCAATTTGAAGAGATCATCTGCCACCATGTTTTAGAACACCTTAACGACCTGCATTCCATTTTGCCCGAGCTTCATAGAATCTGCAGCATGGCCGGAATAATATATATAGAGGTGCCCCACCATACTTCGTGGTGCGCGAATGCTCCGGAGCATAAATTAAGGTTTAACTACTTTGCGTTTGACGGATATTTTGAAGGCGGCATAACAAAATGGATTACTGCAAAAAAATTTAAACTGCTCAGAAAAGAAATAACTTTCCATAAACTTTTTAGAGCAGTATTATTGCATAAATTATTCAATAAATTCCCAATGTTATACGAGAGGTTCTGGACATATATTTTTCCTGCGGAACACATAAAGATATACCTCCGTCCCATAAAGTAAAGGAGCATTTTAAATAATGAAAACCCACACCGACTATCTCTGGTTTAACACTAAGAACGAGCGCGAATTCATAAATATAACCCACGACGTCCAGGAAATTATCACAAAAAGCGGCATAAAAGAGGGCCTCTGCCTTGTAAATGCTATGCATATTACGAGCTCATGTTTCATCAACGATAACGAAGATGGGCTACATAGCGATTTCGATAAATGGCTCGAGAGACTCGCCCCTCACGCGCCCATATCCCAATATAAACACAACCTTACAGGGGAAGATAACGCTGACGCTCATTTGAAGCGAACTATTATGGGGAGAGAAGTAGTTGTCGCTATAACTAAAGGGAGATTGGATCTTGGACCGTGGGAACAGATCTTTTACGGTGAATTCGATGGACGCCGGCGTAAGCGCGTACTTGTAAAAATTATCGGAGAGTAATCAAAGTAATATCCGCTTCACAAAATCCCTGCCCGCCCGTATTAGCAATGGCAGGCGGGCCTGCCCGCCCGTATTAGCAATGGCAGGCGGGCCTGCCCGCCCGTATTAGCAATGGCAGGCGGGCCTGCCCGCCCGTACTCGCAATGGCAGGCGGGCCTGCCCGCCCGTACTCGCAATGGCAGGCGGATGTGCAATCAAAGCTGATAAACTGTATAAAGTCAGTGTAATAATTGTCAAATAGTTGTAGGATTCCTTTTGTTTGCATGTTAAAATAAATCAAGGTGTTTTTTTGAAAACGGGAGTTATTTAGAAAGAAAAAATGAATAATAAAATATTAGACATCACGCAACTGTATAGTGAGAGGGATATGGCGCAGAAATATCTGGATGTTGCCGGTGTGATGATAGTCGTTCTCAACAATAAAGGCAATGTTACCCTCATTAATAGGAAGGGCTGCGAGATCCTGGGACGCAGGAAAGAGGAGATCATTAATAAGGGCTGGTTTGCCAACTTCATTCCGGCAAGCATAAAGAACCAGGTAAAGGCGGCGTTCAATGGTTTGATGGCGGGAAAGACCAAGGCTCTTGAGTATTACGTTAATCCCGTTGTAGCGAAGAAGGGCAAGCTTAGATTGATCTCATGGCATAACGAGGTCTTAAGAGATGATAAGAATGTGATCATCGGCACGCTTAGCTCAGGCGAAGACATAAGCGATCGGAGGATCGCAGAGGAGTCTCTGCTGAAGAGTGAAGAGGGTTTTCGCTCAATATTTGAAAATGCCAAGGATGCGATCTTCTGGGTTGATGGCAGTACGCACTCTCTGGTCAATTGCAACCTGGCAGCCGAAAAGCTTTTCGAACGCAATCGGAGGCATATAATAGGGAAGCATCAATCGGTCCTCTTTCCTCCAAAAACAAGAGATATGCAGCTCAAGTTATTTAAAAAGCTGGTGAAAAATGGTGGGGTAAGCGATGTTGAGGCTGAGATAATAACAAAAACCCGAACGATTAAACCCGTCCAAATATCATCGTCGGTAGCTGATATCGGTGGAAGGACCGTCATGCAAGTTATCCTCAGGGATATTACTGAGCGTAAGAGCGCTGAAGGGGAGCTTAGGCTTTCAAAGTATCTGGTTGACAAAGCTGCCGAGTCGATATTTCTGATCGATCGGAATGGACGCTTCAAATACGTAAATGAGAATGCGTGCAATGCTTTAGGCTATACTCCGGACGAGCTGCTTTCCATGACTGTGCACGATATCGATACCGAATTCCCAAAGAAAGTATGGCCGGGCCACTGGAAGGAACTCAAGCGCAAGAAGTCTTTTACCATCGAGTCCACTTATCGCACTAAAGAAGGAGAGTCATTTCCTGTAGAGATATCATTGAATTACCTGGAGCTACAGGGAAACGAATTCAACTGTGCCTCCGCTCGTAATATATATGAACGGAAAAAAGCGCAGGAGAGGTTGTTTACAAGTGAGAAGCGTTTCAGGGCGCTATTTGAGAATTCTCCGGTCTCCTTGTGGGAGGAGGACCTTTCAAATGTCAAGAAGTTCATTACGAAATTAAGCGATAGTGGCGTTGACGATTTCGAAAAGTACTTTAAGGAACATCCTGAAGATGTCGCGGACTGCGCGACCATGGTTAAGATATTAGAGGTAAACAAGGCAACGCTGGATCTTTACAAGGCAAAGGACAAGAAGGAATTTTGGGGAGGATTAACACGTATATTTACTAAAGAATCGTACCACGCTTTCAGGGAGGAGCTTATAAGCCTGGCGAACGGCAAGACAAGATTTGCATTCGACTGTTACACTAAGACTTTAGGCGGCAAGAAGCTTAAAGTCAACCTTAAGGCCAGTGTAATGCCGGGGTACGAGAAGGACTGGTCGCGGATCCTTATCTCTGTTATGGATATAAGCGAACTTACAGAGACGAAGAATAAACTTGCGATCTCCAATAGGAACCTCTTAAAGTCTAACAAGAAGCTCGAGCAGCTGGTCTTAATAGATTCGCATACAGGACTATTTAACTACAGATATCTTACAACGGTCATAGAAACTGAGTTCTACCGCGCCAAGAGATACGGTTACCCCTTATCGATCTTGATGGTGGATCTGGATTATTTCAAATCGATAAACGACGTTTATGGACACCAGTTCGGGGATCTTGCATTAAAACAATTTGCATCCCAGCTAAAGAACTTGGTCAGGCGTAATGATATTGTCATTCGCTCCGGGGGGGAAGAGTTTCTTGTTATATCCCCGAGGACAGATCTTAACGGTGAGAAGATCCTGGCCCGCAAGCTCCTGGATGCACTACACTTATACAATTTCGGGAATAGGGAATACAGTGTTAAACTTAAGATAAGCATTGCTGTTTGCTCATACCCGGAGGATCCGATCTCTAAGGCTATGGACCTTGTTACATTTGCTGATAAGATCCTTAGTAAATCGAAGGAATTTGGGGGCAATAACGTATTTACATCTGTAGATGCGAAGGAGAGGAAGGCGGCGACAACGGAAACATCCGAAAATGTCAATACCGACTTTTTGAAAAATAAGATAGAAAAATTAAATACGAAATCCAACCAGAACCTTATGGAAGCTATCTTCGCGTTTGCCAGAACCATAGAGGTTAGCGACCCTGAAACGGGAGACCATGTAGAAAGAACCGTACGCTACGCTACAGAGCTTGCCGAAATAATGCGCTTGTCAACGGAGGATGTGGATCGGATCAAGAAGGCCTCCATATTGCATGATCTGGGAAAGGTAGGCATAAGACAGAGCGTCCTAAATAAGAGGTCGAGCCTTACAGCGGAAGAGTTTGAAGAGATAAAGAGACATCCGCAGATCGGCGTGGATATCATACGCCCTATTCGGTATCTGCATGACGTAATTCCGCTTATCCTGGATCACCATGAAAGGTGGGACGGGAAAGGCTATCCGAATGGTCTAAAGGGTGAAGATATACCGATCGGCGCCAGGATAATAGCAATTGCCGATGCCTACCAGGCGTTAACATCGGATCGTCCCTATCGCAAAGCATTTAGCAAGGAGAGGGCCATTGAGATATTGAAGGAAGAGTCCGGTACAAAGTATGACCCGCAGATCGTGGATATGTTCTTAAAGGTTATTTCATAACATGCAGGATCATAAAAGAGACGTTAGATCATGAAGAGAATTCTTCTCATAACCGCTATTTTGGGGTTCTCTATATCCTCAATTCTTTATGCCCGCCAGGGTACGCCATATGTTTATGAAAAGATAGAAGGATCCGAATTTTACACCTACAACACCGAGCCCGCAGAAGGTATGATGGAGTTTAGCGAAACGGTCTTTCCGCCATTCGGCGAATTCATGGTTGAGGTCTTCATGAAGAACAACTCCAGAAAAACGATAGAACTGGAAAACTCCAAATACAGGGCTATAAGCGAAAGCGGGCGATCTCACTATTTCGAATTTGATGAGGTCGAGGTTAACAGCGGCGGAAGCGGAAGCCTGACTCTGAAGCCGGAAGGCATAATAATAGCCTATTACAGGAGCGCGACCCGGAATGACGACATAAGAGAGATCTACGTTGAGACTCCGGCAGGCGATATCATACATTTCGTACCGTATTCGCGCTTAGGCGAGTTCGTAAGTTCGCCCGAGCGGCATTTGAAGACACTTTTGAGCGGGCTTATGGATATATTTAAATTCAGAATGCCGGAAGGAGGCTGAAGATGTGCGCCCGGGCGAAAGATGCCAGACATGCAAAGTTCATTTTTATAATGCTAGCGCTATTTCTTATGTGCGGCGGCTGTATCGGTAATTCAGGCAGCGAGAAATGCGCTGTTAAGATAAACGGGTATTCGATTACGGCCGGAGAATTCACCGAACTGTTTATGGAGTCCGGGCCCACAGAAGATACTTCCGAGGCCAGGCGAAAATTCGTAAAGAATTTAGTGAAGCGCAAATTGCTCTTGCAGGAAGCAGAAAGAGAAGGGCTGGATCGGCAGAAGATATTTCTGAAGACCATAGAACGATTTTGGGAGGAGGCTCTTCTTAAGGTGATGATAGACAGCAAAGCGGGCGAGTTCTCAAGGAGACTCGATGTTTCCGAGGAGGAATTGGAAGACTTCTATAAGAGATGGAAGGACGAGAACCCGGAGAATACGGAGTCGTTCGATAAGCTCCGCGAAGTCATACGGTGGCAGCTCCTAAGGGAAAAGAAGCGTTTCTCCTTCGACTCCTGGGTCGATGACCTTGAGGGCGGGTCAGAAATAGAGATCAATGAAGAGGCTATTGGCATAAAATAGAAGCCGGAGGCATACGATGGTCAGATCGCTGAAGTTCGCAAGAAGAAACTACTTTATCGACAAGCCGTTCCAGACGGCCTTTATCGTGAAGTTCTCATTCCTTATCATAGCTACCAGTATCTTGATAGGTATCATGATATATTATATGAATCGCCACACTACGACCGTTGCGTTCGAAAACCTGAAAGTGGTTGTAAGATCGACCGCTGATTTCATACTGCCGGCAATGTTCCAGGTGCTTGCCGCGGTTACTGTGCTTGTAATTCTTGCGACCGCGGCCGTAACGCTCTTTGCGTCACATAAGATAGCCGGTCCGCTCTACAGGTTCAAACTGGAGATGGATAAGATAAAAAGGGGTGACTTTTCACACGCTATACACGTAAGAGACAGCGACCAGCTAAAGAACCTTGCGACGGATTTCGAAGAGATGCGTGTCAGCGTGAGAGACACAGTTAAGACTCTTAAGAAGAGTTGGGGTGCGGTAAAGGCACACCTGCGCATGGTTGAAGACGAGATGAAGAGCTCAAAGATAAAAAAGGGTATAGAGGAAGATATATCGAAGATCGATGCGGAACTCGCAAAATTCAAGACAGAAATAGAGGAAAATGACGATGGAAAGAACATATAAGACACTCGCGGTATATTTATTTGCGCTCCTTTTTACGCATACATGTTTTGCCGAAGGTCTCTCAACACTGATCGAAGTCGGTAAGAGCCAGGACGGGATGGAGATGCAATTAAATGACGAGACGAAGACCTTTGACGCTGTAAAAGAAGCGATCGAAAAGGGCGCGATAACTAAAGGTCTGACCCAAGAGTCCATCCTAAATAATTACGGAAAACCGGTCGTCGTTCTCGCAGAAGACGGTAACAGGGAAAAGTGGATCTATAAACCCGGATGGGCCTCCCATTTTGAAGGGGTAAAGATATACCTCTTTTTTGATCCCCAAAAGAAACTGGATGGCATAAAGATGCTAAACCGCTGAAATATTACCGCTTGAGACCCGCCTTATTTCACGGTATGATAACGCAAACGTAGAACAATTATACGCATTTTACGCAGTTGCGCTTAGCATTGCAATGTTCTTTATTGTTGCTGCCGGATGAAATAATAAATCGTTAAATATGCAGGTGATATTATGAAAATTGCGCGGCCCCTGGTGATATTGGATCTCGAAACTACGGGAACATGGATAGAGAGGGATAGGATCGTAGAGATCGGGATGATAAAATGCTTGACTGATGGTTCAAAGATAGAATTTGTGAAGCGCACAAATCCCGGGATGCCGATGCCCTCCGCCGTAACCAAGATAACGGGCATAAACGACAAGGATCTGGAAGGGGCTCCTCCGTTTAAAGCGATCGCTAAAGAGGTGCTCTCATTTATAGGAGACTCGGATCTGGCCGGTTTTGGGATAGAGCGGTTCGACCTGCCGATACTGGAGAGGGAGCTTGTCGAAGCCGGTTTAAGGTTTGAGCGCCGCGACAGAATCGTTTACGACGCGCAGAAGATATACCACATCCATGAGAAACGGACGCTGACCGCTGCTTACCAGTTCTATTGCCAGAAGGAGCTCGTTAACGCTCATTCGGCGCTAGGGGATGTAGAAGCGACGCTTGAGATACTGGGCGCTCAGGTCAAGAAGTATGGCGCAATTGATACCGGTGTTGAGTCCTTAAGGGAAATCGACTATGAGAGATCGACGCAATATTTTGATAAAGAACGCAAGTTCCGCTGGTGGAACGGAGAATTATACCCGGTATTCGGTAAGTTTGCCAGGAAGCAGAGCATAAGGAAGATAGCCCAGAAGGAGCCTTCGTATCTGCAATGGATATTGAGTCAGGATTTCAGCAAGACAGTTAAGGATATGATAAGAGATGCCCTGGGCGGGAAATATCCCAAGGCGCAATAAAAAAGGCGGGCTTTTAACCCGCCTTTTTTATTTTATAAGACTACGGTATTAGAACCTGGAGCCTCCTCTTCCGCCTCCAAATCCGCCTCCGCCGCCGCCTCTGGGATTGTCTGATCGCTCTCTCGGTGGCTTTGCCTTGTTGACTGTAAGCTTGCGACCCTTAAGGTCCTGGCCGTCCAGTGCTTCGATCGCTTTTTCGATCTCCGATTCCGTTTCCACTTCTACAAAGCCGAAACCTTTTGCGCGACCCGTATATTTATCCTTTATAAGGGTTACTGATTTTGTCTTTATTCCTTTTTCCTCAAAGTGAGCCTTAATGTCTTCTTCTGTTGTTGAATATTCGAGGTTGCCTACGTACAATTTACTGACTTGTTCCATTCTCTCATTCTCCTTCTTAGTTTTCCGCATCAAATAATTCTTTATGCGGAACAAAATGTTCACCTAAAACACAAAAACCGATCTTATTCCTTAACCTATTTGACCCTCCTTTTTTATCACTATTACACGAAATGGCGCCTACATGCGGGCACCCTCAATCAATGACCTACTTAAATAACGTTATATATAACAGGCCTATAATATGTGTTTAGGGATCTCATGAATGGTATGATGCTGACTGGTGAGTAACAGTGCGTGTTCAAACAGTTCTTGTATTCCACAAAATCGCCAATAGATCCTTTGTTCCATTCGCCTTAGACGCTGTAATATTAGCATATTATAGCTAAAATGTCAAGGTATAACTCGGTTTTTGCCCATTTCGTCCAAACTGGGGGAGGGGGGGCACAAAAACAGGTGGGCCGGCAGGCAGGTGTGCTAATTTATGTATTATGCTTCGAATCTTTTTCATTTGACTCTTTCAGTGCAATGTAGTATATTATCCCTAAAAATAAGGCTTTCAAAAAGGCGGTGATAAATGAGTGTTATTAAGACTAAGACCATAGAAAACTTAGAACAGAAGATGGAAAACGTGGCCAAAGGGACCCTTAGATATCAGATCCTGGAAAATGCCAAATCGTTTAAAACATCCTGGGTAGATCTGGGACAGGCTCTTCACACCGTGTGGAAGGATAAGATGTACAGGGACTGGGGATATGGTACTTTCGATGCATATGCCATAAAGGAGATAGGCATACGGAAGCAGACCGCTCTCAAGTTGCTAAGGTCATACTATTTTCTTGAAAAAGAAGAGCCCAGGTACCTTAACAAGGGTTACCATGAAGGCGTTTCCGCTGCATCTCTGCCTACTTATGAGTCTGTCGATGCCCTACGGCTTGCCAGCAAGAAGAAGGATATCGATAAAGAGGAATATGAAACCATAAAGCAGAACGTTCTTCAAAAAGGGAAAGACGCAAAGGATGTAAAGAAGGACCTTACAGCCCTCATAAAGCAACGCGAGGAACTTCAGCCTGAAGAGGCTTGGAAAAAGAAGAAACAAGCCATTCTTAAGCGCTTCCTGAGCGCTTTAAAGTCCATCAGCAGGGAGCTTAAGATATCCAAAATGCTACCTGCGCAGATTGTAAAGGATGTCGATAACCTGATCCGCGAGATCGAATCCGAACTTTGATTAGAGCATTTATTAGAGACGCCTTAAGCCGTTAAGAATTCAGTAATATTTCGATACCCCGAGTTGCTTATTAGACCTCTCGCGATTTAAACGAGCCCGGAATTTCCTTTCTAAAGAAGCAGCAAATACCCACCCCAAAGTAGTTAATAATAGACATATATAGGGGCACTATCATATAGATAAACCTCTATATCACGCGCTATTGAAGGCTTGAGTGAATAGGGGATATTTAGTAAAGTGGCGGTGCGTCCTAATAGGATATGTTTAACGCATAAACGTTGAATAGCGCTTAAAACTATGGGATCGCGACACATTTGTTATATGGCATAAAGACGAACGCAACATTTGTTACATAGGCCCTACGAACACATGCTAACCTCCCCTCCCCTAAGGCCCTAGTTAACATAAGATATATTATAGGACGCTGGGGATAAGAGGGGCTAATGTGTATAAGTAGGCGTTTTGGAGTCGAACAAAGGTGTACTTGGTCTGGCGAGAACATAGACAAAGGTGTAGAAATTTGCTCTTTTTGGGCGATTTAAAGCTTTCCCCCTGTGGATAACCTATTATAGAGGTTTATCGATATAATCGCATGAAGAGCATTGTGGGAGGTAGAACTTTTTAGATCCCGATTCAATTAGCAACCAATCTGTTTTATGCCTACGGCATTGGCCATTTTAAGGCCTTGGAGGCCTCTTTATGAGCCCTTTCTCCCTTCTATCGGCTGTTACCATTACCTAAGGTAATCAACCTATTTCGGACCGTTAATGACGCTAATATGGAATCACGAAATGGCGAGTGCTGTGCCTTGTAACCCCGAAGTTGTATGAAACCATCGAGTAACAGATGTTACATGCCCTCAAGTAACATTTGTTACAGTGCTATTTCCATGCGGTTTCTAGGCCTACTTGACAGGAGCTAAGATCTTAAATGTGTGGTTTTCGCTGCCAGATTTCGGCCGTCCTCTACATAAATAAGCTCCTTAGGGTGGCCACTGCGATGGTCCTAAGGAGCTTATTTATGCTTATAAACAACGATTAATTAACGCTTGTTTCTCTCCGTTCGATAGTGTATGAAATTGTAGCGCCATTCAGTCTCATGTAGGGGTGGTCCTCATAATGGCGATACATTATGGGCCCTCTTCCATTCCCGGACAGTGCTTCATTATCGTAGTTATATTCATCCTTAAGAATGCGTCTACTTCTTGATCTGCGAGCTCCTTTGAGGGGTATTATAAGCTCGCTATCCATAAGACTCTTTTTTTGTAAAGAGGGCTTCATTTCAACCGGCAAGTCTTTTGCAATGGTGTCTTTGTTTTTCTCAAGGGGTATCTCTTTCATCTCAACTACGCTTTTAATATATGCCCCTACAGAGAACCCGGGATCATCCGCCTTTTTCCGGCCTTCATAGGTAAGCGGTTTAATAAGGTCTCCTGTCAAGGAAGAAACGGACCCGTCATCGGCCGAAATAGTGTCTTTAAACAACAGATCCTTACTTATGTTAGGCACCTCATCCTTAGGTTGTTTACCAAAAAACAGTTCCTTAAGGGCTAGTTTTTCTTTGTTCGTGTTTGGGGCTACTACTAAATTTATGCCTTTTGGGGATTTGCTTAATAGTTCCTTTTTGGAAGACTCTTCCCTGGACTCCTTTTCGTTCTGAATCTCTTTGGAAACGGCGTTTTTCTTTGATACAACCTCCGCTTTGCTCGTAAGCAGTCTTTCAAGCTGTTCTACTGATCTGCTCGGAATATCCTTTATCTCCTTCGTTTTTAGCGTATTTTTACGCATGTCAGCAAGGCATGATTCATAAGGAACGACTATACCCAAACAAATCACCGCTATTATAAGCGGCTTAACTACTGTCTTCATCTCGCACCTCCTTTTGCTACTCTTTTAATAATTACTTAAATTGAACAGAAAAGAATAACTCATCTTACCCTATAACAAAAGGGATGCCTGTTTACCCCCGCCATTTTGTAACTATTGTTTTCTTAACTCTCTCAGGAGGGACGCTTCCGGGCTTTGTGGGTAGTCTTTGAGTACAAGGCCATAGTACTCGTTGGCCTCGTTTTCGTTATTCAGCTTTTCACTGTAGACTATGCCAATAGCGTAAATGGCCATGCTAGCGAACGTTGAATCGCGATACCTGGAATGAACCAATTTGAATGCCTCTATGGCTTTTTCCGGCATCTCAAGATAATTATAATAGGTTCCTACAAAGAGTCGGATCTGGGGTTCATATAAAGGATTGGGGTATTCGGTCAATATGGTCTCGAGTCTGCTTATCCCTTCCAGGTGCCTTACCCTGTCGTTGGTCTTTATAGCTCTATCTATTAAACCGATAGTATTATTCAGTTTCTCTTTGGCCATGGGTGGCTCAAGGCCAAATATATATATGGGACACGGCTTTAAAAGCTCCCGTGTTCTATGTTTTCCATTACTTATAAGAAGCGAAACCTGTGTCTTCTTCCCTATCTGATAAAATTCAATCATCTCCTCCCACTCCCATTCCAGGAGCCGTCTGGGGGTAATGGGAACCTCCCCCCTATATATCTCCGTTGCCTCTCCCCCATCCACAAGGACATCTCGCGACCTTAAGCGCTCTTTGGGTTTAAATAGGGACTTTACCATTACTTTACCTTCCAGAACGCCAAATCGCGTCATATCAATGGGACCGGTTGACACATCAACTAAAAACTCAGTTCCTAACGCTGTGGCCATGGCCTCGGGTGTCTTAATTATAAGTTTAGAGCCCTTAAACGCATCTGATATATATATTAGCGCTTTTCCTTTTGCCACGCTATAAAGAACGGTGCCGCTTATGTATTTTGGGAGTAACTTTACCACAGTAATCTCAGAGTCCTCCTTTATCCTTATCGAATATTTACCCTGGTGCCGTATATCTACAAAAGAATCTTCCTTAACGTTAATTATGTCACCTTTACGCAGCTTAACGCCGTCCAACGTGGTAAGCCACATCTTTTGCCTGGCTATGTAAACAGATGCATTACCCTTTACAGATACGACGCTTGGCGACTCAACCAGCGAGTTTTTTAAAACCCCATGCGCGAATAGAATTAGCAATATAGAAATAGCCACTCTGACAACAGTGAGAGGCGGCGACAGAATAGCGGATTTTACCTTTCCGAGAATATCATTAATAATGAAACCGACTCTCTTCTCCTCTTTGCGCTTAAGACGCTCGTACAATTTTCTGTTGAACTCCCGGTCAAAGGAAGGCGACGCTTTCGCCTCATCTAAATGGCGCATAGCAAGGTCTGAATTCTCAAGCAAGCGAAATACTTCCCGGCACGATTTACACCCGGCCAGGTGAGACTCGACCTTCTTTCTAAAGGCGTCCGGAAGCCTCTTATCCAGATAATCGCAAAGTGACCCGAAGTCGATCTCGTGTCTCATTTTACTACTTTCCCCGCCTTCTTTTAATGTCTTCTATAAACCGCCTTCTCGCGCGAACCAGTCTTGAAGAGACGGTCTTAACATTGATATTAAGAACCCGCGCCGCTTCCTCATAGGACAATCCCTCTATTACGCACAGCACAAGAACTTCTCTATGTATCACGGGAAGGGATTGCAGTATCTCTTCTATTGTTTCCTTAAGCTCACCGTTATTTATTATCGATTCCGGAGAAAGGCTCTCGCTTGTAAGTACGTTCTCAAGGGTGGTGTCGCAGCTTTGCCCGCCAATAACTTTGAATAGTGATACATCTTTTCTTTGGCTCCTTCTCCTTAATTCATTCTTGGCGAGGTTCGATGCTATCATGTAAATCCATGCTTTAAACATCCCCCTGGGTTCGTATCTGGCTACATTAATAAAGACGTTGATAAATGTCTCTTGCGTTAACTCTTCCGCGACTGCTATGTTACCGATCATCCTGTTGATATAGCTCAGTATCCTCGCCTTGTACTTGCTATAAATCTTGTCAAATGAGGCCCTGTCACCCTCTTTAAACCTCTCTATTAAGAGATCCTCTTCACGCAAGGGGCCTTTTCCTGAATTTGGGACTGTCATAAAACCCTATATCTAAAACAATATTTCACGCGTAAAACTCCGTAATATTAGGCTTATTCTGTTACAATGCTCCTCTTTTGTCAATAAAAAACGAGGTTAGATCCTCTCTAACCTCGTTATAAAAAGTACCGTGCGTTGCAAGCTAGTTATGTCTGGTCACTCTCACCGTCGTCCTCTTCGCTCTCCTCATCGCTATCGTCAGATACTTTGAATGATTTTAATAAGATAACGGCCCCATCCCCTGAAGATACGGCGCCCGCCTCTTCATATAAAACCTTCTCAAATGCCTTATCAAAGACCGTTTTGGCATCCCTCCATTGATCATCCAATAATGAATATCCTTTCCGGTGAGATGTTTCGTTGTCAATTTGAGTATTTTGGTCAACGTCGTTAAAGGAAATAGCGGCGCCCTCTAGCACCTTTTCTCCTTTTTTAAATAGGACATCTTTATCGCGAGGCGAATCTGTTTTCTGTGTGTTTTTGTAGCTTCGCGACGCGCTAACCGTTCTTCTTTCTGATTCGACAGTTTCCCCGGTTTCATCGCTTTCGCCTTTAGGAGCATAAGGTTTCTTTAATGCTTCTTCTTTCCTGTTGCCGTCATTGGATAAGATGTCAGTGCTTCCGAGCTCCATTCTAAGCTTCTCTCTGTCAGGAGTAGCACCCGCCGGGTGTTCTCCCCCTTCTTTTTCAAGATTGTCGAACTCATGAGAGAGGCCGTCCATAGCTTCTTCGATTCCCGCGAATATCCTTCTCATTTCGGTTACTGTCGTAGTGTCGACACCGGGTGGCCTCTTATATAAAATAGTTATGGTCCACGCGTCACCGGTCAGAGTGACTGTATATTGATTGCCATCGTCCGATTCCGTGAAAGTCGCCAAAACGCCGGGAGCGATCTCTTGGGGCGTCGCGTTCCAGTAATCCTGAGCGATATAGATAAATATGAAACCCAATAGATCTCTTACATGATGATTAAATATAAATTCACTTCCACCATAGCTGCCGTTTTCAGAGTAACTATAATAGAAAGAACCTATGCGCCGGGAATGCAGACGTTCATCTTGCGCTAGGATCTCCGTGCCATCCAGAAGACCGTTCCCGTTATCATCGAACACATGTAACGCGACATCCTCTACATAGGATACAAAGTCTTCTCCTAACTGATAAGGGTTCCAAGGATAAGGTTTGGGTAAGTCGATTTTAGCGGGTTCGTCAATGATGCGAGGTTTCGCCGGTGGGGGATCCTTTTCTTTGCGGGGTATTTCCGTTGGGGTATCTTTGCCGGGCTTATCTTTTCTTTGGCCATAGATCTCTTTTGCGTACTTTATGTATTCGAGCGTCTCTTTTGTGCCGTTCTCTTTATAAAATAGAAGTATGTCTTCGGGTAAATACTTGATATCATCCAATGGCAGGTCAAAATCCCTTATCAGACATTCATATCCCTTTCTATCTAGGGTTATTTCAGATATGTCTAAATACCCATGATTTTCAAGCCGTTCAGTTAATGAATCGTTCTGATCAGTGGGTGGCGTTTTTTGAGATATCTCTTTTAAGATATCGTTCTTCTGCTCAATCAACGCGGACACATGCTTAAGGTACTTAGTTAGATCGCTCGAATCCTTAGAGGGAAGCTCTTCCTTTGGCTGTTTGCTAGAGGTATATCCCTTTTTTTCTACGGCATACACGGCGTCGATTACTATCACGTTAAAGAGGAATGCCAGCACGATCGGCAGAGCCAGCAACTTCCTTAATAACTTAACACGCATATTAAACATTTTTAATCCTCATAATAACCGCTGATAAAAAAATGCAACATAATGCTGCATCACATTCTATAGCGCTGTCCTACCCTTCGTAATAGATTATACCCTAAAACGTAAGAATAGGCAAACGTATATGGCAAGCTTTTTTATTCCCTAACCAAGCTTACCTAGAGCGGCCAGAAAATAAGTCCAGATTCCAAGCCGGGGTTGGACAACCCCGCAGACCGGGTCAAAGACCCTTTCCCCTATTAGTTATATGATAATGAAAAAGCCCGCGTTCTTGCGGGCTTTCATAGGTAGTAAACCTTCGCAGCTTTGCGCTACTTGGCCACCTCCTTATTTAATTCTAATTAAAGTATACCTTTAAAATAAGCATTTGTAAAGAGTAGATAACTATTTATTGGATTAACGGTCTTTATAAAATTACGCACTTCAATACTAACATGTAGCAAAGTTGGATTTATAGTCTTTCCTTTGCATGAAACTCTTCAGCGAGTTTATTAATATGGTTCTTCGCGTCGTCAGCTATATCCATGAAGGAGAGCGCTATATGGTACATCGGTAAGTATGCATCTTTCCTTGAGCGCACGACACGGCCTGCGCATTCTATCGGTCGGTTTGATGATGGGAAGTTTATCTTGACATCCAGGATAGCGTCGTTCTCAATGGTCTTGCCACAGTTGAATGCCATGCCCCCCGCACTGAGATCATGCATAACAACAGCGTCCCAGGTTGACTGCGGGTTTATTCTATATTGGAACATATATCCCCTACGTATACGTTTGTATGCCCTCTTTTCTACATTTGTATTCGCCGGTTGATAACTCATTGGGTTCATGCGTCTCACCTTCTCTCAGTTTCAATGCAGTCCGAAGAAATAACTTCTTTACGCTCTTAATAACTGTATATACTTATTCATGCCTCCTAATATAAGTATGCCTTTAATAGGAAAAAATAACAATAGATTATGAGGTAACTTTTTCATAGTTAACTCGAGACGAAATAATGCACAGATTATACGGAGTTTATATAGTTTTGATTACACGGATAGGTGGAAAGTAAGTTACTGAAGGCCCTGTAAGCCCTGGAGGGCGCTACCTACCTCGCCCATAACTGCGGAGCTCATCGCGCTACGTACTTGTGGCCCAAGGGATACCTCGGGCTGATTGGCCGGACCCCTTATGACGAAGTCGAAGAGTATTTCACCCTGCCTCGATGTCAAATAAGGCAGGAGCCTGCTTACAGAGGTTTGCAGGAATTGACCGTCGCGGCTGCCCGGTTCGGATACTAAGCGCAACCTGTGAAAGACCACATTGGTAATGGAATTTATCCTGTTATTCCGCAATTCAAATTTAGTGTCAGAGCTGGCAAGGCCATCACTGATAGAGAACGGTGTATATTTCTCAATGTACGGGAAAAAACGCATGAGGTCCACGCGCCTGAGCGTTACAGTCATATCCGCATCGTACATGTACTTATAGACTGACAGATCCGTGTCTATCGCGATCTCCCCTTTTCCATATCGATCGCTTGGGATGGTACAGCTCAATTCGCAAAAAATAGGGATATAACCGGTCTTCTTTAATGGCTTACGCATAGATGTTATATCTGCGCTGAAGTCTTCACAGGTGACTATAAACGGCACATCATAAATAAAGTGGTCCTTGAATTCTATTACAGAATCCTTTATAATAAGCTTTCGTATGCTGCTGGCAAAACTGTAAAGACCTGTAGGCTCTGGCTCGTTTGCATACGCTACGCCGGTCTGGATCGAGCGTTTTTTACCGGGCAAACCGGATATATTAAGGACCCCTGCCCTATTGCGCTCAACAGTAAAGACGCCCTCTTCGATCAATATCTCATCGATCGCTATTTTCCTCTTTTCTTTGAGTTCTCTCTTATCAAGGAAGACCGTGAAGTTCTTGGCGCTGAATATAGACCGGTCCTTGAAATCGATCTTCTCAGGCAGTTTAACCCCTTTAAATTTAAGCGCGTATCTGTCCGGATTAATTGTCAGGCCCGTGAATTCAACCTTTGTCCCGAGCATGCTACTCAACACTTTCTCCAGAACATTCTTTCCGTAGATCTTAAGGTAGAGCAGGACAAGCACCAGGAGCACGGTCAAAAAAACAACCGTTGCCAATGTAAAGCGGACCATCCTCGATCTAATCATAGTAACACCTTGACCTTACACTCTACACAATATTATCCATATTGTCAAGTCAACGAACATAGATGTCGGAAAGTTTATTTTTTAGATTATAGGGCGAGAAGAAACATTCTTATATTTCGGCTGGCTTCGTGTGTGGGACAAAGAGTATATCTTTGCCGTTCTGCATCCGTACATTTATCGAATTTACGTCTTTATTTGCGATCGGTGTTCGGCAATATATTGTAGCGATATTGCCCGGTTTCAGGATCAATTTATCGTTATATGGTCCGTCAAAATCTATCTCCTCAAAATCCATATAACAGATACTGCCGTCTTCTCTTATAGCTTCATACATCGCATCGTTGAGGTTTATCGGTTCTTCCGATCTGTTCTTCATGGTTAGCTCTACAATGTAGAGATCGAGCGGCGGACGAAGTGTCTCGTTAAAAACTACTACGCCTTCTATATATGCGGTCTCTTGCGCATAGAATTCAGAATTCGGTATTTTATCATACATGTATACAGAACCATACACACAGATATGCAGTGATAAGAGGAATGTAAATGTTAGAAGTAAAAAAAGGTTTATTTTCTTCATGCTTTTATTTCGTCCCTTTTGCAATAGCTCAGCCATGATGGAAGAGATTTTTTTATACATATAAACACAAATTCTGCGGCAGCAACGATACTCCTTTTCCTCAAAATGTTACCAAGCAAGAACCGTGCCAAGTTCGTCATTCTGCATATCTATCTATGGATTATTCTGTAGGAAAGAATATTTCCGCAAGAATCTCTTTTGTGGTGGGAATAAGAGTTGAGACCGTTTCTTTATAGTTAGTGATGTGAATGACTGCTGTCGTGAGTTCGGCCGTGGCTCATGAGGCTATACGTGCGGATCATGCGTTCAAGTTTTTCGTAGTGGTTATTGTGGGGTTTATGCTTTGCTTTTTCCCATCTGTAGATAGTCATCCTGCTTACCCCTATCTTCTTGGCGAGATCATCCACGGATATTTTGAACCGACTTCTGAATGATTTTACTGGATTGTCCATTTTTTTACTTATTTTTCTGCTGGCGTAATTTTAACATGTGTTTATATAATGTCAAGATAAATAACTCCCTGTAACGTTTGTTTTTTTACCAAAGATTAGTTATATCGGGATCAGTAAATGAAAGCAAGATGCTTCCGTAGGCCGCAGTCTCCCCGGCCAATCGGCTGATTTTAAAATGCGCCTAAACACTGCATAAAAAAACCCGTGTTCTACAATAATGTATACACGGGAATTACTAATTAGCTAAGGGAGCGATCTATGATCTCCAGGAATATATATTTAAAGGTATCTTGTTTACCCGGCTTTCTCATGGTGGATAAAAAGCTAAAAAATTTTACTATAGTCTACTTTCTTTTAGGCAAATCCCTCCCTTCACCCTCTCTCTCTATGTCCATCATCAGCTCTCCGGTAAACATCATATATAGCTCATCTTGAACAACCTTGCGCTGAAGGATCTCTGCTGTTTGCCCGCCACCAGTTACAACCTTTAGAGGTTCCTGATTTTCAACCCTCTTCTTCTCATCGCCGGAGGCACGTGTAAGTATCGATAAACCAGCACTTATTATTAATGCAACCATTATGATAAACAGTTTCTTCATTTTTTATAGCATCCTTCGGCTCATATTTAAACAGTGAAATAAGTAATTAAAAAAAATTCGCCCCTTTCGCTCATGAATGCGAAACTATTCCATACAACATTCTGTTCCATACATCATAATATAAGTATACCGATCTTCTGTAGAAATGTCAATAGGCCAAATTCTGACTTTTTTTAACCCTAACTTTCAGCGTTTTAGCCCTTTGCTTAGAATGCACCACAATCTGATGACAACAACAAATTGAAATGAGGTGTGATTTTAGGCAGCTTTCATCAGGGTAACGATCGATTCCGCCAGAGTCTCCTTTTGGGCAGGAATAAGGTTAAGGAATTCAATGCCTACATAGAACGTAGAGAAGCCCCACATCGAGCATACCGCGTTCACCCTTGCAACCCTTGCTTTTAGATTGATTGAATTCCACGAAACAGGGAGCTCTATCGAAAGGTCAAGCTCTTCGTCGGGGCGCAAAAACCGGCGAGATTTAAGGAGCGCCCCGTGATAGCTTAAATTGATAACGGGCAGGAATCTTCTACAATTCTTACCGAACAACTTAGCCTTCAGCCACGTTTTAACCCGTGGTGACCGTCTTCTCTCTATGCCCGTGTACTCGCTTTCCATTTTTATAACCACTCCGTTTCTACTATATAGTATACCATATTTTCTGCATAAATGGTAATGGCTGTGTAATAAAAAATTGTACTATTCTTTTACGCCCTTTTCCGCTTAAAGGTTAAAAAAGTGCATAGATAATATACTTTCATACCTAATCATGCCTACAATTGGTGACTTAACGAAATGTTTAGATTACCCGTTAGGGTTTCAGTTCCCGGCCTTTTTGCTTATTGGCTGTGTCTACAAGAACCCTTTCGATCAATACGCGCAGGTCGTTCAGAACCTTACGGTTTATTAAAAAGTGTGACCTTAGCCTGGGCTCTATTATCTGTAGCTCAAACTGATCCTTGTCCTTAATGTGTCTAATGTTTATCTTCATTCTGCCTTCCTTCCTATTCTATATCGAGATCAATAATAGGGTCTTCTGTGGATCGCTCTTCTATCTCCCACTTATCAAAAAGATCAGTATTAAGCTCCTCCAAAAAGACCGATCTTCTCGTTATAACCGTTCCCATCTGGTAGTCGTACCTCGTAATAGGATGCAAAAGATACAACTCTCTCTTAGTTCTTGTCGTTGCTACATAAAAGAGCCTCCTCTCCTCCTCTAGTTCGTTGGGTTCGTCCTTCACCTTGGAGTGTGGAAACTGCCCTTCGCACAAGCCAATAATAAATACCGTATTCCACTCCAACCCTTTCGCCTGATGTATAGTGGAAAGCACGAGATATTCATCGTTTGAGGGCGCTCGAGTTATAGTCTCGCCCTTGAACGACTCCCTCAGTGTAATATCATGCAGAAGGGTTTTGATACTCTTGTAATTATGAGCAAAATTGGCAAGCTCATGTAGGTCGTCTATCCTGTCTTTGGCGTTATCAAAATGGGCTAAAACATGATTGCCATAGCCCGAATCTATTATCTTTATTATGGTTTCATCCGGCTTCTTATCCAAATCCCCACCCATAATCGCGCGCATTATCTTCTTGAAATGCTCCAGACCTCTCCTTGCCCTATCCGGAAGAAAGGCGCCAAACTGTTTCTTTACCATATTTTCAAGAGACCCGGTATTAGCAAATTCATCAAATACGCGCCCTGCGTAAACACTACCGATCCCGGGCTGAATAGAGAGCGCCCTTAACCACGATAGTTCATCGAGCGGGTTTACTATTATTTTTATATGAGCCAGCACATCTTTGATATGCGCCTGTTCGAAGAACCTTATGCCACCACGTAAAATAAATGGGATGTCACGCTTGGTAAGCTCCATCTGTAGTTCTGCGGACTGAAAATGCGCCCTGAAGAGAACGGCCATCTCGTTAAGAGGAACTCCTTCATCACGCAGTTCTAAAACGCGCTGTGATATAAACCTGGCCTGATCGTGCAGATCTCCCACTTCCAGCAGTATCGGCTTGATATTGCTATCGCTTACAGCCCTCAGATGTTTGCGAAACTGGTTAGTATTATTCTGTATAGAATCGTTAGCGAGCTCAAGGATCTCCGGAGATGACCTGTAGTTGCTTTCGAGTTTAAAGATCTTGGCATCCGGGTACTCATCTGGAAACTTAAGTATGTTCGAAACCTCAGCCCCTCTAAATGAATATATGGATTGAGCGTCATCCCCCACGACCAGAACGTTCCGGTGAAAGCTCGAGAGCTCCCTTACTATCTCTGACTGCAACCTGTTCGTATCCTGATATTCGTCAACCAGGATGTAGCGAAACTGCTCCGAAAACCGCTCCTTCGCTTTTTGGACATTCTTTAAGAGCCAGAGCCATTTAGTAAGAAGGTCGTCGTAATCAGCGTTGTTGGACCGCTTCTTCTTGACCTCATACTCCCCGGCTATTTTCGCTATGGTGTCGTGAAACCGCAGAAAGTACGGGTGCTTCTTCTTCAGCGTTTCAAGTAACGACTTCTTCGAATTTGCCGAAAAGCTTATTATAGAACGGAGAACTTTCGGGTGGGGAAATCTCTCCTCATGGATCTTTATCTTCAGGTTCTTTATGCAGACTTTGAGCAGATCAATTGAGTCTTCCTCATCCAGGATACCGAACCCCGGCCTGTACCCCAATTCTTTAGTGAAAAGATGCAAGGATCTATTGCCGATATGATGAAACGTTCCGCTCCAGAGCTTTGATGGCTTTGCCTTCAGCAGCGTTTCGATCCTATCCTGCATATTTCTTGCGGCTTTATTCGTAAAGGTAACAAGGAGGATATTCTGCGGTGGGACGCCTTTTTCAAGCAGATACGAAACCCGGTATACAAGTGTCCTTGTCTTTCCACTGCCGGCACCGGCCAGCACCAGACACGGCCCTTCGGCTTTTGTTACAACTTCGTATTGCTCAGGATTTAGGGTACCTTTGTAATCGACCCGGTTAAAGCTTTTGACCGGATCTTCATTTAGGACATATTTCATCTCTTCTCAGATAATTATAATATTATAGCGCAACCCGGTTAGTTAAATGATAGGCTTATTTGCCTGCCGTCGTATCTGCTCCAGCCTCAACTATTTTAGCTTTCATCTCCAGCTTCAGGTTATGAGCTTCCATGGTAAGCTTATCTTTCTCTTCCCTGGCCTTACCCAGCATGGACTTGAGATCCGCTGTATTCTGGCTCAACCTGGTCGTTAAGATCTCAGTCTCCCTTAGCTTCGCATAGAAAGAGTTCTTTTCTGCCTGGCTTTTAACAAGCCTGATTTCAGACATAGTAAATCTTGCAAGGCTTAGCAATAAAGCAACGCAAAGTATCGCTATAACCTTATCCTTCTTATCCATTGGCACACCTCCTTTGACGAGATCCGACTTTATGACGACCCGATCTTCATAGGTTCATCCGACTATTGCTCTTACGTGAGAAACGCTCTCATTTTCCCATGCCCCTTTTGATAAGTCAAGCTATGTTTTCTGTCTTTAAAATCGCATCCCTTTCGTTTGTCAAAATATTTTTTTTATGATATAATCAATATAATCATCGTATAAAGCAAAAGGAGGTTTTAATGGCTAAGAAAATAGTTTCTCTATTCGTACTCGGAATATATCTAATAGTGTCGCCTTTCTTTGCAGAAGCAAAAATTGAAAAAGAGAAGGCAACCGACTTGAAAGAGCCGGTACTTAACAAGCTTTTCAACATATCTCGAGAGCCATCTGAAGATGTCAAGAAAGAGAAGGAGACTAAGACAAAAAGCGAAGAGAGTGGCAAGAAAGCCGCAAAGGAACCGACCTTAAACAGATTTTTTAATATATCGCCAAGCAAGTCATCCGATAAAAAGGTCGAGATAGAAAAGAAAGCTCTCGATCGCGCAAAGGAGCCGGAACCGGACAAAAGTCTGTTCGTCAAGGAGAGGAAGCCTGCGCCCGTTAAAGAAATAGAAATAAAAGAGAAGAAGACGGCCGCTCCGAAAACTAAGAAAAGGGATGTTGTTACCCCAAAGGGTCTGACGCTGAACAAGCTACTATCCAAAATATCGAAATCCTCTTCAACAACGCTGGAGCGGCTGAACACTATTGAGGAATATAAGGGGCAGGTCGTGAAGGGCGCCGGAAAGGTGAAGGACATTTTAAAGAGAAACGGCTCTGAAAAAGAAGCCCTTGTCTATATAAGAAGGCCGTTTGGCGGAATAGAGTACGAGGTGATAGTGGCGGTAGACCGGGAGAGCACAAAAGAGATCAAAAAAGGTATAACCGTCGCTTTTGAGGCCAAATTTACAGGCTTAACGTTTGAGACCCTGCGTTTTGAAGATGGCAAGATATCCCGGAAAAGGATCCTTCCCTTTTAATGAGGCGGCTCACGAGATTATCAGTAGAAGCCGTTCTCGTCCTTAGGAGTGTTTATATAGCTATCGAAGTCAGCATACCCTTGCATCTCCGTCCTAACAGCTGAGATGCGCTCCGATAAATACGGATGGGATTTGAAATAGATGTACTTCCGCTCTGGCCCGTCCTTTCTTAATTTCTGTAGCATCATAAGGCTACCTAGCGCCCCATCCGGATCGAACCCTGCGCTCTTAAGATATTTTACGGACAATTTGTCTGCTTCAATTTCAGCTTCGCGTGAATAGGCACTCATCAGTGACGCAAGCGCCATATTCGCTTCCGCTACGGTTCTTCCGCTGCCCGATGTCACAATAGCTAAAAGCATGAGCGCGTTTACGCCCAGTGAACTCTGCAATCTTTCTACAGAGTGTCTTGCAGATATGTGCGCAAGCTCGTGAGCTGTGACGCCGGCAATATTTTCATCCGTTTTCAATACTTCCATCATAGCATCGAAAATATATACATACCCGCCGGGAAGCGCGAAAGCGTTGAAGAACTTCTCTTTCTCCTCGTTCTCATCGGCCTTTAGCACTTTAAAGCGGTATATAAACTCTTGTCTCTCACACACCGGAGCAAGTCTCTTACCTATGTCTTCGAAGCGTTTCTGCACAAGCGGATCATCTACCTCTTCAAACTTCTTCTCTACCTGCCTTGCGATGGAGTCCCCCATCCTCTTCTCTCTGTCAGCTGAGATTGGAATAATATCATCGGCCGTTATTGCAAAAGAGGACACTGCGCAGGCTATATGGGCAAAGAGTAGCCATGTTATAAAAAACCCTCGACTCTTATATGTTTGGATATTGTTTCCCATAGAATTTAACCGCTAATCCCCCAGCAATCCATGCGCTTTTGTGCGCGCATCCGCCACTTTAAAATCACTTAAGTCGATGATTACAAGGTCCGCCCTTCTTGATCTGATACGTCTGGCGTCCTTTGCCGAATTCGGCGTTCTCGTGCCCACATACCTGAATGTTGTGCCGCAGCTTGTGCAGCTTCGAGACTCCACGTTGAGACCCACCTCTTTGCAATTACCACAGTCGCAACTTAGAGTACCGGCAATCAAGAGATGAGGCTTAATAGCAGTGATATCCATCTCCTGCCATACCCTTACAGGCGAATTGCTACCCATATCTTACCCCCAAGTACTCCTCTTTTATTCTGTGAGGAGCATTCATAATATTCTTCTTTACGTATTTAAACTCGCTCTCAAGCTTAGTAAGAAGGTCCTTTATATAAAATCTTCTCGATCTTGTAGCGTTGGGACACCGACAAAATGACTCCGGCAGACGCGCCACTTTAGCAAAGTCTGCGATTCTTTTCTCTTCAAGATATATCATCGGCCTTATGATGGTCATCTTCCCGTCAAATAGGGGTTGCTTTGGATTAATGCTGGATATCTCTCCTCGAAAGAATAGATTCATCAGCGTAGTCTCCACGGCATCATCCATGTGGTGACCAAGAGCGATCTTGGTACAACCCGTCCTTTCGGCTATCTTGAACATTGCCTTTCTCCTGTTCCAGGCGCACCAGAAACAAGAAAAATAATCCTCTCGATCTGCTATATCGCTCTTTTCGAATACATATTCGCATTCAAGTTCATTAAAGAGCTTCTTAAGCTCATCGACTTCATGGCACTCGGCGCATACATGGTTTGAAATTATATGACATGCCACAATATCATATTTTATCGGCATCCACTTTCTCCTGGAGGATAGTATCTTAAGGAGAGTAAGTGAGTCTTTCCCGCCGGATACGCCTACAAGCACTCTATCATTATCCTCGATAAGCGCGTTTTTTTTTATGGCCCTGCCGATTGATTTAGAAATACTATTCTCGAGTTTCTTTAATGTCTGCATTAGGTACTATTATATGTTCTGCCCATGCTTTATTCAAGGACATTTTTATGACACCATCTTGACAAATACGTTTCTATAGGGTATATTAAATAAATAATATTAGTGAAGGAGGTGACTAATGAAGAAGATCGTTGCTTTACTTGTTGTTTTAAGTTTCGTATCGACCTGCGGTGCTTTTGCTATTTCCAAGAACGAGCCTTTTAAAAGAGCGGCATCGGGCCTGGACAACATAGTCTACGGTAACCTCGAGACGCCGGACAATATCAACAAAACCAATTCCAAAGGGAAGAAGGCGTTTGACGATTGTACGGATACCACGAAGGACGACGTCGGCAGAGGCATAGCGAGGGTTGTTGGCGGATTGTGGCAGCTCGCTACATTCTGGTATCCAACTGATTGATCATTTCATTATCCTCTTAATAAAGCTTTCGAAAGGAAGGGCGTTAATAACATTCTTCCTTTCAAGCCATCCACGGCGAGCGACACTTACACCAAAAATCATATTCGAAAATTGGCCTTTGGTGTGAGTGTCGGTAGCTATTCCGAGCATGACTCCCGCGTCTTTAGCAAGGAGAACCGCGGTATCGTCCAGATCGAGCCTTCCCGTATAAGAGTTTATTTCGAGCGCTGTATTAGTCTCCTTTGCCGCCTTGAACACCTTTTCAAGATCCAGTGCATAAGCGTCTCTGACCCCACATAAGACGGCCCGTTGGATGAGCTATCATGTTAACATATCTATTCTCCATAGCCTTCACTATCCGGCCGGTCAGGACCTCCTTTTGCTGCTTTAATCCTGAATGTATCGCGGCTACGACAAAATCGAGCTCTTTTAGGGTGCTGTAGTCATAATCCAGCCTACCGTCGCCTAGTATATCAACTTCCGAACCCGTTAAAACATGGATCCTCTTTTTCGATCCGAAGGAAAAGCGGTTTTATTACCTTCTCGGGGCTTCTCGAGGTCAAGCGACTGGGATCTTCGATGGGGACTGGCTCTATATTAGATTATCGAGATAGAGTTATATTTCACGTTGCAACAAGGATGGGGGCACTCCTACGTACAGCTTGGTAACAGGCGTAAGTTCAGCGCCAGAAATACCCTTTTGATTATAAGCAGTTAAAGCGAGGTGAAACGTCCCATTATGAGGTATACTTCTTGAAGGCAAGCGTGGCATTGTGTCCGCCGAACCCAAGCGAATTCGAAAGCGCTGCATCTATATTCATTGAACGCGGCTGGTTCGGCACGTAATCCAGATCGCACTCGGGATCAGGATTTTCCAGGTTTATTGTCGGAGGGGCTATACTATTCTTTATGGCTAGCGCGCAAGCTATTGCCTCAACGCCGCCGGCCGCCCCAAGTAAGTGCGCAGTAACCGATTTTGTAGAGCTGATCGCGAGCTTCCGCGCATGATCGCCAAATACATTCTTGATAGCCTTGGTCTCCGTTCGATCATTGTAAACGGTAGAGGTGCCATGCGCATTTATATAATCTATGTCTCCCGGGTTGAATCCTGCATCATCTAGACAGAGTTGCATACACCTTCTTGGTCCCTCCCCTCCGGGATCGGGCGCAGTCATGTGATAAGCATCTGCGTTCGAACCGTATCCCACCACTTCGCAGTAGATCATTGCATTTCTCTTAAGAGCGTGCTCCAACTCTTCTAGAATTACAACCCCTGCCCCTTCGCCCATAACAAAACCGTCCCTGTCCCTATCGAAAGGACGACACGCCTTTTCAGGTTCATCGTTTCGCGTAGAGAGGGCTCTAAGGGAACAGAATCCTCCGAAACCCATAATCGTGATCGCTGCCTCCGCACCGCCGGCTAGCATGACGCTTGCTTCATCCCTTTGAATTACGCGAAAAGCGTCACCTATGCAATGGTTACCCGTAGCGCATGCTGTAACGACGGCCATGTTGGGGCCTTTTAGCCTAAAATATATAGATACCTGCCCCGCAGCCATATTCGCAATAAGCATGGGGATCAGGAATGGTGATATCTTTCCCGGACCCTTTTTGTGTCCACGATCGAGGTACTTGATATGCTCGCTCTCGATCGTATGGAGACCTCCTATGCCGGACCCTATGATCACCCCAACCCTATGCCTGTCCTCTGCATCGAGATCCAAGCCACTATTATCAACAGCCTCCTTGCTTGCACCGATAGCAAGCTGTACAAATCTATCCGATTTTCGCACATCTTTTGGAGGTAGATATTTGGATGGATCGAAATCAAGTGCTTCTGCGGCTATCTGTGATGAAAAATTTGAGGGGTCAAAGCATTGAATTATCCGTACGCCGCTTTGCCCCTCAAGTAATGATGTCCACAATTCCTTAAGCGTGTTGCCTACCGGTGTTATAGCTCCAAGCCCGGTTAGAACAACCCTTTTTTTATTCATTTCAGTCTACTTGGTGGCGATCTTTTCTTCTATATATTTGATCGCGTCGCCAACCGTAGCCAACTTCTCGGCATCCTCGTCGGGAATCTCAATGCCATACTCTTCTTCGAGCGCCATAACCAGTTCAACAGTGTCAAGCGAGTCCGCGCCTAAGTCGTCTACAAACTTTGCCTGATCCGTAACTTCGTCCGGTTTTACTCCAAGTTGCTCAGCAATAACCGACTTAACTTTTTCTGCAATGCCTGACATTTACATCCTCCTTCTTAAGTGACCATTCCGCCATCAACCTGAACTACCTGCCCGGTGATATAACCTGAAGCATCACTTACCAAAAATAGTGCAAGATCCGCTACGTTCTCTGAGCTACCCCATCTACCCAATGGGATCTGTTTCAGTATCGCTGTTCTTATATCTTCTGACAATTGAGCTGTCATATGGGTTTCAATAAACCCAGGGGCAATTGCGTTGACATTCACATTTCTTGACGCCAGCTCTTTTGCCGCACTTTTAGTTAAGGCAATAACACCGCCTTTACTGGCCGCGTAATTTGCCTGACCCGCATTACCTATGATCCCTATTACCGAAGCTATGTTAACGATCTTACCGGACCGCTGCTTCATCATGACCTTCGCAGCTGCTTTGATGCAATTGAACGTACCCTTTAGATTAACGTTCAGTACCGCATCCCAATCAGCGTCGGTCATCCGGACTATTAATCCATCGCGCGTTATCCCGGCGTTGTTGATAAGTATATCGATTTTGCTAAATTTGTCAAGGACTTTCTGGACAAATATTTGCACGTCTTGGAGGTTTGTAACGTCTACCTTGCCTGTCAGGACTTCTGTTCCGCTTGTCCCTATCTCCTTCTTGGCCTCCTCGAGAACATCCGTATTTACATCGCAGATGGCGATATTCGAACCTTCACTAGCCAGCTTAAGGGCTATAGCTTTACCTATACCTCGCGCGCCACCCGTTACTATTGAAACTTTATCTTTAAGTATCATAATTGTAGCATTATTTTATCAGTAAGACTGGATTTGTCAAGCCTTAATCAATCTTTATTGTTTTTTTTATATTCATTTCTTAAAGTTGTTGACGCCTGCGTATAGTTTCGGAGAAACCGCCTCCTGTCAGACCATCTAAACCAGCCGTAAGCTCCTTTAGTCGGAGAACCTTATCAGGATCCGCTTCCTTCCCTTCCAGATCGACCTTCTTCAGTTCACTTTGAAGTCTCAAGCGTTCGAAGTAGAGCCTTATGACCTGATCAACTATATCTTCTCTAAGTTGCACCATGAGCTTACTTCTCACGTCGATCGATGTCTGAGATTCGTTCCACACAAGATCTGCAAGGTCCCATGAAAAGTTGAGATCCCAACCCTCCGTCTTGTCCTCAGGCCCCAATGTCCAGTATGACCTCGTTGAAGATGTATAGATCTCGTACGTATCGCTCAGGGAACGATCGATACCGAAACTGACCTTGGGAAACATGGCTCTCATTCTTGCGCCTCTCCTCCATTCGCGTATCTTGTCGGGATGGACTTCCGCGTAATTGATGGCCATTGTTCTAACTTCATCCACTGTCGGTTCCACGATCATATCTGATATAACATGTTCGCAAAGCGCGTTCTCTTTTATGGAACTATTGAAGCCGGAAAGAAGACCACTATATATCCTGTCTGCGCTAAAAGCCCAGATCTTGCCTCCTGTCCGGTCCAATATGAGCCCGGACACATTACTGGAGTCCATACCTGTCTGCAATACAGACCACCTTCCCTGCTTACCTATATATTGAAAGACACCACCCGCTGTAGCGGCAAGGATATCTTCGAGGCCATGCTTACCCGGTAATATATGGTTTATGGCACGGTTTGTAAGCCCTGTGTCGTTAAAGCGCTTCCATGACCGCCCCATATCCCGGGATATATATAAGCCCCTATTTGTAGATAGATACAATATATCATCTTGATATTGGATATCATTCAGTAAGAGGCTTGCTTCCTCTTGATCTGTCATGGGAGCATCACTATCCTCTTCTCGCTCCTCGCTATAACCCGACCCAAAAAGCTTTTCGCTGAATCCTGTTTTAGTATCGATCATATATAACTCACTATCACAAATCGTATATAAGAAAAGGTCTTCACCTGACCTACGGCCGCAAATAGCCGTCACATGCGCAGCCTCTGGCGCGCCGTCAGACCTTTGCCATTTCTCTTCTCCAACGCTTGCAGAAAAGAGTCCTTTCTGTGTGCCGAGATAGATCTTTGGCTTAGTATGCTGATCTATGAATACGCTTGTGCAATTGCTCTCTATCCCCACCCCTTTAAACCGGCGTGTCCATGTAGCTCCTCCATCAGCCGACCGGTAGAGACCGTTCTTTGTAGCAATATAGATACGATCCCTATCTTTGTCTATCAATATCTCATTTATGCCTTTGCATTCTCCCCTACAATCGAAGATCTTTGTCCACTCTGCGCTTTTATTCGGTCTCTTAAACAGCCCGCTTTCAGCGCCTGCATAAATGGCTCCATTCTGACCTGTACTGATGGCTAACGCCGAATATTTTCCGTAAGCAACTATCCCGATTTCATCCTTCCAGATACCCGCAAATGAGATATTTGCGAACGTTAAATTGGCAAATAATATTGCAAATACAAGAAACAGCTTCATGATAATTCTCCTCTTTTTTTAATTGACAAATACCAAAACCCGGGGTTATAATTATACGGTAAAGACACGCGTCCCTTCCGGGACGTACCGTGATAAGGCGTGTTGCGTACCTACCTTAGCGCACGCCTTTATTTATTATAACTCAAAAGAGTGGAGATGTCAATAATAATTTGCCTTATTATCAACTTTACTTTGCTATATATACAATTATTCTAAGGATTGTGTTTGTGAGGATGGCTGCAGCTACATCATCGAGCATTATACCCGGGCCGGCTGATAAGTTGTGCAGTCTATTTATAGGCGGTATCTTTACTATATCCAAAAATCTGAATATGAGAAATCCCGCTATCGCAAGATTGGGGCTGAATGGTAAAAAGAGATATGCGAGCAACATAGAGGAGAATTCGTCAATTACGACCTCCGGAGGATCCTTTCGCGAAAAGTTTTCCTCCGCAGATGACGCCGACCAGAATCCCAGCACAAGCCAGATCGCAGTCATGATCAGATGCATTATAGGGCTATTTTTTAAAAGAAGATATGCCAGCAATCCAAGGAGGCTTGCTGCCGTTCCGGGCGCAATAGGGCTGTAGCCGACAAACGATAGCGTTGCTATAAATTTAGCAATTTTTTTCACTTCTAAAATACTTCTCATTCTTCACAAGATAAGATATCCCGCTTATAACTGTAAGAATCGCCGTTATAACCATTAAATAGAATATGCTCTCCTTGTGCACGCGCTCCCATCCAACATTCCAAAAATCGAATACCCCGGTACCGGAGTCCTTGAATAGAATGAAAAGCAGAATAACATAGATTGAGAGCATCTGAGAGACGGTCTTATGCTTGCCTATCATATCGGCCTCTATGATCTTGCCTTTTGTAAGCGCGATAAATCTAAGACCCGTAATCATGAACTCACGCAACACTATGATAACAACGATCCACGCGGGTACCAGCTTCATTTCAACGAAAGCCAGGAAGGCGGCCAGTATGAGCACCTTATCCGCGATCGGATCCATGAATTTACCAAGATCCGACTTCTCATTCCTGATTTTCGCAAGGTATCCATCAAGGAAATCCGTGCAACTTGCTACAATGAAAGTAATCAGCGCAAGACTTTTGAACACCACACCTTTAGAGAACAGAAAGAACATGAATACGAATGTAAGAACTATTCGTGAAATCGTTACTTTGTTTGCAATATTCACCCTTTAGATCCTTTCTAGGTCATGTCTTCCCGCCAATCCATCCTGGATCTGACGGGGATCACAATGTCACTTTGCCAACAAGATCGTATTCCAGTGTATCTATTATTTTCGCGTCTACAAAGTCCCCTTGCTTCAGTCTCTTTTTTGAATGTACATAAACGGTGCCGTCGACAGAGGGCGCATCGTGCTGGGTCCTTCCCAAATACAGGTTGGCTTCGGTCTTATCCTTATCATCGATGAGTACCTTGACCACACTACCCAGTGATCTCCTGTTCAGCTTCTCTGAAATATCTTGCTGAAGCTCCATTATCCTCTTTAACCGTCTCTCTTTTTCGTCTTCGGCAACCTGACCCGGAAGATCGAAGGATTTCGTCCCCTCTTCCCGGGAGTATGTGAAGACCCCCAGGCGGTCAAATTCAACCTCCTTTAAAAAGCGTGCAAGTTCATCCATCTCTTTATCGCCTTCACCCGGAAAGCCTACTATTATCGATGTCCGGATCGCAACTTCCGGTATGGACCGTCTAAGCTTCTCTATAAGTTCAACGATCTCTCCCTTGGTTACGTGTCTGTTCATCGATTTGAGTATCTTGTCGTTTATGTGCTGTATCGGCAGATCAAGGTATTTGCATATCGAAGTCTCATTTTTTACGGCATCTATTATATCCTGATCATAGTGCGCCGGATGGGTATAGAGTAGCCTTACCCAGCCGTCCTTCATAATACGGGATACCTTCCTTAACAATTTACCCAAAACAGGCGCTTTATATCTCTCGGTCCCGTAGAGAGTCGTATCCTGCCCGACAAGGTTTATCTCCCTGGCCCCGCTTTCCTTAAGTAGCAATACCTCCTTTAGAACAGAGTCGATGCTTCTTGAGCGGTATGGACCCCTTATTTTAGGAATAACGCAGTAGCTGCAGAGATTCATGCACCCTTCCTGGATCTTAACATACACGCTGTGCCTTGGAGTTAAGACCGCTCTTGGCATGGTGTGGTTATATAGGAACTTCGGCCTCTTATCTACATTTACCACTTTCTCGCCGGCGGCTATACGGTTTATAAACTCGGGGATCTCGGTAAAACTGCCACACCCGAATATACCGTCGACCTCTCCTATCTCCTTCAATATGCGATCGGAATAACGCTGTGAAAAACAGCCTGTCACTATAAGATGTTCGAGCCTGCCATCTCTCTTCAGGGCTGCCAGCTCGAGGATCATGTCAATGCTCTCGCTCTTGGCATCCTCAATAAACCCGCATGTGTTCACTATAGCAATGCGATTTTTTGTAAACTCAGTAAAGACCTTAAAACCCTTCTGCCGCAACATGCCTATTAAGACCTCTGAATCCACAAGATTACGCGGACAGCCCAGGCTAATTATAAATATGTCAGGCTTCATATCTGCTAGTGGAGCCCCGGGCTAAGGTCCGGGGCTCCCTCCATCAAAAACACACATCACCTTTGGCGAGATGCTAAGCATCTCGCCAAGTAATGAATTTCACTGTGCAAAATTCTATCCCCGGGCAAAAGCCTGGGAAGACTGCGGGCGGAGTGAATTGTACCGGGGTGGGATTATTCGCTTGATTTGAGCAGCCACTTGTCTTCAACTTTTAAGCCACTCCTGGTGAGAACTATACCTTTGATCCTGCCTGCGCCTATCTTCCCGACAAACTTACCGTTTATCGTAAAATCAAGCGCTTCCGCTCTCCCCACCCATAGGTCTATAGCATTATCAGCGGCCCAACTCTTCGACTGATTCTTTCCAACAATACCTTCAAATACGACTTTCCCGTCCCTCTTGACCTTCATCCAAACATCGTCATCGCTCTTTAAGGCCAGATCTATGGGTTTTGCGTGAGAGGGAGGTGCTACAGGTCTCTTTACCTCCGCGCTGGGTTCTGGTTCCTGGATATGCTTGGCAATGGGTTTTGCGGTTACCACAAGGGTGGTGAGCGCATCTTTCAAATCCGGCACAGAAGCTTTTTCCGGTCTGCCCGGGATCCTGGCTTTAACCCCAAACAAGAATATAAAATACAGCAATAAAAAGAGACCCGCAGCTATGATCTCCGGCTTTACATGACTTAAGAGAGAAGGCCTAACTTCTTGTTCCCTCTTCGGCTTTCTCAGATCCTCAACCCCACCTGTCTTATCTTCCTCAAATCTTTTGTATTGACTCGCTATACCCTCTCCATCCAATCCAAGAAAATTTGCGTACTTTTTCAGGAAGAGGAGAAGGTATATCCTCTCAAGGATCTCATCGGCAATACCCTCTTCAAGTGCCTCTATGGTCTTTGGTTGTATGTGGGTGGTCTTGTAGGTATTTTCTATCGTAAGACCTTTTTTTTGACGCGCTCCTCTAAGTTGCGCACCCACATCTTTTGGATTTGTAAACTTTGTCATACTTTCTCGTCAACGGTATCTACAAGTATCTCTCTGGGTTTTGACCCCTGATAAGGACCGACCACTCCCTCATCCTCCATCATGTCAATAAGCCGAGCGGCTCTTGTATATCCAACGCCAAGCCTTCTCTGCAACATCGATACGGAAGCCTGCCTGGTCTGCATGACCATCTTTACCGCTTCCCCGTAAATGTCATCTCTTTCGAAGTTCTTGTACTTGGGTTTATCTTCGACTTTAACGATCCCTTCCTCGTAATCCGCGCTCCTTTGAGCTTTTATAAAAGCGGTGATCCTTGCAATTTCATCATCGCCCACGAGGCTGGCTTGCCCTCGGATCGGTTTAGGGTTACCCGGTTCCATAAATAGCATATCGCCCCTTCCCAGAAGCTTCTCTGCGCCATTCATGTCTATAACTGTCCTCGAATCCACCTTAGACGCAACTTTAAATGATATTCTGGAGGGGAAGTTGGCCTTTATGACGCCGGTAATAACATCGACGGACGGCCTCTGCGTTGCAATGACCATGTGTATTCCAACAGCCCTGGAGAGTTGGGCAAGCCTTGTTATCATATTCTCCACTTCCTCCTGCGAAATGAGCATCAGGTCCGCAAGCTCATCAATGATTATCACTATGAAAGGAAGGTCAGCGAGATCTTCGCTTTCGCTCCTCTTGTTGTACCCCTCGATATTCCTTACGCCTAACTGCGCAAATGTCTCGTACCTTCTCTCCATCTCGCCAATAGCCCAGTTCAGCGCATGCGAAACTTTCTTCGAATCAGTTATGACAGGCGCTAATAGGTGCGGCAAATCATTAAACGCTGCCAGTTCCACTCTCTTGGGGTCCACCATAAGAAACTTCAGCTCCGAAGGCTTTGCATTAAAAAGAAGCGTGGCAATTATGCCATTTACGCAAACGGTCTTGCCTGAGCCGGTGGCTCCCGCTATCAAAAGATGCGGCATATCGCCCAGATCCGCCATCATAGGTTTTCCTGCGATATCTTTACCCAATACCAGCTTTAATTTAGACTTAGCCTCTTTATACTCTTTCGATTCTAATGTCTCTTTTAAATAGACTAATGCGCCTTTAGAATTAGGCACTTCCACGCCTATAGTGCCCTTGCCCGGGATCGGAGCCACGATCCTTATGCTCATCGCTTTCATTGCAAGCGCAATATTATCGCTAAGAGATGTTATTTTGTGGATCTTTACACCGCTGGCCGGTTCAAGTTCGTATCTGGTTATTACGGGTCCACGACTTACCTTCACAACCTTCGTCTCTATGCCAAAATCCCTCAAAGTCTCTTCAAGTATCCTTGAGCTCTCGTCTAAGTTGTCTTTAATGAGCCTCTCTTCGACGGGAGGAGGAGAGGTCAGAAGGCTAAGCGGGGGAAGCTCGTACGGGAGGGCTGTATCACTTACTCTCTTCTCTTCGGTCTTCGGCTCCTTAACAAAAGATGTCTCTTTTTTTCCGGCCTGTTCAGCTGATGGCCAGGTCGCTACAACAGCTTTTGTGATCCTTTCATTTGAAACTTCTTTCGTTCTAATCTTCGCAAGGGCTCTGTTTATCGCGGGCTTGACCGGCCTCTGATTCTCCCGAAGAGCCTTCGGCCTGCCCCTTCTTGAAAGGTTGACCGGAATAGATCTTGCCACCCTAATAATAGCTATAAATAACCCGGCGATCCAGCCTACCAAAGGAAAGAGAAGAAGGTCAGTCGTCACATAGAGAGAGAGAAGCAGGAGAACACTTATGGATATGAATGTACCCGCGGTTCCGAGATACGTTATGAGGAAATCGGAAAATGCCAATCCTATTATTCCGCCCCGCTCGAACCTGAAAGCGGTGTCACCCGGACCGACAAGGCTACATATGGAACTTACGGCGAGTATCAAAAAGATCGCACCGAAAACCCTCAGGTAGAACTTGTGGACCTTGCCACCAAAAAGTGACAGGGCCCCCCAAATCGCTATGAAGAAGGGTATTACGTATCCCCCGCGCCCCGTCAGAAAGATGATCGCCCATGACAGGTAGGCTCCGACGAAACCGATTATGTTGTTCTTGGTGATATTCGGGTTAGAGGTAAGACCCGGTATATCGTCTTTACTGAAAGAAAGCAGGCTTATGAAGATGACAAGCGCTATAGCCAATAAGAGGACTAATTTTATCTCATTTAATCTTGATATCTTCAATATAGTGACGGGTATTTATTTAGATTTATGTTCCGGTATGGCCAAAACCACCTTGTGACCTTACGGTCCGGTCAAGATCGTCCTGTTCGACAAGATGAGCTCGGATCGTCTCTTTTATTATCATCTGCGCAACCCTGTCGCCTCTTTTGACCTTAAATGGCTCGCGCCCCAAGTTTGTCATGATCAGGCTGATCAGTCCTCGATAATCGCTGTCAATCGTGCCTGGCGTATTAACAAGTGTAATACCGTGCTTCAGCGCAAGACCGCTTCTCGGTCTGATCTCAGCTTCGAACCCTTCTGGAATACTCAGGTATATTCCGCAGGAGACCAGCTTTATCTCGCCCGGTCCGATCATAAGCACGCCCTTTACATCGGCGTAAAGATCCATGCCGCTTGAGCCGGCAGTTATATAGCGTGGAAGGGGCAGATCCTTGGCGTGATCTTCCCTCTTTATGTCTACTCTTATGGTCTTCACCACGTTAGATCCTTTTTAATATTATAGTCTAAACGATCCATATATGGATCTTACGGGCATCACCCCCGTAGATCTCTTTCTAAGTTGTGTTTTCCCGCCAATCCATCCTGGATCTAACTGGGATCACCCTCTGTCGCCTCCGCCTGTTTCTTGCTTAAGTTGACCCTACCCTGTTGATCGATCTCAATTACTTTAACATTTACCTTATCTCCGACATTTACTTCTTGTGTCACCTCTTTAACAAATTTGTTTGCAAGTTCCGACACATGGATAAGCCCCTCTTTCCCGGGAAGGATCTCGCAAAAAGCTCCGAAATTCATTATACGCGTGATCGTACCCGAATATATCTTCCCCACTTCAACAGAAGCGGTAAGCCCCTTTATAACATCAATAGCGGCCTGTATAGCTTTCTCATCGTTTGATGCAACTTGGACGCTGCCGTCATCATCAACATCAACAGTAACGCCGTAATCGCGTATGATCTTCTTGATGATTTTACCACCGGGCCCTATGATATCCTTGATCTTCTCAGGGTTAACCTTAAGATTGACAATGCGAGGTGCAAAATCCGAAATACTCTCCTTCGGTGTCGATATAACGCCATCCATTATATCAAGCACTTTAAAACGGGCTTCCCTGGCCATGCTTAGGGCTTCCTTAAGCCCCTCTTTATCCAGGCCCTTGATCTTAAGATCCATTTGTATAGCTGTGATCCCGTTCCTTGTGCCGGCAACCTTAAAATCCATATCTCCATAATGATCTTCGAGGCCTGCTATGTCGGTCAGGAACACGCGCTGATCTCCCTTCGATACAAGTCCTATAGCGATCCCGGCGACCGACGATTTGATCGGGACACCGGCATCCATCAAGGAGATGGACGCAGCGCACGCGGAGGCCATGGAGCTTGAGCCATTCGATTCAAGTATATCTGAAACTATCCTGACGGTATAGGGAAATGTCTCCCCGGAAGGCATAACAGGCTTTAAGGCTTTTTCCGCAAGAGCACCATGTCCGATCTCCCGACGACCCGGTCCCCTGAAAGGTTTTACCTCGCCCACGCTAAATGATGGAAAGTTGTAATGCAACATAAAGGATTTTTGTGTCTCCCCTTCTAAAGCATCTATCCTCTGCTCATCGGCGCTCGTTCCTAATGTAGTTACGCAAAGAGCTTGCGTCTGACCCCTGGTGAATAACCCTGATCCGTGAGTACGCGGCAAAAAACCTGCGCTGCATTCTATAGGCCGGATATCTTTATATGTCCTTGAATCGATCCTTTTGTCGCTCTTTAACATGTGGCTTCTTACCACTTCCTTCTCGAGAGAATCAAGGGCAGACTTAACCTCCCACGTCTCAACAGAGCCCTCTTTCGTAACAAATTTCTCAACAAGCTCCTTGGTCAGCATGGTGAGAGCCTCTTCCCTCTGATCTTTCAGGCTCAGCTTATTGATCTCGTTTAGCCTGTCTTGCGAAGCCTCTTTTACTTTAAGGAGCAGTTCCTCACCGGCTCTTCTTATCACTATATCTTCACGCTTCTTCTTCCCGCACTTTGCGACCAATTCGCTCTGCAAGCCAGCTATCTCTTTCAGATACTTTTGCGCATAATCGAAACCCTCTTCGATCTTTTCTTCGGTCAATTCCTTCCCGCCAGCTTCTATCATGATGGTCTTGCCCTTGTGATCCGCAATGACTAGATCCAGCGCACTCATCTCCATTTCCTGAAACGTTGGATTAATAACGAACTTATCATCAATCATCCCGATGCGAACGCAGCCTATAGGGCCATCAAACGGTATGTCGGAAATTGAGAGCGCGCACGATGCCCCGATCACTGCCAGTATGTCTGAATCATTCTCCCCGTCGCTCGAGAGTACCATAGAGACCACCTGTATGTCATTGATCATATCCTCAGGGAAAAGGGGTCTTATGGGCCTATCAATGAGCCTGGCTGTTAAGATCTCTTTTTCGGATGGCCTGCCCTCTCTCTTGAAGAAGCCTCCGGGTATCTTTCCGGCAGCGTAAGTCTTCTCCCTGTATTCGACCATCAATGGAAGGTAGTCTATGCCTGTCCTCACTCCCTTGGAACATACGCAGGTGACAAGCACAACTGTATCGCCCATTTGTACAGTAACTGCAGCGTCCGCCTGTTTTGCGATCCTCCCGGTTTCGATGATTAATTCGTTCTTGTCTATCATTTTAGTAACACGTTGTATCATTTCTTAACTTCCTTTCTTAATAAGACTGCACTTATGAAGGTGCTTAGCTCATCATAAGTGCATAATGTAGAATCACCCAGTATCGACCTTGATCTATTTACGTAAATTAAGCTTCTTCAAGAGGGAATCGTATTCAGCTCTACTGCGACGCTTTAAGTAGTCCATTAACCTGCGCCTCTGGCTTACAAGCCTTAAAAGGCCACGCCTCGACTGAAAATCCTTTTTGTGCGCTTTGAAATGATCGGCAAGCGAATTAACCCTTTCAGTTATTAGCGCCACCTGAACAGCGGCTGAGCCTGTATCCTTCTCGTGATGCTTATACGTCTCTAAGATATTCTTTTTCTTTTCCTTAGCTAATACCACAGCTATCTCCTCCTTGGTTTGTAACATTATAGTGTTGCTATACTACCACAAATGTGGCGATTTGTAAACCCCGTTAGATAATTATTTTATATATGTTGGCCTAAATGTATGCATCGCAAGAAGAAATGGCTTAAAAGGGATCTAATGGGGTAAATGCTTTTTCTCTTAACTCTTTCTATATAGCGTTAGCGAAAAGAGAGTATATTTTTTGAGAGCTCTTCATCCCGCTCAATCTGCAACCTAAGAGAATGAGCGTCTTTGAATCTCCTCTCCCCCCTTATTCTCCTTACAAATTCAATCTCCAAGTCTTTCCCATATATTACTTTATTGAAATTGAAGATGTGGACCTCTATGGTCGGGTCGATCTTCTTATTGCTATCGTTAAACGTGGGCTTTACGCCTATATTTAGGATGCCTTTAAGTCTCTTCCCTTCAAATCTTATCCTGACGGCATAGACACCTGAGGGTGGTATCGCTTCGTGATGAGGGTCGATATTGGCTGTGCGAAATCCTATGAGCCTGCCTCTCTTATACCCTTTCACCACCGTGCCCAGCACGGTCACGGCCCTTGATAGCAGTTTCGACGCCCTTTTGAGCTCTCCATTCAGGATAAGCCGGCGAATTCGTGTACTCGATATGGCCTTCCCGGAACTTCTATACGTGCCCACTGCACTTATCTTAAAGTCATGATCCTTTGAGAACCTTACCAGGTCCGCAAACGTCCCTCTCTTTTTATTGCCAAATAAGAAATTCCTTCCGACTATTAACTCGCACAAATGCATTCTTCCCAACACCTTTTTTATGAAGTCCCCCGGCTGCATCCTTGCAAAACGCTTATTAAATTGCAGGACAAGAGCATAATCTATTCCTGTCTCATCAAAAAGACGCAGCCTGTGTTTCAGCGAAATAAGAAGCGGAACTTTTATGCTCTTATTTAACACGTTTGTCGGGTGTGGATTAAAGGTTATTACGAGAGTTTTTATATTATCCATCTTTGCTACCCCCATAACCCTTCTCACGATCTTCTGATGTGCCAGGTGTACGCCGTCAAAAACCCCAATTGTAGCTACGCATTTATAAGATGAAGGCACGAACTTGAGGAAGTCATTAAGCTTGTAAAATGTTCTCATGCAATACTCTTTCATCTGACCCTGCCGGAATGGCCGCATCAAGGCCATAAGGGCCGATCTCTGTTCTCTTCAAGGATACCAGGTGCGCCCCACATCCTACCTTCTCGCCAATATCGTGCGCCAGCTGTCTTATGTAGGTCCCTTTTGAGCACCGAACGCGAAAGGTCACGTGCGGGAGAGCATCTTCGATCATGACGATATCCTTTATTTGTACGGTCCGGGGCTGCCTTTCCACCACTATCCCTTTTCTGGCAAGCTCGTAGAGTTTCTTTCCTTTAAGCTTTTTGGCAGAGTACATTGGAGGGATTTGTTGAATAGACCCTTTAAACGAAGCAAATACCTCCTCCATATCATCAATGCGCTCCCTGTAAGACGAGATATCGCTCTCTCTTATAGTTCTGCCCTCTTTATCCCCGGTATCCGTAGACACGCCGAGCATCATTCTCGCGACGTACTCCTTATCATAATTTAAAAAAGTATCCGACTTCTTCGTATATCTGCCCAAAAGAATTATCAAGAGGCCGGTTGCCATTGGGTCAAGCGTACCTGCATGTCCCACTTTCCTGATCTTAAGTTTCCTTCTTATAAGATCCACAACATCGTGGCTGGTAAGCCCATGCGGCTTGTCGATAAGGACGATTCCGCATCTTTCATCATTTGAACTCATCGGATATCCTATTTAGCACCCTCTTTTTGATACCTTCAAACTGCCCTTCAATAACACAACCTGAGGCGTTCTTATGCCCTCCCCCGCCAAATGATGCCGCTATATTATTAACATCAACATTCCCGGAGGATCTGAAACTTACGTTTAGCAAACCTTTTTTTGAAATATTTTCGCGGAAGAAAACCGCCACCTCCACTCCTTTGATAGAGCGGGCGAAGTTTACAAAGTTCTCGCATGAAACCGGTCTTGTTTTTGTATGTTCAAGGTCTTCCTTCCGAACAGCGATATATGCAATCCTGCCGTCCGCGGTTACATTGAGTCCCGACAGAACCTTTGCCAGCAACCTTATCTCTCCTAGCGTCTTGTTTTCATAGACTCTCTTCGATACTTCGTACGGCTCAATGCCGCAACCCAGCAATTCGCTAACAATCCGGTGTGTCGCGCCTGACGTATTGCTGTAATTAAATGACCCCGTATCCGTAAGAATGGATATGTACAAATATAGCGCCGTCTCTTTTGTGATCTCACACGATAGCTCTTTGAATAGCGTATAGATCATTTCGCCCACGGAACTGGCGTTCTTCTCCACCCATATAAGATTTCCGAAACCCTCGTTGCTTACATGATGGTCTATATTGATCACCTGTTTGGCCTTCTCAACGATACCCTTCACCCTTCCGGTTCTTCGAAGATTCGGGCAATCGAGAACGATGGCAGTATCGAATTTTTCATTATTGTAATCGGACACGTGTCGAACGAGCTTTGCCCCGGGCAAAAATCTGTATATTTCCGGTACTTCATCATCGTCAATGATAACAGGCTTTTTACCCAAGCACTTCAGCAGATTTGCCATTGCCAGCTGACTGCCCAGGGAGTCGCCTTCCAGGTTAACATGTGCAGTTATCACAGACCTCTTGGAACTTTTAAGCGCCCCTATTATCCTGTCTATCGCTTTCATCTTTCTCCTCATCGTGTAATTTGTTTAGAATAGTATCTATGCGTTTCGCATATTCCATGCTACTATCCGTTTCAAAGACGATATCCGGCGCATACCGGAGCTTCAGTTCTTCGGCAATATGTTTCCGGATATAATTCTTGGCGCTCTTTAAGCCCTTCGCAACCCGCGGCTTCTTCTTATCTTCACCCAGGAAGCTATAGAAGATCTTTGCATACCTGAGATTAGGCGCCACCTCCACTTTTGTTACCGTTATAAGTCCTTCGAGGCGAGGGTCCCTTAGCCCACCCTGCACTAGCTCGCCTGTAATACGCCTTATGGCTTCCGCCACCCTTTCGGTTCTTCTGCTCATAAAATCTCCATCTGGTAGTTTACAATGACATTATTTCGTTCTCTATCAAAATAATTCTTCACCTTGCTAAACGAGGAATCTATATGTTTCTTATCGTTCGATATCGATGAAATGCCAAACGTGGACATCTGCCATTTATCGTGATTTGCTACTTCTGAAACCGAGACATTAAAGAGGCGCCGTATCTCATCTTTCAGCGACGCGCTCTCCGGGATCTCAAAACCTACCTTTAAAACACCTGCGTGGATCATTTTATAAGTCTCTTAGCGTATTGCAGCTCTTCGCGTTTCGTTCTGAGATTTCCATCAACCTTATGATGCAATACCTTTGTCAGGATCTCTTTGTACATTGGACCGGGCTCAAGGCCCATACGTTTTAGATCTTCGCCACCCATCCTTATCGCGACACCACAATGCTTTTCGAAATACTCCCTTATCCTCAAATGCAATAACCTGCTATCTGTTTGCGCTCTTACCAGCAATATCTCCTCCAGAGAGAGGGGTTCGAGCAAACCATAAACCTTTGCCGGCGGCACTCTTTTAGCGGCGAGAAGCCTTCGTATCTTTTTGCAATTCTTCTTGGCTGATAAAAGCCTCAGCTTGTCGCTCCTCCTGAAAGCAAATTTATCACATATCTCTCTTGTATCCTTCAGGCTCATATTCTGCAGTAGTGCCATCAAGTACATAAGCCATAAATCGACGTGTCTCTTTTTAAACGGGCTCTTATCATACGCATAAAATGAACTTTTTACCTTACTGAATAATCGCCCCGTAGATCTTGTGAACTTCAATTTCTTGTGGATAAATCTTAACTCATGGAGCTCTTTCATGCGCTTTATTGCCTTGGCCGGGCTGTCTTCCCTTAAAATCAATACAAGTTCATCGCTGATCCTATGGTTTTGCGTTTTGCTGAACATCTCTTCTTTTACCGCATTCTTAATTAGCAAGCCGGTATACCTATCTATCGGAAACCCGAACCTCTGCTCAAATCTCACAGCCCTGAATATGCGCGTGGGATCATCGATGAAACTTCCGTCATGAAGAACCCTTATAACACCATTCTCCAGATCCCTTTCGCCGCCAAAGAAATCTATCAGCTGACCAAAACTGCCTTTATTGAGACTGATTGCCATGGCGTTTATTGTAAAATCGCGCCTATGCATATCATCTTTAAGCAGGCTGAACTCCACCGTAGGCAGCGCCGCCGGTTTCTCGTATGATTCCTTCCTCGCAGTTGCAAAGTCCATTTTAAATTTTGGGCCCGAGCCGCTTGTTTTGCACATCCCGCTTGGCCAATCCATAACGACCTTGGACGTCCCAAACTTTTTAAAAGCGACAAAACTTCCATTGAATAGATCTGCTATCTTTCTGCCAAATAGAATAGCATCACCTTCCACAACCACATCGATATCGAAATTCTTCGCTCCCAGGAGCATATCTCTCACAAAACCACCTACAACAAAGACCCTGTACCCAATGTTATTAGCGCACCTGCCTATAGACTGCAGGATGTTAAGCATCTTTTTTGGCAGGACCCTCTTCATCTCGCGCGATAAGCTCATCCTATCACCCCGTGTCTTGCGCCTCCTCGCTCCTTTAAATATATCCCTGTGGACACTCTTTAGAACATCTGTGCGGGTAACTATCCCAACGAGTGTTTTACCCCGAACTACCGGAAGTCTGCCTACACCCTCTTCGAACATTGTCTTCTGTATTTGGTGTAGAGGCGTATTTGGTCTTATCGTTAATACTGTACGCGTCATATAACCTTTAACCGGAGCATGCTCATAGTGGTGTTTTAACGCCTTATTTATATCGCTAGTTGTGATCACACCTACGAGGCTCTTGTTCTCCATAACCGGCATCCCCTTCATCTTGAGTCTACCCAACATCTCACTTGCGTCAATTATCTTCCTGTCAGAGGATATGGTCTTAACCGGAGAGCTCATTATATCTCTTGCTAAACTCCTTGTCTTAATGCTGGACTTAAGGATAGTGACCAGCCGCTCTGTGAAGGATTCGGCATCCATCCCTTCGATCTTGGCACTTGCCGCGCTCCTGTGCCCACCACCGCCGAATTGCTTAAGGATCCTGTTAACGTCAACCTCTTTCAATCGACTGCGCGCAATGATACGTAGTTTATTGCCTGTTTTGAAGAGTACGAAGAGCACCGGAAAATTCTCGACATCCTGTAGCTTCCTCACGATCGTGCCAAGTTCACCTAAAAAACGCTTTATCTCCCCATGCGCTATGGCGACATTTACGCCGTTTATAGCAAGCACCTTCGTCCCGCTTATAAGAGTGGTAAGGAAGGTAAGCTCCTCTTCAGTTAACTTTCTATTTAGATACGACGATACAGCCTGTAGATTCGCGCCCCTGGAAAGCAGAAAGCTAACGGCATCAACATCCGACCGTGTGGTCGTTCTATAGGTCAGGGAACCGGTCTCTTCATATATTCCAAGCAACATTATTGTAGCCTCAAGTGCCGTAAACTTCGCCTTGTTCTTGCTGCGCAATATATCGATTAGCATCGAGACGGTAGCCCCTATCTCCCGGAAAACATCTTTGTCCCCCTTAATATCGCTCTGGTTTCTCGGGTGGTGGTCGTATATATGCACTTCCACGGATGGCTTATCTACGATCGTAGCCGCCACGCCTATCCTGGATCTATGCCTTGTGTCAACGAGTACGAGGCGTTTTACATCTCTTAGATCACATGTCCTCTCCGATTCTATCTTTATCTTGTCCCCGACTAGAGACAAGAACTCCCTTACTGCCCTCTCCTGCGAACCGGGCATGAGAAGCCTTGCCCCAGGATAGAGCCTTTGCGCCGCTACCAGCGAACTGAATGCATCGAAATCGGCGTTATTATGAGTAACTATTAAATCCATCTTTTTTGAAATTCTAAGTTTAAATAATTTTTGCAAAAAAGCAAAGACCAAAAACTAAAAACCAAAAATACAAACCAAATCATTCGTTTCCAAATGAGTTGTACTATATCGACGGAAATATCGTTTTGACATTCGAAACTTTGTCATGACCGCTTTTCTCACATGTCATCCCCGCGCAAGCGGGGATCCAGGCGAGAGTTTCGTCTGGATTCCCGCTTGCCTGCTTGCCGCAGGCGGGCAGGCTTCCGCGGGAATGACAAAAAGTTAATTTGGAAAGCAATGAATTCAAATATTTAAAAATATTTTTTCCATTTGTACTTTTACTTTTTGGTAGTTGCTTTTTCCCGCCGTGCTTGCACATTGCGCGATCCCGCCATACAAAAGTAACGGCGGGATAATTTTTGGTTTTTTACCCTCTCGGGTGAAATTTCTTATGTATTCCCTTCAGCCTGGACTTATTTATATGTGTATATATTTGAGTTGTGGCGATGTCGGCATGGCCGAGCATCTCCTGGACGCTTCTTAGATCTGCTCCTTTTTCAAGCAAGTGCGTTGCGAATGAGTGCCGAAGGACATGCGGGGATATCTGTTTATTTATTCCGGCCGCCTTTGCATATTTCTTTATCATCTTCCAGAAAGATTGCCGTGAGATCTTCTTTCCCAGCCTTGATAGGAAGAGATGCTTACTTTGAAGGCGCCCGCATAATTTAGGCCTGGATCTTCTGAGATACCTCTCTAAAGCGCTTCGGGCTGCCTTACCTACAGGGATTATGCGCTCTTTTGAACCTTTTCCGACGCATCTTATAAATCCCATATCGAGATTCGGGCTCTCCTGAGTGAGCTCAACCACCTCCGAAACCCTCATACCTGTAGCATATATAAGCTCCATCGCGGCCCTGTCCCTTGCGCCCAAAGTGTTACGCACATCCGAAGCCTCGATCATCCGCGTCACTTCATCTACGGTCAGCACATCCGGAAGATTCTTCATCAGACGCGGGGATTCCAATATGCTTGCGATATCTTCCTTAACGATCCTCTCGGATACCAGAAATCTGTAAAATACCTTTATTGCAACGAGATTTCTTGAAATGGAATTCGCCGCAAGCCCGCTATCCTTCAAGAAGAATAGAAACTTCGTAATCTGGTTTCTTTTAACATCTCCCACGTTCCTTGCGCCATGCCGCTTAAGATATTCGACATACTTTATAAGATCCTGCCTGTAACTCTTTATGGTATTGGCACTCAAGCCCCTTTCGATGGAGAGATAATCTAAGAATTGATCTATCAGTTCAAGCATCTTTACCCCGAAAGAAACGGGTTATTCTTCCTCTCGTGTCCTATTGTGGAGGATGGTCCATGGCCGGGAAATATCTGGGTTTCATCATCGAACACAAGTAGTCGCTTTTTTATCGACTCCATAAGCGCTTTGTCGCTAGACGCCGGGAAATCCGTTCTCCCGACCCCTTCCCGAAAAAGGGTATCCCCCGTAAAGATCTTATTCCCCAACTTCAAGCTTACGCTCCCGGGCGTATGGCCGGGAGTATGAATAACTTCCATGGCGATGCCGCCATCTTCAATGATATCTCCATCGTTTAGAAGCCGACTTGCCTTCGGCAACGATAAGTTCATGCCGGTAAAGGATGAGAGGTTCTTTACTGGATCTTTCAAAAAATCGCTGTCATCCTTGTGAATCTGGACCGGGTAACCGAATTTTCCATCACCCGCGGTATGGTCGGCATGTCCGTGTGTATTTAAAATGCTCTTTATCCTGATACCGTTCTTTCTGATAAAAGTCGTTATTCTTTCATCAAAGGAACCCGGATCTATCAAGAAACCGGTCTTGGTAGCCGGGCTATATACTAAGTAGCAGTTCGTCTCAAACAATCCTAAAACGAATGTCTCCACATTTATCATAAATACCCTATTCTATTTCCAATCCGTCCGTATATGATCGCGCATCTTGACCGGGGAGAAGTCGTTCTTTATCGCCCTGAATTCTCTTTCGATGATACGCCGTATGCGGGTATCATTAGCCTTGGTCATGTTTCTCCTGTCTATGATCACCCTTGCCTCTCTCAGTTTCTCGACATGCTTGCCAAGTAGCTCCGCTTTCTCATCTATGAGTAATGTGACCATATCCTCGAGATTTCCGATCATCTCCTTTATGCTCCTCTGGTCGCTCTTAAAGTTCTCACCCAGCCCGTCTACCAGTGTTCTGTGCCAGTTGATCCAGAACACGTAATGCTTTTCATATAGCTCAATCGAGGGTTTTATATCATACTCCCTCACCTGATAGTGTACGGGGATTCTCTTTTTCTCTTTGGATTTTCGCGTAAACTTCTGTTTTAACGCAGCGCACCCACATAGATTTAATAATACACAAATAAGGATCGTTCCAATTAAATATCTAAAACCGATTTTATTCATTGCCTTCCCCTATCATCTTCTTGAATGCGCTTTCATCGATAATCTTAATACCAAACTTTTTGGCCTTTTCGAGCTTTGAACCGGGATCCTTTCCGCAAATTAGATAACCTGTCTTTTCGCTTATGCTTGAAGAGGTATTGCCGCCCAGCATTCTTATTGACTCCTCTATGCCCTGCCGCGTATAGCCTTCTAACGCTCCTGATACAACGAATGTCAAACCCGCCAATACTGCCCCCTTAACATCCTTTGGCATCTTCAGCTTAACGTTAGACTTCTCGAGTTTCCGCAGTACATCCTGGTTTTTTTTATTTCTAAAGAAGTGACATATGCTTTCGGCCATGACCGGTCCGATCTCGCTTATGGATGTAAGCGCATCTACATCCTGCTTAGCCAGGTCTTTAACCGATCCAAACCTGGCAGCCAGCGTCCATGCCGCTTTGCTTCCTACATGCTTAATACCAAGGCCAAAAATAAGGCGATTTAGATCCTTAATCTTGCTCTTCTCTATGGATTCGATTATATTCTGTGCGGACTTATCAGCAAACCTTTCGAGTTTTTTAATATCTTCCGGCTTCAAAAAATAGAGGTCCGCATAATCCTTGATCAAACCCTTCTTTAGTAGTTGATCGACAAGCGCTTCACCCAAGCCTTCGATGTCCATTGCGTTCCTCGATGCAAAGTGGAGGACTTTCTGCCTGGTCTGCGCCATACAAGAGACGTTGCTACACCTAAGCGTTACCTCCCCCTTCTCTCGATCAAGCCCACAGCCGCAGGAAGGGCATTTTGAAGGTATCTTAATAACTCTCTCCCGGCCCGTCCTCTTCTCCTTAATAACGCTCACGACCTTTGGTATTATTTCGCCGCTCTTTTCGACAAAGACCTTGTCCTTTATTCTTAGATCGAGCCTCTCTATCTCGTCAAAGTTGTGGAGCGTGGCTCTCGATACGGTTGTCCCGGATATGTGAACGGGTTTCAAAATACCGACAGGAGTAATGGCTCCGGTGCGTCCCACCTGGATCTTGACATCGAGAAGCTCGGTGAGCGCCTGCTCTGCCGGAAATTTATATGCTATCATCCAGCGCGGGCTCTTGGCGGTCCTTCCCAATTTCTTTTGCAACTCAAAGGAATTTACCTTCACTACCATGCCATCTATCTGAAAATCGAGTTCATTGTGCTTATTTTGCCACAGGCTGCAATATTTTATCACATCATTTATGCATGCGCACCTCTTGACATATGGCACGACCTTTAAACCAAGTTTACTCAGGTAATTTAAGGATTCGTCATGGTACCCGATAACGCCTCCCTTAGACTGAACAGCGCCCCATATGAATATATCCAGTCGCCTGTCCGCCGCTATTCGTGGGTCAAGAAGCTTCAGAGATCCTGCGCTTGCATTACGCGGATTGGCGAATCTCTCCTCACCCCGCTTCTGCCTCTCAGCGTTCAGGGTCGCGAATCTCTTCTTTGTCATAAACACTTCACCCCGCGCCTCTACGAGGTGTGGTATCTTAACGCCCCGGGATGACAGTTTCAAGGGCAGACTCTTTATAGTTTTAAGATTAAGCGTTACATCGTCGCCGATTATCCCGTCCCCTCTTGTAGCTCCCCTGAATAACGCGCCGTCCTTGTACGTAATAGAAACGCTTACGCCGTCTATCTTGAATTCCACAACGTAATCGAACCTCCATTCCCCGAGGTTCTTACGCACCCTCTCATCAAACTCAAGAAGCTCCTGGTTGGAATATGTATTATCCATGCTGAGCATCGCAGTGGTATGCTTTAAGTGGCCAAACCCTTCCTGGGGTGTTTCACCAACTCTCCTGGTGGGAGAATCCGTAGTTATGAGCTCCGGGAATTCTCTTTCCAGGTCTATAAGCTCGCGATAAAGCCTATCGTATTCTTGGTCGGAGATCTCCGGCTTATTATCGATAAAATACTTCTTATCATGGAACAATAACAGATCCCTTAATTTCTCGATACGTTTTTTTGCCTCGAACCCATTCATCCGAACTAAACGCCTTTCCCCAATCTAAAAGCGAGGTATGACGGTAACCCCGCATTTATTATATTTTTTTGAGCTTTTTGAACATCGTAAGTCATTCTCTTGAATTCCACCGACCGCGCATCTGAATCATAAATACAATAACAGGATCTTGGATCTCCATCCCTGGGTTGTCCGACACTTCCCACATTAATGATCGCTCTTTCCTCTTTTGTGAGCTTGAACTTCTTCTTATAAAAATAGCTCGGGGCTTCTTCCGGTCTCTCCGAAAAGATGCCGGGAACATGAGAGTGACCTACAAAACATACTTTTGTATCCATGAGATCGAATGTCGCGCGTGCCGAAGTCTCATTTATCATATAATTAAAAGACTCCGGCTCATGCAGTGTTCCATGGGCCATCGTAATATCCCCATTCTTAAATACGTGTTTGAGCCCCTGTAATAACTCTACATCCTGAGTTCGAATGCGTTTCTTTGTCCATATCACAGCCGACCGCGCCCTGTCGTTGAAGCATCTTGTGTTTATCAAGCCGCAGCATGCAGCGTCATGGTTTCCGCAAACTACAGCCGGTTTCAGATCTGAGATCATGTCGATACATTCAAGCGGATTCGCACCATATCCTACGATATCCCCAACACATAAAAGCCTGTCAAGCTTTTCATCGGTTAGTGCTTTAGTCAGCGCTTCTAGAGCTTCCAGGTTCCCATGAATATCTGAAAATATCCCATAGACCATAAGATCCTTAAAATCCCAAAAACCTTACATCAAATGAATCGAATTCGTCTGTTGCATTATGCCAGGTTACCATGTTTGAGCTAATATAATAGGACATGGCTTCACCTAGCTTTTCAATAAATAGTTGTATTTTGTCTCTCTCGCCCTCGCAGACGACTTCCACCGTTCCATCAGGGCAGTTTCTAACACATCCAACGAGGCCGATGGAATTGGCAGTCCGTTCAGTAGCGAACCTGAACCCCACGCCCTGAACCGTTCCGGAATACACTATCCTTGCCCGTTCCTTTGCCATATTCTTCATTTAGAATAAGATTCCGTAAGAATTTTCATAAAAGATGGTCGGGAAGGCGGGATTCGAACCCGCGACCTCTTGCTCCCGAAGCAAGCGCGCTAGCCAGGCTGCGCTACTCCCCGTGAAATCTTTTCCAAAATACAATTCCATGCCACGATTGCGACCAATGGAAGCAATCGAGGTAGAAATAAGAAGAAAATCCTTACGAAATCGCGGATAATGAGACCCTATTTCGAAAACCCTACATATATATCAATATAGTAGGCTAATAATATAGCATTGAAGGATAGAAAAATCAATGAAAATAGGCTTTGAAACCATATGATTTGGTGAATTGCGTCACTCTCTCCTGTATATCCTAAAGGCTAAAGATTTCTTCAGGACCAATCACCTGGCTGTGATATAATTCTTCCGCGTACCGGTGCATATGCATCAATGTATGCCAAAGGTGAGGGTCTTCGGCGCAGTCTCAGCATAAAATATTATGCCGAGATTCTTCTATCTTGTCTCTTTATAAGGTGATCGTTGGTATCTTTAGGAAATGCCGTAAGCCAGGATATACGAATACCTTGTATTACCAACTCTCACCTTGTAAAGAGACAAAAGAAGAATATGAGCCCACGCCGAAGCCCCTCACCTCTGGCTTACACGCTCTAATGATGCTCGTGTGGGGCAATTCTGTAGCGACTCTCCAAATTTCATATACAATCGATCCATAAAGAATTATGACATCTTAGGACAATCTTTTGTCCTTTTATGACAATATGAAATTTGGATGAGAGCTATGAAAGATGATCGTTCATCTTTCAGGGCGGCAAGCCCCGTTACAAATCGCCCACTAAAACTTTTAGCTATTGCAAAAGTATTCTGCGCAGAGAACATCTTCTTTATCCAAATGCTTTTATAGGGCGATTTGGAACGGGGCAAGCGGAAGAATTGTCCCACACGAGCTGATCGCTACGCCTGTTTTCTTATTGACTTTGAAGATGGTGTGATAACGATGGGATAAATAGCGATCTAATTCAGGCCTTCTTCCATGTAAAACTCGGGGTCTGTAATTATAGGTTTGTATTCTGCCGGAAAAGGGAACGGGAACGAGATAACCTCATATACACCTACAGCTCCTCGTACGACGGTTCTATACAGCCCTTTTGCGAGGCCCCAGGTTAGCGCTGCTAAGGGCCCGCTATCCTTGTTAACCTCGTCAACGCGCTGGAATATCTCTGCGGGACACGTGATAATATTGGCTGTACCCCTGCCCAATTTCTTTAGCGGACTATCAGCGTAAAGCGGGCTACATGCCAACAAAACGCCTGTTAAACAGATAAGTGCAATTACTTTCTTCACCTTACACCTCCTTTTTTTAAAGTTATATTGAACCGTGCCGCTCTTTTGATATGATTTATGATAACACCATATTAAATATAAATCAAATAAAACCTTTCTCCTTCAAATAACCCTGAGTGACCCCGGGTTTACCATCTTCCCTTTTAGCCATATTCCGAGTGACGTATTTGCCAATAATGTCGAATTCAACATTTACCTTATCACCCGGCTGTTTCAGCCTCAGATTTGTATGCTCCATTGTATAAGGGATGATATATACCCTGATCGCGTCATCAAATACCTCACCGACCGTCAAGCTTATGCCATCTATTGCCACGGATCCTTTATTTACAACGCGTCCCTCATCGCGCTTGTTAATAGATATATCCAGGTGTGGGCTTCGTCCCTTACTCATGCCCTTTATTCTCTCAACAGCGTCTATATGTCCTAAAACAAAATGTCCCTCAAATCTCGACTTCACCCCCATTGACCTTTCCAGATTTACCGTCTGACCTCTTAACATATATGAAAAACCGGCTCTATTGTAGGTCTCTTCCATGATATCAAAGATAAATACTTCTTTTTTAGCGCTAACAAGGGTTAGACATGCGCCATTGACAGATATACTATCACCGGGTTTAACCGAAACCTGCGCTGTGCTCGCAGAGATGCTTAATCTATAGATATTGTCATGTCGCGATAGATCGAGTATCTTACCGGTCTCTTCGATCACTCCCGTAAACACGTTTCTTCTCCATATATTTTACATAATCTACATTGAGAAGCCCGGCCTCTTTACTACATAACCCCAGGCTTACCTTGATACCATTCGCCTTTAATAATCTCAACCCCTTGCCATTCACAATGGGGTTCGGGTCTCTCATTGACACATACACCTTCTTTATCCCGCTCTCTATTACGCGATCTGCGCAAGGTGGAGTCCTGCCGTAATGGGTGCACGGTTCCAAATTTATATATATTGACGCCCCTTTAGTCGCGCCTTTAGCCTTGATGATGGCCGAGGTTTCGGCGTGAGGCGCCCCAAGTCTCTTGTGATATCCTTCGCTTATTATTTTGTTCCGCCTTACGATCACCGCGCCTACCATGGGATTTGGATATGTCTTGCCGGAAGCTCTCTTTGCAAGCGCTATAGCCCGCAGCATAAAACGCCTGTCTTTGGTAGTTTTTCTCTTTCGGATCATCTGCGCAAATATCGTCTTTTTTAGCTTTGGTTGATTAGCGCCGGTTCGATGGTTAAATGCTCGATGCTCGTTCTTTCAAACGTTCAACCATTTCATAGGGGACTTTTACGCTGCCCATAAGCAATTTGCCGGAACCGTATCCGTGACAATCTGATCCGCCTGTAAGCAATAGCCCACACTCTTTGGCTACTCGTTCATGTAAGCTGCGCGTTGCAGAGTTGTGATCGGGGTGAAAGGTTTCGATACCGCACAAACCGTACTTTACAAATTCCACAATAGTTGCCCGATCTATCATCTTACCCGGATGCGCCAAAATGGGGACACCTTTTGCTTTTAATATGATCTCTATGGCTTCCCGGGGACTGAAGCCGATCTCCTCCACATAGCATGGCTTAAAGTCCCCGATATATTTATCGAACGCCATCTGCACCGAAGTGACAGCCTTTGCCTCATATAAAGCGCGCGCTAAATGGAGCCTGCCTACCGAACCCTTGCCTCCCGCGATCGCTAGCACCCTCTCCTTATCGAGCTGCACGTCAAAACCCTTAAGCTTCTCCAGCATCTTGTCTAGCCGGGTAATCCTGTCTCCCTGAATCCTTTTGAGGGTATCAGCAAACCAGGGCTCCTTCCATGAGATGAAATACCCCAGCATGTGCAATTCCTGGCCTCTGCGCATAACAGTAATCTCTACGCCCGGGATGATCTCGATAGGATCTTTCTTTGAGTACTCTAAGGCCGGATCGATTGCGTCTACACAGTCGTGATCACAGATCGAAATGCATGAGAACCCTTTGCTCTTTGCGCTTCGTACGAGCTCTTTTGGGGTGTATGTTCCGTCAGAATATATCGTGTGGAGATGCAGATCGGCGTATTTCACAAAGTAACTTCCTTGTTCAGTCGGGTTTGACCGTATCCTCGCTGTGTTTCTTCTCAGACTTATTTATTTTATCCAGGATCCCGTTTACAAACTTTCCGGATTCTTTATCCCCGTATCTCTTGGCGATCTCTATAGCTTCATTTATAGATACCTTGGGCGGTATATCCTCGGAAAAGAGAAGTTCAAATGTCGCAAGCCTCAGTATATTTCTGTCGATTATCGCCATTCGCTTGATCTGCCAATTCTTTGCGTATTTTGAAATGACGCCGTCTATAGAGTCTTTGTTATTTGCGACACCCTCGATCAGAAAGGACGTAAAGGCCTTTATGTCGTCCTTTATCATAAGATGGTTGTCCCAGAACGTTTGCGCGCACTCACCCTGGGAGTCTTGCCTTATCTCAGCAGCATACAGTATCTTAAGGGCGCATTCCCGACCTTTTGTTCTGTTTCTCATAGTAGATCTATTTTACCTTCTTGTAAAGGTTAGCCATCTCTATGGCGGATACAGCTGCGTCTCTTCCCTTGTTGCCGCCTTTTGCTCCGGCGCGGTCTATGGCCTGTTCTAAAGTATCTGTAGTTATAACACCAAAAATGCACGGTATGTTCTCTGCCAGCGCAACCTGCGCCACTCCTTTGGCCACCTCGCCTGAAACGTAATCAAAATGCGGCGTATCGCCTCGTATTACGGTACCGAGACAGATTACAGCGTCATACTTTTTCGAGCGCGCTAGTCTGAGCGCAAGCGGCGGTATTTCGAATGAACCCGGCACCCAAAAGACTGAGATATCCTTCTCATCAACACCATGCTGAAGCAACGCATCTTCGGCGCCATCAAGAAGCTTCGCAGACACAAATTCGTTAAAACGCGGTACCACAATACCTATCTTTAAGCCAGTTGCGATCAACGATCCCTTAACTACTTTCATTTTTTCCTCCTTAAATTACCACCTATAACTTACGCATGCCTCAGCACATGTCCCAATTTTTGTTTCTTTGTTTTAAGATATTTCTTCGTGGTATCTACCGGTCTTATCTCTATCGGAATCCTTTCGACGATCTTAAGGCCGTAACCCTCCAATCCTACGATCTTCTGCGGGTTGTTAGTCAATAACTTTATTCTCTTGAGGCCCAGATCCACAAGGATCTGGGCGCCTATACCGTAGTCTCTTAGATCGGGTTTAAAGCCCAGGTATTCGTTAGCCTCGACCGTATCGAATCCCTGATCCTGGAGCTGATAAGCCTTCATCTTATTGCCTAGCCCTATCCCCCGGCCCTCCTGATGCAGATATAGGAGCACCCCTTTCTTTTTCCTCGAAATGATGTTTAATGCCTTCCTAAGCTGCTTACCGCAATCGCACCTCAAAGAATGGAATACGTCACCTGTCAGACACTGTGAATGGACCCTGACAACCACGCTCCCGCTCTTTATGTCGCCCTTAACGAGCGCTATGTGATACTCGTCCCTTAACCTCGACTTGAATGTCACTGTTTTGAATGTGCCGTACTCCGATGGGAGAACTGATTCCGAAACCCTTTCAACTAACTTCTCTATCTTCTGCCGATAAGCGATCAGCTTTTCGATCGTGCATATCTTTAAACTGTGCGTCTTTGCGAATTCAAGAAGTTCAGGAGTACGAGCCATAGTACCATCTTCGTTCATTATCTCGCATATAACACCTACGGGAGGAAAGTCCGCGATCCTCATTAGATCAACGCATGCCTCGGTATGGCCAGCGCGCACAAGAACTCCTCCGTCCTTTGCTGACAGCGGAAAAACATGGCCCGGCTTTATAAAGTCATCCGGACGCGCGCGTTTCTTCGATAGCAGTTTTATCGTCGTAGCCCTGTCATGTGCCGATATGCCTGTCGCAACATTCTGCTTAGCATCTACAGATACCGTCCATGCTGTCTTGAAAGGGTCTTTCGACTCGCTCGACATCGGATAGAGATTAAGCCGTTCGAGTTCCCGGCGCTCCATGGGAGCGCATATAAGGCCGCGCCCGAACTTCGCCATAAAGTTGATCGTAGCCGGCGTCGCTTTACACCCGGCCATGATAAGATCGCCTTCGTTTTCACGCGAAGCATCGTCAATAAAGATAACGATCTTTCCCTTCTTTATATCACCTGCTACCTCTTCGATCGTATTGAATTTCATAAAAAAACCCCGAATCTCTTCGGGGGTATAAATAGGCTACCAAGGCTTACGCCTTTTTGCTCTTCTTCCATCTGGACTCTTACCATCGGCCCTGGAATTTCACCAGATCTGCCTCTCATTTTAAAAGGCTCGTAGGCTATACTACCGGTTGAGGATTTCCACCCCACCCCGAAGGCTCATATATTGTACCAAAATCTGTATATGTGTCAAGCTAAAATCCGGAATCCGGAATCGAACAAAATCAAAAACCAGAATCGCGCTTTTACCTTAACCAAAATATAAAACAACCTGGGGTATATTAGAGCATTTTGTGCACAGAAGAGAAAAGAAGAAGAACAGAATTCATTCCCCTGACAATGTTTACCTCACAACGTTCTACCTTGTGAAAGACAAGGGGGAGTTCTCTCAGGCTCAGCATAAAATATTATGCCAGGATTCTCTCTTCTTGCCTCTTTATAAGGTGATCGTCGGTTTAAAGG
>JBDRHE010000084.1:0-7357 GCA_043817155.1 Candidatus Omnitrophota bacterium | reverse complement strand
GGTCCCAAGGGTCCGGCTGTTCGCCGGTTAAAGCGGTACGCGAGCTGGGTTCAGAACGTCGTGAGACAGTTAGAGAAAAGAATAGCTGTCTATAAATCTGGCTGTATGCTGGGAAATCTGATGTATCTCATGTTACTACTTGACATCTCGGTCTCTACATAATAGAATAAACTGATATGGCAGGGAGTGAAAATATATGAGTGCAGACAACCAGCAGGAAAGGCCAGATAAATGGCTATGCCATTATATTGCGGGATTTGTTGATGGTGAAGGAAGTTTTCATATAGCGGTGCAGAAGAGTAGAAATACAAGAATGGGGTTGCAAGTTATACCAGAATTCCATGTATCTCAGAATGCAGATAGGACCGCTACACTGGAGCTTATAAGAAAGACATTAGATTGCGGTTATATTAAACCAAATCACAGAAACAGATTAAATGATCGCTCTAATGTTTTAGTTGTTAGAAACCATCACGATCTAAAGACTAAGGTAATACCTTTTTTTAACCGATATCCTATAATCTCTTCAAAGAATAGAGATTTCAAAAAATTTTCCATAATTGTAAAATTAATGGGAAATAGATATCATCTTAGTAAAAAAGGGTTGCTCCGAATTCTAAAGATCGCCTTTTCTATGAACGCGAAAGGCAAATACCGTAAAGTAAAATACGTAGATTTAGCCAATTATCTGGAATCCTCAGAGACTGTACGCCAGAGCTTAAAAAGCAAGATACAGTCCGAGCTGCAGAGCGATATGCAGAGGTTGGCAGAAATGACCAACCCCTTAAGGCAAGTGCCTTGAGAGCAACAAAACTGTCGGTCTCTATCTGTCGTGGGCGTAGGATATTTGAGGAGAACAATCCGTAGTACGAGAGGACCCGGATTGACGAACCACTAGTGTTCCAGTTGTGCCGCCAGGTGCAAAGGCTGGGTAGCTATGTTCGGAAAGGATAAGCGCTGAAAGCATATAAGCGCCAAGCCTCCCTCAAGATTAGATATCCCTATAGGCTCCTTGAAGACCACAAGGTTGATAGGTTCCAAGTGTAAGGCCCGTAAGGGTTTGAGCTAAGGAATACTAAATGCCAACAGGCTTGACCTTTTTTTTGAAAACGGATTTACACAAGTCTTAACGGACCTGTGTAAATCCGTACCTTAAAAATATACAGTTGTTAAGTTTCCTGAACCGGTTTCATTATTTTGTGTGTCATTGGAACGCGATAATTACGCTTGAAAATGGCACAAAAAAATAAAGAACGGTTCAAATAAGATTTGAGTGTCCATACCGAGGAGGTTCCACCCGTTCCCATTCCGAATACGGCCGTTAAGCTCCTCAGGGCCGATGGTACTACTCGGGCAACTGAGCGGGAGAGTAGGTCGATGCTCAATTAAATTTAGAAAGACCGGAAGTTTTGCTTCCGGTCTTTCTATTTCTATTGTGAAGTGCCTACTCTCCCAAGAAGGGGGTTATCCCGCCGTTGCTTCGCATTGCGGGATCCCGCCATACGAAAGTAACGGCGGGACAGGGGGAAGAGATCGTCTTCCCCCTGTCATATTCTCTTCTTTGCGGAAGGAAGAAAAATATTAAAAAGAAACCATCAGGGTTTCTTTTTAAGGAGTGAGGCACACTCTCAGTGGGCCGAACGACGGAGAGTAGGTCGATGCTCAATTAAAATTAAAATGGGCTGTGATAAATCACAGCCCATTTTTTTTGTGGGTCGCGCCAGATAACATAGCCTGGCCCAGGCAGTCTTGCAAGAGCAGATAAGATATGATATACTTCTGTAATATGAAAATAGGGTACAATAAACACACAATTCTCTTCTTTTTAACTGTTATTACATCCGCTTGCGTAGCGTTCTGCGCGTTTGCAGAAGATGTAGATAGTGTAGTCGCTTCACAGGCCATAATCAAACACTATAGGGATATCCTGAAGACCACGACCGATTCGGCCAAAAGCGCGAACGCGCATTTTGAGATAGGACTTGCCCTGGAGAAGCTAGGGAATGAAGAAGAGGCGACGGGCGAATATCTAAAGATAATTATAAATTATCCCGAGATAGATGAGGTTAACAGAAAGGCTGAAGAGAGACTTGCCGGTCTTTACAAGGGGTTCTCCGCACAGTCTGACGACATCATGGAAAGATCGGAAACTGCCGGTGAACAGAAGGATCCTACAATATTCTTTGCGTACATAAAAAGTTTGTATGAAAATTATATAAGCCTGGGGCAGTACGACCGGGCTCTGCATGCTTTGCAAAAACTCTATGTTATGGACCCAGAGAACGAGTCATATCTGGTTGACATAGGTAACATATATCTGTACGGCTATAATGACGCAGATAAGGCCATTTCCCATTTTAAGAAAGCGCTCAGTGTCAAGCCGGATAGCCCGCAGGCGCATGTCGATCTTGGACGGTCTTATGAGAAGACAGATGACTACGAAAACGCGGTAAGGGCATATAGTAAAGCAGCAGAAATATCGCCTGCGAGTCCATGGTCTATGTACGGCCTAAAGCGGATAGACGGTATAAGGCTTGCGAAAGATAAAAGACTTATCAGGGACTGGTATGTGCTGGGGCCGTTCGATAACGCCGATAAGAAAGCCCTGGAGAAGCCTTTCCCACCCGAGGATAAAATAGATCTCAAAGCGACGATACCCGGTAAAGACGGTATCTTTGTCAGATGGATAAGGCCGTTCGATTATGAGGATTCCGGATATGTGGACCTTAATTCACTCATATCCCCCCATGATTATGCTGTAGCCTACGCCCTTACGTATGTTCATTCTCGTTCAGAGAGAACTGTGCAGCTTGGGTTGGGAAGCGATGCGGGTATTCGCGTGTGGGTGAACGACCAGATAGTATTTACCCACGATGTCGAAAGGTCTGCGGAGGTCGATGATGATCTTGTCAAAGTGTCCTTGAGGAAAGGTTGGAACAAGATACTACTGAAAGTTTCTGAGACATGGGGAAGTTGGGGTTTTTATTTCAGGGTTATGGACCTAAAAAATAACCCCGTGGATAATCTGGTATTTGACCCGAAAAGAGACCAGGACAGATTAGGACAGATATACGGGCGAATGAAGAAAGCCAGGAGTCTCAAGATAACGCGCATAGTACTTATTTACACCGGCGCTATATCGATATTTCTATCCGGTCTGTACTTCCTTATATCGAACATATACAACAAGATCAAGATCAACAAGATGAAAGAGGACTTCGTCTCGAGCGTTTCTCATGAACTCAAGACCCCGATCGCTGCCGTAAAGATGCTTGCGGAAACACTTAAGCGCGGTAAGGTTAAAACCGAGGATAGGAAGGATCAGTATTATGAAATGATAATGAGGGAGGCTGACAGACTTACCAGGTTCATAAACAAGATACTCGATTTTTCAAAACTGGAGAAAGGGGCAAAGATATTCTATTTTGAAAAGACCGACATTGTTGGTCTTGCCCGGATGGCGGTTGATATATTCACAGATGAAACTCAGGACAAGGATCTGAAGCTGGAGGCTACCGGCGAGAAGGATATCATATTTGCCGATGTGGATAAAGACGCCATCTTGCAGGTCTTTTTGAATCTTGTTGATAACGCGTATAAATATTCGAGGACAGAGAAAGATATAAGAATAAGCGTAAAAGAGGTTAAGACAGACGTCCACATAGAGATATCGGATAAGGGGCTCGGGATACCCAAGGATAAGATCGAAAAGATCTTCGAGAAGTTTTTCCGCATCGAGAGAGATATAGCGCAAGGATCCAAGGGAAGCGGGCTGGGATTGGCGTTCGTCAAAAGCATCATAAACGCCCATAGCGGCAAGATAGCCGTTCAAAGTGAACTTGGCAAAGGGAGCAAATTCGTCATCTCTCTGCCTATAGAGCGGGCGTGATAAGGTATTTACAAGGAGGTCAAATAGACCTATCATGGAAGAATAACATGGAAGATGTACTTATGAAAATCTCCGATTTTCATAAGTACAGGTCTCACTGAAGGAGGTTATTATGGAAAAGATATTGATTGTCGAAGATGAGGCTTCCCTGCTGAAGGGGCTGAAGGACAATCTGGAAGCAGAGGGTTACACGATATATACATCCTCGAATGGGAAGGCGGGGTTAGAGAAAGCCCTGAATCAGAGCGTTGATCTGGTACTCCTTGACGTCATGCTTCCTGAAATGAACGGGTTCGATATCTGCAAGAAGATCAAGGCCAAGAAAATAGCCCTACCGATCATAATGCTTACAGCAAAGGGCAAAGAGGCCGATAAAATACTGGGGCTGGAACTCGGGGCGGACGATTACGTTACAAAGCCCTTTAGCGTAAACGAACTATTGGCCCGCATTAGAGCCGTCCTCAGGAGAATTCATGTGCACAAAGAGGCCAAACAGAAGAAGCTTGATGCCTATGAATTCGGGGATGTCAGGCTGGATTTCGTTAAACTCGAGGCACTTAAAGGCAAGAAGAGACTTAAGTTTTCTAAACGTGAATTCGATATACTGGGATATCTCATAAAACGAAAAGGTGAAGTGGTATCAAGGAACGATCTCTTGGATGTTGTATGGGGCTATAAGGAGTTCCCTACAACGAGAACGGTTGATAACTTCATTGCCAGGCTCCGGAAGAAGATCGAAGACAAGCCGGCAAAACCCAAGTATATACTCAGCATGCGAAGCGTGGGGTATAAGTTTGTTACACCCCGTTAGAGATAATTAATGCAAAGAGAAGTTTGAGAATAAAATCTCTAACGGGGTTACATAGTTGTTACAGTTCTTTTATATTCGCGTTACCATGAAGGGACTGTTATATGATATAATTATATTGTAGTAAGTGGAAGCAAAGCCTCCCACTTTTGAGCTTGGCAAAGGCAGGTAATAAACCTGCCTTTTTTTATGGCGCAAAGGAATGAACGCAAAAGAGCCGTGAAGGACGCAAATTAAAAAGCGCAAAAGGACCGCAAAAACCCACCTTGACAAACTTGCAATTTTCCTATATCATAATATAATATTATTAGCGCCAATGAACCTGTTAGTTTGATCGTCGTGACCTTTGTGACGAAGAGTACAAATTAAGGAGGACCAATGGTTGTCGATAAGATACCAATCAGGAATATCATACTTCTTGGACATTCTCACTCGGGCAAGACGCAGCTTACCGAAGCGCTTCTGGTAAACGGTGGCGCTATCCCGAAAGCGGGTAGTGTAACAGCCGGCACTACGGTCTCTGACTATAATGAGGATGAGATAGATAGGAAGCTATCAATAAACTCATCGCTGTCATTTTTTACAAAGAACGACGTAATGGTTAATATAATCGATACCCCGGGTTACGGTGATTTTATTGGAGAGGCTTTAGCCGGGATAAAGGCTGCCGATAGCGCGGTCATAATAGTTAATGCCTTAAGCGGTATCGAGATAGGCACTAACAGGGCGCTTAAACTTGTTGAAGCAAACAACGTCCCCTCCTGCGTATTTGTAAGCAAACTCGGTAAAGAGAATGCCGATTTTTCAAAGTGCATAGAGGCCCTGGAAGGCAGACTTGGCAAGAAGTGCGCCGTCCTTACATACCCCATCGGGAAAGAAGAGTCCTTTAAGGACGTTGCCAATTTGATAACAAAGGAGAAGATGGACCAGATTGAAGGCGAGGACAAAGCAAAGGCCGAAAAGCTTGCTGAATCGCTTGTTGAGAATGTGGCGGAATCTGACGATGCGCTTTTGGAAAAGTATCTCGATAAAGGGGAGTTGTCTATTGAGGAGTTAAGGCCTGCTTTGCGAAAGGCCATTCTAAGCGGCAAGATAGTCCCGGTAATGGCCGGGTCATCCACTTTGAATATAGGCATAAAAGAACTTATAGATTGTATACAAGACCAGATGCCCTCCCCTGATGAGGCGCCGAAGCTAGAAGCTACCGATCCGAAGACTAACGAGAGCATTCTGATCCACCCAAAGGAGAGCGACTTCTTTAGCGCCAGGGTCTTTAAGACAATATATGATGCTTACGTGGGGCAGATATCTATATTCAGAGTTTATTCAGGCAGTATCTCTTCAAATGCGTCCTTCTACAATTCTTCAAAGAAGCATTCTGAAAAGGCAGGGCAGATCTTCAAGCTTGAAGGCAAAGAACACAAGAACGTCGATTCGGTCTCTTGCGGCGATATCGCCTGTTGCGTAAAGTTGAAGGATACGACTACGGGAGATTCGTTATCTACCGAAAAGAGCCCGGTCGTATTCGGCGAGCTTCAGTTTCCGGAACCTGCGATCTCATTCTCGATCAAGCCCAAGACCAGGTCTGACGAGGATAAGATATCGAACGCGCTCCACAGATTGACTGCCGAAGATAACACTTTTAAGATCCAGAGGGATCGTCAGACGAGGGAACTTATCGCCTCAGGGATGGGAGACCTGCATCTTACTATTATGATAAACAGACTCAAGAAACGTTTTGGCGTTCAGGTAGAGATCGGGACACCAAATGTTGCGTACAAAGAAACGATCACGTCAAAAGGGGATGCTCATTACAGGCACAAGAAACAGTCCGGTGGTGCGGGGCAGTTTGCTGAAGTATGGCTCCGTGCCGAAGCGTTGCCCAGAGGCGCGGGGTTTGAATTCGTAAATGAAACAGTAGGGGGGGCCATTCCGGGTCCCTTCGTTGTAAGCTGCGAAAAAGGTGTCAAAGTCGCAATGAACGAAGGCGCGCTTGCGGGCTTTCCGCTGGTGGACATAAAGGCGGTCATCTATGACGGAAAGACCCATCCTGTCGATTCGAAGGATATAGCATTTCAGATCGCTGCCAGACATGGATTTAAAGAAGCGGTCTTAAAGGCAAAACCTGTTTTGCTGGAACCGATCATGGATGTGGACGTTACAATACCGGACGAATTCATGGGCGATATTACCGGTAGCCTCAATTCCAGGAGAGGCAGAATAATAGGAATGGAGCCGGGCGTAGGAATGCAGGTTATAAAGGCGCAGGTGCCGTTAGAGGAGATGTACAAGTGGGCAAATGAACTGAAGTCTCTTACCGGGGGACGAGGTAGTTATACGATGAGATTCTCCCATGACGAGGTGGTCCCTTCCAACATAGCTCAGGACATTGTAGAACGGGCAAAGAAAGCGAAGGAAGAAGCCAGGGCAGCACACTGAGCTAATTAATAACTACGGACAACGAACGTGGGACGATTCGTAATTACTCGTCTTTGCGAAGTGCCGTAATATAACGAGCGCACTGAAGCAATCTCAGGCTAGCTCGATGAGATTGCCTGCCTGCCCGCCAAAGCTTTTAAATGGCAGGCGGGCCTGCCAGTATATTTCGGGCAGGCAGGCTTCGGCACGCTCGAATATTCCGGTGCCTCGCAAAGACGAGG
>JBDRHE010000083.1:0-8086 GCA_043817155.1 Candidatus Omnitrophota bacterium | reverse complement strand
GTAGCCTGACCCTTCTTTGAAAGAACCTGTGTAAGAGCGCTTGTCAGACATGTCTTACCGTGATCGATATGCCCTATCGTTCCTACGTTAACATGCGGTTTATTACGTTCAAATTTCTGTTTAGCCATGTTTGGCCTCCTTTTTATGCAGAGCCCACGGCCGGAGTCGAACCGGCGACCCCATCCTTACCATGGATGTGCTCTACCAACTGAGCTACATGGGCGTATTCACGAGCCCAACTTTTTATTATATCCAAAAGCTTTGTGTTGTGAACATATATTGTAATAGTGCCGACCTGCGAATGCTTCTTCGAACTCGCTCTCTTTCTATCCTTAAGGATAGTAGTTTTTGTAAAATTTTTTATGGGCAGATATAGAAAATTGGCCCAGTACTCCCTGGCCTCTTTTCGTTTGCAATCCGGGTACACAATTAAAGACATCTTTATCTTTTCGCTCTCGACTCCGCAAATAGCCTTGAGGAACTTTACAAATATCTTTACGAGGGCCGGGTTCGAATTGGAAAATCTAACTGAGTTCTTATTCTTTGTGCTCCCTTCCGTGAGATACAAACCGAGTGCCATCGCCTTAAGGTGCTCCTCCTCGGGAGTCAGTTTTGTCAGTAGATCGAAGGGATCGCCTTCCTTGTTGTTCTTTATATATGCTGCTTCCCTATGGTTCCTGATCATAATATTATTACCCGAAAGGATCTCCCTGATTTTTCTCGTCGAAATACTGAAGGTAGCTGATACTTCACTAAGCGAATTTCCTTTTTCATAACTACCTATGATCTCACTGACTTGCATTTATATCCCTTTCTGTAGGAGAAACTCGTCCAAGGGTGAAACAGACTCAACATAATACCATAATAGACATTATTGTCAAGCTTTTTTTGCCTTTTTTTAAACTTTTTTATAAGGGGTTGCTCGCGTATCCGCCAACATCTATCAATCCTTTCTTCTGTCCAAAACGAAGATGCTCTTCTGTATCTCTTTAGCTCTCTTCTTTATGCCTACTGCTATATTTGTCAATTCCGCGTAACTTGATATATCTTTGTACTGATTTGAGATCCCTGCCATAGATAGATATTTATACGTAAAGACCGCTATAAGAAGCAACTAAAGCGCTATTATCAGCGCCACTATTCTAATTGTAATCTGCACTTCACCGTTTAACTACCTTCATTCTCACTCTGACCAAAGATTCCTGTCCACATATTGAGATAGTATCTCGGCCATCTTCTTCGGGGGCGGGAATTTAAAATAAGCATTCATAACAGCGTGGGATATTTCATGAGCCAGAACGCCATCAGTGATCCTGTCAACATAAGCCGATATTGACTTATCCTCCTCGGAATAACAGGCGATCGGACCTTCTGTGTATGTGGGGTACAAGAGGATATCTACGCGAAAATTCTCGGGATACATGTCAAGGAGCGACTGCACCTTTTCAACTATCCTATCGATCCTGCTTTTGGCAAGCCCGGGATAGGTGTACACGTCGATATCGGCCCCGCTTATGCGCCAGAAGAAACTGTTCAGATCCCCCGACTGTATATAGCAAAGACTGGTGTAATTAGTTTCGAACACCTTCCATCTTTCCGCGTCCGATGCCCCTGTAAATAAAAGTAAAACTAATGTGAGGAGAAGAAGAGCGTAGAGGGTTTTGAGCATACCAACCTTATGAGGTCTTGAAAAAATCAATCTTATCTTTTATGCCGGCAAGCGCTTCCTTTATCTCCGGCAAGCGTCCCTGGCTATCTTTCTCTGCCAGCATCTTCTGCGCCGCTTCCACGTCCTTCTTTATCCTCTTAAGCTGGTCATCTATATTTTTCAAGGCCTTATCCAATGCCCGCTGTAATTCCGCGAGCTGGTCTGTCCTCCTTAGGTTGGTTCGATTTAAAAGGTTCCCTTCCGAAAGGCCGTTTAAGACATTTTCGAACCTGTGGAGAGGACCGGCTATTCTGTGCGATAGCATAATGAAGGTAAGGAATCCTGCAATGCCGATAGTGATCCCTGTGGATAAACCCACGATGATGAAATTTATAAAAAAGAAGCTTGATGTCTTCTCCATTACAAACCGCGATCCTGAATAGCCGGTCGTAATGGTCTGGTTGGAACTTCGCATCAAAAGCCCGCCGATCAAAAGAACCTGAAATATCAGGAGTAGAATAAAACCGACGATAAATTTAGTCTGGAACGGTTTCTTTATGAAATAGTTCCGTCTTCTATGGGTCCCGGCCATCGCCTTACCTCACTTTAGCAGTTGTTCGGAGATCAGCTTCCTGTCCACGTTTATCTTCGATTCCTTCTTCTTCTTCGCAAGCCATACATCGAAAGTCTCGGCCTTCTTCTGGTGAAGAACAATCTCCTTGATCTGGTCATATAGTTCTTGTAGCGGTGGAGTGCCCGAGCCCTTCTTTTCCAATTCATCGTAATAAGCGGCTATATCCGCATCTGTTACAAAGATATAATCCTCGAATTCCCTGTTCTTAAATTCGATGAAATTCCTTATAAGCGTCTGTTCCCAGAAAGCTTTGATCGAATTTACAAACGTCTCCTCCTCTGCCATGTCTTTTTTCAGGGCTTCCTGGATTATGAGCTGCCTTTCTATCAGAATATCGACAACATTATCCAGTGTCTCTTTGTTTATTTTAAGGGATGGATTCTGTTTCGCCTTGATGGAGATCTCACGAAGTAGGTCTGATAGATATACGGGCTCGCCATTTACTGTGGCAAAGAAGTCATTGGCGCCCTTCTTTTCTGACGAGCATCCGAATATTAAAGAGGCTGCTACAAGAGCGATAAGAATGAATAAATTTGCAGTTCTCATTGTAAAGATTATAATAAAAAAAAGTGTTTACGTCCAGACTTTATTTTTTGAGCTCGAATCAATCTAATGTTCCTGACGGCAATAAGACGCCCAGTAATTCAAGTTTACCTTCTCCGCAACTGCCTCCTCCCGGACCGGAAACGACTATTCCATTATGCACTACCCCGATATCAACCTGCATTGATCCATCTTCACCCAGTTCTGTATTCGAAACATAGAGTTCCGTATCGCTGTTATCCCAGATAGCCCGCCAATCGTTTGTGATGTCTCCATCGTAATCCCCTGTTATATGAGTAAACCAGGGATTGCCGATCTCATTTTGATAAGATCGTATATTCATGATAATATTGCTTAATGTACCCGTAGCATCGATGAAACTGCCCGTTCCGCCGCTTAAGATAGCCGAATGGACCTCGGTTACGGGGAACGACACAAATTCCATGAGGTCTATCTCGAGAGCATCCAGGTCAATTAAGTCGGTTACCTCTACCCACTGGCCGCCGCCGACCACCTCCCAGGTAAATGCTTCACCCTCCACATACGTACCGACAAAGTCATCGAAACCGCTCCGCGCTACACCGGCTCCGTCCTCTGAAAACCAGAAACCGCTGAATCCGCCGATAAGATTACCTGCGTCATCGGCCTCACCATCCAATGTGCCGAGCCACACCAATCCGGGTTCCAATTCCCTTTCAGTATCCGGCGCAAAGAGACCTTCATAGCCTCCACCGCGAAGCACAAGATGCCAATCTTCAGATGTTGGTTCTTCATATGTGCCTCTTGCCGAAAGCACCCATGCGCCCAAAGGCATTGCTTCGGGCGTATCCTCGTTATCCAGGGCACCGGGCGTAAAATCGAACTCCACCTTTCCCCCGAATAGATTATCGACAGAGATTGCGCCGCTCGGCTCTCCATCCATCATAAATGCGCCGGACCCTTCGCCCGCAAGCACCATAGCATCATGCGGGTTACTGTACCAGCCATCCGCGAAACCGCTTATAATATCGTTGGTGGATAGACCCAATCCGACCCCACGGAAGATCTCTACCTCATCACCGGCATAGCCGCCGAAGAGTGTCCCAAAGATAGTCCCTAATTCTCTGTATCCAAAACCGCTTTCATAATCAAAATCGGTAAATCCAAACCCCGCAACATCTACCCGCAGATCACCGGAGTTCGGACCGAGTGTATCGTGACCATTCATGCTGAGATAGAAGAGACTATCTTCGGATCCCTCGCGTGGATACTCGTCTCCATCTGCGATATCAGCGTCGTTGGTCACCATAACCGTCCACTCCTCGTAGCCATCGCTATCATAGAAGAAGAAAGGCTTAGCCTCCCATAGATCCCAATACTCTCTTGATCCTTCACCCGTTATTTCGAAAACATCAAGGGTGAGTCTGCCACCGAATATTACATCCGATTCTGCTGAAGACACCAGATTCACCATCATCCTATCGGGGTTTTGAAATGAATCGATAATGTCCCCGGGACTAATAACCATATCATCTTCGAAAGGAATGTCGAGCGCTATCCTGCTCTTTCCAAAGAGAAAGCCGGCGTTAACATCCGGATCGGGTTGCTCATTATTTCCATTTAAAAAACGGCCGATTGCGATACCTGCGCTGCGAAGACCCTGTGTATTCGCAGGCCCGACGTGAACAACGGCAAAGATCCCATCCCAACTATTCTTAAAGTATCCTACAATGCGACCCAGGAAACTCGTATCATTTATCGTATCACCCGCTACATCGCCGGCCCATAGTCTTAAATCATTTGGATTCTGGTAGATACCGCCCAGCGTCATAACCACAGGCCTGACCCAGGTCTCCGGGTCCGTATAGTCGACAAGCATTCCTTCAAGGCCCGACTTTTTATCCATATCATACTCGAACACACCGTCATTATCAAAATATCCAAATCTACCGGTAAATACCCCTCTCAGCGCAGCATCCGCAGGAGGTACCGGCACCTTTAGAGGTCTTCTGTCTTGAAAGGGTACATCGCTGAACGGTCTGTGAGTGTCATCAGTTGTGTCGGTTCCCGTATTACCTAGATCGCCGACAACTTCCAAACCGCCGCCTTCACCCGTATTGTCCTGCGGCGATGAATAACCGTCTACGCCGCCATAGGATACCCACATATCGTCAAACTGCGATCTCTCCAAATCGGTTGTAAACACAGGATCGGATACGCTTCCTTGCACATCAGCTCTTGTATTTTGACCGGCGTCTAGAAGCTTCTTCATGCCGGATATCAAACTCTCAACGACGCCTGCGCCGCCCTCATAGTGTGCCCGGGTCAATTCCGGAAGTATATCGAGATACATTATCGTGCCCCGGATACCGCATACAGCGGTAGGGGTTTTGACCTCAAATTTAGATTTGCCTTTCAGCTTATCCACAACAACCTTAAGTTTACCGAATTTTGCGTCAAGAAAATTCTCGTAATCGCCGGTCTTAGGATCGAGTCTCATCTTTCTTAAGGTTACAACGGAATTGGGATTCAGATAAATGACGTTACCATTCTCGAGCCTTATCTCAACGATTCCGTCATCACCGGTCTTCACTTCATCGCCCTCATCAAGGGATGCATTAAGAGCCGCATGCCGCCAATCTGCGCCATCCTTCTCCAGTATCATTACGTTACCGCTCAATTTTACGATCCACCCGGTCATCACAGTCAAATCCTTCCTCTCTATCATCCTCTCTATTGGCGGATCGGTATCCTTTGAATGCAATTTCATTTCGGCTTCGAGATACTTTCTTGGATCCGCGGGTAACTGTCCATGAGGAATGGATAACAGATCGCCTTTGTTAACTTTTATTATGTTATCCGGATAAAGTAAACTGCTGGTGTAGATACTGCCATGATTTACCAATACCGATGTTTTACCTCCCTGATAAATCGTAAAGATATCGGATCCTTTGATATCCCCGGAGGCATTGGGCGTTTCAATGTTGAAGTTCGTTGGCCCCTTTGTCTTTGAAACGATCGTACGTATCTTACCCCTGAATAGTTTAAGTGATGCGTTCTCTCTCTTGCTATCAACGTCGAGGGTGTACTCTTCTACAAGCACCCTGGTGTTCGGGGCCAGCCTGAGCAGAGAATTGTCATTAAATGTAATCTCTGCCTTCGAATAGCTCTTGGCCCTTATCGTGTCGCCTTCACAGATCTTGTCACCAATGACTGCAGGCACGGGGCTATCGGCCTCCCCGCGCAATGTATCTACCCTGCCGTCAATATACGTATACCTTCCTATGTAATTGGCCTCCTTTGCCAATGCCACTACGGCAATAGATGCAAACAAAAATGTGATAACGGCTAAAATCGTATATTTCCTCATTGGATAAACCTCCGTAATTCATGTCGCGTTAGACACCGCATAGTGGAGCCCCCCCCGGACTTTAGTCCGGGGCTCTCTCCATCGAAAACAGATATCACGTGCCGCAATAAATTTAGCTATGCGGAATTAATTGCGGGCGGATTTAAAACTTGTATTTGACACCCGCGCTATAGAAATTCCTACCGTATTCGTAAATGTTCAAGTTTGACTTATTGTCGACAAATGTATATTGAAATTGCAGTTCAGCACCTTTGAAAATCTCTACTCCCAAAAGAGCGGAGAGAAGAAAAGACTCATCCAGCCTCTTCTCGTTAAATACGGTATGGGATCTTAAGAAATTCTGCAGAAAGAACTCACCGACTACCGTAAGTCTAAGCTTTTCCTTTATAGGCACCATTCCCGTGACCGTTGCTTTGTTGCCGAAGTACTTCCAGTTATTGCCCTCTGTATTGTCATAGTTCGCGGTATATTTCAAATTCAAGAAACCTTTGTTATCCGCAAAAAAATAGTAATATCCCATCGCACCCAAAAGTTCGTTACTGTCACGATCTTCGCTTGGCATTGAAGGGGTCCCTAGATAATCCTTGTTTCTATAGGCAATGCTACCCTGTATCATCTGGTTCTTCGCAAGCATATAGTTATCAAGATTTCCCACGCTTACAAGAGATAGATAGTTCTTATCGTTGACTATGAGATGACTGTATGAGGCGGGAAAGCTGAGCATGAACTTATCGAGGTAGAATGACGGCTGGAGACTGAACTCATTGCCCACCGTGTCATAAAACCCAAAATCGAATTGTTTACCATACGAAAAGTCGTAGCCGAGGCGTGTTCCAAAACTTTCGCCTGGTCTGAAATCGTAATTGCTTTTAAATCTATAAACCTGCCTGAAATCATCTTTGTCGGTTATGACCGTAGCAAGACCCGCATCGCCGGGCTTAAGTACCACGTTGTCATCATACTGGAATGCATACGTAAAAACAAGCTTCAGGGGCCTCATCGCCTCTTCGCGTTTTGATATTGCATCGATATATTGGTCTGCGAACGACGCAAGATCAGTGCTCGGATAATCCTCTACTATACCCTTGAAAACACCCTTTGCCTCTTTCAGCCTCTTGGACTTGAGATACGCTATCCCGATATGATAATCGGAGATCTTGGCCAGACTGTTATCCAGCTCTTTGGCCTCTTCGAGCTTCTTGATAGCAGCGTTTATATCATCCTCCTCCTTCAAAAGAACCACACCTTTTAAGAATGCGACCTGAGCAGGCCTTATGTATTCGAGCTCTGCGACACGCACCCACTTCTTCGCTTCCTCAAGATCATCCAGCCTGTAAAGGACGTCTATTAATTCGATCAATGCGCCCTTGATCCTTGGCGTTAAGTTAACGGATGCTTCAAGGTGGAGTCTCGCCTGCCTATAGTCTTGCAATTGCTTATACGTTAGTCCAAGATAGTACGCCGCCAGCGATGACTCGGGATCGCTTGTCCTCGCCTCTTCTAAGAGAACGAGCGCTTCATCAAAATTTTCATGTTTATAGTTCCAAATGCCTTCCTGGAGATCCTTGCCGGGTGATTCTTGGCAATAAGAGTAGAATGATAGTAAGACAGCGGATGTGATTATACCGATTGCAAGCGCGGGCTTTCTCTTCCGAAAATCGATCACTATAATATCTTCCTTTTTTTACACTAATTCATCTTATGATGCTTAGGCCCTGAAGTCAAGTAGTAACAATGTAATATGGAAATTCTGCTTACAAATGAGTTGTATACGCATTTGCATATTCAATGTGAATCTTCATGCGCTTTAGATAGACGCTTTTCTACCGAAACCAAAGCTTCCTATAATGGGAAAAGGATCTTAAGGAAAAACCGTTGGTTTTTCCTTAAATCCAGAATCGCTATAAACTCC
>JBDRHE010000082.1:0-20895 GCA_043817155.1 Candidatus Omnitrophota bacterium | reverse complement strand
TTTATCGGCAATCTTGCGTATCTGCGAGGTTGCTTTTTTATTTTTAAGTTATAATCAGAAAATAGATAGCGCTAACAACGATTAAAACGGAGGTGCAAAAATGAGCGGGATCTTTGGGGTTATATCGAAGAAGGATTGCATAGAACCGCTTCTTTACGGCACGGACTACCATACGCATCTTGGTACGGAATATGGCGGCATGGCCGTGCTTGGAAAGGACTTTGTCCGTCAGATCCACAGCATACAGCAGAATCAGTTCAAGTCGAAGTTCTACGATGACCTAAAACGCATGAAGGGGAATAAGGGGATCGGCGTTATAAGCGATTCGGATGAGCAGCCAATATATCTGAATTCAAGATTTGGACCGTTCTGCATAGTAACTATGGGACTAATAGAGAACAAAGAAGAGCTGATGCATGGCCTTCTGGACAAAGGCGTGTCTTTCAGCGAGATCACAAATGGCTCCGTTAATTTTACGGAACTTGTGGCAAAGCTGATCAACCAGGGCAAAGACATCGTAGACGGCATAGAGAAGATGCTCGATGTTATACAAGGATCCTGCTCGCTTCTCTTGCTCCATAAAGACGGCCTCTACGCGGCAAGGGATAAATGGGGTTACACTCCACTAGCATTAGGGAAGGGCGACAACGCCTGGGCGGTTACCGCGGAGACCAATGCTTTCCCTAATACGGGATTCACGATAGAGAAGTATCTATTACCCGGAGAGATCATTTTACTTAATGAAGATGGTTTGGCGCAGCGTAAACCGGGCGGCAGCAATAGCCAGATATGTACGTTCTTGTGGATCTATACAGGTTTTCCGGCCTCAAGTTATGACGGAATAAATGTAGAGGCTTCAAGGGAGCGATGCGGCAGATTTCTGGCCAAACGTGATAAGGACATAGATGTTGATGTCGTATCGGGTGTACCGGACTCAGGGACGGCCCACGCTATCGGATATGCTATAGAGTCCAAAAAACCATTCAGGCGCCCGCTTGTTAAATATACGCCGGGATACGGCAGAAGCTATACGCCGCCTTCCCAGAAGATGCGAGACCTGATCGCTAAAATGAAACTCATCCCCATAAGAGAGATCATAGAAGGCAATAAGATCGTTGTTTGTGAGGATTCGATAGTGCGCGGTACACAGCTTAAGAATTTCACGGTAAAAAAACTGTGGGATTGTGGCGCAAAAGAGGTCCATGCGCGCCCGGCCTGTCCTCCGCTTATGTACCCTTGCAGGTTCTGTCTGTCGACACGGAGCATACATGAACTCGCTGCGCGGCGGGCTATTAAAGCGCTTGAAGGCAGAGACATAAAGAACGTTTCTGAATATGTGGATCACAGGACCGATAAATACAGTAAGATGGTGGACTGGATCGCGAGAGAGCTCACCCTGACCACGCTAAGGTATCAGACCGTAGACGATATGGTGAAAGCCATCGGTTTGCCAAAAGAGAAGCTATGTCTATACTGCTGGACCGGAGAATGCCCCAAATCCCTTGAGCCGGTGGCAGCTAAAGAGCGCGATCAAAAGGTTGTCTTATAATAAGCCCGAAGACGGCGCTTCTTTTTTTGTGTTGCAGTGTAGAATCCTCATGCCTTGCAAATCGTTGCATGGCAGTGTATAGTTTGATGAGTAATGTCTGATCGAGTTATTTTATAAATATTAGAAAGGAATATTATGAATTGGACAGCACTGCTTCAATCAACGCTTATACTTTTCGCTATCGTTAATCCTATCGGAAGCATACCTATCTTCTTGCAGCTTACCGGCAGAATGTCTAAGGAAACGAGGCGCCGGACTTTTCAAACAGTAATTTTTACGTCCTTTGCGATCCTCTTCCTATTTATCCTTGCAGGCAGATGGATCCTTAATAGCTTATTCCAGATCCAGCTTCATGACCTGATGGCAGCGGGTGGTCTATTACTCTTAATAATCGCCATAGATCACCTCATCTTCGGCGCACTTGCCAGGAGCGTCCTGAATTCGGATAAACAGGATACGCATCACATAGGCGCCGTTCCAATGGCCTGTCCGATTCTTGCCGGGCCGGGGGCAATGATGACGGTCCTCGTTACACTATCCAGGCACGGCATCTTGGTCGCGGCAGGTTCGATCATTGTGGTGCTGGGGGTTACATGGGCGCTCCTATATTTTATCAATGCGCTTTACCGGTTTTTGGGTGAGATAACGTGTTTGGTGCTCTCTAAAATCCTATCCTTATTTCTTGCGGCTATCGGCATACGTCTTTTGATGCAGGGATTGGTGCATTACATTAAATAAGGAGCTTAAAATAATACGGGATCGCGCCGCTATTTGTATGATTTGTTAAAGAGAGATCAAGGAGGCAATACATGGTACTATTTGTTAGACTCTTTGGCATAGTTGTTGTTATTATGGGGATCATTTTTCTGAGAGACCCAAAAGCGTTAGGGCAATACGTTTCATTCTGGAAGCAGAAGAAAAGACTTCAAGCCGGGGGGATCTTAGCTACTCTATTTGGGATCGTATTCTTGATAGCGGCGCCCGTGTGTAGATTGACATCGCTGATAACCGTATTGGGCATCTGGTCCATCATAAAGGGCGTTCTTTTACTTACGCTTGGTCAAAAGAAGCTAAACGCCTATATTGATTGGTGGCTCAAGAAGCCTGTTTCATGGGCACGGTCTATTGGTATCCTTGCTTTAGCGTTCGGCATTCTGCTTATCTACGCCGCATAAGGGATATCCTTAAACGGGACCTATGGTGGATACAGGATAACAGACTTTAAGAAAAGATCCCGGGCTTAATTAAAAGATGCGCATAAGCATAAAAAGAACGACAATAGTCCTACTATTGTTTTTTGTTGTTGCGGGGTGCTCAACAGTACCGATCACGAACCGAAACCGCCTGTCTTTCATATCCGATTCACAGCTTGCATCATTGAGCAATAATGCTTACATCCAGATATTGGAAAAGGCAAAGTTGTCAGACGATATCGGAAAAACAAAGACGGTAGCGCGGGTAGGCTCAAAGGTCGCCAGAGCAGCTGAAGATTTCCTGCGTGAACACCAGATGGATGCGCAGCTTAAGTACTATAATTGGGAATTCAATCTTATAGAGGATGAAAAGATCGCTAATGCCTTCTGTCTGTCCGGAGGCAAGATAGCCGTATATACGGGCCTACTACCTATAACGCGAGACGAAAACGGGCTTGCTGTTGTGCTTGCGCATGAAGTTGCTCATGCGATTGCAAATCACCACGGCGAAAGAATGAGCCAAACAACCCTTGTGGAATTGGGCGGATCCCTGCTACAGGCTTTTGTCACAAAAGAGTCCAAAGATAACGTGCGGTATGTGATGATGGCCTATGGTCTTGGCGCGAATGTCGGAGTTCTGCTCCCCTTTAGCCGCAAACACGAGAGCGAGGCCGACCATATAGGTCTTATCCTAATGGCGCGCGCGGGCTATGATCCGAGAGAGACTATACCGCTACTTGAAAGAATGGCTGCTGATGCGAAGAGAACAGGCGGCGGCAGCCCCGAGTTTATATCAACACATCCGTCGGATAACAACAGGATAGAGACAATAAGATCTGAGCTACCTGAAGCTCTTAGCTATTACAGAAGATAGGGTTCACGTATTTGGAAAGAGATGGGCGGTTGCGTTGCGCGGATACGAATCGATATGGAAAGATGAGTAGATCCGGACGGTCTATAAACGGGACTAATGCAAAAACCGGCAAAACAGCAAAAGGCCAATATTAAAGATAAAAAATCAAAAATTATCCCGCCGTTACTTACGTATGTCGGGATCCCGCAATGCGCAAGCACGGCGGGAAAAATCAAAGAGCAAAAACACAAATAAAATACCAAAAATATAAAGACTACATTTCCCCATTTTTACATATTTGGTTTGTGTTTTTGGTATTTAATTTTTGGTATTTAATTTTTCAATATCTTAATACCATTTCAACCCGGTTTCTGCCTGTACAATTTCCATGTTACGCATCAGAAGTATACGACAAGCTTGTAAAGGTTAGGATTTGGTGGTAAACTAAATATAGAATTATGATCCGAAAAATTTCCAAAAAGAACTCTGAATAAGAATAATGAATAAGCGCATACTGATAGTAGATGACGAATTAGGATTCGTAAAGATCATGACCTTAAGTTTTCAGGCCCATGGCTATGAGATCATTACGGCATCTGACGGTGATGAAGCCCTCAAGAAAGCACAGGAGAAGCCGGATCTCATCCTTCTGGATATTAGTTTACCAGGTTTAAGCGGCTATGAAGTCTGTTACAAGCTTAGGCAGGACAAGACGACGTGCTATATACCAATAATAATGCTGACAGGCAGGATCGCGCCGGAAGAGAAGATAGAGGGTCTCTATGTAGGAGCCGATGATTATATTACAAAGCCTTTCGATTCAAGGGAGCTCTTTGCCCGAATCGAAGCCATCTTCAGGCGGACAGACTATTCGAAGAAACTCCTAAAGGACGCGCCACGCGCGATAAGCGAGATCAAGCGGATCATTAGAGAGGAGTCCATTATTCCATTCTTTCAACCCATATACTACGTGAAACCGCGCAAGCTCCTTGGAACAGAAGTGCTCAGCAGGCCGCCTGCAAAGAGTTATTTTGACAACCCCGCGGTCTTATTTGATGTTGCTTTCCGACTCGGAATGTACTTTGACCTGGAGCTAGCCTGCCATAAGAAGGCATTACGCATATTGGGAGACAAACTTGAGGGAACGCTGGTTTGCTTCAACATCAATCCATATTTTATTGAAGATGAGAGATATGCGCAGTTACTCAAGTTTTATAAATCATGCACAAATCCCGGCATGATCACACTTGAACTTACCGAACGGACCGCGATCCTGGATTTTAAGACTTTCTATGACAGGCTCAAGGTATTTAAAGAAGAGGGATTCAAGATCTCGATCGATGATATCGGAAGCGGGTATGCCAGCCTAAGCGCGATCATAGAGCTTAGGCCTGAATTCGTTAAGATAGATCAGCATCTTATCCGCGGGATATATGCCGATCCGGTCCGTCAGAACCTGTTCAAAGCCGTAATAACATTCTGCAAAGATAGCGGTATAATTTCTGTTGCCGAAGGAGTTGAAACTAAGGCCGAACTTGACATATTAACCGAGCTTGGTGTTGACGCGTGTCAGGGATATCTTCTGGGAAGGCCACAACCGGATATAAGCTGGGAATAAGAAGGAGTTCGATAATGATAGGAAAGGTTCTGAATTTTATTAAAACGGACATCTGGCGCATTCCGATAAAGTCTCTTCCTCCCGCAAAGTCATTCTTTATCAAACAGTTAAGGATCGTTCTCGTAGCGCTACGGGGATTCGACGAAGATAAATGCAATCTCAGGGCTTCGGCCCTGACATTCTATTCACTCCTTTCTATAGTTCCGGTTGCAGCCATGGCATTCGGAATAGCCAAAGGTTTTGGATTTGACCGCCTTTTAGAACAGCAGCTTATTGAGAAAGGACAGGGGTACGAGGAGATCGTAACCAATGTCATTACATTTGCTCAATCCCTGCTTAATAATACAAAAGGCGGAGCCATAGCGGGTGTCGGTGTTGCGATACTCTTTTGGACCATAATGAAGGTGCTGGGTAATATTGAGATCTCATTTAATGAGATCTGGGGTATAAAGAAGAACCGCAGCATAGGAAGGAAATTCAGCGATTACACCTCTATAATGCTTCTTTGCCCGGTACTACTTATAATGTCAAGCAGCCTCACGGTGTTTATTACAAGTCAGATCAAACTTATAACGGAAAAGATCTCTCTCCTTGGCGCCGTGAGCCCGCTTATATTCTTCGCGCTTAAGCTTCTTCCATATTGCACGCTATGGTTCCTCTTTACCTTTATCTACATATTCATGCCCAATACAAAGGTCGATTTCAAGTCGGGGATCTTTGCAGGCATAATTGCCGGTACGATATACCAGATCGTGCAGTGGGCCTATATTGCTTTTCAGATAGGGGCGGCTAAATATAACGCAATATACGGTAGTTTCGCCGCGCTTCCTCTGTTCCTGCTATGGCTCCAGGTAAGCTGGCTCGTTGTACTATTTGGCGCCGAGATCTCTTTTGCCTGCCAGAATGTCGATACATATGAATTTGAGTCGGATTGTCTTAATATAAGTTACTCTTATAAGAAGCTGATAACGCTTCAGATAGCCCACGCCCTTATAATTGCTTTTCATAAAGGAGAGAAGGCGCTTACCGCCACGGATATTTCAAAAAGACTGGAGGTGCCCATACGACTCGTCAGGCAGATACTCTTTGAGCTGATCCAGTCAGGTATTGTCTCGGAGGTAAAGCCCGAAGAGAACAGGGTAATAGCATACCAGCCTGCGCGCGATATAGGGGAGCTCACCATAGAAAATATAATAAGTAATCTCGAACACCATGGCAGTTTTGATATACCTGTTTCCAAAACCGAAGGCTTTAAGAAGATCTCAGAGAGCCTTAAGATATTCAGTGATACCATACGAAGCTCATCCGCGAACCTGGCCTTAAAGGATATATGACGGAATGCGCGGGGGTATTAAGAAGGTAGCGCATAATATTCTGTGTAAATTCAACACGTCGTATCCATCTGCCTTAAGTTACACAAATGGAATTGACACAATATTTTTAACGCAACCTATTAAGAATTAAGCCTTGCATCATTCAGCTTTTTGTACTAAAATAAGGCCAATAGCAAGTCCTGCATTTTTTAACGTGCAGGGGAGATGGTAAAGAAGGAGGTAGGAAGATGGTAAAGAAGACGGGGATCGCGCTTGTTGCATCTGTACTCATAATAGGAAGCAGCGTCACTGCTATGGCTGCGGAAAATGAGAAACCGCTTTGGGAGATCATTGCCGATTCATTCAAAGAATACAAGGTCCGTGAGCAGGATAAGCTAAGAGGTTCTAAAGAGGTCAACACGTTCCAGAATATGGCTACTGGCATAAAAGATGGGGCAAAGACGTCAAAGGACAAGTCCCTCCGCAAATAATATCCTTATAACAGTAGATGTCACTAAGATAATGCATCAGTCCGGGTTCAGACCCGGACTGATGCATTTATGTGTAGTTAACCCTTGCCCAATAATTCAAGAACAGCGGTCGTCATTGCAGCCACCCCGGTCCTTATTGTAGGTTCGGGGGTTGGCGCAAAGCGCGAACTGTGAAGAGGCGCATTAGCCCTCTTTCCTTTGATATTACTTTTCCAGCTTTTTGGATCTATCATGCCGAGGCCAAAGAAGAAGATAGGGATCTTTGGCTCTACGGTCCCAAATCCGGAGAAATCTTCGCTACCGGTCATTCTGGGAATGCCGGTCACGCCATTTTCTCCTAAAGTTTTACGTAGTACCACAACCATCTTTCTGGTGAGTTCCGGATCATTATAGAGCGGAGAGACCGACCCTCCAATAGTTACGATCGGTGTCAGCCTTTCCGGGAGACCTGCAGCAAGCGCGGTATGTTTTGCGATCCGTTTTATCGACACTATGATCTTATCTCGCGTGACTTCGTTGAAATAACGAATATTTAATTTCATGCGGACCTTATCGGATATGATATTGCTCTTTTGTCCGCCCCGGATGGATGCGACGGTTACCACCGCTACATCCAGCGGGTCTATCTCGCGCGATACTATAGTCTGCAAGGAGAGTATTATTTGCGCTGCAAGCACTACGGGATCCTTTGTTTCCTGGGGGCGCGCAGCGTGTCCGCCCTGGCCAAGAACAGTTACATCCAAAACGGTCGTTCCCGCAAACCAGTTGCCCTCATGGCACCCAACCATTCCGGCAGGAAAAGGCATAACATGCAGCCCCAACATATAGTCCGGTTTAGGAAACCTTTTAAATAGGCCGTCCTTAAGCATTCTTTTGGCACCGGTTAGAGATTCTTCTTCGGGTTGGGCGATCATCATAAGCGTGCCACGCCAATCTGACTTGCGGCGCGCTAGCAGTCTCGCAGCGCCCACAAATACCGTCATATGCATATCGTGGCCACATGCATGCATGACACCGGTTTCATTGCCGTCTTTGTCTTTCGTCTTGATGGTACTCGCGTAAGGAAGGCCCGTCTCTTCTTTTATTGGAAGCGCATCCATATCGGCACGCACCATAACTGTCGGACCTTCCCTGTGTTTAAGCACCCCTACTACGCCGCTGCCTCCAACATGCCTGGTAACCTTAAAACCGGCCGTCTCAAGCTCTTCGGCCATTCTTCCGGAGGTTCTCTCTTCGCAGCCGGAGAGTTCAGGGTTGGAATGTAAGTATTTGTATAGGTTTTCAAGGCTACCGTATTCTTTATCAGTCATCTGCTTCATATTGACCTGCTTTCTATCGGTTACCGCTAAGAAGTTTGCGATCTTTAAACTTTTATGGTTTTCCGTGGAACACGCCGTGCTAGATTAGCATTATAGACCAGACCCGGACGTTTTGTCAAAGGGTAACAAGGGCAATATGTGTTATTTGAATGGATGGGTTACACTTCTTATCGCACAGATTGGCACAGATTTTCTTAAGTAGCGAGTAGCAAGTAGAGAGTAGAGAGAGTCTCTCTGGCTACTTGCTACTCTCTACTCGCTACTTATCGCTTATCTGCGCTCATCTGTGTAGAACTACAATTTACCAGCATATATGTTTATCTGTGGCCTATAACTGTTACATAAAAATGTAAGTAACGCGTAATTAGGGTATTATATGGGCCTCCTTGCCCAGCATAAATCCTTTGCCTCTCATTGCAGTGTATGGTAATATGATGGATATAATCGGTTCTATATCAATTTAGAGATAGGAAGGGTGAAAGATCATGGCGCAAGACTATACCGAACTTGAGAGGACGCGCGCGGAACTTACCGGCGAAATAGACAAGCGCAAGAAAGCGGAAGAGGAGAAAGAGGAGCTTTTGCAGAACGCCAGTCTATTTGTCAAGGAACTTAATTGTTTGTTCGGTCTGGCAGAGGTGGTAGAGCGATATAAGGATGCATTGGACGACATTTTCAAGAATACGGCCACGCTTCTTCCTATAGCCTGGCAGTATCCGGACGTTACATGCGCAAAGATAGTCTTTAGAGAGAAAGAGTTCAAGACAGATGATTTTAAAAGCACAGAGTGGAGACAGGTCTCCGACATAATGGTGAGCGGTGAGAAAGTCGGCTGCGTAGAGGTGTGCTACCTGGAAAAGCGTCCCGAGAAAGATGAGGGTCCATTCCTGCGGGAGGAGAGAAAGCTGATCGGGGCTGTTGCTGAACGACTCGGAAGGGTTATAGAACGCAAGGAGACCCAGGAGGCTTTAGCGCGCGCTAAAAAACAGGTGGAGGAGAACTACGCTAAGTTACAGGAACTCGAGAAGTTAAAAGACAGCCTAACCCACATGATAGTTCACGACTTAAATAATCCCATTATGATAACCTCCGGGAATATAGAACTCTTAAAGATGCAGTCCGAAGAGAACCTTACAAAAGATCAGAAGGAGTGCCTGGATAGCGCGCTTTTAGCGAGCCAGGAAATAAAGGAGATGGTCGGCAATCTTCTCGACGTCAACAAGATGGAAGAAGGAAAGATCAAACTGAATTGTGAGAGTTTTAGCGTAGGGGATGTTGCCAAGAAGACCGTTCTGCAGATGAAGATTATAGCCACAAGGGACGATAAGACTCTATCTTTAGCCGAGCTTGAAGAGACTCCTCCTATTTCGGCTGACAAGGAACTTATAAGGCGAGTTATTGCCAATTTGATCAACAACGCGATAAAATTTACCCCATCCAATGGATCTATCGATGTGTCGGTCCTGAATGATAAAGAGAAGGGCAGGATCTCTGTCCACGTAAAGGATAGCGGTAGCGGCATACCGAAGGATTATCTGAGTAAGATCTTCGATAAATTTGTCCGTGTGGAAAGCCAGAAGGTAAAGACAGGGCGGGGACTCGGCCTTACGTTCTGTAAGATGGCGGTCGAAGCACACGGCGGCAAGATATGGGTAGAGAGCGAACTGGGTAAAGGCAGCGTCTTTATCTTTGTTCTACCGTGCGACGGAAAATAAATAGTAGTTTTCATTCGTGTCCAAATGAGTTGTACCATATCGACGGAAATAGCGTTTTGACATTCGAAATTTTGTCATGACCGTTTTTCTCACATGTCATCCCCGGACCGCTCTTGCGGTCTAAACTCCAGCGGGGATCCAGGCGAGAGTTTCGTCTGGATTCCCGCTTGCGCGGGAATGACAAAAAGCTAATTTGGACAGCAATGAGTAGTTTTAAAAGAGAATGGAAGAGACCGCGATATGTCTACCAGCGATGAAAAGGCCATAGAAGGCCTGATTTCCCGTTACCAGAAGAAGATCTTCGCATTGGCTCTTTACATGGTAGGAGGCGGACGGGATAAGGCTTATGATATCGCAACATCCAGCTTTGCTAAAGTCTTGCGGAGAAACCCCTCTTTAGATGATGAATATGTATTTTTAATCAACGTTGCGACTATTGTTGTTTCAAAATGTCGGGCCCTTGATGTAATACCGGTCTTCGATCAATACGACTTTACCAGCCTTCCATCCGAGAAGAGAAGATCCCTCGAAATCATTAATAGAGCGCTTCAAGCTCTTCCTACTGATATGAAGGCTATACTTTTACTGCGGGACCAGCTGCACCTCTCTTATAGCGATATTGCTCCTATGCTAAAGATCCCTGAAAATAGCGCTAGAATCCAGACTGTTCAAGCCCGTGCGCAACTTAGAGAGAAGATACAGGAGGTTCTAAGTGGTACGCGATGATCCCGGCATGACCTGCGAAGACGTAAATAAAGAGCTAAAACCCTTTATGGAGGACCTCCTTGCCGAAGATAAGTACAGGCCGTTTGTTGCTCATCTTGAAAATTGCGCTAAGTGTAAAGGATACGTAAGCGCGCTTGGATCGGTCTCCAATCAAGTCTGGGAATTGGGCGAAGTAGAGGTTCCTGCGGATCTTGGTTCTACAGTAATATTCAAGCTAAAACAGCCCGCGGAAGAAGAGGATGCGCCACAGTTGAAAAAGTCAAACAAGGCTCTTATGATTTTCATCGTTTTAATTTTAACAGGAGCAGCTCTCTTCTTTGGGATAAAATATTTTAAGAAAAGCAGCAGCTTACCTGAAAAAAAAGAGCCGCAGATCTCAGCGGAAGGAAAAGCCGCAATCGCCGGGGCACTCGATGAACTTTCGAAGCCGGAGAAGAGTAGGACGCTGGTCTTCGAAACAGTGGTTACGCCCGAAGGTGAAGTTGAAGGTTCCACCGCCGATTACATAGAGCAGGAAAAGGCAGAGGCCCATGCTGCCAAAGCCAAGCCGCTCCACTGGCATTTTCTCTATTCTACAGAGAGCGAAAAGATAAAGCTGTCGGACATGCTACTTTTACTGGGGATTGCAACCGATCGGGAGTTTTCGGACCTGATCCTATTCAGGGCTACGGGCCTTAAGATAAAGAATCTTCTTGAGCAGGGCCTCTTCACATCACCCGCGGCGGCGACTTTAAATAATTTTACTTCAGACGAAATCACTTTTACGAAGACAGAGAGCCACGTCTCTCTTTATCTTGAAAAGAGAATGGAGGAACCGGGCCCTCTTCACTGGCATCTGCATCCCGATGAGATAGAGAGACCCGGCATCATCGACATGATAGAGAGAATAGGCGGGACGATCGAATACCAGTCGGATGCGGTAATTGTTGCTTCCATCCCGAGGAGAGAAGTGAAGAATGTAAGCGAAGAGATACGCGCCATGGGGAGTTTTTCCCGCGAATTTGGCAATGCAGAGCTCGCCACAGGAGAAGCGAGCGCGGATCCTATAGAGATCTCGATCTATTTCTTAAATAAATGAGGGGTTCTTATGCCAAAGATCCTTGTAGTTGATGATGAAGTGGGCATTCGGGAGCTTCTCCGGAAAGCTCTGGAGATAAAAGGGCATACCGTATCTACCGTTCCGAGCGCCGATCAATCACTGACAATTATTCGCCGGCAAGAGTTTGATCTGCTTATACTGGATATCGGCCTGGGTGAAGAGTCGGGGCTTACTTTGCTTAAGAAGATAAGGGGGTACAACAAAGAGATCCCGATCATCATCTATTCGGGTAGCGTTACTGCAGATCTTGAAAAGGAGGCTAGAATTGCCGGAGCAAACGAGGTTCTAAAGAAAGATATAGGAATTGAGCCACTTGTAGAGCAGATCGGGAAGGTGGCCAAATCCAGGCTGGCCGCATCGCATGTTTCATATGAAGAAGGCGAAAAACCCATCCTGATAGTAGACGATGACGATGGTATCCGCAGGCTTCTTACGGGGTTTTTCAAGAAGAAGGGCTATAAAACCCTGGAAGCTGAAAATGGCCAGAAGGCGCTGGAGCTGGCGCGTTCTCAAAATATTTCAGCGGTCCTGCTAGATATTGAGATGCCGGGCATAGACGGTCTGGCTACATTAGAGGAGCTTTTGAAGATCAATCCCAAGCTTGGGGTTGTAATGGTTACCGGCGTGCAGAATGACGAGAAGGTGAAGCGGGCTATGGAGCTAGGGGCCTATGGCTATGTCTTGAAGCCGTTCGATTTCTTGTATCTCGAACTTGTCATAATTTCTAAGTTGGCCATCGCACGGTCTTGAAAGCGCCGGGAATATGCCTTTGTCCGAATAATAATTAATAATGCGAAAGATCCTTATTATATTTTTGTCAATTCTGTTATTTTCTGCGCGCGCCGGCGCTGTAGATACAACGGCGCCTTTCGAGATAATTTTAGTTATTCCCGAAGCATTTGGATCCAAATCTCTCGATCTGGCCAGAGACCCTAAGGATAAGCCCAGTTTTCATGTATTGCTCAAGAACATCTCTCTTATACCGCAGAAGATCTGGGATGACGAGGGCTTTGCCGGACGTGATAACCTCTCTTTCGAAATGGTTATAGACGGCAATATAGAATTTGTACACAGGAACCAGGAGTTTGGGAGGTCCGGGGATCCAGGCATGCGGGTAATGTTATATCCCGGGGAATACCATGTCTTCGATGTATATTTTAATGATAGAGTCTGGTATCTTCCGAATTTTTCGAAATTCAAAATAAATACAAGGATCCGGGCTGTGTATGCGAATCATACTGATGATCTTTTTAAGCTTATGGATGTCAAAGATTCGCATATCTGGAAAGGGAGGGTCGAGACCGACCTTTCGGAGGTCATCATATTTACAGGCTTGGGCGTGGGGGAGGCGGCGCTCGAGGAACCTGCAGGGGTATCGCCCGATCAGTAAAGAATAGAAGCGGTAACAGGCTGAAGAAAGACCGCTCTCAGAGCCCGGCCAGCTGATAATTATTAACATGAACACATTCGGGACACCTCGGAAACTTGTTTACTTAAAGAAGATCCTTAAAGAGATGGGAAGCACCCTTGTCGCTTTTTCGGGCGGAGTTGATAGCGCATTTCTACTGAAAGTCGCTTCGGATGTCCTAAAGGATAGAGTGGTAGCGGTTATCGCGCTCTCGGCCACATACCCGCCTAAAGAGGCGAAAGCAGCCGAGGAGATATGCAGAAGATTTGGCTTAAGATACACGACGATCGAGACAGACGAACTAAATAATAGTGATTTTACTTCGAATTCTATCAAGAGATGCTACTATTGCAAGAGGGAGTTATTTTCGAAGTTATTGGAAGTAGCGCGCGAGAATGATCTCAACTTCGTTTCGGAAGGTTCGAATCATGATGATCTAAAGGATTTTCGCCCGGGAATGAAAGCGATAAAAGAGCTGGGAGTAAGGAGCCCCCTTCTTGAAAGCAAGCTTACCAAGGATGAGATAAGACAGCTTTCTAAAGAGATGGGGCTCTCTACCTGGGACAAACCGTCCTTTGCGTGTCTATCTTCGAGATTTCCATACGGCACTACTATTACGCCCGAAGAGCTTATCAAGGTGTCTCGGGCCGAAGAGTTTTTGGCGGGAATCGGATTTAAGCAATTAAGGGTGCGGGTTCATGGGTGTGTGGCAAGGATAGAGATCTTAAAAGAGGATATGCCGCTTCTTCTTAAAGATGGCGTAAGGGATCAAATGGTGAAGAAGATGAAGGGTTTGGGATATTCTTATGTGACGATGGATCTGGAGGGATATAGAACAGGAAGCATGAACGAGGTACTAAAAGGACTTGATGAATGGACCGAAACGAGATCGTAAAGATACTTGAAGATGTAAAGAATGGGAAGACCACCGTAGAGGAGGCTCTTCGCGCTCTTAGAGACTTTCCATATAAAGATATCGGATTTGCTAAGATAGACACACAAAGGTGCATTCGCAAGGGATTCCCCGAAGTCATATTCTGCGAAGGTAAGACTAGCGGGCAGATGGAACTGCTATTCCGGAAATCCGCGAAGAAGAGTTTTATAATGGCTACGCGAGCGAATAAGAGATCATTTGTAGCTGTAAAGAGAGCGCGTAAAGATGCCGTCTATTTTGATAAGGCAAGGATAATCTTCGCCGGGGAGAGGAAGGCACTCGCCGGTAAACCGATAACGGTTGTATCCGCAGGCACCGCTGACATGCCTGTGGCGGAAGAGGCTTCTGTAACAGCAGAGCTTATGGGAAACCATGTTGAGAGGGTCTATGACATCGGTGTGGCCGGCATTCACAGGATGTTCATGAACACCGAGAAGATAATAAAGGCCAATGTGGTGATAGTTGTTGCGGGTATGGAAGGGGCGCTTGCAAGCGTTGTAGGCGGCGTGGTGGAGAGACCGGTTATCGCGGTGCCGACAAGCGTTGGGTATGGCGCGAGTTTCAACGGCCTTGCCGCGCTTCTTGCCATGCTCAATTCGTGCGCTCCCGGCGTATCGGTTGTTAACATAGATAACGGTTTCGGCGCGGGATATATCGCAACCCTCATTAACAAGAAGCGCTAAAGATGAATAAGAAGAAGGCATTAAAACCCATATCCGTAAAGCTCGAAGGAGATAAGAGGTATCAGCGTTTACTTGGCGGAATTCCGGATACACTGGGCATGAAGTCGGGACATGTTACTCTAAAGCCCGGGGAATCTGTGGGAGTACACACGACAGGTGAAAAGGAAGAAGCTATAATTGTATTAAAGGGCAAAGGAGAGATATACTGCTCAGGGATTGGTCCTGTGATAGCGCAAGAGAATACGCTTGTCTATATTCCACCGGATACAGAACATAATGTAAAGAATGTAAGCTCAGGAATATTGAGATATGTTTATGTAGTCTCTCCCGCAAACCCCGTTAGACACAAATACGGTCTGTCCGGAGGCGCAAAGAATATAGGTGTCTAACGGGGTAAAAATATCATGAATAAAAGAGATATTAAAAACATTACACTAAACGATCTTATAAAGACCATGACTCTAATGGGCGAAAAGCCATATAGGGCAAAACAGGTCTTCTATTGGCTTTACAAAGAAGGAATTCACGAATTTAGCGAAATGAAGAATATACCGAAGGCACTCAAAGAGAGACTGGATAAGGACCACTATATAAGCACTATTGATGTTTGTGAACACCTTAAGTCTAAAGACGGATCGGAAAAGATCCTCTTCAAACTGCATGACGGTAACTTCGTAGAGACCGTTCTTATATGCGCGAAATATAGAGAGACGCTTTGTATCTCCACCCAGGTCGGCTGTAAGTTTTCTTGCGCCTTCTGCGCAAGCGGGCGAAACGCTTTTAAAAGAAACCTTGCTGCCGCAGAGATCATAAATCAGATCCTCCACTTCAGTCATCACCTCAAGCGCGAACTTACAAATTATGTCTTCATGGGCATGGGGGAGCCGCTCGATAATTATGAAAATGTTTCAAAAGCTATCGCTATAATGAACGATCAAAACGGAATGGATATAGGGGCGCGAAGGATAACCGTTTCGACATGCGGAATAATCCCGGGGATAGAGAGGCTTAAAGAGCTGAAGCTCCAGATCAATCTATCCGTATCGCTCCATGCAGTGAACAATAGACTAAGGGACGTGTTAGTACCCGTAAATAAGAGGTACCCTCTCGAGAGACTCATTAAAGCGTGCGAAGATTTTAAAACTAAAGCGGGAAGAATGATCACACTTGAATATGTTCTGATAAAGGATATCAACGATTCTCCGGAAGACGCGATTGGGCTCTCGGAGATAACAAAGCAATTAAAAGCGAAAGTTAATCTGATACCGTATAGTGAAATTCCCGATCTGAACTATCAAACTCCGCTTCCGGAAGAGATGAAAAAATTTATGGATAGACTTATTAGAAGAAGAGTCAATGTAACCCTGAGAGAGTCTAAAGGAAGAGATATCCAGGCCGCGTGCGGTCAACTGGCGGGTAGGGAAACTAGGGACACGTGATCGCGGAACTATGCGGAACAAGACGCGGAACTACGCGGAAAATGAAATAAGATGAAGATTTTTTTTAAAAGGAGGGCAAGTATGAACAGAATCAACTCTATAAAATGTATCTCTTTTATGACGTTACTTTTTAGCGCAATTTTATTTATTGCCAATGCGGTCTGCGCTCAAGAAGAGAATACCTCCGTGGCAACAGGGACTAACTTTAGCGCCGATTCTCCCGGGACCTCCACAGAGAAGGCAAAAGGCGTAAGCGCCAAAGATATTATAGCCTCAGAGGAAATCAAGGAACTGGAGAAGAAAACCAGGGAAACCACCGGGGTACTTAAGGGCAAAGAGGAAGACGCGGAAGCCGCCCGCAAAGAAGCCGAAATTATTCTTAAAGAGAAAGAGGAGATAGAGAAAGAGGTTAAGGTAAAAGAGGCTGCGGCGGATTTAACCAAAGAGAAATTAGATGCCGTTAAGAAAGAGGCAAGCAGTACAAAGAGCCCGGAGGCGAGAAAGGAGGTACAGGAGCTTGCCAAGGAAGCTGAAAAGCTGGAAAAAGAAGCGATAGCCAAAAGGGAAGAGCTTAAAGTAAAGGAATTGAGATCCGAAGAGGCCCAGAAAGAGCTGAAGGCGCATCAGGCGACATTGGATGCGCTTAAAAAGGAGCTCCAGGATCTTAAGATGCAAAGGAACGCCAAGAGGGGGTTTCTGGAAAAGGCCCTATTTTCCGTTGGTATTATTTTTATAGGACTATTTTTTTTCCTGATAATGAAGATAGCTATCAGGCAATTTGAGCAGCTATTGACGAAGAAGGACGCAATACGTGAAAACGAGATGATTCTCAGGATTAAGACCCTGAGCAAGCTTTTTAACTGGCTCGGAACCATTGTAATTATTTGCGTAATTATGTATATGGTGCTGGAGAATCACGGAGTGAACGTAGCGCCCCTACTTGCCGGGGCCGGTATTATAGGACTGGCGTTTGGTTTCGGAGGGCAGTATCTAATTCGTGACCTGATAAACGGTTTGTTCATTCTTGTAGAAGGGCAATTCCGCATTAATGATGTAGTGAAGATAGATGAATACGGCGGGCTGGTGGAGGATATAAATCTGCGAATCACTACTTTGAGAGATCTGGAAGGTAGAGTCATAATCATACCGAACGGCGAGATCAAGACTGTAGTCAATTTTACCAGGGAATATGCCCAGGCGCTTCTCGATATCGGCGTTGCATACAAAGAGAATGTCGATAGGGTTATGAGTGTCATAAAAGAGATCGGAAGCGGGATGAGAAAGGATCCGTATTTCGGTAAACTTATTATTGGGGATCTCGAAATGCTCGGCGTTGATGATTTCGCGGACTCGCAGGTTACCATTAAGTTCAGGATGAAGACTCTTCCCATAAAACAGTGGGAGGTAATGAGAGAATGCAGGAGAAGGATTAAGAACAGGTTCGATGAACTCGGGATCGAGATACCCTTCCCGCATAGAACCATATACTGGGGGACCGGAAAAGATAATGAATGGGTTAAGGCTTTTGCCGATCGTTTTCAAGACGGTGAAAAGAGATAAGCGGATTGAATGTTGGGATTGCATATTAAGTGTTTGTAGTATAAAATAAAACTATTATGAAGATAGCGATTATTGCTCCGCCATGGATTCCTGTTCCGCCTCCCGGATATGGCGGTATTGAACTTGTTGTGTACAATCTCGCAGAAGGCTTGACCGCCCACGGGCACGAAGTTATTCTGTTCGCGCCCAAAGCCTCGGATGTATCATGCAGGCTATTTCCATATCTTGAGGAGACCGATCTTCCTCTGGGGCTAGAATCATCCGACCGCGAGAAGATATTTATAGGAGAACTGGCAAGTAAGTATGCCTACGCCATGGCGGCCCACGAAGACGTGGATATAATACATAATCATATGCTGACCAGCAACCCCGGGAATATAGATATACCCGTTGTGCATACACTCCACGGCCCGGCGAATGAATCAACGATCAGGAGATGTGTCGATATATCGAAGAATCCCAGGCACCACTTTGTCGCCATATCGGATAGGCAGAGGAAAAACCATATCACCCTGAGCAGCAGGATCAATTTTATAGGTGTAGTACACAATTCTATCGATGTTCCCTCGATAGAATGGAGCGATAAGAAGGAAGATTTCTTTCTATTTGTCGGACGTGTCAATTGGGAAAAAGGGCTTGAGATGGCAATTCGTGTGGCAAAGAAAGCGAACAAGAATCTTCTGATGGCCGTTAAAATGAGCGAAGATTTTGAAAAAACATTCTTCAGAGAAAAGATCAAACCACTCATAGACGGATTTCCTGAAGGGCTTCTGCTCAAGCTTCACGAAGACCTGCCCAGACCGATGATATTCGATCTTTACAGGCGAGCCAGATGCACGCTGTTTACAAGCCAGTGGGAAGAGCCGTTCGGCCTTGTGATGATAGAATCGATGGCAAGCGGAACGCCTGTTATTGCTCTAAGACGTGGCGCGGCACCCGAAGTCGTAGTAGATGGTAAGACCGGGTTCGTGGTTGATACAGAGGATGAGATGGTGCAGGCGACGAAGAAGATAGGCAACATAAGACCCGAAGATTGTCGCAAGCACATGGAGACCAATTACTCCAGGGAAAGAATGTCCAAAGATTACCTCGCATTGTACAAGAAGATCCTCTCTAAGTGACATAAAATCCATTCTATTTTCTAAGATTATTTTAATGTTTATGATTTTATGTCATTCCCGCGTAAGCGGGAATCCAGAGCGATGCCGGTTTTGTGCAGGCAAAACATAGGTTACAGTTTAATCCGGGGACATCGGTAACACTTTACTCTGTCACTCTCGCGCTGCTGATGCGGTGTAAACTTCAGCGGGAATCCAGGCAGAAATGACAAACACGTTAGAAAGATACACTTCTGGATCCCCGCTTCCGCGGGGATGACAGAGGGATGATGTGGGAATGGCAATACGTTAGAAAGATACACTTCTGGATCACCGTCTGCCTGCCGTGTAGGCAGGCTTGTCCCGCCGTTACTTACGTATGGCGGGATCCCGCAATGCGAAAGCACGGCGGGAAAAACCAATGGTTACACAGATTGAAGATAGATTACACAGATGACTAGCTCGTATCTGTGCAATCAAAACGTTAGATTCTTCGCAAAATCCGTGTAATCTGTTCCAGATTCTATTCTTACCTGTTGAGATTTCTCAGGTTACGTGTGGGGAAAATTCGGAGTGTCGCAAGTTTGGAGATGAACGAATGTATAAAAAATATAAGAAACCCGAATTAGTAGCGCCGGCAGGGGACTGGTGCGCTTTGAAAACGGCGATAGAGGCCGGAGCGGATTCCCTCTATTTTGGAGTAAAGAACCTGAACATGCGCCATTGGGCCGGCAATTTTGATATGCTTGAGCTAAATAAGGTGATGGCCACTATACACGACAATGGCAAGATAGGGTATTTGGCGCTAAACACCATTATGTACAATAGCGATATCGGGAAGATCAAGAAGATCTTGGATAAGGCGAAAAGGTCAGGAGTAGACGCCATTATACTCTGGGATATGGCGGTACTCGGGCATGCAAAAGAGCTAGGGCTAAAGGTTCACCTATCAACGCAGGCAAGCGTAGCTAACTTTGCTGCGCTCAGATTATATCATTCTTTGGGCGTAAAGAGGATCGTTTTGGCTAGAGAGTGCAACCTCAAGGACATAAGAGAGATAATCGGCAGTATAAAGAGAGAGAAGTTGGACTGTGAAATAGAGGTCTTTGTTCATGGGGCTCTGTGCGTAAGCATATCCGGCAGATGCCTGCTTTCCCAATACTCGTTTTCCAGATCGGCGAACAGGGGCAAGTGTCTTCAGCCGTGCAGGTATGAGTATTCGATAAAAGATACACGCGGAGCGGGAATGGAATATATTTTAGGCAAAGACTACATCCTTAGCCCAAAAGACCTGTGTACCGTGGAGTTTATCGATAAATTGATAGAGGCGGGCATCGGTGCTTTTAAGATAGAGGGACGGATGCGTTCCCCGGAATATGTAATGACAGTTACCTCTGCCTATAGAAAGGCCATAGATTCATACTATGAAGGCTCGCTCAGTTCTCGAAAAAAGAAGGATCTAAAAAGACGTCTAATGCTCGCCTACAACAGAGGGTTTACCGGTGGGTTCTTTTTTTCGAAGCCTAACGATACAGGCAGCGAAAAGGGAACGAGCGGTTATGATAAAGTATATTTGGGTAAAGTGGTAAACTTTTATAGCAAGCTGAATGTAGCCGGCATACTCTTAGCGGGCGAAAGTTTAAAGAAAGGCCAGAACATATTGGTCTATGGAAAGACCACACCCGCGAGGATCGCGAAGGTGGAGAAGATAGAAAAGGATCGCTGCCCTGTGGATTACGCAAAAAAAGGAGAGCTCGTAGCCATAAAATTGCCGTTTAAAGTAAGACGTAATGATAAAGTCTTCTTACACGAGCTCAGGCAGGAGCCTTGATGCAATTGTCCCGAAGGAATTAGCGAAGTTCCGCGTTGTTCTGCGTCTTGTTCCGCACAGTTCAGCG
>JBDRHE010000081.1:0-22494 GCA_043817155.1 Candidatus Omnitrophota bacterium | reverse complement strand
GTGCCTCGCAAAGACGAGGGAAGCAGAGATTGTCCCGCCGTTACTATAGTATGGCGGGACCCCGCCATGCAAAGTATGCGGCGGGGCTTCGGCACGCTCGAATATTACGGTGCCTCGCAAAGACGAGGTGAGATGCTTCGGCACATTCGAATTTTCCGGTGCTTCGCAAAGACAGGGTTAGCAGAGGAGCTAAAATGAGCATTACAACCAAGTTAAATTTTAACGAAAATGGACTTATACCTGCCATAATTCAGGACAGTAAAACCAGCAAGGTTTTAACTCTCTGTTACATGGACAAAGAGGCGCTGGAGAGAACTTTTAAAGAGGGCAGGGTATATGTTTATCGGCGTTCAAAGAAGAGGATCATGCTGAAAGGCGAGACCTCGGGAAATATACAGGTAGTGAAAGAGGCTTTTATTGATTGCGCTGATAATTCTCTTCTCTTCAAGGTTGAGCAGAAGAAGGCCGCATGTCACGAGGGCTATTTTACATGCTATTACAGGCAGGTTGATAAGGCAGGCATAGAGACCGTTGTAGAGAAAAGAGTATTTGACCCTAAGGACGTATACAATAAATAGGTTGATCGTTTACGCCACCGATAAATGTGGAATGATAAAGGGATTGGAATTAACGAGATGCACTATCCGTCTAAGAAGAATTTTTTAAAACTGACGAAAAAAGGAAACCTGATCCCCGTATATAGGGAGATCATGGCCGATCTTACTACGCCCATATCCGCGTTAAGCGCGATAGATTCAGGCGGGTTCTCTTATCTCCTGGAGTCTATTGAAGGTGGAGAGAGATTAGCCCGTTACTCCTTTCTCGGCAGTAACCCATCTTTAATCTTTATGAGTAAGGGCGATAAGATAACGATAATTGAGGGAAAGAGGAGAAAGGTTTTCCGTACGAGCAAGGACCCGCTTTTCGAAGTGAAGAACATAATGGACAAATTCTCCTATGTGCCGTGCAAGGGCTTGCCGCGATTCTCCGGAGGACTTGTTGGGTACATGGGTTATGATATGGTAAGATTCTTCGAAAACATACCGGACAGCAAGAAGGACGACCTGAATCTGCCGGAGTCCCTCTTTGTATTGACCGATACGATACTTATATTTGATCATGTGGATCGTAAGATCAAGGTTGTCTCCAACGTCTTCGCGCATAAGAACGCGGGAAGGGCGTATGACGATGCAATAGTTAAGATCGACAGGATCGTAAACAGATTGCGTAAAGCCGGGACGGCTAGCCGGGTATCTTCAAGGAAGAAGGGAGCCTCGCGTGGGGCCGTATCATCAAACCTGACAAGAGCGCAATTTGAGCGCATTGTGGGTAGGGCCAAAAATCACATAAGGGCCGGAGATATAATACAGGTCGTGCTTTCCCAGAGATTTAAGAGACGCATTAAGTGTAAGCCCTTCGATATATACAGGGCTCTGCGAAGCATAAACCCGTCTCCTTATATGTTCTATCTCAACTTTGGGAAGCTGAAACTCATAGGCTCCTCACCCGAGATCATGGTAAGATGCGAAGAGAGGAAGGTAGAGCTACGCCCCATAGCCGGTACCAGGCATAGGGGCCGAAGTGAAAAAGAGGATAACGCGCTCGGGAAGAACCTTTTGGCCGATCCTAAAGAACGGGCGGAACATATCATGCTGGTAGATCTCGGGAGGACCGATATCGGAAGGGTGTGCAATTACGATTCGGTTAAGGTCTCCGAATTTATGGTCATAGAGAAGTATTCTCACGTCATGCATATAGTGAGCGATGTTTCAGGTGTGCTTAAGCGCGGTAAGGATATATTCGATCTTGTGAGAGCTACATTTCCGGCGGGAACCGTCTCCGGGGCGCCGAAGATAAGGGCGATGGAGATAATAGACGAACTTGAGAGCGTCAGGCGAGGCACTTATGCGGGTAGCGTAGGATATTTTAGTTTCTCGGGCAATCTGGATACGTGCATTACTATTCGCACGATCCTTGTAAAAGGCGATACCGCTTACGTTCAGGTCGGGGCAGGCATAGTGGCGGACTCAAGGCCGGATAAGGAGTACAAAGAGACGCTGAATAAGGCCAAAGCGATGCTGAAAGCCATCGAAGTCGCTGAGAAAGGTCTGTAAGAGAATATGATACTGATAATAGACAATTACGACTCATTCACATATAACGTGGTGCAGTACCTGGGAGAGCTTGGAGAGGATCCCGCCGTCTTCCGAAATGACGAGATCACGATGGGCAAGATAAAGAGATCCTGTTTCGAAAAGATCATTATCTCTCCGGGACCCGGTAAGCCGTCGGATGCCGGTATCTCAAATGATGTGATAAGGGAATTCTCGGGAAAGATGCCTATCCTCGGCGTATGCCTGGGACACCAGTGCATCGGCGAGGTGTTCGGCGGCAAGATAGTGACGGCCGATAATATAATGCATGGCAAGACATCTTCAATATACCATAACAGGAAACAGATATTCCATGGCGTTAAGAACCCGTTTGACGCTACGCGTTACCATTCTCTTATAGTTGAGCGCAGTTCACTTCCCAGGTGCCTGGACATAACGGCTGAGACGAAGAAGCAGGAGATAATGGGAGTTAAACACAAGAAGCACGCTACCTGGGGTGTGCAGTTTCACCCGGAATCGATATTGACGACCGAGGGGAAGAAGATACTTTCGAACTTCCTGGATATGACATGATAAAAGAAGCCATAGAAAAGGTTAAGAAGAGGATTGATCTTTCGGAAAGTGAGATAGAAGCGGTCTTTACCGAGATCATGAGCGGTAAGGCCGACACAGATACGATAGCCTCATTTCTGGTTTCCCTCAAAGATAAAGGCGAATGTATCGATGAGATAACGGGCGCTGCGCGCATTATGAGAGAGTTTGCAACGAAGATAAATACAGGCAGGCCTAAATTGCTGGACACCTGCGGAACGGGCGGCGATAGCAGCGGCACTTTTAACATTTCAACAGTGAGCGCTTTTGTTGTCGCAGGAGCAGGCTGCAGTGTGGCAAAGCACGGGAACAGAGCCGTATCAAGCAAGGCAGGAAGCGCCGATCTTCTAGAGAAGTTGGGTGTCAACATCAATGTTGAAGCAGAGGTCGCGCAAAAGTGCATCGACCAGATCGGTATAGGTTTTCTTTTTGCGCCGACATTACACACCGCGATGAAATATGCAATGCCCGCAAGAAGGATGATAAAGTCACGTTCAATATTTAATATACTGGGACCGCTTACAAATCCTGCAGGCGCCAGGTACCAAATGCTGGGCGTGTACGATGATAGATTGGTAGATACGCTTGCTAATGTGCTTAAGAATCTGGGCTCCTTAAGCGCGATGGTGGTTCACGGCACAGACGGCATGGATGAGATAACGACTACAGGCGCTACACACGTTGCTGAGCTAAAAGATAATAACGTCAGATCCTATGTTCTTAATCCTGTAGATATGGGATTGACGCTAGCAAAGGCGAAGGATCTGAAGGGTGGAGACGCTGAAATGAATGCCGGAATAGCTGTCAGCCTACTCACGGGCGATAATGGGCCGAAGCGAGATATAGTGACTCTTAACGCAGGGGCGGCGATCTATGTAATGGGTGAGGCGGAAAGCATTAAGGATGGTATGGTAATGGCCGCGGAGTCGATAGATTCCGGAAAGGCGCTTGAGAAGCTGGAAAGACTGAAGGAATTGACGAACAAATAAAAAAATGATGATATTGTCAAAGATAATTAATGAAAAAAGAAAGACGATCGAAAAGGCCAGGGCTGTTGTGAGCGAACAGACGCTCAAAGAGATGGCCTCCAAGGTCTATATAAAGAGTTCTTTTAAGCGGAGCATATCCAGGCCGCACCATATTAACCTCATAGCAGAACTTAAGAAGGCATCTCCCTCCAAAGGTATAATAAGAGGGGACTTCAATCCCGTTTCTATAGGGCTAACATATCAGGCAAACGGGGCAAGCGCCATATCCGTAGTAACTGACGAGCGTTTCTTTGACGGGCGCCTGGAGACGATTAAAGAACTGAAAGACAGGGTTACCCTGCCGCTCCTTCGAAAAGATTTTATTATAGACGAATACCAGATCTACGAGTCGGCAGTGTCCGGCGCAGACGCTATTCTACTTATCGCGGGCATACTGACAGAGGTCGAGCTTACGAACTTTTATCGGTTAGCCAAAGAACTCGGCATGGATGTTCTGGTAGAAGCGCACGACGAAGAGGATGTCGAAAAGGCACTTAAGTCAGGAGCGTCGGTAATCGGCATAAACAACAGGGAACTCCATTCATTCACGGTCGATCTGGCCACAACGCAAAGACTAATAAGCCTTATTCCGGACAGCAAGATCAAGGTCTCCGAAAGCGGGATAAAGACCTACGAAGATGTCATGTTCTTAAAGAGCCTCGGCGTGAACGCTGTTTTGATAGGGGAGGCGTTCATGGAAGCAGATGACATCGCCTCAAAGATGAGGGAGGTCATGAGATACTGAGGGTAGACGGTCAACCTACGATGGACGTGGGTCGAAATAGACTATAGACTGTAGACTAGAGACCATAGACCGGTGGACGATTAGTTACGAAAAACGAAGGACGAGGGACGAAGGACGATTTTCCACTCGTCTTTGCGAGGTGCCGTAATACAGTTAGCGCACCGAAGCAATCTCAAACTAGCTCGTATGAGATTGCCTGCCTGCCAGTATATTTCGGGCAGGCAGGCTTCGGCACGCTCGAATTTTACGGTGCCTCGCAAAGACAGACGAACGGTAGCAGCAAGACAATGACGAAGGTTAAGATTTGCGGGATTACAAATAGAGAGGACGCCGAGAAAGCGTATGAACTCGGCGCTGACTTTATCGGTTTTATCTTTGCCGAAAAGAGCTCGAGAAGGATAAATCCGGAAGCCGCGCAAAAGATTATCGCTAAGCTGCCAAAGGAGCTTCCTAAGGTAGGGCTCTTTCTTAACCAGGATTTAGGCGAGGTAATGAGAACAGCGAAGGATTGCGCTATAGATATTATTCAGCTTCACGGAGATGAGGATCCGCATTATTGCGAAAGCTTAAAAAGAGAATTTAGAATAATTAAGGTTTTTAAGATAAAGGATACTTTAAGCGCACCTGGCCCGAAAGGGTACGAAGACGTCGATTACTATCTCTTTGATACCTACGTAAAGGATGTTGACGGCGGTACGGGAGTGAGTTTTAATTGGGATATACTGCGCGGTAAGGAGTTCGAAAAACCGATATTCCTTGCCGGAGGGCTTACACCTCTTAATGTTACAGAGGCTATAAGTGTCGCCAGTCCATACGCAGTCGACGTGACAAGCGGGGTTGAGAGGTCCTGCGGAAAGAAGGATCATAAGTTACTTAAGGAGTTCATAGATAATGCAAAAAAAGCCAAAAAAGAGACCCGATAGAAGAGGTTATTTCGGTAATTTCGGAGGAAAGTTCGTACCGGAAACCCTTATGCATGCGCTGGAGGAGCTTGAGCGCGAACTTAAGATAGCGCTTGCCGATAAGAGGTTTTTAAAAGAGCTGGATTATTACCTTCGGGAATACGCAGGAAGACCGACGTCTTTATATCTTGCCGGCAGACTTACAAAAACGCTGGGCGGCGCGAAGATCTACCTGAAACGCGAGGATCTGGCGCATACCGGAGCTCATAAGATAAACAATACGTTGGGGCAGGCGATACTTGCGCGAAGGATGAAGAAGAGGCGCGTAATCGCCGAAACAGGAGCCGGTCAGCACGGAGTGGCTACCGCTACAGTGGCGGCGATGTTTGGATTCAAATGCGACATATACATGGGCACTGACGACATAAAGAGGCAGTCCCTCAATGTTTACAGGATGAAACTGCTGGGTGCCAGGGTCATACCTGTTACCAGCGGTTCGCGGACCCTTAAGGACGCGACTAATGAAGCCATAAGGGACTGGGTGACAAATGTCAGGGACACGCACTATATTATAGGTTCCGTTGTAGGGCCTCACCCATATCCGTATATGGTAAGGGTCTTTCAGTCGGTAATAGGGAAGGAAGCAAGAAGACAGATCTTAAGACTCGAAAAGAGGCTTCCGGATATGCTGATAGCGTGCGTAGGCGGAGGAAGCAATTCGATAGGGCTCTTTCATCCGTTCTTTAATGATAAGAAAGTGAAGTTTGTCGGTGTTGAAGCAGCCGGCAAGGGTATCAGATCGTCAAAGCATGCGGCGACACTGATTAGGGGCGATGTAGGCGTTCTTCACGGGTCGCGTAGTTACCTTCTCCAGGATAGGGATGGGCAGATCAAAATAGCGCATTCGATCTCAGCGGGTCTCGACTACCCGGGAGTAGGGCCAGAGCATTCATTCTACAAGGACACCAAGAGAGCCAGGTATGTAGCGGTCACCGATAAGGATGCGCTTACAGGATTTAAGCTTCTATCCGAATATGAAGGCATCATTCCGGCACTGGAGTCGTCTCACGCTGTGTTCTGCGCAGCGCGCATGGCGCCCCGGCTCGGAAAAAAGAAGACCATCATACTCTGTTTATCCGGTAGGGGCGATAAGGATATAGACATAGTTAAGGAGCATATACGGTTCGAATGATACTATCCGGCGCATAACGATTTCCGCCTCAGACGGAAATCGATAGACGCTACATGTTTATAAAAGAAGGTCACATATGAATAGAATAGACATAATGTTTAGACGACTAAAGAAAGAAGAGAAGAAGGCCCTTATCATATACATAACTGCAGGCGACCCGAGCATGCGCGCGACCGAGAGGCTTTTAATAGAGCTCGAAAAGACGCGGGCAGATCTGATAGAGCTTGGTGTGCCGTTTTCCGATCCTTTAGCGGACGGGCCGACAATACAGAAGGCCTCCCAGCGAGCTCTGCGGGGCGGAGTATGCGTAAGAACCATTCTGCGGATGGTGCGTCGCGTACGAGCGCGGGTTGATAAACCGATAGTATTCATGACCTATTATAATCCGGTCTTGCGTTATGGCGTAAGAAGGTTTGTCGAGGATTCAAAACGAGCGGGGGTAGACGGTATTATCGTACCCGATATGCCCCCGGAAGAGGCGAAGGAGCTTATGGCTGCGGCCGATATAGCTAGATTTGCAACGATCTTCCTGGCAGCGCCTACAAGCACGACCAGAAGGCTAAGAGAGATAGCTTCCCGCAGCAAGGGATTCATCTATTACGTGTCGCTTACGGGCGTAACGGGCGCGAGGAAGAGACTTCCGTCCGATATCGTCAAGAACGTAAAGGGCCTGAAGAAAATTACTAAGAAGCCCGTTTGTGTCGGCTTCGGGATCTCGAACAGTAAGCAGGCGAAGAGATTGGCGCGCCTGGCCGATGGGATCATAATTGGTAGCGCTGTCATTAAGATAATAGAAAAGAACTTAGGCAAGAAGGAGCTCTATAAGAGGGTGTCCGGTTTTGTAAATAGCATTGGAAAGGCGATTGACAAAAAATGAAGAAGGATGTATTCGCGGTATTATTGGCTGGTGGCAAAGGAACCAGGTTATGGCCTCTATCTACGAAGAGTGTTTCTAAATCTTTTGTTCGTATAGGCCGTTTAAAACCTCTTATCGTTGTAACGATGAGGAGATTGAGCGGCGCGATAAGTAAGAGTAATACCATGCTGGTAGTAGACAAGGTTCAAGATCGGCTATTAAGGACATTCGTAAAAGGCGTCCCTAAGAGCAATATACTGGTCGAGCCTTTCGGGAGGAGCACCGCGAGCGCAATAGGTCTTGCCGCCATAAATATGAAACCGGACGACATAATGGTGGTGATGCCAACCGATCAGTTGATAAAAAGAGGTCCGGGTTTTTTAGGCGTCATTAAGAGGGCGTCCGACCACGTGCGTAAGAATGGCGATGTGTTAATGTGCATAGGTATTAAACCCACAGAAGCTTCAAGCGCGTACGGTTATATTAAGGTGGGTGATCGCTTGACGGGTTCTGTCTATTCCATAGAAAGGTTCTTAGAGAAACCTACAAGATCGAGGGCAGCGAGATTGATAAAAAGCGGCGATCACCTGTGGAATGCCGGCATGTTCGTATTCAAGGCAGGCGGCATTTTAAATGCCATAAAGAAACACGCTCCGAACTTATACAGGCAGCTGCAATATATAAGGACAGGAGAGAAGAGCATAGATGCCGCTTACAGACGTCTAAAGAATATTTCAATAGATTACCAGATCATGGAGAAGGCGGAGAATCTATGTTGCGTTAAAGGGAATTTTTGCTGGCATGATCTGGGTAGCTGGGTTAGCTTAGAGGGGCTTCAATCGGAATATGGCGCAGAAGGATTAGGAGCCAGGCGTGACGATAAAGGGAATCTATGTTTTGGAAGTTCTAAATTGGTCGATACAAAGGATTCTATTATTTACAATGGATCCGGTGAGACGCTTGGCGTTGTCGGAATGAGAGGCGTGGTAGTAGTGCGCGCCGAAAGAGGTATCCTTGTATGCGATAAGAAGGATGCTGAGAAGGTCAAGGAATTGGTCGCGAAACTATAGGACCCGGGAAGAATATGGCGAAGATACTCTGTCTGGATCTTGGAACAAAGAGAATAGGCGTAGCCATTAGTGACGATCTTGGCATGATCGCGCGGGCACTTACTACTATAGAGAGAGGGTCGGACGAGGAGCTATTCGAAACGCTTAAGAGAATACTGAAAGAGGAATCTGCCGGGGAGATCGTAATAGGGCTCCCGCTAAATATGGATGGTTCGCATGGACCGAAGGCCATGGAAGCGTCATCCTTTGCGGAAACGCTTGAGAAGAAGCTCGATCGGCCGGTTAAGCTTTGGGATGAGAGGATGAGTACGATGGAAGCGGAGAGGGTAATGATCGAAGCGGATACTTCAAGAAGGAAGAGGAAGAGGAAGATCGACAAGCTTGCCGCTTGTGTGATATTGCAAAGCTATCTAAACGCAATAGGAAATAAATTATAAATTTTTTGCCTTAGAAATTCCGGAAGAATTTATTCGGCTGATCCGCATCGCCAGCTTGTAGCGGACAGCAGGGCGGAGAGATTTGCAATTAAAGAGAAGGAAATGTTTAATGTATAAGAAGGTTGTATTAAAGAACGGACTCAAGGTCATAGTGGCTGAAATGAATCACATGGAATCCGTATCGATCGGTGTATGGATAGGTGTTGGGGGAAGATATGAAAGCAAAAAGTATTCCGGGATGAGCCATCTCGCAGAACACATGCTATTTAAAGGCACTCATGCGCGCACTGCCAGCATGTTAAAGGAGGCCATAGAGGGTATCGGCGGGAGTTTCAATGGATTCACATCCGAGGAAGTTACATGCTACCTGGTCAAACTCCCTTCCGTTTATATGGAGCTCGGGCTCGACATACTTAGCGACATGGTTTTAAATCCCCAGCTTGATGCGGCCGAACTGGAGAAAGAAAAATATGTTATCTGTGAAGAGATAAAGATGTATATGGACCTCCCCGCTCAACACGTTCTAGAAGTGCTTGCCGAGAACATGTGGCCGAACCATGCGCTGGGCCGGCCTATCGCAGGCTCTATAGAGACTGTAAAGAGCTTCAGAAGAGAGGATGTCAAGAGCTTCTTAGAAAGTTTTTATCAACCGTCAAACATGACAGTCGTTGTAGCCGGCAAAATAAAGAATAGGAATGAAGCTTTTAATTCTGCTAAGAAGATGTTTGCTGTACCGGCGCGAGGAAGAAGATTTTTAGATGAGTCGGCCAGAGTGACGCACAAAGGTGTGGGTACGAAGATCTTTTACAAGGATACAAAGCAGACCCACATCGCCCTGGGCTTTCACAGTCTGCCTAGGGATCATAAGCTGAAGTACGCGCTCGGGCTCTTAAATATTATACTGGGCGGCAATATGTCGTCGAGACTATTTGAAAGACTGAGAGAGAAAAAAGCGCTTTGTTACGATATCTCCTCAAGCGTGAAGAAGTATAAAGATGCGGGGGCTTTTGTTGTGCACGCCGGCGTGGATAACAGCAAGCTTATAGAGGCTACGGGAGAGATCGTTCACGAGCTGCGCGATATTAAACGGAATTTTGTCTCCAAAGACGAGCTTTACAGGGCGAAGGAGTATTGCAGGGGACAGCTTCTTCTTGCTCTCGAAGATACGGGAACCAGGATGCTCTGGCTGGGGGAGAAGATCCTGCAACGCGGTAAGGCTCCGTCCGTTAAAGAGATATTCATGGGCATCGATAAGGTAAGTATCGAAGATATAAGAGGCACAGCTAAATTGATATTCAATAAACGGAACCTCAATTTCGCAACTATAGGACCTGCTAAAAAGACGATCAAAAAGAAGCTCAAGGGCGTCCTGACGATATAAAACATACTGTTAACCTACGAAAGACGATGGACGATAGACGTGGGACGATGCGAAGATACCGGAAATGCGATTGAAATAAGATTGAAATACAGTTGAAATACATTGTGACTTATTGAAATTTATGGAAACCACAGATGAGCACCGATGGGACTCACAGAAGAGCACAAATGATTACGCTACGATGGACGATGGACGACTTTCCACTCGTCTTTGCGAGGTGCCGTAATATAGTTAGCGCAATCTCAATCGAGCTCGATGAGATTGCTTCGGCACGCTCGAATATTACGGTGCCTCGCAAAGACGAGGGAAGCAGAGATTGTCCCGCCGTTACTATAGTATGGCGGGACCCCGCCATGCAAAGTATGCGGCGGGGCTTCGGCACGCTCGAATATTACGGTGCCTCGCAAAGACGAGGTGAACTAAACTTGGAAGAACAACATGCGTGGAGCTATAAGACTATTTAAGATCGCGGATATATCGATAAATATCCATATTTCGTTCTTTATACTTTTTTTATTCCTATCGCTATTTTTCAACATGAGCTGGCGCTGGATCTTGCTTATCGTGGGCATATTCTCCTTTGTTACGCTTCACGAGCTGGCCCACAGTCTCGTCGCTAAGAAATTCGGCATTACCGTCAAGGAGATCACGCTTCTTCCCATAGGCGGCGTTGCATCGATGACGAAGATCCCGGATAAGCCATATCAGGAGTTCCTGATATCGCTTGCAGGGCCGCTTCTTAACATAGGCATTGTTGTTATCTTCTATTTTCCTCTTCAATTAATACTGGGGCGCGACGTGCTTTTTCATCCTCTTTCAGTAAAGACCACGCCTCTTATGATAGCGCATCTTTACTGGATCAATCTTATGCTGGCCATGTTTAACTTGATTCCTGCATTTCCTATGGATGGCGGAAGGATCGTTCGTTCAATTTTAGCGCAGAAGATGGGCTACCGAAAAGCCACAAGGATCGCCGTTAATCTGGGCCATGCCTTTGCGCTTATTTTCGGATATATCGGGTTTGTCCAGGGCAACGTATATCTGATCGTGATCGCCGTATTTATCTATATGGCTGCATCCAGTGAAGAGCTGCAGACCGACATAAGGGAGACGCTTAAGAGATTCAAAATAAAAGATATAATGCCCACGCAATTTCTCACGCTAGAAAAGACCGCGACCCTCTCGAAAGTACTCGAACTCATATTTCATAGTCACCAGGAGGATTTTGCGGTTGTTGAATACGGTAAGATGATAGGTTTCGTTTCGCGAATCGACATAATTAACGGGATCCATCAGCACGGAACAACATCGGATGTATCAAGCATCATGAAGAAGGATACGCCATCCTTGAAAGAGACGGATTCGCTGGAGAAAGCGCAAAGCATTATGAACGAGGAGAATCTGCGCGCGCTGCCGGTCTTCAGAAACGGTAATCTAGCAGGTGTAGTTACAATCGAGGATATATCGCGCGTCTATTCTGTAATGACTAATAAACAGTAACTCTGGAGGTAAGGCAAAATGTCACGGATTAAGTTCGGAACAGATGGCTGGAGAGCGGTGATAAGTGAAGATTTTACATTTGATAACGTTAAGATCGTTGCGCAGGCTATTGCTGACTATGTGAGGAAGCAACAATCTAAGATCATGAATAATAATAGCGATGTTTACAAGAAGAAATTCGCGCTTGTCGTAGGTTACGATACGCGTTTCCTGTCAGAAAAATATGCGGAGCTCGTTTCCTGCGTACTTGCGGCAAATGGCATAAAAGTAGTTTTGGCAGACAGCCCTGCGCCGACGCCTTCGGTGAGCTTTACGATCACGAGGAGGAACTTTATCGGCGGGGTGATGATAACGGCAAGTCACAACCCGGCCCGGTATAACGGCATTAAATACAAAGGCTACTTCGGAGGTTCGGCAGGCACGGAGATCACAAATACTATCGAGTCGAGGCTGTATAGATCGAAAGTAAAATTTATTTCTAAAGACGAAGCCGCAAAAAACGGTCTCTTAAGGATCGAGAATATAGTACCTGCGCATCTTAAAGCCGCCGGAAGATACGCTGATATGTTGCTGCTTAAGAAAGCGGGGCTCAGGATACTTGTAGACAGCATGAACGGGGCCGGTTCAAATTTCATAGAAGAGCTGCTTAAAGGTACCAGCAATAAGGTGATGACCATAAATGGCGCGCGTGATGCCTATTTCGGAGGAAGGCCCCCTGAGCCGAACGAAGATCATCTTAGAAGTACCGCGAAGCTTGTGAAGGCGGGGAACTTTGATGTTGGCATTGCATCCGACGGTGATGCGGACAGGCTTGGGGTTATCCTTTCGGACGGCACGATCCTGAGCGGCCACAAGATCATGACGTTGCTTTTACTCCACCTGTTAGAGGACAGGGGCCTTGTAGGCGGCGTTGTTCAAACCATATGCGGGACGGCTCTTATTGACAAGATATGCAAGATCTACGGCCTTAAAACTTATGAGACTGCCGTAGGGTTTAAGTATATAGCCGAGATCATGAATAGTGAGGACATACTGGTTGGGGGAGAGGAGACCGGGGGTATCGCCTTTAAAGGGTGGCTGCCGGAAAGGGATAGCACGCTTTCGGCTCTTCTCATACTGGAGATGATAGCGGCCAGAAAGATGAATTTAAAGAGCATTGTGGACAATATAGACAAGGTATACGGGACCTATGTTTATAAGCGCTTTGATATGCTTTTCCCCGCGGATAAGAAGAAGAAGTTACTGGCGCATCTGGCTAAGAATCCGTTCAAGAAAGTACTCGGCAAAGAGATAGTAGATGTAAAGTCTTTTGACGGGCACAAGTTTATTCGAAGCGACAGAACCTGGGTTATGATACGGGCATCCGGCACTGAACCAAAACTTCGGATCTATTCTGAGGGGCGAAGCGACAAAGAAGCGCTTCAGCTTATTGAGTTCGGCAAGAGATTTGCTTTAAGCGTAAGATAGGATGCCAATACGTTGTAGGTCACTCTTAAGAGTGACCTACAATACGGATACATTCGTGAGGCATTGCCGGGACGTAGCTCCGAAGCTTATACTTTTAGATGGCACCTCTTCAGAGCGAAGTCTGGTGACCTGTCAGCAGAAATATTATAGAAGGGTCGGTGTATGACACAACTTATTCTTGTAAGGCGCGGACAGACAGATTGGGATAAGCAGGAGCGGGTCCAGGGCACACTCGATATCCCCCTTAATAACGAAGGCAAAGAAGAGGCCCAAAAGATCTCCTGTGAGCTTTCCGGGCTTAAGATCGCCAGGATCTACTCAAGTCCCTCTTGCAGTAGCCTGTCAACGGCGAGCGAAATAGCGCTGAAACACGAACTGAAGGTAAAAGAGGTCCCTGACCTTAGCGAGCTAAACTGTGGGCATTGGCAAGGGCTCTGCGTAAAAGATATTAAGAAACGATACGGGAAGCAGTATGGTTTATGGAAAGCGTCACCCGTATCGACTCAGCCTCCGGGCGGCGAATCTATTAAAGATGCCTGTGATAGGGCAATAAGCGCGCTTCATAAGATAGTGGATAAACATAGTTCCGAAAAGATCTGTATTGTGTCCGGGGATATTATTCTTTCCATAATCAAATGTTATTTACAAAACGAGATTTTGGATAATATATGCAAGACTTTAAAGAAGAACGCGTGGTGGGAGCTGATAGGCTATGAAAAAAATCGATAAGAATCTTATAAGAAATTTCTCTATAATCGCTCATATCGATCATGGTAAATCTACGCTTGCCGACAGGATCATCGAATTCACCAAGACCATCGCCGAAAGAGATTACCGCGATCAGGTTCTTGACGATATGGAATTGGAGAGGGAGCGCGGTATAACCATAAAGGCAAGCGCCATAAAGATCGATTACCTGGCGAAAGACGGGAAGAAGTATCTCTTAAATCTGATAGATACTCCGGGTCATGTCGATTTTACTCACGAGGTATCGAAATCGATCGCGGCTTGCGAGGGTGCGCTACTTCTCGTAGATGCTTCGCAGGGTGTAGAAGCGCAAACAGTAGCCAACCTCTATCTCGCGCTGGAGCATAATCTATATATAATTCCGGTAATAAATAAGATAGATCTTGTAAACGCCGACGTGCCGAAAGTAAAGAAACAGATAAATAATATATTGGGTCTTGAGACAGGCGAGGTAGTGCTCACCAGCGCAAAGGAAGGCAAAGGTACCGAGGATGTGCTGGAGAGGATCATACAGAATATCCCGCCTCCAAAAGGGGAGGAGTCAAACCCGCTTCAGGCCCTTATATTTGATTCGCGATTCGATATCTATAAAGGCGCAATCCTTTTTATACGAATCTTTAACGGCGCCATTGCAAAAGGACAGATCATCAAGATGATGAACACCAAAAAGAAATACGAGGTAAAGGAGACCGGGATATTCAGGCCAAAGCCCGAGGAGGTAGATACGCTTGTTTGCGGAGAGGTCGGGTACGTTACCTGCGGTATAAAGGATGCCCAGGAGGTTGTTATAGGCGACACTATCACCGATAACGATAATCCGGCCCACAGCGCTCTACCCGGCTATAGAAAAGTGAACCCCATGGTATACTGCGGAATATATCCGATGAACCCCAAGAATTATCCGACTTTAAAGGACGCGACTGAAAAGATGAAACTGCAGGACGCATCCTTTACGTCTGAGCCAGAATCTTCTGTCACCCTCGGGATGGGGTTCAGATGCGGTTTTTTGGGGCTTCTGCACATGGAGATAATCCAGGAGCGCCTAGAAAGAGAGAACGACCTGAATCTCGTAATAACCACCCCGAGCGTTATTTACAAGATCATAACGAATAAAGGCGAGATCGTGGAAATCGATAACCCTTCGAAATTCCCGGACCCGGGTGATATAGCGTATGTGGAAGAGCCGTATGCACGCGTATTTATTATTATCCCGAAGACTTCGATCGGGGATGTTATGAAACTCGTCGAAGCGCGGCGCGCCAACTATGTTGTCACGGAATTCCTGGACGAAGAGAGAGTGAGGCTGGTTTACGAGATGCCTATCGCCGAAATCATAACCGACTTTTACGATAAGATCAAGTCACTTACCAAGGGATATGGGTCTCTAGATTATGAGATGATAGACTACAGGAGCGCGGAAGTCGTGAAGATGGACATTCTTATCAACGGGGATGTTGTTGATGCGCTCTCGTGCCTTGTGAACAGAGAGAAGGCTCAGATGAAGGGAAGGGCTATAGTAAAGAAGTTAAGTGAAACGATACCGCGCCATCTTTTTAAGATAGCGCTGCAGGCGGCCATAGGAGGCAATATTATCGCAAGAGACGACGTAGGCGCTCTCGGTAAGAATGTCACAGGCAAGTGTTACGGCGGCGATATAACGCGAAAGAGAAAGTTGTGGGAGAAACAGAAGGCGGGAAAGAAACGGTTAAAGCAGTTCGGGAAGGTCCAGATCCCCCAGGAAGCTTTTTTCGCCGCTCTAAAAGTGTAAACCCCGTTCAATCCCGGCCCCTCAAACTGCGGGACTTTCGGGATTGAACGGGGTAAAGATAAGGAGAGATATGAATCCAAAATTCAGTTCATGGGATTACTGGCGCGACGAATGGGTAAAACCTATCCTTTATGCCCTTGTCATAGCCCTTTTCATACGGACATTCATAGCGCAGCCATTTAAGATCCCTACGTCATCAATGGTACCTACGTTTAAACCGAGAGACAGGATATTTGTTAATAAATTTGTATATGGCGCCAGGATCCCTCTGTTGAATATGAGGCTTCCGAAGGTAAGAGAGCCTAAAAGAGGGGATATAATCGTGTTCCGTTCGCCGGTGGAACCGAAAAAATTCCTGGTTAAGAGATTGATAGGAGAGCCGGGCGATACCGTTGAGATAAAGGGACAACATCTCCGGATAAACGGGGAAGATGTCGAAGAACCGCTCATTCTTAAAAGTATTATCTACTACAGCAGGGGCGAATATGGCGCAGCCGGTAGACCTGTAAAGGTTCCCAAGGATTCATATTTTGTCTTAGGGGATAATAGCCTTAATTCCGTAGACTCCAGGTACTGGGGGTTTGTGCCGGCCAAGAATTTAGCGGGGCGAGTCTTTCTCATCCACTGGCCCATTAACAGGATAAGGATTATTAAGTAGCAAACCAATGAACCTAGCTAACAGAATTACGATACTGCGTATACTGCTGATCCCATTTTTTATAACGGCGATTCTATATTCAAGATTTGAATACGCGCTTCTCATCTTTATCGTGGCTGCTTTGAGCGACGGCGTCGACGGGTATATAGCGCGCGCAACAAAGCAGAGATCCAGGCTGGGCAAGATACTGGATCCGATCGCGGATAAACTTCTTATTTTGAGCGCGTATATCTGTTTTACCGTGTCAAGCGGGATACCCGCCCACCTTAAACCGCCCACCTATGTACCTATTATAATAATCTCTCGCGATGCGATCATCATACTCGGCGCTCTTCTTATCCATTTTACTAAAGGAGAACTTGAAATAAAACCGACCATCATAAGCAAGATAACGACCTTCTTTCAAATGGCAACAGTGCTCAGTATTCTTTTTAGATATGACTTCTCATCTCTTTTGTGGAATATTGCCGTAGGATTTACCATCTGTTCCGGGATTGACTACGTAATTAAAGGAAGCAGGTCTCTAAGCGATAAGTAACAGTAGATACGAAACGAACGGGATCTTTATGCTGCGCGTTGCCGCAACCGACTACCGAAAGAAGACTTATATTAAGAAGCTATGAAAAACACTAACATATCGATCGTCTCAATAGTTGGCAGACCGAATGTGGGAAAATCCAGCCTATTCAACCGGATCGTCGGCAGGCGCGACGCCATTGTGGAGGAGCGTGAAGGGACAACAAGGGACAGGATAGAGAAATTTGTTAATATAAATGATAAGAACTTCTTGATTGTGGATACCGGCGGCTTTGTAAAACGGGACGAAGACAGTTTGCAGGTATCCGTAAAAAACCAGATCGAAAAAGCTATAGAATCATCGGATATGCTCCTGTTTGTCTGTGATGGTCGGGCCGGTCTCCTGCCAATGGATTATGATCTGGCCAGATCGCTCCGAAAGTCCAACAAGACGATAATTCTCGTTATAAACAAGATAGATAATGCGAGGTTTGAAGAAAATTTGCCGGAATTTTATGAACTCGGACTCGGCGTGCCTCTTGGCATCTCATGTCTTCAAAATAGGGGCATCAAAAGGTTGTTTGAAGAGGTCGTGCGTGGATTGCCCGAGCATGGCCAGGCCGGTCTTTACGGACAGAACTCCATCAAGATCGCAATTGTAGGAAAGCCCAACGTAGGTAAGTCCTCTTTCCTCAATAAGGTGTTGGACGAGGAGAGGGTCATTGTTGATGAGGTGCCCGGTACAACGAGAGATTCGATAGATACATATTTCAATAAAGACGGACTGCAGTATTTACTTATCGATACGGCCGGGATGAGGCATAAAAAAAGGGTGAAGAATGCCGTCGATATTTATAGCATATTGAGGACAAAAGACGCAATAGACCGTTCGGACATAGCGCTCTTTTTGATAGATGGGGCAGAGGGCGTAACGAACGACGATGCAAAGATCTTCAATTACATAAAGGAGAAAGGTAAAGGCTGCGCTATAATCGTGAACAAGTGGGATCTTGTAAAGGGCATAGAGACGACGCGGTACACCGGCGCTATCTTGAAGAAGATGCCGGAGGCAAGAAACTTTCCTGTATCATTCATTTCGGCAAAGACCGGCAAGAACCTCTTAAGCGCTTTCAACCTGGTTAAGGCCATAAAGACGAACCTTGATCTCTTTATAGACACAGGCACCCTAAGGAGGTTCCTTAAAGATATTGACCCGGCGAAGGTCTCCATTAATCGCAAGAAGAAGATCCCAAAGTTCTACTACATGACGCAGGTTATGGTGCGACCCAAAGAGTTCTTTATCTTTGTGAAGGACAGTGGAGATGTTACCGAATTCCACACATCGTACATAGAGAATAGATTAAGGGAATCATTTCCCATTGAAGGGGTGCCGATCAAGTTAACATTCAGATCTATGGCGAAGGGGCGTAACAGATGAGCGACCTACTCATATCGTTATTATGCGCTTATATCCTGGGTTCCATACCGACCAGCTTCATATTCGCGAGGCTGCTAAAGAGGATAGACATCAGAGATCATGGGAGCGGTAACGTTGGGGCGACAAACGTCTTTAGAGTGATAGGCAAGGTTCCGGCTATAATCGTTCTGGTGCTGGATATGCTTAAAGGCACGGTATCAGTAGCGGTTTTGCCTCTTTTCTTCTTTAACGATCCCATAAACTCTATGATGGGCATGGAGCGATATAAGATACTTTTAGGGATTTTCGCCATTTGCGGCCACATCTTCAGTATTTTTTTAAAGTTCAAGGGGGGTAAAGGTGTGGCAACGACCGCGGGGGTACTCATCGCGCTAATGCCGGAGCTATTCGCTGTGTCCGCCTTGATCTGGATATGTATATTTGCTATATTCAGGATCGTCTCTGTAGCCTCGATCGCTGCGTCGATATTCCTGCCGATCCTCGCGATAATATTCCATCGATCGGTCTATCTCATTTTATTCTGTGTTATCATTTGTATAGTAGGTACATATAAACACAGATCTAATATACAGCGTCTTATCAGGGGTGAAGAGAATAAACTGTTTTAATGAAAGGAAAAAAGCGTAGTTGCACTAGCTCAATAATTTGGCAATATTTCGAGTTCTTAAAAGACTAGCTAAACATTCTGGCAACACAGCGCCGCTGCTGCGGCGTAAACTCCAGCGGGAATCTACTAAACATTTGTCATTCCCGCGCAAGCGGGAATCCATGGTGGGCTCGTCTGGATCCCCGCTTTCGCGGGGATGACATGTGGGAGAAATGTGGATGACGTGTGGGAAACACGGAGATGACAAAAAGGCTTATTTGGTCAGCAAAGAGTTCTTAAAGGAGGTTTTATGAGGGCAATTCTATTAGCTTTGATATCACTGTTATTAGTGACGAATTTGTATGCAGCGGAAAATAACTTAAATGAAATGTTCAAGGATATGAATGAAATAAAGGTATATCTAAGGGAGGCTACAAGCACCATAGATGCACCTGATGTAGATATGGTCAGGTTTAAAGAGATCTTCAACGACGTGCTAACCAAGAGGATCAACATGAGCTTCGTTCCTGTAGCAAACCCGGGCGATGCAGACCTGATCATAGACGCAACCGTAAAAGGATACGTATTTAAAGAGAAAGTAATGCCTTCTATCTTTGGCACAGCCGCTCTTGTCGCAGACACAACCGCTCCCAAAAGCGCGGCCAAACTCGTTGTAGATTATACGATCTATGACCCAAAAGACAACAAGATATTAGCTACATACAAGAATTTTACGACCGATGCCAGGCACCCTGTTAAAGAAATGGAGGATGGGAAGGCATTCGCTCTTGCCGCGACAAAGAATGCCAACAGGTTTATTTACAGGGCGTTCTATGAGCAGCAAAAGAGAGATTAGTGGCTTTTTCCTTCGTAGATTTAGAATTTAGCGTAACGGTTTAGCCGACGCTAGCCACCCACCGCCTAAAACCTCAACAAGCCGTCTACCGCCATAGATTGCTATAGGAGAGACGGGAAAGAGCGGTAGCTCAGAAGAGCCTCTGATAATAATCTGACAAGTAAAAATTATCCCTTGCCATCGTTGATGTCAAGGGTCGCCATTTTGGGCTTCTTCAAGGTTTCCCTTGTCACATATTATGAGACAAAAAGGATGGCAGATGTTTGAGCCCTACACAATTTTGTCTGTGGCAAAATTGCATTAGGACTGTCCTACAGAAATTCTGCTTTTGCATATTGTAGCAGAATCTCTGTAGGGTCCCCACACCGATGTAAGGCCTACGGACGTGTGTGGGGCGAGTTCTGCCATCCCCTTGAAGAGGACCAGAATCATGCCGGTCCCGCATCTCCTCTTTAGATTATTGGAAGGTTGAGGCGGGAGAATTTTACTTATCAGAATATTTTCAGAGGGCGCAGGAAAAGAGGGTGTACTTTCCTTTCCTGTAGTCGGATGAAGGGAGAGATTGTCTTCGCGGTATGAATGTATAATTTCTCTTCTGGGTTAAGCTATAAAAAAGTTAGTAGTGGTGACCTTGACGCACAGAATATAGCCATGTATACTTGTTAGTATAGGAAAAAGATTGTTTGAGGTCTTCGGGCGAGGGCCAATTTTTTATTGACACAATATATAAAGATTTATAAAGTCAACAGAGGGGCGCCAAAATGAGAGAGCTCATATTTAAAGAATTGACGAAGGCAGCTGCCATGAAGAGGGAGGTCTCTGTTGAGGAGATCGTAGAAAGAGGCGGTGTTGTTTCGCTTACACGAAAGAGATCTACCTATTTTGTCAGGGGCGTTCACAGGATCGAATCGCAGGAAGGGTTGAAGAGATGGATAAACACCCGGAAGAAGGACCTGTCCTTGAACCGGAGATTCTTTCATATACTCAGGAAGTATTCCAAAAAATTGAATGAGGATAAGCTGATCTGCAAGATGAGGGGCTCATTCTATGTCATCTGCGGAGAGTCTGCATACAATGTAGTCTTTGTACATGCGATAAAGATCAAAGTAATGAAACCGGAGTAGATTATGCATATAGAAAGTATTAAAGGGCTAGCACATATGGCGATTGTCTTTATCGTACTGATAAAGATCCGCTTCATAGACAAGAAGATTAGCCTGCTCGAGAAGAGAATAACGATTAAATAAAGTCCACACCAATAAACGTGGCTTTTGGGGGGAGCATAGATTCTATGCTCCTCTTTTTTTATCGCAAAGGACGCAAAAACACCGCAAAAAAACGCTTTTGTATATATTCAATTGACTATCATATGTCTATATGCTAATATTTGCTTTACATATGTTAAGAGATGTTACAATCATAGGTGATGGTGGCTGGGGAACAACGATAGGGATCCTTCTTTGCCAAATAGGGCATAGAGTTACTCTATGGAGCGCTTTTCCGAAGCATATAGCCACTATTAAGAGTGACGGAGAGAATCGTAAATTTCTTCCGGGTATAAAAATACCTGCGGGGATCAAGTTAGTTTCTGATATATCTGAATTACCGAAAAGCGAGCTTATAGTAATTGCGGTACCAACGAAGTATTTGCGAAAAACTGTTTCCAGATTTAAAGGAAAATTTGACGCCGGCAAGGTAGTATCCCTTACAAAAGGTATTGAAGCCGGAACTTTAAAAAGGCCTTCTTTGGTACTGTCAGAATTCTTTTCAGGCAAGATCGCCGTTATCTCCGGACCAAGTATTACATTTGAAGTCGCAAGAGGACTTCCTACAACTGTCGTGGCGGCTTCGGAAGATAGAGGGTATGTCGAGGAGGTGCGGGATATCTTTACGACCCCCGGTTTCAGGGTGTATACGAGCCGGGATCCCATAGGTGTTGAACTTGGTGGGGCGCTAAAGAACATAATCGCTATCGCCGCCGGTATTTCAGATGGGATGGGATTCGGTGTAAATACAAAAGCGGCAATTTTGACCCGCGGGCTTGCTGAGATCACGCGGATAGGCGTTAAACTTGGCGCCCGCAAAGAGACATTCTTTGGGCTGAGCGGTATAGGAGATTTGGCGACTACATGCATGAGTGAGCATTCAAGAAACAGGTGGCTTGGTGAAGAGATCGGAAAGGGCAGGAAGCTAAAAGATATCTTGAAGGGGACTGAGATGGCTGTTGAGGGCGTGAACACTACGAGGTCCGCTTACGAGCTTTCAAAGAAGATCGGAGTAGAGATGCCTATAACCGAGAAGATATATCAGGTGCTGTATGAGGATAAGGATCCGAAGATAGCAGTAAAAGAATTAATGACTCGCGCTCCAAAACCGGAGGGCATATAAAATAATGACAAATCTCAAATTACAAATGAATTTCCTAATTTCAAATGTAAAATTTGAATTTGGGAATTTGGATTTTATTTGAGTTTTGTCATTTGAAATTTGGGATTTTAGTTTATTGCTGTCCAAATTAGCTTTTTGTCATTCCCGCGGAAGCGGGAATCCAGACGAAACTCTCGCCTGGATCCCCGCTTGCGCGGGGATGACATGTGAGAAAAGCGTTCATGACAAAGTTTCGAATGTCAAAACGCTATTTC
>JBDRHE010000080.1:0-2057 GCA_043817155.1 Candidatus Omnitrophota bacterium | reverse complement strand
GATCCCGCCTCTTTGGATTATCTTTAAACAATCGAAGTATACCATATAAATGCATTGCCGTCAAAACTATCATACGTGCAGTCTGTGTCAAGGACTTGGTGGGGCTTTTTCTCAATGCGAATAATCATAGTGGATTAGTGAGAGTTGCCCCCAACATGTCTATTACGGCCTGTGAGGCCGGTGTTGCCATCGTTTAAAACCGTATTTTTTCGCATAAGTGCCAGATCTCCGTCGACAACATAGAATATTCGCGTTTTATCACCCATTAGAGCGATGATCTTTTCTCAAGCCATGACAATGATCGCGTTAGTTTCGTTTGTAGTAGTCAATATCCTGAATTTCCCGCAAGATCTTTACCCAGGGCTCATTCCGATCTGGTCCATGAAGTGCCGGGATAGTGACCTCTATCAAGGGCAGGATATTCTTCTCCTTCTTCCAGAAGTTCTTGGCTGTAAGCTGTTTTAAGGGCTCCGGCCGTATTTCTATCTTCTCGTCCCTTCCTTCAAGCCACCACGAGTCCCATTCCCCGTTACTTATAGTCTCTCTTACCTTGAGAAGGCTTAGAGCGCCCTTCTCACTCCAGCTCATGCCTCTCTTCTTGAAGCGGTGGGCGATGAACTTATCGACGTTGGACTCCATAGCTCCGGCGCCTTTTATCTTGTTTCGTAAGGCCTTGTCTTTTATTCGATTGATAGGGTTTATTCCGTCTCTATTCTGGTCGATATACGTATAAAGATCTCTCAGGGACTTCTTGTTGTTTCTATCGTCGGTCCGAGCCATGAATCTGTGAATGAGATGAAGCGCTTCGTCTATTTTATCCCTGCCGAGAAGGCCGTTAACTTTGTCCTGCGTATTCGGCATCGAGGGGAGCGACCTTTTGACATTTCTTTTGAGATGGAATTTACACAGGATATAAATGACATTGACAAAAAAATCCCTTATTCCGGCGCTTATATACGCCCCTCCGTCACCGCCGAAGATAAGAGCCTTCACTTTTGACAGGGACAGCTTCTTTTCAGCGATGAGGCTGAGTTTTTCCATAAAGATTCTTCCGCTTTCTATGCTCGTGTAGGTGAATTTATTCTTAAGCTTTAAGCCCTTGCCCCGCCCGGACTCATATCGCTTTACCTTGTCGGTATAGCCTATGGCTAATTTTACTTCGATGGAGCGTCTCTTCCGACGATGGAATACTTTGTTAATACCGTTAAAGGATCTTCGGACGCGCTTACGGCTACTCTGGCGCCTGATAAAGGCCGAATCGGCCTCCAGGTAGGCTATCTCAGGAGGATCGGACACAACTTCGTTATCCTCCAACCTTCCGATCTTATCTATAGCGGCATCCTGATGGGCGATGATCCCCTCAGCCTCTTTTATCACAGACTGCCGTATGGATTCATGGCTGCGCCTGTAGCCGGTCAGAAGCTCGACGTTCTCTTCGGTATCCCTGTATGTTGTTATGCTGGCTATGAACATCTCTATCTTGGATCTTATGAGGCTCACCCTCTGATTCTTCCTTAACCCGAGGTGCTCCTCCAGAAGATACCGGCTCTTGCCGGTCGCTGTATCAATATAACGGGTGCGCTTATACCGTATATCACCTAAGCGCGTCATGAAGTACTTTGCCCTCTTACCTGTATTCATAAGAGCGCCTTTTGGCCGTGCGATTTTCAGGCGTTCATCGACATCGATGAGCGTTTTTTCCAGGACTTTGCGGCCTAAAGCCTGGACTATGTCAAAGACCGATTGCTCAAGCGTACTGAATGTAAGACCTTCTACCGGTAAATTTATCTTGACCGCTGGGAATGCTATTGATATGGTATCCATAGTGTAGAGCTCTGCCTCCTTTGCTTGGGGCAAACCCCAAGCTTGTTTTATTCTCAGAGGTAACTCTACACTCTTTTATTACCATATTCAAGTCCATTATCCACATATTCACATTATCCACAAAGAAAGAAAAAGAAGCAAAAAGAAAGAAAGGACGGCTACTGCTGCTTTTCACTCTTTCCCCAGACCCCTGACTACCCCACTAAATCTTACACTAACTGCGCAAAAACGTG
>JBDRHE010000079.1:0-6637 GCA_043817155.1 Candidatus Omnitrophota bacterium | reverse complement strand
CTCACATGTCATCCCCGCGCAAGCGGGGATCCAGGCGAGAGTTTCGTCTGGATTCCCGCTTCCGCGGGAATGACAAAAAGCTAATTTGGACATGAATGATTAAATATCAAAAATTAAAACAAATGCCAACAAGTAAAAACGTTTGCATATTTAATTTATGTTTTTAGTCTTTGGTATTTAACTTTTGGTTTTACGTATCATCCTTTAAGAACGCCCAAAGGATAAGTTTTCACTATTTCACTTTCGATGCGTTTGCAAGACTCCTGGGCCGTAAGCCCCCAGTACGTTGGACACATAGATAGAATCTCGACCATTGAAAATCCTTCGTTATTCAATTGGGCCTCAAAGGCTCTCCTTACTGCCCTCTTTGTCTTCAAAACCCATTTCGGATTGTGGATAGACGTTCTCTCCACAAACACTACACCATCCAGCAGGGCTATCATCTCCGAGATCTTTAAAGGAAACCCATCTCTCTTTATGTTTCTTCCTTCTTTTGTCGTAGCCGTTCTCTGCCCTGCTATCGTTGTAGGAGCCATCTGACCGCCCGTCATGCCATATACGCCGTTGTTTACAAAGATGACCGTTAGATTCTCTCCCCTGTTGGCAGTATGAATGATCTCCGCGGTCCCGATGGCCGCAAGATCCCCGTCCCCCTGGTAAGTAAAAACAACCCTGTCCGGTAAAACTCTTTTTATGCCTGTCGCCACAGCCGGGGTTCTGCCATGAGCAGCTTCTGTAACGTCGAAATTCCAGTAGTCATACGCGATAACCGCGCATCCTACAGGCGCAACTGCTATCACCTTCTCTCTTATCTTCAGCTCATCTATGATCTCACAGATGAGTCTATGAATAATACCATGACCGCACCCGGAACAATAGTGCGTTATCGCATCGGTCATTGAGTTCGGTCTTTTAAATATAGCTCTCTCCATAATACTATCCTATGCAGTTCGAGACCCTCTTTACGATTTCTTCTTCATTTGGTATGCCGCCGCCCGTTCTTCCGTAGAAGCTCACTCTATCGTCATCCTGGACGGCTAACCTTACATCTTCAACCATCTGTCCGGCACTCATTTCAACTACTAAAAATTTAGTACCATCTTTGGAGATGGCTCTTAGCTCACCGTACGGGAAGGGCCAGAGGCTTATGGGGCGAAATAGTCCTACCTTTATTTTGCATTCCCGCAATGTGTCCACACATGCTCGCGCAATGCGGCTTGAGGTGCCATAGGCGACTATTATCATTTTGGCGTCGTCTGTTTTATATTTTTCAAATGCGGTTTCATTCTTTTCTATCGCTCTATATTTACCCTGCAGCTTCGTGTTCAATGCTTCAAGCGCGCCCTCTTTTAAGAGAAGCGACCTTATGATCCTCGGCTTTCTCCCTTTGCATCCGGTCAATGCCCAGATCTTTGGTTTGCGGTAGATAGTCGATGGCCGATGGCCCATTCTCACCGGCTCCATCATCTGCCCCAGTATGCCGTCACTCAATATCATGACCTGGCTTCTGTATTTATCTGCAATATCGAAAGCCTTCCGCGTGAGATCGAACATCTCCTGGCACGAGGCCGGGCCCAAAACAACAAGGTGATAATCCCCATGACCGCCTCCTTTAGTAGCTTGAAAATAGTCTGCCTGGCTTGGGGCGATATTGCCAAGCCCCGGTCCGCCTCTCATAACATTGACAATTACAGCCGGCAATTCACACCCGGCAAGATAGGATATGCCCTCTTGCTTCAAACTTATGCCCGGGCTCGAGGAAGATGTCATCGCCCGGCTACCTGTCACCGACGCTCCGAAAACCATATTCACAGCGGCAAGTTCGCTTTCAGCCTGTATAAAAATGCCTCCGGTCTCATCCATCCTCCTGGACATATATGCGGTTAATTCGTTTTGTGGAGTTATCGGATAACCGGCGTAAAAACGGCATCCTGCCTGGACCGCTCCTTCGCCGCATGCTTCATTGCCGGTAATTAAAATGCGGTTTTCGGCGTGCGGTTTTCGGCGTGCGGTTTTTGATTTACGCTTCATTTTAGCACCTCGATACAAACGTCCGGACACATTATCGCGCACATAGCGCAGCCCGTGCATTCTTTCCCGGAACCGGCCTTCCCTCTTTTTGGGAAGCTCGCAAACTCTACGCAATGAATGCCCATCTTATTCAGCTTCTTTGATCGCACGATAAGCGCATTTGGACAGGCCGATACGCAGAGCATGCAACCTTTGCATCTGCCTGTGTTTATATTTATCCTTGCCACTTCGAACTATCTCCCAAACATCTCTCTTTTTATCGTAAGGCAAATCTCATCCGCCGTAAGATGGTACTTCTTCATAAGCTCTTCTCTTTTCCCATGCTCTATAAAATGGTCGGGGAGAGCTATCCTTTTGACACTCACATCTTTGATCTTCTCTCTTTCAAATAATTCCAGAATGGCGCTACCGAATCCGTTAGTAGCTACTCCTTCTTCGAGCGTCACTATCCTTTTAATCCTCCCGGCCACACCTGCAATGGTCTCCGTGTCAAGAGGCTTTATGAATCTTGAGTTTATAACAGTTGCCTCTATGCCGTCAGATGATAATAGATCTGCCGCTTTTATGGCAATGGATACCATGCTGCCTATGGCAATAATGGCAACGTCCTTGCCGTCTCTTAACGGTTCGGCTTTCCCGAGCTCGATCTCTTTAAGGCTTGAGCGGGAAAGGTGCGATTCGCTCGTCCCCTTTGGATACCTTATGGCAACAGGCTTATTTAGGTTTACCGCAAAATCGAGCATTGCTTCCATTTCAAACCCGTCCCGCGGAGCCATGATAACAAGATGCGGTATATGCCTTAAATACGCTATGTCGAATACACCGTGATGCGTAGGGCCATCCTCACCCGCCAAACCGGCCCGGTCTATGCAGAATATCGCGGGAAGATCCTGCAGGCTGATATCATGTATGATCTGGTCATATCCTCTTTGCAGGAACGTGGAGTATATGGCTATGATGGGTCTTAAGCCTTCATTAGCTAAACCTGCGCTGAACGCGACCGCGTGTTCTTCAGCGATGCCAACATCATAGAACCTGTTTGGAAATTCCTGCGCAAATCCCGAGAGCCCTGTCCCGTCCGGCATCGCGGCTGTTACGGCCACAACCCTTTTGTCCTTTCTGGCAAGCTCTATAATCTTCTCGGAAAATACATTTGTAAAGCTTCTGGCTTTCTCTTTTTTGTTTAATTCCCCCGTGCATTCCTCGAACGGTTGTATGCCATGAAAAGCGCTTGGCCTGGCTTCGGCAAATCTGTATCCCTTGCCCTTCTTTGTTAAAATATGCAAAAGAATGGGCCCTTTCAAAGTTGAGGTATTCTTAAACATTGCTATCAATTCATCCGTGTTGTGCCCATCTATGGGCCCGAAATACCTGAAACCCAATTCTTCAAAGAATACACCAGGCACCAATATATTCTTTAGCGACTCTTCCAGTCTTCTGGCGGCTTTAAAGGCCTTAAAACCGAAGAAAGGGATCCGTTTAACGAGTATCTGCATTCTGCGTCTAACCCTGTTATAGGTAGGGTTTGTCATTATCCTGTTTAAATACCTGCTAAGAGCGCCTACGCTCTTCGAAATTGAAAGCTCATTGTCATTCAAGACAACTATGAGGTCCTTCTTTAGATGTCCCGCGTGATTGAGCGCTTCGAACGCCATGCCGCTTGCCAAAGCTGCGTCTCCTATTACCGCTATGGATTTCCAGTTCTCTTTCTTAAGGTCCCGTGCGCAAGCGAGCCCCAGCGCGGTAGATATAGACGTTGAACTGTGGCCGCATGTAAATATGTCGTATTCGCTCTCCCATCTCGCCGGGAAACCGCTGATCCCGCCGAGCTGTCTTAATGTACCAAATTGTTTTGCTCTCCCGGTCAGCAATTTGTGAGGGTAGGCCTGATGTCCCACATCCCAGATGATCTTGTCCTTTGGCATGTCGAAAGAGTAGTGTAAAGCGATTGCCAGCTCCACCGCGCCCAGGCTTGAAGCAAGATGACCCCCTGTTTTAGAGACCACATCCACGATCCTTTTCCTTATTTCAGTTGCCAGGATCGGCAGGTCCTTGGCATTGATCTTTTTTAGGTCCGCGGGTGAATTGATCTTATCTATGAATGTCTTCATTGCCTGTTCTCTGCGCGCTCCATTACATAATCGGCTATATATCTTAGCGTATCTGCGCTTCTGCTGAAAGTCTTTATGTTGCCCAGGGCTTCCCTTATAAAGTGGGCTACCCTCTTCTTCATCTCTTCCGCCTTGATGCTATCGCTTACTGCATCTCTAATGTCATCGGCCAGTTGAAACGCAATACCGAGATTCTCCCCAAACTTATATATTCTATTTGCGCTACTTGTTCTTGCCCCTGCAACAATTGCCCCGATCTTGCACGAAATAGCCATGAGGGCGGCTGTCTTCATCCTGTCTATCTTTTGTCGTAATTTTGGGCTTATCTTACGCATGCTTGCATACTCCAGATCGAGCACCTGCCCACCGATCATGTTTTCGGCGCCTGTTGCTGAGGAGAGTAGATATGCAATTTCTTTGGCTCTCTTGTGCTTTGCTCTGACCGTTAGTCTAAAAGCAAGATTGAGAAGTTCGTCTCCGGCAAGTATAGCGACCCCTTCTGTGAACTTCCTGTGGCAGGTGGGCTTTCCCCTTCTTATATCATCGTCATCCATCGCCGGCAGGTCGTCGTGTATTAATGAAAAGTTATGTATAAATTCGATCGCGCAGGCAAAAGGCAAAGCATCTTGTATATTCCCCCCGGACGCCCTGCAGGCCTCCAGGGTCAATATGGGCCTTAGCCTCTTCCCCCCGCTAAATACGGCGTATCTCATTGCGCTGCGAAGAAGGCGCGGCCCTTTGAGCTCTTTCAGATATCCATTCAAAGCCCTGTTTACACGCGTCCTGTCAGATGCTATTATCGTCTTACTTTTCATTCCTTCCGGACCTTGCGCTCTCTCTTTCAAATGGTTCTATCTTAATTTTACCGTCTTTGGTCTTTACAAGTATCTCTATCTTCTTCTTCGCCTGCTCAAGCTTCTTTTGACAGAACCTTATAAGCTTTACACCTTCTTCGTATTTTGCAAGCGATTCATCCAGGGAGAAATCCCCGCTCTCAAGTCTGTCTACGATCTCTTCAAGCTCCTTAAGCGCATTTTCAAATTTCTGTTCTGCCATTTTACTGTTTTACCTCTTCTATCCTGCTGATTATTTCTCCACGTTCCACTCTTGTATTGATAAGCTCTTTCTTTTTTAAGTCCTTTACGTCCTTTATAATTTGATCGCCTCTCCTTGTTATGCTATAGCCCCTGCTTAGCACTCCGAGCGGGCTCAGAGCGCCAAGCTTTCCTGCCAGCGCGCTCAAGGTCTCTTTCTTGGCCTTAAGCATGAAACCTCCCTTAAGGGCAAGGTCTTCTGCAAGACTATCAATTCTTTGTTCATACTGCGTTATGATATTCAGCGGCTCCCTGAAGACATATCGGTCCTTGATCGCGCTCAATCTTTCACTTAGAAAGTCTAGCTGAGAGGTCAGCGCAACGTTCATTCTCTCCGATAGCCCTTTTATGCGCTCGATAAGATCCTCTTTTTTCGGGATAATAAGCTCGGCCGCAGCTGAAGGTGTGGGGGCCCTGAAATCGGCCACAAAGTCGCTTATGGTCCAGTCTATTTCATGCCCGACCGCGCTTATAATAGGTATCTTCGAATTATATACGGCCCTTGCGACCACCTCTTCATTAAACGGCCACAAGTCTTCCAGGCTGCCGCCGCCCCGTCCAAGTATTATAACATCTATGTTACGAAACGTGTTGAATGAATCGATAGCCGCGGAGATCTCGTTCTTAGCAAAGTCGCCTTGAACCGCTACGGGGTTTAAGATGATCTCGATATTTGAGAATCGTCTTTCTGCGACATTCAGTATATCTCTTATAGCGGCGCCGGTCGGGGATGTTATAACGCCGACACGCTGTGGTAAATAGGGGATCTCTCTTTTGTGACTTTCATCGAATAGGCCCTCTTTAAAAAGCTTCTCTTTTAATTGTTCAAAAGCTATCTGTAGCGCTCCTACGCCTTTCGGTTCGACTCTCTGCGGGTAGAACTGATATTGTCCTCTCTTATCATAAACGCTTATCTTCCCATAGCAGAGAATGCGCATACCATTCTTTATCTCAAAATTAAGCTTGCTGTTGGCGTGCCTGAAGAAGACGCATGATAGAACACTATTTTCATCTTTGATGCTAAAGTACATATGCCCGGAGCTGTGTTTAACAAAGTTGGATACCTCCCCGTCAACCCAAATATTGCCGAATGCCTCCTCCAGAACAAACCTGATGTTCTTAGTAAGCTCGCTTACGGTATATATGTGTTTCTCTTCTGTCGTTTTCATACTTTTAATCTACGTCTTCGTTCCGGTCCCGGGCTGTCTAGGACAACCTCCTTTATCCAGCCCGGGACCGGAACGAAGATATTCGTCGATCGAACGCGCTGCGCGTTTCCCGGCTCCCATCGCCTCTATAACGGTTGCCGCGCCTGTCACTATATCGCCGCCTGCGAATACTTGCGGCATAGACGTTCTTCCAGTAATAAAGTCCGCTTCGATAGTCCCCTTCCCGGTCAAT
>JBDRHE010000078.1:0-16385 GCA_043817155.1 Candidatus Omnitrophota bacterium | reverse complement strand
AGATGGTTATGCCCGGTGATAATATAACAGTCGATATGGTACTAATAGAGCCGATAGCTATGGAGAAGGGTCTTCGATTCGCCATCCGTGAGGGCGGTCATACTGTCGGGGCAGGCGTAATAACGGAAGTATACGAATAGGAAAGCTATAAGCTGTAACCTATCAGCCGCAGGGAACTTACAGCTTAGGGCTAAAAGCTAAGGGCGAAAAGATGACAGGAAAAGCTACAAAGATAAAAGCGAGCAAATCGGTAAAGATCAGGATCAGATTGATGGCTTACGACCACAGGATCCTAGACCTGTCATGTGGGGAGATCGTGAATACCGCAAAGAAGACGGGAGCAATAGTTTCCGGACCGATACCTCTCCCCACACGAAGGGAAGTTTTTACCGTGCTCCGTGGACCGCATATTGACAAGAAGTCACGAGAGCAGTTCCAGATCAAGACTCACAAAAGGCTTCTTGAAATAGTTAATCCCACCGCAAAGACGATCGATGCTTTAAGGCGATTGGATCTGCCTGCAGGGGTTAACGTTGAAATAAAGTAGAGAAGGACGAGGAGTGATTGGGTGGCAAGCGAATCGTCGCTCATCATTCTTCCGGCATTCTTGGTAATGAATATGAGGGTATACTAATGGCAGGATTGATTGGCAAAAAGTTGGGAATGACAAACATATTTGACGATGAGGGCAAGGCTTTGCCCGTTACCTTGATAGAGGCAGGCCCGTGCGCTGTGATCGGAATAAAGACGAAAGATAAGAATGGTTACACTAGCATAGTTCTAGGCTTTGAAGATGTGAAAGCCTCAAAGGTAAATAAGCCCCAAAGAAAGGTTTTCGAGAATCTGAAGATTAATCCCAAGAGGACCGTAAGAGAGATAATAGTAGATCATTCGGTTGCATACAAGATCGGCGAGGTGCTTAATGTAGGGCAATTTAAGGCGGGCGATTACGTAGATGTTTCCGGTACCACTATAGGAAAGGGTTTTCAGGGTGGAATGAAGAGGTGGGGCTGGAGTGGTGGAGAGAGCGGACACGGGTCTATGTTCCACAGGGCCCCCGGTTCGATAGGATCGAGCTCTTATCCGTCAAGAGTATTTAAGGGACATAAAATGCCCGGGCATATGGGGGCAGCTAAGCGGACTGCTCAGAATCTTAAGGTGGTGGTCGTTGATGAAGAGAATCATCTATTGGCGATCCATGGATCTCTGCCGGGGCATAAAGGCGGGCTGCTCATTGTGAAGCATGCAAAGAAGAGACCCCCTACGGCCGATAGTAAAACGGGCAGTGCGCAGGAAGATAAGAAGGCCGATAAGAAGTAGGCTGATACAGTGGAGCCCACCGGACTAAAGTCCGGGGCTCCCTCCATCAAAAACACATATCACCTGTGGGCGGATTAAAAAGGAGATGAGTTGTGGTTAAGGCAAAGAGCAACAGCGAGCTAAATAAGATAGCGTTGTTTGACTCAAATGGTAAGAGAGCGGAGAGTATCGAGCTCAATAAAGAGACCTTTAGCGGCAGATTCAACAAAGATCTCCTTTATAAGTCGATAGTGATGTACCGGGCTAACATCAGAAGAGGGACCGCCAGTACGAAAACAAGGGATGAAGTTAGCGGTAGCGGAAAGAAGCCTTGGAAGCAGAAGGGTACGGGAAGAGCTAGGGTCGGTTCTAAAAGAACCCCTGTTTGGCGCGGGGGCGGTGTAGTCTTTGGTCCACATCCGCGTTCCTTTAACTATAGCATGCCGAAGAAGATGAAGCGAGGCGCATTTGTGGCGAGCCTGAACGCAAAACTGAAAGATGGGCAGGTGCTAGCCATCGAAGAATTATCTTTAACTGAGCCTAAAACTAAGAAGGTCAGTGCCCTTCTTAATGAGATGAAATTAAGCGAAAGAGTGCTTTTGCTCGTTAACAAGATAGACCGCAATCTACTCCTGTCATGCAGAAACATCGGGAGCCTTACCCTAAAATTGGTTGATGAGGCTACGGCTCTTGACGTGATGTCGAGCACACATGTTCTGCTGACGAGGAAAGCGACGGAATCTTTGAACAAGAGTGTAAAGAAATGAGAGAACCATATTCCGTTATAGTGAGTCTTATTAGGACCGAAAAGAGCGGGCGACTTATGCCGCTCAATAAGTATATGTTTTGCGTTGGAATGTCTGCCAATAAGATAGAGATCAGGAAGGCGATCGAGGATATATACAAGGTGAAAGTTGCGAGTGTGAATACCGCGATCGTAAGAGGCAAGATGAAGCGCGTGCGGTTTGCACTGGGAAAAACATCCGATTGGAAGAAGGCTATAGTAACTTTAAAGCAGGGCGATAAGATAGATATTGCATAAAAGTCTTGTTGACCGCGGGAAAGAATAGTGATGGGCATAAAGAAATTTAAACCGACAACCCCTGGCAGGCGATGGGGAAGCGGGTATACGTTCGATGAGATAACAAAACATACACCTGAGAAGAGCTTGACTGTTTCGCTAAAGAAGTCAGGCGGCAGGAATGTTTACGGCAGAATGACTTCGCGTCACCGCGGCGGTGGTCACAAAAGAAATTGGCGTATCATCGATTTCAAGAGAGATAAATACGATATTCAGGCAAAGGTTGTAGGCATTGAATACGATCCGAACCGTTCAGCGCGCATAGCTCTTTTAGAGTACGAGGACAAAGAGCGCAGGTACATCATCTGTCCTGATGGGCTCGGTGTAGGTGACAGCGTTATATCATCTGAAAATGCAGAGATCAAGGTAGGTAACGCAATGTCGCTAATGAGAATACCCCTTGGGATATCTATATACAACATAGAGATGCATAGGGGAAGAGGCGGAGTTATAGCGCGAAGCGCCGGTAACCAGGCAGTGATCATGGCCAAAGAGAATGGATTTGGACATATCAGGATGCCGAGCGGCGAGATCCGGCTTATAAAGCTGCATTGCTTTGCATGCATTGGGCAGGTTGGGAATATAGAGCACGATTCGATCTCTATCGGAAAAGCGGGTAGAAACAGGCATTTGGGCAAGAGACCTTTTTCAAGGGGAGTTGTGAAGAATCCCGTTGATCACCCCATGGGTGGCGGCGAGGGTAAATCTTCCGGAGGAAGGCACCCTACCACACCGTGGGGGAAAATTACCAAGGGTTTAAAGACCAGAAAGACGAAGCGTTCGGATAAATTTATATTGAAGAGGAGAAAATAGTCGATGGCGCGTTCAACAAAAAAAGGCCCATATATAGATGAAAAGCTACTTATAAAAGTGCAGAAGGCCGAAAAGGCAAGGGACAAGAAGCCCATTAAGACTTGGGCGCGCAGGTCCATGATACCGCCGGATTTTTTGGGTGTGACTTTTATGGTTCACAACGGTAAAAAATTCATTCCGGTTTTCATTACAGAGAACATGGTCGGGCACAGGCTTGGCGAGTTCGCCCCGACACGTACATTCAGGAGACATGGAGCGGCGACAGAGGTTTCGTTAGATAAGACATAAAAGTAAAGGTACCAGGATGGTAACACGCGCTTTAGCAAGATATGTGCGAATAGCACCGAGGAAACTCAGGATCGTCATAGCGGTCATTAAAAAGAAGAACGTCGGCGAGGCATTAGCCATTTTGGCCAGCGCGAACAAGAAAGGCGCATCGATATTGAAGTGCGTCATTGAATCGGCGCTCGCAAATGCAAAGAGGATCCCTGAGAAGAAGTATACAGCGGAGAATCTTTACATATCCAAGATCGCTTGCGATGGGGGGCCGGCGCTTAAGCGCTTCAGGGCCATGTCCATGGGTAGGGCCGGGGTCGTAAGAAAGAGGACCAGCCACGTGCTGGTCGAATTGGACGTGCTTAAGGGCGCTATTGACACAAAGAAGGTTGCAAAGAAAGAAGGGGTAACCAGGGTACCGAAAGAAGTGGGGAAGAAATAATGGGGCAAAAAGTTCATCCATACGGTTTTAGGTTAGGTATTATAAAGACTTGGAAATCTAGATGGTTCGCAAGAAAAGGAACATTTCATCTCACCTTGATCGAGGACCAGAAGCTAAAAAAATTCGTAAAAAATAAACTTTATGGCGCTGCTGTTGGGAACATAGAGATCGAAAGGACCGGAGATCGCGTACGTTTGATCATATATACCGCAAGGCCAGGTGTCATAATAGGCCGGAGGGGTTCGGAGATAGAGGCCTTGAAAGAGGCAGTGCAGGGCATGGTTGGTGAAAAACAGATATCTATAGATATAAAGGAGATAAAACAACCTGCGATGGATGCGCAGCTTGTTGCCGAGAGTATCGCATTGCAGCTTGAGAAGCGTGTAGCATTTCGTAGGGCGATGAAGAAGGCTATGCAGATGGCGAAGAACGCGGGTTGCGAAGGGCTAAGAATGAGAGTCTCCGGGAGACTCGGCGGATCAGAGATCGCAAGAAGCGAAGCGATGAAGTTCGGCAAGGTTCCCTTGCACACATTAAGGGCAGATATTGATTATGGGTTTACGGAAGCCCATACAACATACGGTCTTATAGGCGTAAAGGTATGGATCTACAAAGGTGAAAAGTTCGGTATAGAAGAAAATACAGGGAGTGATAAAGATGGCGCTAATGCCAAAACGCGTCAAATATCGTAAGTCGCAAAGAGGCAGGCGAAAGGGTACCAGTATTGCAGGTTCGCAGGTCTGTTTTGGCGAGTTTGGGCTGAAGGCCCTGGAGAATGGCTGGGTCAAAGACAGGCAGATAGAGGCAGCGCGTGTTGCGCTTATGAGACATACAAGACGCGGAGGGAAGTTGTGGATAAGGATCTTCCCGGACAAGCCCGTTACAAAGAAGCCTGCCGAAACAAGAATGGGGAAAGGAAAAGGGGCCCCGGATCACTGGGTTGCAGTTGTTCGGAAAGGAAGGATACTTTTTGAAATGGAAGGTATGCCTTTGGAAATAGCGAGAGATTCGATGCGGCTTGCCGCACACAAATTACCATTAAGGACAAAATTCGTAACGAGGGTACATTAATATGGGATTAAAGACGGCGGATATAAGGAATATGACGACCGCTGAGATCGATAACAGGCTTTTAACTCTCAGGGAAGAGCTTTATAAGCTCCGTTTTGAACAGAAGAGCGGTAGGGTGGAAAAACCGCACCGAATTCATGAGACAAAGGTGGAGATAGCGCGGTGCTGTACGATTTTAAGGGAGAAAGCGAATGCAGAATAGTAAGAGGGTCTCGATAAAGAAGGTGGTCATAGGCACGGTTGTAAGCGACAAAATGGATAAGACGATAGTCATTAAGGTGGGGCGCTTAACGATTCATCCCGTTTTCAAAAAAAGGATAAAGAAGTTTAACAAGATCAAAGCGCATGATGCGAAGAATGTTGCCAAGGTTGGAGATGTTGTGAAGGTTGTTCAGTCGCGCCCGATATCGAGGGACAAACGTTGGCGGCTTTTAGAAGTGGTAGAGAAGTCCGTTTAGGACCGGATACCGGTATAACGTTGTAAGAAAGAAGAGTTAAAGATCATGATCAGAATGCAAACAATTTTGGATGTTGCGGATAATACAGGCGCGAAGAAAGCTGCGTGTATCGGTGTCATAGGTCGTTCAGGTAAAGATTGCGCCGATATCGGCGATATAATCACCTGCAATATAAAGGAAGCGACGCCGGACGCGACAGTTAAGAAGGGCGAAGTGGCCAAAGGTGTTATCGTAAGGACCGCGCATTCAGTTGGACGGTCAGATGGATCGCACCTAAAGTTCGACAGGAACGCGATAGTCTTAATAGATCCGCAGAATAATCCAAGGGGAACGAGGATATTTGGACCGGTTGCCAGGGAACTGAGGGAAAAGAATTTTCTCAAGATAGTCTCTTTGGCGCCCGAAGTAATATAACAAAAGATCAATATGGCTAAGATCAAGAAGAACGATACGGTAGTTGTTTTGGCAGGAAAAGACAAAGGCAAGAAAGGCGTGGTGCTCGAGGTCATTCCGGCGAAGAACAGAATGATCGTTGAGGGCGTGAACTTTGTGAAGAAACACATGAGGCGCACGAGGGACGACCAGAAGGGCGGCGTTGTTCAGAAAGAAGCGCCTATACATAGGTCAAATCTCGCTATCTTCTGCAAAGGTTGCAACGGTCCAACTAAGGTTGGATTTAATATGCTGAGTGACGGCACTAAGGCCCGATTTTGCCCCAAGTGTAAAGAGGTGTTCTAGTGATGATACCAAGGTTATTGGAACGCTATAAGAATGAGATCGTGCCGAAGATGATGGAAGCCAGGGGCCTTAAAAGCATTTATGATGTTCCCAGGCTAACGAAGATAGTCCTTAATGTTGGTCTTGGCGAAGCGGTTCAAGACAAGAAGCACATGGATGGGGTTGTGGAGGGGCTTGCCAATATGACCGGTCAAAGGCCTATCGTCACAAAGGCGAAGAAGGCTATCGCGGGTTTCAAGATCAGGAAGGATTCCATCGTAGGATGCAAGGTGACGCTGCGTAAAGCGCGCATGTATGAATTTCTTGACAGGCTTGTAAATGTGGCGCTACCCAGGATACGGGATTTCCGTGGCTTACCGACAAGTTCTTTTGACCAGAAGGGTAATTATTCTTTCGGGATTACAGAGCAGGGCATTTTTCCCGAGATCGAGATCGATAAGATACAGTTGGTGCACGGGATGGATATAACCCTTGTTTCGACAGCGAAGAACAAGGAAGAGAGTTTTGAGCTACTAAAACAGTTTGGCATGCCCTTTAAAAGATAAAGTAGCATAAAAGAGGGTTAATATGGCGAAGAAGTGTCTGGTAATAAAAGCGAAACGAACACCAAAGTTTAAAGTCAGAGGTTATGAGCGTTGCCAGATCTGCGGCAGAAGGCGCGGCTTTATGCGTAGATTCAAACTGTGCAGGATATGTTTCAGGGAGCTAGCTTTAAGGGGCGAGATCCCGGGTGTCGTAAAAGCGAGTTGGTAGCGTTTTTGAATTTGTTTAATAGATTCAAAGATTCAGATATAACGGAGGAAGATATATGTCGGTTACCGATACAATTGCGGATATGCTAACAATCATAAGAAATGGTGTTATGGCGCGCAAGGCCACACTTGAAGTCAAACGCTCAAAGGCCAATGAGAGCATATTGGCTATATTTAAGGATGAAGGTTTCATATCGAACTATAAGGCGATCGATGATAAGAGGCAGGGGATAATAAAGGTTTACTTGAAGTATGAAAAGGACAAGACCCCGTTTATTGTGGGCATTAAGAAGATATCGAAGCCGGGGCGAAGGATGTATATAAAGAATAAAGAGATCAAAAGTGTTTATGGCGGGATCGGTGTGGCGCTCATCTCTACATCAGAAGGTATAATGACAGGCGAAAAAGCCAAAGAGAAAAAGCTGGGCGGGGAGATCCTCTGCAACATATGGTAGGTGTTCAATGTCACGCGTAGGAAAGAGACCGATAGTTATACCGAATAACGTAAAGATTAACATAGAAGGCAATATTGTGTCTGTCGAAGGGCCGAAGGGTAAGCTCGAGCACAAGGTGCCGGCGGCCGTTAAGGTGAAGATAGAAGAGGGCAAGGTATTTATCGAGAATACAACTCCTGCCAGAGAGTCTCTTTCTTTGCAGGGATTGACAAGAACTATCATCTTCAATCTCACAAAGGGCGTTACAGAAGGTTATAAGAAGGACCTTGAAATAAAAGGCGTCGGCTTTAAGGCCCAGGTTCAGGGAAGCACGCTCTCGATGTCGCTAGGTTTTTCACACCCCATCAAGCACGAGATCCCCGAAGGAATTACAGTTACCACACCTAAGCCGACACAGATAATGGTAGCCGGTATAGACAAAGTTAAGGTTGGAGAAGTGGCTGCAGAGATACGCGATTACTTTGTGCCCGAGCCCTATACGGGCAAGGGGATAAGATATGTAGGCGAATACGTGCGCCACAAAGCAGGAAAGACAGTGCAAAAATGAGGATAAAAGGCAGAGAACGAAGACACAGGATCATCAGGAAGAAGGTTATTGGCACTAACGAGAAACCCAGATTATGCGTCTTCAGGGCCAATAAAAATTTTCAAGCTCAGCTCATTGACGATATTAAAGGCCACACGGTCGTATCTCTCTCTACTTGCGATGCGGGGTTCAAGAGTAAGATCAAATACGGCGGTAATGTAAAAGCTGCCGAAGTTCTTGGAGCGGAATTTGCCGAGAGATCCAAGAAGAAGGGTTTTAGCCGGATAGTGTTCGATAGGGCCGGATATAAGTATCACGGGCGGATCAAGGCTTTTGCAGACGCCGCTCGGAAAAACGGATTAGTATTCTAATCCGCCTTCGTTTGCCGCTTTCATAAGCGGGACTTCGGCGAGATTTTCGAATAAGCAAAAAGATAGATTACCCGGGCGTAAGCCCATTGAGCTACAAAGGTGGAAAATGAACTATAAGAAACAGGAAAAGAAGAAGGAAGGTTTTGTGCGCGAAGGGCAAGACGAGATAATCGAAAGGGTTGTGAGCATAAGGAGGGTTGCCAAAGTCGTCAAGGGCGGCAGAAGATTCTCTTTTAACGTACTGGTAGTGGCCGGCAATGGGAAGGGTATGGCCGGCATAGGATTCGGGAAAGCCAATGAGATTGCAGCGGCGATAACCAAGGCGCTCTCTAATGCTAAGGCATCTTTTGTTTCTATAAAGATGAAAGGAACGACAATACCCCATGAGGTTATAGGTAAATTCAAAGCAGGGAAAGTATTGCTTAAACCCGCAGGTCCCGGCACAGGTGTAAAAGCAGGAGGATCAGTGCGAGCAATGTGTGAAGTATTTGGCATAAAAGACATACTCACAAAGTGTTTGGGCACGAGAAATCCCATAAACGTTGTAAAGGCGACTCTTCAGGGGCTCATTACCTTACGCCTATATCGCAAGCGCGAACTGACATCGTAAGAAAGCAAAGTAGATCGACCGGAAGGAATTATGAAGATACAGGATATACGCAGACCGAAAGGGGCGCACAAGTTTTCAAGGAGATTGGGAAGAGGTCCGGGATCAGGCCGCGGTAAGACATCAGGCCGCGGGCATAAGGGCGCAAGCTCCAGGAGCGGGTCTAATCTCCGGCTTGGGTTTGAAGGCGGCCAGATGACACTGATAAGGCGCGTTCCTAAAAGGGGATTTACCAGCGTTGCAAAGGTGACTGCGCAGTTTGTAAACGTAGAAGGCTTAAACCATTTCAAGAAGGATTCATGCGTTGACAAGAGCGCGCTTAAGGAGGCGGGATTCATAAAGAGCGCGACGCTCCCTGTGAAGGTTCTCGGCGAGGGCAAGATCGCCAAACCCATTACTGTTGTTGCTGATGCATTTTCCGCCAGCGCGAAGAAGAAGATAGAAGAGGCCGGCGGCAAAGCCGACATCGTAAAAAAAGAACTAAAAAAGTAGCGAGTAGCATGTAGAGAGTAGAGAGATATTATTCTCGCTACTTGCTACTCGCTACTTACAAGAGTTATAAATTATGTTAAGCTCGTTTGCAAATGTGTTCAAGATACCGGATCTCAAGAAGAAGATCCTCATAACGGCTGCGCTTATAGCGGTGTACAGAGTAGGCGCGTTTATTCCGACCCCGGGTATTGACGGCGGTAAGCTCGCGCAGTTCTTTGAAAACATGGCCAGCACTCAAGGGGGAACGTTGTTCGGCATGATAAATATGTTTTCAGGCGGCGCTATTCAGCGACTGACTATATTTGCCCTTGGTATAATGCCGTATATTTCGGCTTCGATCATACTGCAACTGCTTACAGCTGTAATCCCCGCGCTTGAGAGGTTGTCGAAGGAGGGCGAGGAAGGCCGTAAGAAGATAGTCCAATATACACGATATGGAACGGTTGTGCTTGCCGTTATACAATCATTCTTTATCGCGCTTTGGCTGGAGAATCCAGCCCGGTTTCAGGGAATGCAGATCGTACAGTTCCCGGGCTGGCCTTTCAGGATCCTTACGGTCATAACGCTTACAAGCGGAACAGCTTTTATTATGTGGCTCGGAGAGCAGATCCAGGAATTTGGTATCGGTAACGGCATATCTCTTATTATAACCGCGGGAATACTTTCGAGGCTCCCGTCCGCGATATATCAACTGGTACAGCTTGCTAGCCCGTTCTCACCTGAGAGATCTCAAATCGATCCTTTTACTCTCGTATTTATGGCTGTTATGATGGTAGGTGTAGTGCTGGCTGTCGTAGCGATCACACAGGGGCAGCGCAAGATACCGATCCAATATGCCAAGAGGGTAATAGGCAGAAAGATCTATGGCGGTCAGAGTACATATATTCCACTTAGAGTAAATCAGGCCGGCGTCATACCGATAATATTCGCGAACAGCATTATTCTATTCCCGGCTACTATCGCGGGACTCATACCGAGTCAGGCTGTGCAGAACGTGGCCGGCATACTTACGAACGAGACCATTATCTACAATGTTATCTTTGCGCTGCTTATCATATTCTTCTGTTATTTCTATACAGCGATTACATTCAATCCTGTAGATGTTTCAAATAACATGAAACGATTTGGCGGTTTCGTGCCGGGTATAAGGCCCGGGAGACAGACTGCTGAGTACCTGGATTTTATAATGACGCGTATAACATTGCCAGGCGCAATATTTTTGGCTATTATAGCGGTGTTGCCGAGCATCGTATCAGGCGCTCTTAAAATACCGTATCTCGTGGCAAGTTTTTTTGGTGGAACGGGTCTCCTCATCATTGTCGGTGTCATGCTCGACACCGTGCGGCAGATAGAATCGCACCTTCTGGTTCGACACTATGAAGGGTTTATGAAGAAGGGGCGTATTAAGGGGAGAAGATAGGCATTTGAACATCGTACTATTGGGGCCTCCCGGGGCCGGCAAGGGCACGCAAGCTAAAGTTCTTTCTCAAGAATTTAAGGCCATACACATATCAACAGGCGATATGCTGCGTGATGCCGTGAAGAGGGGTACTTCCGTCGGAGAAGAGGCAAAGAGTTTTATGGACAAAGGTGAGCTTGTCCCGGATCGCGTGGTTACCGATATTGTGGTAGAACGCATATCGCAGCCTGACGTTAAGGACGGATTTCTCCTGGACGGCTTTCCTCGCAACGAGCGGCAAGCTGACGACCTCGACCGATCGCTATCAGAGAGAGAGAAACATATCGATATAGTGCTATATTTCAGAACGGCGCCCGAGGTGTCTATTCAGCGTCTTTCCGGAAGGCGGGTGTGCAAAGCATGCGGAGCGAATTTTCACGCTACTAATATGCCTCCCAAGGAGGCGGGAGTATGCGATTATTGTAATGGCGGTCTTATCCAGCGGGACGACGATAAAGAAGAGACGGTCAAGAGAAGACTTGTCATATACGAAAAAGAGACAAGGGCGCTCATAGATTATTATTCCGATAAAGGCACATTGCGTGAGATCCCCGGGGATCTGGAAGTAAAGCAGCTGTTTAAGGTAGTGAAAGAGATATTTAGCCGGGAAAACCTTCTATGACAAATCTTTTGACGGCTGACGAAATGGATTCCTTGAGGAAGGCCGGCTCGATCGTTAGAGAGTGCTTGGAGACGGTGGCCGGTGACGTAAAAGAGGGAGTTAGCACCAAGGAACTGGAAGAGCTGGCGGATCGGTTCATAAAGTCGAAGAATGCAAGGGCAGCCTTTCTTGGGTACAAAGGGTATCCCGCAAGCATCTGTACGTCACGTAATGATAAGGTTGTGCACGGGATACCTAGCAAGAGTGAGATCCTGGCAGAAGGTGATATTGTAAGCGTTGATATCGGCGTATATTATAACGGACTATATGCCGATGCGGCGAAGACATTTGAGGTAGGTGACGTATCAGAAGAGGCAAGGCGATTGGTAACCGTTACAGAAGAGGCCCTTAGCAAGGGAATTGAAAAGGCAAGATCCGGTAATCATGTAGAGGATATATCCTGGGCCATTCAATCTTTCGTAGAAGCGCACAAGTACAGCGTAGTGCGGGTTTTCGTCGGGCACGGCATAGGCAGGAGTATCCACGAGGAGCCCGAAGTTCCGAACTTTGGCCGACCGGGCAATGGACGGCTGCTTAAGGATGGAATGGTTCTGGCGATCGAGCCTATGGTAAATGCCGGCACGGGTGATATAGAAATATTAGAGGACAAGTGGACAGCGGTCACGAAGGATCGCGAACTTTCCGCACATTTTGAGCATACGGTGATCATAAGCAGAAACGGACCGGAAGTGGTCACCTGATGAGAGCCAGGTAGGAGAATAATGAGTCAAAAAGAGGAAGCGATAGTAGTTCAGGGAAAGGTGCTGGAGACACTGCCGAATGCCATGTTCAAGGTAGAAATTGAGAATGAGCATAAGATCCTCGCTCACGTTTCAGGAAAGATGCGTATGCATTATATCCGCATACTTCCGGGCGACAAGGTTACCGTAGAGCTCTCACCCTACGATCTTAGCAAAGGCAGGATCACCAGAAGAGAGAAGTAGCTTTTATCGGAAGGCATAAATCATATGAAGGTACGCGCTAGCGTAAAGAAGATGTGTTCTCATTGTAAGATCATAAGGCGTAAACGCGTCTTAAGGGTTATATGTAAGGACCCTAAACACAAACAGAGGCAAGGCTAATGTTTCTTAAAGTTGCAACTTCCCGCAGTTTTAAGAGACTCTCGGTAACCTTAAGAAACCTGCGATAATAAAGGAGTTTAATTTCATGCCAAGAATTATAGGTGTGGATATACCGAAAGAGAAGAGGGTGGAGATAGCCTTAACGTATATACATGGTATAGGTCGCGCCACGTCAAATAGATTATTAAAAGCAGCAAACGTGAATCCGAATACACGCGCTAAAGATTTAACCGAAGAGGAAGTGTCGCGCTTGACCACTCTCATACAGAAAGATTGCAAGGTCGAGGGTGATTTGAGAAGAGATGTATCTGCAAATATAAAAAGGCTTATAGAGATAGGGTCCTACAGAGGACTCAGACACAGGCGGAGTCTGCCTGTAAGAGGTCAGAGAACCTGTACGAATGCAAGGACGAGGAAGGGCCCGCGCAAGACAGTCGGAGTTGTAAGGGCTAAAGCAGTCAGGGCAGACGTTAAGACGGGGGCATAAGAAGGGAATGCAATATGCAAAAGAAAGTAAAGAGCAAAAAGAAGGTAACTAAGAACATACCTAAAGCTATCGCCCATATATCGGCGACATTTAATAACACTATTATAACGATAACCGATTTGAAGGGAGATACAATATGCTGGGCGTCTACGGGTGTGGCGGGTTTTAGCGGTTCTAAGAAGTCTACCCCTTTCGCAGCAGGTATAGCTGCCGAGAACGCAGCAAAGAAAGCAAAGGAGTGCGGAGTCAGGGAGATCGAGGTCCTTGTTAAGGGACCCGGGTCAGGCAGGGAGAGCGCTATAAGAAGTCTCCAGGCAGCGGGCATAGCGGTGCGTTCGATAAAGGACGTAACCCCTATACCACATAACGGTTGTAGAGCTCCCAAACGAAGACGAGTTTAGAAAATAAGAGAGTTGCCCGCGATGCGGTCTTCGGCTCATGTTGCGTATTTCGACACGGCTATCGTCGGACGTGAAGCGTTAAAAATAAACGATAGACGATCGACGAATAACGAGTCAAGCAGCGCAACCGAATAACGAAGACGAAAAACGGGTTATATTTTAGGAGATAAAAATGGCACGTTATACAGGCGCGAGTTGTAGGCTTTGCAGGGCATACGGTGATAAACTATTTATTAAAGGCGGTAAATGCAATACGGATAAATGCGCGATCGCTAGACGACCTTCCAGGCCCGGGCAACACGGAATGCGCAGGAAGAAAGAATCGAATTATGGTATGCAGCTACGAGAAAAACAGAAGGCCAAACGGATATACGGTCTGATGGAGCGCCAATTCAAGAAGTATTTTACATTGGCTGAAGGCGCAAAGGGCGTTACAGGTCATGTGCTTTTGCAGCTGTTGGAGAGGCGCCTGGATAACGTTATCTTCAGGCTCTGTTTTGCGTATTCGCGGCCCCATGCCAGGCAGATGGTAAGACATAATCACGTATATGTGAATAACAGGAAGATCAATATACCTTCTTACCAGGTCAAAGCAGGTGACGTAGTAGAGGTGAAAGGGAAGGACCTGTTTGTTAAACGCATAGCAGATGTCCGCAAGGACCAGAAAGATAGAGCATTACCAAAATGGCTCGGAAGCGAAAAGGAGCTACTGAAGGGCGCTATCAAAGGTTTGCCGTCCAAGGAAGACCTCGATTTCTCGATACAAGAGCAGCTGATCATAGAATTATATTCTAAATAAAGGATGACGATAGGGCAAATTTGACATTGACATCTCTGATGTCAATGGTCTAAGTTGATAATTTAAATAAGTAAAACAGAAGACAGACCCTTGACGTTCTTAATGTAAGGGGTCCAGATCTCATTGAAGGAGGCACAGTAAATGGGGGTCAAGCTCAGAAACTTTGAGATGCCGAAAAAACTGAGTTGCGATGAAGCAACGTACACGCCGACTTACGGTAAATTTGTAGCTGAGCCATTTGAACGCGGTTACGGCGTAACCGTTGGGAATTCACTTAGGAGAGTGCTTATTTCATCTATTGAGGGTACGGCAGTCACAACGGTGAAGATAAGTAATGTTCAGCATGAATTTTCTACGGTAAAGGGAGTTGTAGAAGACGTATGCGAGATCGTTTTGAATATCAAGAACCTCATACTAAAATCGCACTTCAAAACGCCTAAATCGATCTTCCTAAACGTCGAGAAGGAGGGCGAAGTTAAAGCAAAAGATTTTAAAACCGATGAAACGGTCGAGATATTGAATCCGGACCTGCTTATAGCGACGCTTAACAAAAAGACAAAGTTGGAAATGGAGCTTACAGTGGCGAGGGGCCGGGGGTATGTTCCGGCAGAGAAGAACAAGACCGAAGGGCAGCCTATAGGCGTTATACCTATAGACTCCATATTCTCTCCCGTAAGGAGGGTCAATTTCTTTGTAGAGAATACGCGGGTGGGGCAGATAACCGATTATGACAAGCTGATACTTGAAATCTGGACTAACGGCAGTCTTGATCCCAAGGAAGCGCTTCTATACGCGTCAAACATATTGCAGAGGCACCTGGACCCCTTTGTGGAGCTCGGAAAGTTGCCTGAAGAGATCGTCGAAGAAGAAGAGTCAAAGGAGGAGAAGGAGCTTGTCGAGAAACTGAACATGCCTATAACGGAACTCGAGCTTTCAGTAAGAAGTTCCAATTGTTTAAGAGAGGCCAAGATCAAGACGATAGGTGAACTTGTGAAGAAGACAGAGATGGAGATGCTAAGATACAGGAACTTTGGCAAGAAGTCATTAACAGAAATTACAAAGATCTTAACCGAAATGGGGCTGCACCTGGGTCTCAAGATAGACAAGAAAGGATAGCGCGCCGGCAATGAGACACGGAAAAAGAAGAACAAGATTCGGCAGACAGAAGAGTCATCGGGCAGCAACCCTTAGGAACATGGCCAAGAGCGTCCTGTTACATAGCAGAATAAAGACAACGCATGTAAAAGCAAAGGAAGCAAGGCGCGTTGTTGAAAAGCTTATCACTATAGCAAAGACCAATTCGGTAGCTGCCAGGAGAAGAGCGTACGCTGTACTTGGTGAGAGGGAGCTTGTCTCTCTACTATTCGGCCAGATCGCTCCTCTCTTCAGGTCGAGGAATGGCGGGTATACGCGGATCATACCTTTTAACTTCAGAAAGGGTGATGGAGCTACGACAGTCTTCCTGGAACTTACTGAAAAGAAAGAGGAAACGAAGACGAAAGTGGTGAAGAAGATAAAGAAGGCCGAAAAAGCCGCTGTTAAACCCAATGAAGTGAAGAAAGAAGCTGCTAAGATCCCTGAGAAGAAGGTGGAGAAGGCGACTCCTGCGATCGATCTGGCTGATATAGAAGAGAAGGCGGTCGAGAGACCGAAGAAAGAGAAGGCCAGGGAAGAGACAAGGAAGATGGAGAAGCAGAAAGGTTTCCTTCGAAAGATGAAAGGCTTTTTCCGTAGAAAAACGAATATGTAACTAACGCAAAGACGTAAAATACCGCGAAAGCTCAAGAGGGCACCTTCGCGGTATTTTTTTGCATAGTTACTTGGCATAATGGTGATAAAAGAGAGCATGAAGCAGTTTGGGTGCAGTAGAGTGTTCTACGCGAAGTATGGGAAAGAAGAAGAACAGAATTCCTTCCCAGCAAATGCTTACCTCACAACCTGTTACCTGCTATAGACAAGGGGGCGTTCTTTAAGGCTCAGCATAAAATATTATGCCAAGATTCTCTCCTCTTGCCTCTTTATAAGGTGATCGTCGGTTTTAAGGAAATGTCGTAAGCCAAGACATACGAAGACCTATAATACCGACTCTCACCTTGTAAAGAGGCAAAGAGAGAA
>JBDRHE010000077.1:0-15113 GCA_043817155.1 Candidatus Omnitrophota bacterium | reverse complement strand
GTAGCCTGACCCTTCTTTGAAAGAACCTGTGTAAGAGCGCTTGTCAGACATGTCTTACCGTGATCGATATGCCCTATCGTTCCTACGTTAACATGCGGTTTATTACGTTCAAATTTCTGTTTAGCCATGTTTGGCCTCCTTACTTTTGAAACTCACCTTCAATAAGTTTCTGAGCTATATTACCAGGCACTTCTTGATAAAAAGAAGGCTCCATTGTATACGTTGCCCGGCCCTGTGTCAAGCTTCTTGTTGCCGTCGCATAACCGAACATTTCTGAAAGGGGGGCCAGCGCTCTAATGATCTTTGAATTCGCCTTTTGCTCGATCGATTCTATCTTCGCTCGACGAGAATTTACATCTCCTATAATATCGCCAAGATATTCTTCGGGCGTAGTTACTTCAAGATCCATGATCGGTTCCATCAAAACACATCCCGCTTTCTTCAAACCATCTCGAAGAGCTATAGAAGCGGCCATCTTAAACGCGATATCTGAGGAATCTACCTCATGGTACGAGCCGTCGTAGAGGGTGATCTTGATATCGGTTACCGGGAACCCCGCAATTACGCCGCTCTTTGCGCAATCGATTATACCTTTTTCGACAGATGAGATGTACTCCTTCGGAATCTGCCCGCCCTTTATCTTATTCTCGAATATGACCCCTTCTCCCTTTTTGGCCGGCTCCAATATGATCTCTACGTGCCCGTATTGACCTCTTCCACCGCTCTGCTGAATGAACTTACCGGTGACCTCTACTTTCTTCTTAGCGGTCTCCTTGTATGCAACATTCGGTTTACCAACAGATGCTTTCACCTTAAACTCACGCAGGATCCTGTCAATTATTACCTCCAGATGCAACTCTCCCATGCCGTTTATCAGGGTTTGCGACGTCTCCTGGTTATACCTTACCTTAAATGACGGGTCCTCTTCCTCCATCTTCTTAAGCGCATTTGCAAGCTTGTCCTGATCCGCTTTTGTAGCCGGTTCGATAGCCATTGATATGACAGGCTCCGGGAAATGTATCCTCTCCATTAGTACCGGGTCCTTTTCAAGACAGATCGTATCCCCGGTGGTTGTCTTCTTTAGCCCTACAACGGCCACTATGTCCCCCGCTTGCGCCTCTTCCACTATCTCCTGCTTATCCGCATGCATCCTCACTATCTTTCCGACCCTCTCTTCGACATGTTTTGTTGCATTGTATACATATTCACCTGTTTTTATAACGCCGCTGTAGACCCTCACAAAGATGAGCTTCCCCACGAATGGGTCAGCCATGATCTTGAATGACAGGGCGCAAAGACTCTCATCGGCACTCGCATTGATAATGCGTTCGGCATTTGTATCGGGGTTCACACCCTTAGCCGGAGGGATCTCAAGTGGTGACGGTAGATAGTCTGCGATCCCATCTAACAGGAAGCGAACACCTTTATTGCGAAACGCGGTACCGCAAAATACCGGAACTACCTCATTCTTTAAAGTGACTTCCCTTATGCACTCCTTAAGCTCGTGAGGGTATATGCCGCCGTCATGGACATATTTATGCATTACCTCTTCGTCAACCTCCGCCAGCTTAGCGATAAGATTGTGCCTATACTCGCTGGCCTTACCTTTCATATTAGCCGGTATCTGTATCTCCTTTATCCTCACATCCTTATCTTCACCCTCGAACTCATATGCCTTCATGTATATAAGGTCAATTACGCCGTTAAAGTTCTCTTCTTTCCCGATAGGTATCACAACAGGGAGCGCATTAGCCCCCAATTTTAAATGAATATCTTCTACGGCCTTAAAGAAATCGCTTCCTACTCTATCCAGCTTATTTATAAAAGCTATTCGCGGCACTTCGTATCTATCGGCCTGCCGCCATACCGTCTCCGATTGCGGCTGCACACCGGCAACCCCACAGAAAACAACGACTGCGCCATCCAGTACCTTAAGCGCTCGCTCTACCTCTATGGTAAAATCGACATGCCCCGGCGTATCGATGATATTAAGCCGTTTGTCCTTCCAGAATGATGTTATCGCCGCGCTTGTTATGGTTATCCCCCGCTCCTGCTCCTGTTCCATCCAATCGGTAGTCGTATTCCCTTCGTCCACATTGCCGATCTTGTGGATCTTACCAGTATGGAAGAGGATCCGCTCGGTGAGCGTGGTCTTACCCGCATCTATATGAGCTATAATACCTATGTTTCTTGTCCTACTTAAATCGGTCATCGTCTTAATAACTGTCACTTCTTTTTCCTATAACAGCATTTCGTTCCCGCTGGATCTGGTGTCACTTGTCCTTACCATCTATAATGACTGAATGCCTTGTTGGCTTCGGCCATCTTGTGCGTATCTTCTTTCTTCTTAATTGCGCCACCGGTCTTGTTAAATGCATCCATAAGCTCATCAGCCAGCCTATCCTCCATGGGCTTACCCTTCTTTGCCCTGGCAAAATCACGGATCCACTTCATCGCTATAAAATTCCCACGGATCCTTTCTACTTCCATGGGAACCTGGTATGTCGCGCCTCCGATCCTCCTGGGTCTTACTTCAAGAAGCGGCCTTGCATTATCCAAGGCCATTTCGAAAACCTCTAAAGGATTTTTGTTCCCTGTCTTTTTAGTCAGGCTATCTAACGCCCCGTATACGATCCTCTCGGCAACAGATCTTTTTCCCATCCTCATAACCATGTTTATGAACCTGGATATCAGGGCGCTATCGTATTTCGGATCCGGTATAACTTCTCGTTTTACCGCTCTTCTTCTTCTCATTTTTTTATATCCCTTATTTTACTATTGTGCAAAAAGCGTACAAATTTACTTTACTATTTTTTGGGTCTCTTTGCGCCATACTTTGAACGCGACTTCTTTCTGTCTACCACACCGGCTGTATCCAGTGTTCCCCTCACAATGTGATACCTCACGCCCGGCAAATCCTTGACCCTGCCGCCACGTATCGTCACGATCGAGTGCTCCTGCAAGTTATGACCGACTCCCGGAATATAGGCTGTTACTTCTACGCCGCTCGTGAGCCGTACTCTGGCAACCTTTCTTAAGGCAGAGTTAGGTTTCTTCGGTGTCTGTGTCTTCACCTGCAGACATACCCCTCTTTTTTGCGGGCATCCTTCCAGCGCGCGAGATTTCGTCTTCTTCTTATATTTTTCTCTTCCCAGCCTGATCAGTTGATTTATTGTTGGCATTTGTTATACTCCGAAATACTACTTTTTTCCTTTTTTGTCTTGTCTCTTAGGCTTCTTCTCCTTCGGCTCTGCCTTCTTATCGATAACCTTTATCCCGCCGACTTCAGCCTCTTCGGTAGGCTTTTTAGACTCTTCTTTCGTCTCTTTACCTTCAAAGATATTCTTAACGACCTCAATATCCCTGTGGCTTTTGAATCCTGTGCCAGCGGGTATAAGGTGACCCATTATGATGTTCTCTTTCAATCCAAGCAGTTTATCGATCTTCCCGCTCGTTGCAGCTTCCGTCAGGACCCTTGTTGTCTCCTGGAAGCTTGCCGCAGATATAAAGCTCTCCGTAGACAGAGACGCTTTTGTTATGCCGAGAAGAACCGGCGTAGCGCTTGCAGGCTTACCCTTCTTCTCTATAACCTTCTCGTTTGCTTCCTTAAACTTTATCCTGTCTACCTGTTCGCCCATAATGAATGGGGAATCTCCCGGGTCCTCGATCCTCACCTTCTTAAGCATCTGCCTTATCATTACCTCGATATGCTTGTCGTTTATCCTGACGCCCTGAAGCCTGTAAACCTCTTGGACCTCGTTCAGGAGATACTCCTGCAGCACCTTCTCGCCTGAAACCTTCAGGATGTCTTGAGGCACAACCGGCCCATCGACCAATTGATCACCGGCGGATACTTTATCGCCCTTATACACATTGATATGCTTCCCGTGTGGGATAACATACTCCTTCTTCATGCCGGTCGGACTCTTAATCACGACTCTCTTCTGTCCCTTCTTCGATTCGCCGAATTCAACTGTGCCGTCTATCTCGCTTATGATGGCCGGGTCTTTCGGTCTCCTGGCCTCAAAAAGTTCTGCCACTCTTGGTAATCCACCGGTTATATCTTTGGTTTTGGATATTTGTCTCGGGGTCTTTGCCAATACATCTCCCCCGACTATCTCCTGCTTGTTGCTAACCATTATGACGGCCCCGGAAGGGATCGGGTATATAGCAAGCACTTCGTTTTTCTTATTCAAAACGACTATCTCAGGATGATAGTCCCCTTTGTGATCCACGATGATCTTATTCTTGATCTTTGTACTCGGATCAAGCTCTTCTTTCATCGTAATGCCTTCTTTTATATCCTCGTACTTTATGTAGCCGTCTACCTCCGTTAGGATAGGCACCGTGTAGGGATCCCACCTGACAAGTACCGCTTTTTTGTCGATCTCTGCGCCGTCTGCAAAATAGATGACAGCGCCCTGAGGGATTGTGTGCCTCTCGAGCTCCCTGCCGGACTTATCATCGATGCTCGCCTGACCGTTCCTGTTAAGAACGATAAACTGGCCTGCCTTTTTTGCCGGTACAATTTTTAAATTATGATATTTTACGAATCCTTTATTTCTGGTCTCCATAAATGACTGTTCAATGACCCTGCTAGCCGTTCCTCCGATATGGAACGTTCTCATAGTAAGCTGAGTGCCGGGCTCACCGATCGACTGCGCTGCTATAATGCCAACAGCCTCGCCCAACTCCACTCTTTTGCCATTCGCCAGGTTCCTGCCGTAACATTTTGCGCATACTCCCATCTTGGCTTCGCATGTAAGCACGCTTCTTATCCGTATCTTCTCAATTCCCGCCTGATCTATCTTTTCCGCCTCTACCTCGCCTATCTCCTGGCCGACCCCTACAATAACTTCGTCGGTGACATGGTTGACCATATTATCTATACTGATCCTTCCTATGATACGTTCTGAAAGCGGAACTACAACCTCATCTCCTTCGATGATAGCAGTAACAAATATACCGTTTAGTGTATTGCAGTCGTCAATAGAGATGATCACGTCCTGGGCAACATCCACAAGGCGCCTTGTAAGGTATCCTGAATCTGCTGTTTTAAGCGCCGTATCTGCCAGACCTTTTCGCGCTCCGTGTGTCGAGATAAAGTAATCGAGCACGGTCAGCCCTTCTCTGAAATTAGCTGTGATCGGTATCTCAATGATCTCACCTGAGGGTTTTGCCGTGAGCCCCCGCATGCCGGCGAGCTGCCTGATCTGCTGCGTCGAACCCCTAGCCCCTGAATCTGCCATCATAAATATCGGATTGAACGAGTCCAGCTCGTCAAATATAAGGTCTGAAACAGCCTCGGTCGTGTGCGTCCAGAGATCTATGATCTTGTTATATCGCTCGCCGTCGGTTATTATGCCCTTCTTGTACTGATCGTCAACCTTCCGAACCTCTTCCTTGGTCTTCTCGATATATGCGCCTTTCTCTTTAGGTATATGCAAGTCGTCGATCGATATCGAAAGTCCGGCAAGCGTCGCTTCTTCAAAGCCTACCCGTTTTAGCATGTCAAGCAGATTTATCGTAGCCTCGTGACCGGCTATTTTGTAACAGTCGCTAATAACAGCGCTGATCTTCCCTTTGTCCATAACCTCGTTAACGAAAGGAATTGAATCCGGCAGAAGATCATTAAAAAGTATCCTTCCAACAGTAGTCTTTACGATCTTACCTTTGATCCTTACCTTTACGCTGGCATGGATATTCAATTCGTCATCCTGAAAAGCGGTAATCACTTCGTGCTTATCAGAATGGATACTGCCCTCGCCCTTCATGCCCTCTTTCTCTTTTGTTAGATAGTAACAACCAAGAACTATATCCTGCGATGGAATGGCTATGGGCCTGCCGTTGGCCGGCGAGAATATGTTATTCGTTGAAAGCATAAGTATCCTGCATTCCACCTGGGCCTCAAGTGAAAGCGGAACGTGAACGGCCATCTGGTCGCCGTCAAAGTCAGCATTGAATGCAGCGCATACGAGAGGATGGATCCTTATGGCCTTACCTTCTATTAGCCTTGGCTGGAACGCCTGCACGCCTAAACGGTGCAATGTTGGCGCCCTGTTCAGCATAACAGGATGGTCCTTTATGACCTCGTCCAGAATGTCCCACACTTCGAGCTTGGCCTTCTCGACCATCTTCTTTGCGCTCTTTATCGTGTGAACAAAACCCTTCTCTCTCAATTTTCTTATTATGAATGGTTCGAAAAGCTCAAGGGCCATCTTCTTCGGCAATCCACATTCATGCAATTTGAGTTCGGGCCCGATCACTATAACGCTTCTGCCGGAATAATCGACGCGCTTTCCGAGTAGATTCTGTCTAAAGCGGCCCTGCTTACCCTTGAGCATGTCTGCAAGTGACTTCAGCGGCCTGTTGCCCGGCCCAAGAACAGCCCTGCCATGCCTACCATTGTCAAAGAGGGCATCTACGGCTTCCTGCAACATTCGCTTTTCATTGCGGATAATGACTTCGGGGGCCTTCAACTCTATTAACTTCTTAAGCCTGTTGTTTCTATTAATGACTCTTCTGTATAGATCGTTCAAGTCACTTGTAGCGAACCTTCCTCCGTCAAGCGGAACGAGCGGCCTTAGATCCGGTGGAATGACCGGCAGAATATCGAGGATCATCCATTCAGGTTTGTTCCCTGAGTTCCTGAAGCTCTCTATGATCTTCAGGATCTTGATGCTCCTCTTAAGCGAATGGCTTGTCGTAGAGTCCTGGATGTCCACTTTTAGAGACTTCGACAATTTTTCAACATCTACTTCTCTCAATAGCTCCCTTATAGCTTCGGCACCCATCTTGGCAACGAAATCGGTCCCATATTTTTCCCGGTACTCAACATATCTCTCTTCATTCAGCAACTCTTTATGCTTTAACGGGGTTTGGCCCGGGTCAATCACGATATACTCTTCGTAATAAAGAATCTTCTCCATCTCTCTGGCATTAAGCTGCAATATATTCCCCATCCTGGATGGCATGGCCTTGAAGAACCATACGTGAGATACGGGACATGCAAGTTCTATATTTCCCATCCTCTCACGCCTTACACTTGAGCGCGTAACCTCTACTCCGCACCTGTCACAGGTAATGCCCTTGTGTTTTATCCTCTTATACTTTCCACAATTGCACTCATAATCACGTGTCGGCCCGAATATCTTTTCACAAAAGAGTCCGTCTTTCTCGGGCTTAAGCGTGCGGTAATTGATCGTTTCGGGCTTCTTAACCTCTCCCTTTGACCAAGACCTGATCGTTTCGGGAGAACACAATCTTATGCTTATTGCATCAAATCTGCTAGTTTCCTCAATCACTTTTCCCCCTTAGCATCCATCTTGGATTCGCTTATTTCGTTTGAACCGCCAAGCCTCTCCATTCTTACATCGAGGCAAAGCGCCTGGAGCTCTTTTACCAGAACGTTGAACGACTCCGGCGTGCCCGGCTGGAAATCGGACTCACCCTTTACAATAGCCTCGTATATCTTCGTCCTGCCCGATACATCATCACTCTTCACGGTAAGTAATTCCTGGAGAGCGTAGGCCGCACCGTACGCCTCCAGCGCCCAAACTTCCATCTCACCGAATCTCTGCCCGCCGAATTGCGCTTTTCCTCCCAGCGGCTGCTGCGTGACCAGTGAATATGGTCCTATGCTCCTGGCGTGTATCTTGTCATCTACCAGATGAACGAGTTTCATTATGTATATGAAACCCACGGTGATCTTTTGATCAAAGGCCTTGCCGGTAAGCCCGTCAAATAGGGTCACCTTGCCGTCCTCCGGTATCTTCGCAGCTTTCATCTCTTTTTTTATTTCATTCTCCCGCGCGCCGTCAAAGACGGGGCTAGCGACCTGGAATCCTAAGACTTTCGCAGCCCAACCAAGGTGCGTCTCCAATATCTGCCCTACATTCATACGACTTGGAACACCTAATGGATTCAGAACTATCTCAACCGGAGTGCCATCCTTTAGGAACGGCATATCCTCTTCAGGGAGGACCTTCGCAATAACACCCTTGTTGCCGTGCCTGCCGGCCATCTTGTCCCCTACGGATAATCTCTTTTTGCTCGCCACATATACAACAACCTTCTTCAAAACCCCCGGAGGAAGCTCATCTCCCCTCTTAACGCGGTCTATCTCCCTCTCCTGCTCATAGGTCAGTTCTTCGATCTGTCCATCCAGGAGACGGGTGACCCTGTGTATCTCATTTTCTAGCTGCGTATTTTCAGCAACCTTTATAATGGCAAGGTCGGCTCGTTCAACCTTTCCCAGATCCTTTGCCCTGACAATTGCATCGTGTTTAATAAGTATCTTCCCGGATTCGATATCAAGCAAGCTTGCAGACAACTTTTGACCTACAAGTAGCTTGTGCAGCTTCCTGGCCTTTTCGTCTACCATCTTCTTTATCTGGGCTGAGTAAAACTCCTCTATCTTCTTGATCTCTTTAAACTCACTGGCCCTCTCCTCTTTGGTCTTGGACCTGGCTTCTTTTCGTGCGAAGACCTTAACATCAACAACCAAACCCTCGATGCCGGGAGGCACAGTGAGAGACGCATCTCTCACGTCCCCAGCCTTCTCACCGAATATGGCCCTTAGAAGCTTCTCTTCCGGGGAGAGCTCTGTCTCAGACTTTGGAGTAACCTTTCCTACCAGTATGTCTCCGGCTACAACCTCTGCGCCTATCCTGACAATCCCGCTCGTATCCAGATTGCGAAGCGCTTCTTCGCCTACGTTAGGTATATCTCTTGTTATCTCTTCATTGCCGAGTCTTGTGTCGCGAGCATCAATCTCGAACTCTTCTATGTGAACAGACGTAAACGTATCGTTCTTAAGAAGTCTCTCGCTCACCAGTATCGCATCTTCAAAGTTATATCCGCGCCATGGCATGAACGCCACCAGGACGTTCTTACCCAGCGCAAGCTCCCCGTTCCTTGTTGCCGCGCCATCTGCTATTACATCGCCTTCTTTTACTTTCTGTCCGACCTTAACAATGGGTCGCTGATTAATGCTCGTGTTAGCGTTTGATCTCTCAAACTTTCTTAAAGAGTGCTTCTTCCCTCCAATTGCTATCTCCTTACCATCAACATAGGTTACAGTGCCCTTTGATCTAGAGACGACCACCGCCCCGGAGTCCTTCGCCGTCCTGTATTCCATGCCCGTGCCGATAAGCGGAGCTTCGGTATTTAAGAGCGGTACGGCCTGTCTTTGCATATTCGAACCCATGAGTGCCCTATTAGCGTCATCGTGCTCCAAGAATGGAATTAGCGCCGCTGCCACCGAAACAAGCTGGCACGGTGAAACATCCATGTACTGCACGTTCTTATGCTCAGCGGATATGAAGTCTCGCTTATACCTACAGAAGACTCGTTCATTTATGAATAAGTCGCTCTTATCAACTCTCTCATTAGCCTGGGCAATAATATATTCATCTTCAATATCAGCCGACAGGTATTCGATCTTATTGGTTACCCTGCCATTCTCCACCCTTCTATAGGGCGTTTCTAAAAAACCATATTCATTGACTATCGCATATGTGCTAAGAGACGTTATAAGTCCGATGTTCGGACCCTCCGGTGTTTCAATGGGGCACATCCTTCCATAATGGGAATAGTGCACATCGCGAACCTCGAAACCGGCCCTTTCGCGATTTAATCCTCCCGGTCCTAGCGCGCTAAGGCGTCTCTTATGAGTTAGCTCCGCAAGCGGATTTGTCTGATCCATGAATTGCGAAAGCTGGCTCCTCCCGAAAAAATCTTTTACGATACTGGAGATCAATTTAGCATTTATAAGGTTGTGCGGCATCACGCTGTCCAGATCGTAAATATTCATTCTCTCCCTGACGGACCTCTCGAGCCTTACCATCCCTATCCTGAGTTGGTTAAGCAAAAGCTCGCCCACAGACCTCACCCTCCTGTTGCCAAGATGGTCTATGTCGTCGGTAGGTCCGCCTGCGTTCTTTATTTTTATCAATTTTTTGATGGCCCTGATGAGAGTTTCACTGTCCAGGGTTGTATTGTCATGCGACATGTCCATGGACAGCTTTCTATTTAGCATAAATCTTCCAACCTTGCCTACACTGTATCTCTTGCAATCAAAGAACAGCCTATCGGTCAAACCTGTCGCAGAATCTAAAGTCGGAGGATCACCGGGTCTCAGCTTCCTGTAAATATCCAGCAGGGCCTCCTCTTTGGACCTTGTCGTATCCCTCTCCACCGTCTTGACGATCTCCGGCAGTTCTTCGCTTAGGATAAAAAATTCCCGTGTCTTTGAATACCATATACGTTTGGCTACGTCCTTGGTTATGCGCTCGCCGCTCTTCGCTAAAATAGTATTCGCTACATCGTCAACTATGTCCTCGGCAAGGACAAAGTTCATGTAGTCTGCCAGCTGACTTTCTCGCGTTATCTTTACCTTCTCTACACCGCTGAAAGCCCGCAAAATATCCTCGTCCTTTGACAGACCGAATATCCGCAGGAGCACAGACGCGACAAACTTTCGCCTCCTGTCCAGATATACATACAGTATATCTGATGGATCAAATTCAAATTCAACCCACGCCCCTCGATAAGGTATAATGCGCGCCGAAAAGAGTCTCTTACCGCTTGGATGCAAGGACTCTTCAAAAGATATACCGGGAGACCTGTGAAGTTGGCTTACAACAACGCGTTCATCACCGTTAATTATGAAAGTGCCTGTTGGTGTCATAAGCGGCATATCGCAAAGATAGACCTCCTGTTCCTTTGTATCCTTCGGCGTCTTAAGTCTTAATCTTACACGAAGAGCACCGGCAAATGTCATACCCGTTTTTAAGCATTCCGGTATCGAATACTTCGGCTTACCCAAAGTATAGCTCATATACTCCAGAGCGTATGACTTGTCCGCTGTCTCTATGGGTAGCATGTCTCTGAATAGCCCCTCCAGACCGACATTCTGCCGTTTGTTCCTCGTTACGCCACTCTGCAGATAGTGCTCATAGCTAGCCAATTGAATTCTAATCAGGTTTGGAAAATCAAAACATTCTTTGATCTTTGCGTAATTTTTACGATTTACCATTGCTCCGATTTCTCCTGGATTATACGGATTGAATGCGCATTACAAAGTCGATGTCAGCATCTCCAATCTGTGTAATCTGTTTATAATCAGTGTGATCTTTTGAAATTATTTCAGTTCGACCTTCGCGCCGGCTTTTTCCAGCTGCGCTTTCATCTTATTGGCTTCCTCTTTTGTTGCCCCTTCCTTAACAGTCTTGGGAGCGGCTTCAACGAGGTCCTTCGCTTCTTTAAGGCCAAGCGTCGTTATTGCGCGTATCTCCTTAATAACCTGTATCTTATTGCTACCGATATCAGCCAGAACTACCGTGAAAGACGTCTTCTCTTCCGCAGCTGCCTGACCAGCTCCGACTCCAGCACCGGGGGCCATCGCCATGCCAACACCCATCGGTGCCTGGGCGCTTACGCCAAACTTCTCTTCAAGAGCCTTTACCAGATCTGCAAGTTCAAGAACCGTCATCTTCTCAAGATTATCCATGACTCCTTTCATTGAATCTGTCAGCTCTACGCTCTTAGTCTCTTTCTTCTCTTCAACTTTCACTGCTTCTGTCTTTACGTTTGTATCTTTCTTTTCTTCCGTCATTTCTTTATCCTCCTCTTATTATTATCACAAAAGGGACGCAAAAAGACTACTTTTGCGTATTCGTACCCTCATCCTGCGGTTTTGCTTCATTCTTTTGTGGATCTGCTTCTTTATCTTTTGGTTCTGTTCCCTCTTTGGGTGCGTCTGCGCTCCCGGTCTCTTTTATGTCATCTTTTTGCGCCTCTGCGTCATCTGTCTTGTGCGCCTTTGCTTCATCCGTCTTTTGCGCTTCTGTATCTCCACTTTGCGCCTTCGCGTTTTTGATTTCATTAATAGCATAGACAAGACTCCTCAATAGACCACCCAGAACTCCGACAAACCCTGTTATAGGGCTCTTGATGTATGTTAACACCATGCCAAGCAAAACCTCTTTAGACGGAAGTGTCGCAAAGTGCTTTATCCTGTCAACCCCCTGGAGCCTGCCATCGATTACTGCTCCGCTTAGATTAAGCGCCTTGTGTTCTTTGGAGAAATCTACCACGGTCTTTGACGCCTTTATGACATCGCCCATAAAACCTATCCCCACTTCGCCTTGAATCAATTGATCGATGTCTTTTATGCCGAGTTGTTTAACGGCTATCCGTGCTATCGAATTCTTTACAACATAATATCTCGATGAAGACTTGCGAAGTTCCTTCCTGAGCGACTCTACAGCTGATGAACTTAGACCCTTGTAGTTTGTAAGCATAAAATTGGGGCATGAAGAGAACTTCTCTTCCAATTCCTTTAACATTAGTTTCTTTGTACTTATTCCGTGCTTCTCTTCCATCGCATTTTCCTACTTCCTGAATTCCGTAATATCCAGTTTTAGCCCGGGTCCCATGGTTGTAGCCACACTGATCGATTTAACCGATTGCGGCTTATTTAGATTTGAATTTGATGACATGACGGAGTTGACGAGCTTTTTTATGTTCTCGCATAAGTTCTCCTTGGAGAATGACAGCTTTCCGACTCCCACATGTATGCCCGCCTGTTTATCCATCTTAAATTCGATCTTCCCCGCCTTCACCTCTTTAACTGTCTTTTCGATATTGTCGGTTACAGTGCCTGTCTTGGGATTTGGCATCAAACCCCGAGGCCCTAAAACCCTACCCAGCTTGGCGATCTCGCGCATCATGTCGGTTGTGGCGATCGCGACATCGAACTCGCACCATCCACCGGAGATCTTCTTGATCAGTTCTTCCGATCCTACAAAATCGGCGCCTTGAGCTTTAGCATTCTCTTCGTCCTCAGCCTTACAAAATACAAGGACCCTGACATTCTTCCCTGTCCCGTGCGGTAATATAGCAGTTCCTCTAACCATCTGGGCGGCATCTTTTGGATTAAGCCCCAGGTTAAGCGAAAGCTCTACTGTTTCGTCGAATTTTGCTTTTGGCGTCTTCTTCAATATGTCCACCGCGTCATTTAGCGTATAATATTTTTCGCGATCGTAAAGTCCCTGTGCCGACTTTTCTCTTTTACTCTGCTTGCTTGTCATTGCCTGCCTCAGTCTTCTTTTCAACGACGTCAATGCCCATGCTCCTGGCTGTACCCTCGACGATCTTCATAGCGGCATCTATATCATTTGCATTGAGATCTTGCATCTTTATTTTTGCTATCTCTTCAACTTGCTTCTTCGTTACCTCTCCAACCTTCTCTTTGTTGGGAACGCCGCTCGCCTTCGCAATGCCGCATGCCCTCTTCAGCAGTACGCTTGAAGGGGGGCTCTTTATAATGAATGTAAACGACCTGTCTTCATAAGCCGTAATGACCACCGGAAGAATGAGACCCTCTTTCCCTTTCGTCTTATCATTAAAAGATTTACAAAATTGCATAATATTGAGTCCGTGTTGCCCAAGCGCCGGTCCAACAGGAGGTGCAGGGTTTGCCTGTCCCGCCGGACAATACAACTTTATTATTGTCTTTATCTTCTTTGCCATCTTATACCTTACACCTTTTCGATCTGCCACATCTCAAGCTCTACAGGCGTTGACCGCCCGAAGATAGAGATCGAAACCTTTACTTTACCTTTCTCGTGATTTACTTCCTCAACCGCACCGTTAAAATTGTTGAACGGGCCCTCCTTAACCCTTATGGCTTCACCCTTTTCAAATGTTACCTTGGGTATCGGCTTGGCCTTGGTTGTCTCTGTCTGCTTCAGAACGGTCTTTATCTCTTTATCTGTTAGCGGTGTCGGCCTGGAGTGCGGTCCGACAAACCCCGTAACGCCCGCGGTCCTCTTTATAAAATACCAACTCTTATCATTAAGCTCCATCTCAACAAGAACATATCCAGGAAAGAATTTTCTCTGGGTTATCGTCTTCTTCCCATCTTTGATCTCAGCCACCTGTTCGGTCGGAACAATTATATTCGCGATAAACTCCTGTGCTTCGGGAGACTGCTTCAATTTCCTATCAATAGTGGCTCTCACCCTCTCCTCTAAACCTGTCTGCGTATGAATTACATACCACTTCTTCATAAAAGTAAGCTTTATCTTATCACAAAGTTGATGAGGTTAGACCATATCGCATCGCAGAAACCTATGAAAATAGCCAAAATTATAACAGAGATGATAACAACTATCGTTGAGTTAATAAGTTCCTTACGAGTGGACCAGGATACCTTCTTTAACTCCAGCTTTACTTCGTTTACGAACTTGGCTACTTTGTTCATACAATCTATCTTCTTACCGCCAGCGTCCGCGTAACCTATGTCCTTGGGAAGCTCCCATAGGTCGCTTCCTCAGGATCAATTTCCCTCCGTGAAATTGGCAGGCCAGGAGGGACTCTCCTCCTACGTTCGGCGGAGCCTCACTGGGCTTCCAGCCTAAACTCCGGCTCCCCTCGCGCCCTGACGGCCGGTCCTTCCGGACTTACGGCCTTTTCCTCCCTTTTCGGTCGGCGGGCGCTCGCTTCGAATCCCTTTATGATGGCCCACCAACATGATACTTTCCAGTTTGGCAGGCCAGGAGGGACTCGAACCCCCACAAGGCGGTTTTGGAGACCGCTGCTCTACCAATTGGAGCTACTGGCCTAATTTATAATGGAGCCCCCGGATAAACCGAGGTATCTTATTGCCCGCCTTCGCTCTTCAAGCTCCGGCGCGGCATCCTCTTTTTATCTTAAGGGCGACATCTCGCCGAAACGCACCGCACAGGCGGATGAACGATCGAACTAATCCGGACTTACCTATATATAAGGTTTCGATATCCTTACTTGATTTCCTTGTGCTTTAGATGCTTCCGGCAAAACTTACAATATTTAGAAAGTTCGAGCCTTGCTGTGTGCTTCTTCTTGTTTTTAAAAGAGGTGTAGTTCCTGTTCTTGCAACCTGTACACTCGAATGTAATTATTTCCAACATATCCAGCTCTTTACGCCTATTCGTATACTTCCGTTATTACGCCTGCCCCGACAGTATGACCGCCCTCACGGATGGCGAATCGAAGACCCTTCTCCATAGCTATCGGCTCTATTAGTACCATATCGACTGTTATATTATCACCGGGCATAACCATCT
>JBDRHE010000076.1:0-32914 GCA_043817155.1 Candidatus Omnitrophota bacterium | reverse complement strand
ATAATGCTGACTTGCTACGAGTTTATTCACATGCGTTATCTGCTTCCGCCTACGCCAAATTGCTTGCCTCGCCGGCAGGCGGGCTTTCGCGTTTGGCTACGGCGAGATTAAATTCGCAATATGATTTATGTCGCCTGCTTGGCTCCATAAATCATTTGCTCATTTAACTAACCAACTGAGCTACCCCGCCCCGTATATTATCTGTAGGAAATGCTCAAGAATTGACTCATGATATAACAGTGAGATAACTATATATTATCGCCGCGCTTTTGTCAAGCCAAACTGAGCTTTGCCTTTGAGGCCGGATGAGACGTAAAGTTCCCCTTCATTATCCACAATAATGCAATCTGCGCCTTCTATCCCCTCTATTATTCGTACGCCATTTTCTACATCCATTACATAGAGGGCGGTAGCCAGCGCATCAGCCAACATGCATGTGTCAGCGACAACTGTTACGCTCTTTTTGCTCTTCTTAAGAGGACGTCCTTCTGCAGGATCTATGATATGAGATAGTTCCTCGCTGCCAATGCGCGCAAAACGTTCATAGCTCCCGGATGTTGCCACACCCTTATCTCTTACACTAATAGTCGCGATTATCCTTTGCGGATCCCCGGGATCTCGAATACCGATTCTCCAACCGGAGCGGTCACCCCCTTCGCCAAAGCAGTATATGTCGCCACCCGCATTAAGAAGCGCGTTTGAAATATTAAAGCTTTTTAGCGTCTTGATGCCTTCGTCCACTATAAACCCTTTTGCGATACCCCCGAGATCGATCTTTACTCCACCGGTGTTAAAGCGAATAAGCTTCTTATCCCTATCCAGCCCCCATTTATCCGCGCCAACGCTTTCATCTGCTGCTCTCAATTTATCTGGTGCCGGCAGGCCTTTCGATCCTCCGACCGGGAACCAGAGTTCCTCCGCCCGGCCTATTGTTATATCGAACGCGCCTCTGGTTATCACATTTACATCTTGCGATGCGCTCAAAACGTTTAGCATCTCATCGGAGAGAGCGAACTCCTGGCCTTCACCAAGCTCATTTATTTTTGCAAGTTCCCCATCTTCGGCGAATATCGTAAACTTGCTCTCAAGGGCCCTCATTCTTGTAAAAGTTGCGTCTATAGCATGCTCTTTAAGGCTTACCCTGGAACCGCCTTTTACTTTGACCTGGACAAACGTGTCCATAAGAAATGTATTCTTAGTGATGGAGGGGTTATTGGAACACCCGGCTATAAGTGAGAAGACCAGTATCAGCCAGATGCCGTTCATGGGGTATTAGAAGAGCCCCAATATCCGACCGTCCTCAGTAAGATCGATCTTGCTGAGACGCGATATCTTGGGTAGACCCGGCATCGCTTTAACATTGCTGCTTATGGCTGCCACATATCCGGCACCGCTGCATATGCGAAGGTCTTCGATGGGGAATTTAAACCCGTGGGGTCTGCCTTTTCGTTTTGGATTGTGTGACAAGGATAAATGTGTCTTAAATATACATACAGGCAAATCATCAAGTTTCAGTTTCTTGAAATGGATCGCTTTCTTATCCGCTTCTTCTGAAAACACAACCTCTCTTGCGCCATAAACGGACTTTGCGATCCTTCGTATCTTATCTTTTATCGACATATCCATAGGGTATAGGAATCTGAAATTCTTCTTTATTTTGCACGCTTCTATAACCGCTTTTGCAAGATCGAGCCCGCCTTCCCCGCCCATTGATGCGGCATTGCTGATAATAACTCCCGCGACACCCAAATTCATGGCTCTCTTCTCTATGGCCCGGAGCTCTTTTTCAGTATCTTCATTATAGCGATTTATACATACGACTATGGGAACGCCAAATATCTGCAGGTTATCGATCTGTCTCTCCAGGTTAGATAGTCCTCTTTCAACTGCGGATACATTTTCACGCAAAAGTTCTCTGGGCACTTTACCCCCACCATTCAGTTCAAAATCACCGCTATGCATTTTGAAGGAACGCGTAGAGCATGTAAGCACACATACGTCAGGGATCAGACCACTCTGTTTGCACTTTATATTGAAGAATTTTTCTGCGCCCGTATCCACCCCAAAGCTTGCCTCAGAAACAACATATTCGGAAAGGCGGATCGCCATCTTATCCGCAACGACTGAGCTTGATCCAATCGAGCTGTTCCCAAAAGAACTGGTGTGAACAAGACACGGCGTTCCTTCTGAAGTCTGAAGTAAGTTCGGCTTAAAGGCCTCTCGCAATAGCACTGCCATGGCGCCTGCAACCTTCAAGTCCTCACAGGTAAACGGTTTACCCTTCTTGGTAAAACCTAGAGTTATTCTGCCTATTCTCTCTCTTAAATCCTTAAAGTTTTCGGCTAGTGATAAGATCGACATTAGTTCGCTTGATATGGTGGTTTCGAAGAAGGTCTTTCTTGCAACCCCATCGGTCTTACTGCCGAGACCAACGTTCACATTTCTTAGCGATCGGTCATTAGCATCGACCACCCGCGGCCATGTTATCGAACTGGCATCGATATCGAGCGGATTCCCATGGAAGATAGAGTTATCGATAACTGCAGCACACAGATTATGCGCAGACTCTACGGCATGGATATCCCCTGTAAGATGAAGGTTCGCGTCTTCTACAGGGAGTACCTGCGACATGCCGCCGCCGGACCCTACGCCCTTTAGACCAAGAACGCCTCCAAGCGCAGGCTGCGGTATGCATGCAATTGACCTTTTCTTGAGCCTGTTAAAAGCCATAGAAAGCCCTATTGCGGTAAGAGTCTTTCCCTCTCCGGTTGGAGACGGGGTTATAGATGTTACTAAAACATATTTCCCGACATTCTTCTTTTTTGAGGATCTTAGTATATCAATAGAGAGCTTTGCCGTATAAGGTGAGCATACTTCGAAAAAACCCTTCCTGATGCCTGCATATTTTGCGACCTCTTCTATCGGTCTTAAAAGTATTTTTTTGACTCTCTTTTTTTCCACTGGTGGCTTCGTCATCTATAACCTCACTTTTGTTAAGTCAATAAAAATGCACATCTTCTCTTCTGTCCTTGATTATATTAGATGCTCATCGCCTTGTCAAGAGTTGAATTTTCACCGGCTTGAAACTCTGCCTATGAATGGGTGATGGCCCATGGTTCTCCAGATTTCTCATATGCTCTCTTGTGCCATAGCCCTTGTGACATTTGAAGTTATAGAGGGGGTATCTTCTGTGATACTCCTGCATTATGTTGTCGCGGGTCACTTTAGCTACGATGGAAGCTGCAGCAATGCTAAGACTCTTTGAATCCCCTTGGAGTATCAAGCGTTTTTCGAGAGCGAACCTTAAGTTTATCCGTCCATCTATTAGAAGAATCTCCGGCTCTATCGCAAGCTCCTCAACGGCTATGTCCATAGCCATGGCGGTCGCGTTATAGATGTTTATCTTGTCGATGATCTCTTCGCTAACTATCCCTACCCCCACCCAGGCTTTCTCAAGAATCTCGTGATAGGCTAATTCGCGCGACTTTGGTGTAAGTCTTTTGGAATCATCGATACGGTGTTCAAATCGCGTCTTCTTAAGTATAACGGAAGCCGCAACCACCGGGCCTGCAAGTGGGCCACGACCGGCCTCGTCTACACCGGCTATGCGCCTAAACCCTTCCTTAAGCGCCTTCCTCTCGTGGTAAAGCATCCTCCTTTGCCGGAGATGCGTTCGTGTTCTGGCTCGGTTCAATGCGTTCGATCCTCTCTTCAACTTTTGACTTCTTACCTTTCTTCTTTCTTAGGTAATATAGTTTAGCTTTTCTAACAACACCTTTTTTCTTAACAGCTACCCTATCTACGAATGGAGAGTGCACAAGAAACGTCCTTTCAACGCCTTCGCCATACGAAATTCTTCGGACCGTAAATGTAGCCCGGACCCCCGTTCCTTTCTTCTTGATAACTATGCCTTCAAAGCTCTGAGTCCTGGTCTTGCCTTCTTCTTTTATTTTTACGTACACCAGAACAGTGTCCCCGATAGTAAGCTTTGGAACAGCTTTCTTAAGATACTTCTCTTCGAATTGCTTGATTTTGTTCATACCTCACTCCTCTCTTCTCTTATTTATCTTCTTGAACATATCCATGCGCCTGGATCTTGTGCTCTCGAGCGACTGGCTCATGCGCCATTTCGCGATCGCGCTATGGTCTCCGCTTAAAAGGACAGCTGGAACCTTCATTCCTTCAAAGTCACGGGGTCTTGTATATTGCGGGTACTCTAGCAGGTTATTTTCAAACGACTCGTCTCTAAGCGATAAGGCGCCGCCCAAAACCCCGGGTATCAATCTGGAAACAGAATCAAGCACTATCATTGCTGGCAATTCGCCTCCCGTTAATATATAATCCCCCACAGATATCTCGTTTGTAGTAAGCGCCCGTACCCTCTCATCGATCCCTTCATAATGTCCGCATATAAGTATGAGATGTTTCAATTTTGCTAATCGCTTCGCCATTTTTTGAGTGAACTCTTTGCCTTTAGGCGTGAGTAAAACGATATTTATGCTCTTCGTACCCGAATTTGAAGAGATGACCTTTCTAAATTTCTCGGCACCCAAAATATATGAGAGCGCCCGGTATACCGGCTCGATCTTCATGACCATCCCGGACCCGCCCCCGTACGTCCTGTCATCGGCCGTTCTGTGTCTATCGTAAGCCCATCTTCTCAAGTCGTGTACCTTTATACGAACCTTCTTCTTCTTCTGGGCGATCTTTAGCATCGACTCTCCAAGCACATTCTCAAACATCTTCGGAAATAACGTAAGTATGTCTACTTTCATAGTGATTTCTAGAAGACTATAGACCATTGACTATGGTCGATGGTCATGGACAATAGTCCATGGTCTATCATTGCTATCCAAATTAGCTTTTTGTCATTCCCGCGCAAGCGGGAATCCAGACTAAACTCTCGCCTGGGTCCCCGCTTGCGCGGGGATGACATGTGAGAAAAGCGATCATGAAAAAGTTGCAAATGTCAAAACGCTATTTCAGTCGATATGGTACAACTCATTTGGACACAAATGATGGTCTATAGTCTACTTTATTCCCTGCCTTTTAATAAGGCTCTTAACAGTCGTAGACGGTTTGGCGCCGTTCTTAAGCCAGTGGAGCGCTCTCTCCTTATCGATATTTACATCCGGGGGGTTCTTCTTTGGATCGTAATACCCGATCTCCTCGATGAAACGACCGTCCCTGGGACTTGTGTTCTCAGTAGCCACGATACGATAAAACGGTTTCTTATTGGCACCCATCCTTTTTAGCCTCAATACTACAGCCATATTTTAACTCTCCTTCTTTTCACCTTCACCTCGCCTCATTGCGAGGCACCTTGTTATTCGAAACGTGCCGGAGCCTCCTGCCGGCAGACAGGCAATCTCATTTCACCTCGTCTTTGCGAGGCACCGATATTTTCCGAGCGTGCCGAAGCCTGCCTGCCCGAAATATACTGGCAGGCAGGCAATCTCATTCGAGCTCGTTTGAGATTGCTTCGGTGCGCTCACTTATTAACGGCACCTCGCAAAGACGAGTAATTGCAAGTCATCCATCGTCCATCATTAGTTATCCTTCGATTCATCCTTCATCCTTCGTCCATCGTCCTTCGTAACGTTATAAACCTCACTCCTTCTCTCTCCAAATCTTTGCACCGATACTTTTGAATTTCTCCTCCAACTTTTCATATCCGCGATCCAGGTGATATATCCTGTGAAGGTTAGTCCTTCCTTTTCCGACAAGACCGGCAAGTACAAGGGCAGCCGACGCCCGAAGATCCGATGCCATCACATCCGCGCCGCTCAATGAACGCACCCCGCTTATTATCGCGCTTGGGCCTTCGATTAGAATGCGAGCCCCCATACGGCCAAGCTCGCTTACATGAATGAACCTGTCCGGATATATCTTTTCTGTGATGACACTTATACCATCTGCTAAACAGAGCAAACTCATCATCTGCGCTTGCATATCTGTCGGAAAGCCCGGATACGGTAAAGTCGTAATGGCGCTCGCTCTTATTCTAGCTTTGCTTTTTCGCACCACCCTTATACCGTTCTTATATTCGGATACGCAGGCGCCGCACTCTCTCAATTTATCCACAATAGCCAAAAGGTGAGACGGCCTTGCATTCTTCAGGAATATATTGCCTCCTGTAATGATGCCTGCAAGCATATAGGTCCCGGCTTCAATGCGATCCGGTATAATATTGTAACTTGTACCATGAAGCTTAGTAACGCCCTTAACTTTTATAGTAGGTGTCGAGTGTCCTTCGATCCTGGCTCCCATCGAAATCAAGAAATTTGCCAGGTCCACAAGTTCAGGTTCGCATGCAGCGTTCTCGATAATAGTAGTGCCTTCCGCCAAAGTCGCCGCCATCATAGTATTGGCAGTAGCCAGAACGCTGGAACCAAAATGTCCTCCAAGATAGATATTTGCGCCTCTGAGCTTCTTCGCCTTAGCTTCGATATAACCTGCTCTTATCTTTATTTCCGCCCCGAGGCTCTCTATTCCTTTTAAATGCAGGTCGATAGGCCGTGGGCCTATTATACAACCGCCCGGGAATGAAACCTCGGCGCTTCCTCTCTTTGCCAGCAGGGGTCCCAGGACGCAAACGGACGCCCTCATAGTGCTAACAAGGTCGTACGGAGCGCGCACCTTATTGCACTTCCCGGATATAAAGATGCTTCCCTTTTTCCTCTCCACCCTGACTTCTAGGGCGCGGAGGATCTCTATCATTGTATCGACGTCACGGAGGCTCGGTACATTATTAATTACACAAGTTTCGTCAGTCAGTAGCGCAGCCGCCATTATTGGTAAAGCTGCGTTCTTAGCGCCACTTATGTTGACCGTACCCTTTAGCCTTACCCCGCCATCAATAACCAGTTTGTCCATAACTTTACCTAGATCTTCCTGGCGCTTATTATCCTATCAATCCCTGAATAATCCTTATTCAATGCTATATCGGTAAAAGAGCCCGTTCCACTCAAGAGTTCCGCTACGGCCTGGCCCTGATCGTATCCGATCTCTAAAATGAGCCTGGCGCCAAGTTTCATGAACGAAGGCGCTTCCTTTACAAGTTTTTTGTAAATATCCAATCCATCCTTACCGCCAAAGAGAGCTATATACGGATCCTGTTTGACTTCGGATGAAAGGCTGTCAAAATCCCGAAGACCTACATAAGGTGGATTCGAAACTACAAGATCGAAGAAACCTTTATACCTGCTATTAACATTACAAAAAAGATCGCTCCTAATGAAATCGATCCTATTTTCGCACCCGTATTTCACGGCATTGGCTATGGCGCTGCGCAGCGCGGACTCAGAAATATCCAAAGCCACTATTCTACTTGAGGGCATATATTTTGTCAAACTTATTGCTATGTTCCCGGATCCTGTCCCAATGTCCAGTATCCTGCGCGGCGTACCGTCTTCTTCAAGATCGGAAAGAAGCTCCACCGCCTTCTCAACAAGCAGTTCCGTCTCAGGCCTGGGAAAAAAGGCGCCCCCACCTGTATCAAGCTCAAAATCCATAAAGTAAGCTGTCTTCATGCCCTGTTCATCCTCGCTTTTCTATCCGCTTCAACAAGAGCGTCTAATATCTCGTCCAGGTCTCCGTTTAAAACAGCTTCCAACTTGTGCACAGTAAATCCTATCCTATGGTCCGTTATCCTCCTGTCAGGAAAATTATACGTTCTTATCTTTTCGGATCTATCGCCGGAACCAACCTGCTTCTTCCTGTCCTGCGAGATCTTCTTCTGGCGATCTTGCTTTATCTTATCAAAAAGCCTCGCACGAAGAACCCGGAGCGCCTTTGCCTTATTCTTGTACTGCGATCTTTCATCCTGGCAACTAACTACAAGCCCGGTAGGCAGGTGTGTGATCCTAACTGCGGAGTCGGTAACATTGACATGCTGACCTCCTGCGCCACCAGAGCGAAACACGTCAATTCGGAGGTCCTGCGTCCTTATGTCCACATCTACCTCATCGGCTTCGGGCATCACAGCAACCGTTGCTGCCGAAGTGTGTATCCTACCGCTCGACTCGGTTATGGGAACTCGCTGGACCCTGTGGGTCCCGCTTTCAAGCTTAAGCCTTCCATAGACTTCTTCTCCAAGTACGGAGAATATCACCTCTTTAAAGCCACCCTTCTCAGTTTGACTTGCGGATATGACTTCGATCTTCCAATTCTTCTTCACCGCGTATTTCGAGTACATTCTGAATAGATCAGCAGCAAAGAGCGCCGCCTCCATTCCGCCCGTACCCTGTCGTATTTCCATTATCGTGTCTTTTCCCGCATCTTCGTCCTTTTCGAGCAGCTCTTCTTCGATCGCTTTTTCAAGAAGAGATCTTCTGCAAACGAGCGCGCCTATCTCATCCTTTGCCAATGCTAAAAAATCATCTTCAGAATTCGTATCGTTCGCCATAGTTTGAAGTTCTTTTATATTTTCCTCGATCTTACAATACTCTTTATACTTTGAAACAAGTTTAGCAAGAGACGAGAGCTCTTTTGTGTAACGTTTATACTCAAGCGGTCTCTCTATGACTTTGGGATCTGCAACAAGTCCCTGAAGTTCTTCAAATCTATTCAGTTTCTCTTCAAGATTCTTATGCATTATCTCCTGTCTCTTTCTTCCCCTGATCCTGCTCTCTGCTAGCCTCTGGGTCCGCAATGCTCGGCTTTCTATCTTCCACCATTAAATCCTTTTTCTTAAGAGCATCCTCCAGAGTATCGACGCCCTTATCCTTCTTTGCGGCTTTCTCTGTGTCCTTCGACTTTACCTTCGGCTCTTTTCGTTTCTCGAACCTTTTTAAGAACTTATCTACCCTGCCTGCCGAATCAATAAGCTTCTGCTTGCCCGTAAAGAAAGGATGGCACTTAGAACATATTTCAACGTGAATGTTCTGTTTTGTACTCCTTGTCTCGATTGTTGTACCGCATGCGCATACAATGGTCGCCTCTTTGTATTGTGGATGTATCTTCTCTTTCATTACTCTCTCCTTTCGAGCATTCCTCACACTTTCAGCTTCTACGTAGCCGAATACGTAAGTATTCGTCAAAGTAGCGCGCAAGTGTGAGGTTATTTGTTAAGCGTTTTTAAAAACTCTTTATTAGACTTTGTTTTCCTGAGTTTCTCTATTAGAAGCTCCATTGCTTCTACGGAATTCAGGTCATTCAGGACCTTTCTCATAAGCCATATCTTCTTCAGTTCATTATCTTCAACAAGAAGCTCTTCTTTCCTTGTATTGGATTTCTTTATCTCAATGGCAGGATATACCCTTCTCTGGAAAAGTGACCTGTCCAGCTGCAGCTCCATGTTACCCGTTCCTTTAAATTCCTCGAAAATTACTTCATCCATCCTGGAACCGGTATCTACAAGGGCTGTTCCCATGATAGTGAGCGACCCGCCTTCTTCGATATTCCTGGCGGCGCCAAAGAATCTCTTAGGTTTATGAAGCGCATTTGAGTCCACACCGCCGGAGAGGATCTTCCCTGAATGCGGAAGCACAGCATTGTAGGCCCTTGCCAGCCTCGTTATAGAATCTAAGAGTATCACGACATCTCTTTTGTGCTCAACAAGGCGCTTTGCCTTTTCCAGCACGACCTCTGCTACCTGGAGATGCCTCTCAGCCGGCTCATCGAACGTTGAACTTACGACCTCGCCCTTAACTGACCGGATCATATCGGTAACCTCCTCGGGCCTCTCATCTATCAAAAGCACTATGAGAACGACATCCGGGTAGTTCGTTGTTATGCTGTTTGCGAACTTCTGCAAGAGTACCGTCTTACCGCTGTATGGTGGCGCGACGATCATCCCGCGCTGCCCTTTGCCTATTGGCGTTAGCAGATCCATTACCCTCATCGAGAGATCATCGGCTGTCGTCTCAAGCACAAACCTCTCATTCGGATAGAGCGGGGTCAGGTTATCGAACAGGATCTTATCCTTAGCGGTTTCCGGATCTTCAAAGTTCACAGCCTCAACCTTAAGAAGAGCAAAATACCGCTCGCCCTCCTTAGGCGGCCTTATCTGGCCGCTTACCGTATCACCGGTACGCAGACTGAATTTCCTAATTTGGGAGGGCGATATATAGATGTCATCCGGACATGGCAGATAGTTGTACTTCGGGCTTCTCAGAAACCCGAAACCATCGGGCAATATCTCGAGTACACCCTCTCCAAAGATGAGTCCCTCCTTTTCGGTCTTTGCTTTCAGGATCTTGTAGATCAGGTCCTGCTTTTTAAGACCGGCCGGGTCGTCGATCTTAAGGCCCTTTGCCACCTTGTTAAGTTCTGCCACACCCATTTCCTTCAGTTTTTCTATATCGATATTCTGCATAATTAGCTCTCCTTGGTTAGTTTTGCCCATATCTTCACCGCCTCTTTCTTTAAATCGCTCTTTGTACCATTGTTATCAATAATGTGATCCGCCGCTTTTAGCTTCTCTTTTAAAGGAAGTTGAAGCGCTTGCCTTTTAAAAAGATCGCGCCTGGCATACCCTTTGTTTAAACAATTATTCAGTCGTCTCTTTAAGCCGGCCTTTACCACTACCACAACATCACAGGTTCCCGCCAGTTTCGTCTCGATAAGCAGCGCGGCGTCGACCACTACAACATGCTTAGTGGACCTCTTTGCCATTGCGGTTATCTCCCTGATAACAACCGGATGGACTATATCGCAAAGTCTCTTTAGCTCTCTTCTGCTTCTAAGGACAACGGCAGCAAGTCTCTTCCTGTCAACGCCCTTCTTAGAAAAGACAGACTTTCCAAACTCTTTCAGTATTAAGTTTTTTACCTTACCGTTATCCCGATAGAGCATGTGGACGATTTTATCCGCATCGATGACCTGTGCGCCAAGCTGTTTAAAGAATGTTGAAACCGTTGTTTTGCCTGAGCAGAACCCTCCTGTCACACCGATCAACATTCTACCTTCTCCATATCAAGCCAGTTCGGGCCCGACTCCAGGCTTACAGTTATAGGAACTTTCAAATCTAACACATGTTCCATATTCGTCTTTACGAATCCGCTAAACTTTGTTAAAGATTTTTTATCAATTTCAAATACAAGTTCATCGTGTACCTGCATGATCATCTTCGCCCTATAGTTACTCAAACCCTTATGAATCTTTATCATAGCCAACTTTATCAGGTCCGCCGCAGACCCCTGTATGGGGGTATTCACTGCTGTTCTCTCCGCGAAGTTCTTGACGGCGGTATTTGAGCTGCTTATCTCAGGTATATATCGTCTCCGGCCCAGGATCGTTGTGACAAAACCGTGCGTCTTTGCTTCGCTTATCTTCTCATTAAAATAGTCCTTAATGCCGGGGTATCTTTCAAAGTAGGATTCGATGAACCGCGAAGCTTCTAAAACATCTATACCGAGATCTCGCGAAAGACCGTAAGCGCTCATGCCATAAATAATACCAAAATTTACAGTCTTTGCCGCACTTCGCATTTCGGGCGTTACATCCTTTTCCGGTAACCCGTATATCAAGGAAGCGGTAAATACGTGTATATCTTTGTTCTCGGCAAATGCTTCGATCAGGTTCTTATCCGCGGATAGATGGGCTAAAACTCGCAGTTCTATCTGTGAGTAGTCCGCTGCCAATATAACCTGAGAAGTATTGCCCGCAATGAAGGCCCTGCGTATCTTCCTTCCCATCTCCGTCTTTACGGGAATATTCTGCAAATTGGGTCCGCTTGAGGAGAGCCGGCCTGTTGCAGTGACAGTCTGGTTAAAGGACGTATGTATGCGTCCTGTCTTCGGGTTTATAAGGTCCGGAAGGCTATCAACATATGTAGATTTAAGTTTAGCAAGCGCCCTGTACCGCAGTATCTCCTTTGGGAGCTCGGCTTGTTCAGAAAGAACTTTTAGAACCTCCTCATTGGTCGAAGCGCCTGTTTTTGTTCTCTTTATAACCGGCATCTTCAATTTTTCAAAGAGTATGCCCTGGAGCTGCTTTGGAGAGTTGATATTAAAGGTCTCTCCTGCGTGAACATAGATTGACCTCTGAAGCTTCTTTATCTCCTTTTCCATATCCCGCGACAATTCCTTAAGATATGCTGCATTGATACTCACTCCCCACCATTCTATATCCGTCAATACATCTATAAGCGGCATCTCAACACTATAAAATAGATCTTTAAGACCCTTTTCCGCCATGCTTTTTTTAAGGATGCTACTTAGAGTAAACGTCACATCGCTGTCTTCGCAACAGTAGTCACGAACTTTGCCCACGTCAACCATATCCATCGTTATGGCGCTTTTCCCTTTGCCGATAAGATCCTTTATTGAGCCGAGCGTTCGTTCGAGGTACTCGAAAGAGATCTCGCTCAAATTATGTCTGGACTTGGAAGGGTTTAAGAGATATGACGCCAGCATGGTATCGAACTCGGTCCCTTTCGCCGCTATGCCAAGATTCTTAAGTATCAGTAGATCGTACTTTATATTCTGACCGATCTTCTTGATCTTCTCATTCTCAAAGATGGGCTTTAGCTCCTTTATAACGAAACTCCGGGAAATGCCCTTCAGCGCATTCAAGGGGATATAGTATGCTACGCACTGCTTCCAACAAAAAGATACCCCTACCGCACGGGCACGCATCGGGTCGGTCTGCGTCGTCTCGAAATCGAATGCAAATCTTTTGCAACCCTTTAATGCATCGATCAATTCTGTGAACGCTTCCATTGAATCTACCAGATGATAGCTCTTCTCTTCTGCCGGCTGCTTAAGCATATCTTTTAAAAGACTTCTAAACTCGAGCTCCTTAAAAAGCTCTATCAGCTGATCTCTATCAGGCTCCCTTAAAATAAGATCTCCAAAGTCCACCACTAACGGAACATCCTTATCAACGGTAGCAAGCTCCTTACTCATTATCGCAAGATCCCTGGACTCTTCTATCTTCTTTCGGTGCGACTGGCTCTTAACGGCACCTGTATTTTTCAAGAGCTCTTCCAGGCTGCTAAACTGCTTCATAAGTTCTATGGCCCCCTTTTCGCCAATACCGGGTACACCCGGTATATTGTCCGATGTGTCGCCCATTAAGGCCATAAGATCCGTCATCCTTTCCGGTTCCACCCCGTATCTCTTAACCACATCCTCTCTGTCGTAAACAAGCCCCTCCTTTTGCGGATTGTATACTTTTATATGCGGGCCTATAAGCTGAAAAGCGTCCTTATCGCTCGTTACTATGAATGTATCGATACTCTTTCCCTCAGCCCTTTTTGCAAGTGTTGCAAGTATATCGTCGGCTTCGTACCCGGCTAGCTCGTATATGGGCAGGTTGTACGCCTTCACAAGCCTCTTTATAAGGGGCATTTGACTTTTAAGATCATCTGGCATCGGTTTTCGCGTTATCTTATAATCCTCAAATTTTTTATGACGAAAAGTCGGCTCTTTCAGATCAAAGGCAACGGCCATCATATCCGGATTCTCATCGGTAATGATCTTCTTAAGCATTGTACCAAATCCGTATACAGCGTTCGTAGCCTGCCCCTTGGAATTTGTCAGGTGCTTGATCGCGTAGAACGCCCTATAACAAAATGAATTTCCGTCTATTAAAAAGAGTCTTTTCATGCTTATCTAACTCTGTGTATTACCGTCTACTGTCTCTTGCTTTTTTTCTATATTATTATGATCTTCCGGGTATGACTTTTTGCATATGATTTGAATATTCGATCCTTCGCCCGCGCAGCTATCTTGTATTCATCTAAGTGCTATTAGTGTTATTATGCACAGGTAGCTAGGGTGAGAATAACGCATGTCTTTTACTAGCAGAACGTTGCAATGATATTCATGAAGAGATTAACACATGCAAAGCTAAGTGTCAAGTCTTTTTTTCGCTATCAAGTTTAACGATCAGCCTATTGATCGCCTCAGCAAGGTCCATAAGCTCGTCTCCCTTCCTCAAGACTAACCGTTTACTGTAATCGTCATTAGCAGTAACGCTATGAAGAAAGGCTATCATCCTGTATATAGGACCGGCTATCTTGTGAGATGCTATTACGCCTATCCCAAATGATATCGCTAAAGCGAAGATCATATTAATAGCTAATCGTGTATTTACCGCGTTAAATATAGCAATAAGACGTCCCTGCGGATATACGTTCGCGAGCTTGTCCCCTAAAAGCAACCATGAATTCGCATATATGGTGTAACCGGTGATCAATGTTCCCAGAAACATGACAGCCAGGATCAAACCGACGTATTTTAGCTGAAACCCGGATCTTACAAAGTAACGCCTTCTGCGTAATAACATCTTGGCCATTTTAGCTCCTCCATATAGTCAGATCGCGCCTGATGGTAAATTTGAGATCCTTATCCCAGCTATCCATAATACGCTTAATGACTTCCTTTAACGGCATGTAGCGTGTAGACTCCCCGTTAATTGCAACTATTAGATCATTCTCCTCAAGACCCGACTTATGCCCCGGACCACCCGATTCAATATCCGTTACAATGAGGCCGTCAAACTTAATATCCAGATCCCCTCCGATAATCTCTTTGTGGCCGAAGCGACCCGGCCCCCATCTTCTTATAAGAATATCTCGCTCGATACCCACTTTTATTTCGCCAATATTCTTCTCAAGCATGATCCGCACGATCTCATCTTTCTGTATATAACGCGTATAGCGGCCCCACACGGATATCAAGATATCGTCTTCTCTTAGTCCGGACATATAGGCCGGGGACTCTTTAACTACGCTCTCGATCTTTGAAAAACTATCCTCCTCGACCAATACTATGCCAATGAGCTTTTCGAGTCTACTTTCGTAATCCGTTTCCCCGCCTTCCGGAACAGGCCAGTCCTCCAGTTCCTGGCGCCTGGCTACATCTCTTATCTTCTCCTTTTCCGAGCTCCGATATACATAACCCATCACATAATTCATCTTATCACGCGCGGCCTTGTGATCCGGATTAACCTCCAACGCCTTCTGATAATAGAAGTAAGCCTTCTGGTATGCGTCCTGTGCCAGGTATGAATCTCCAAGCGCAACAAAATTCTGTTCAGCAAGATCGTATACCATCTTTGACATGTCCGCTTTTAGAACGGTCTTCTCGCCTTCGTAGGTAGATATAACCACCCTATCTTCGAAATCCTCGACAATAATACCTTTTATCATTTTACCATCTTTAAGGGCTACTGTATCGCAATAAGCTATAGCGCAGCAACACGTTAAATATGTTATCATTATAAACAGTTTTTTCATGACCTGTCCTGCTTTGGTCAATACTTTAAAATTACCCACAATATGAGAATGATTATGCCGGCTGCGATCAGATAGAAGTCATTAAAATAGAAGAAATCCAGGACACTGTCAAGGGGTGATTGCAGGCTCACAGCACCCTCTCTACCCCTGGCAACCCTTCTTGTCCTTTGCTGCCGCTGTTTTTCGGCAAGCCTACGCGGTACCTCATCCCTGATAGCCTCTATCTGTTCTTTACGAAATCGCAGGAATTTACCGCCGATCCTGTATGCAGGCAGCTCTCCGGTCTCAACGAGCTTCCTTATGATCTCTTCGGAGATCCCCAGTACATCCGCCGTTTCGCTGAGGGTTAATAACTTTTCTGGCATCTTCTTTACACTTTCCGCATTGACAGCTTATTTAATTCTCTCGCTGGTAAGCCAATCTTCTATTTTAGATCTTTCAAATTTCCACCTGGAGCCATCCTTGGTGGCTGGAAGCTTCCCGGTATCAGCCCACTCCAGCACAACATGCGTATCCACTTCCAGGTATTTGGCGACTTCGTCAATAGACAAGAGCCCGCCATCTTCCCGTAGCCCGGCGCCTTTCGGCATCATGTTGATCTGGCCCTCTAAAATTGCACCTTCGGCTACACTTAGCACCTGAGTCTTTATGTTGCCGATAACGCACCCGGGTGCTGCCAGACTGACCCTTTGCGCCTTAATATCTCCGTTAACCCTGCCTGAAACCGTAATGGACTCACCGTTTATATCCGCGTTCACAACCGCGTTCTCACCGATCTCAAGCGTACCCTTCATCTCAAGCTTCCCCTCGAATTTACCGTTTATTCTCATATTAACGGGATCCTTAAAAGTCAGCGTTCCCTGCATGCTGGCATCCACATCCAGGATCTTCTCTTTAGGCTCTGCATCTTGTCTTCTTCTCATGGCTTCCCTCCTTTGACAGCGATTAGCTTCTCGCGATTATATCACGTAGCGCCTTCTTCGCTAAAAACTATTCGCTAATCGATATGCGCTAATCTAATTATTACTAAATAGCTCCTCGCCCAAACCGGCAACCATCGCCGCATTGTCAAGACACAATGAAAGCGGCGGATAGAAGAATTTGTACCCGGTCGTTCTTTGCACGCGCTCAAACTTTGTACGCAATCTCCCGTTCGATATCACTCCGCCTCCCAACAACACCTCATCTATCTTGAACTTCTCGCATGCCCTTGTTATTCTTTCGATAAGCACCTCAAATACGGCCTCTTGAAATGACCAGGCAATCCTTGAGATCTCCCTTCCGGATATTCTTCTTCCTTTTGTGCGATACAAAACCGCGGTCTTTATCCCGCTTAGGCTAAAGTCAAAAGAATCTTTTTCTAAATAGGAACGCGGTAGATCGATCCCTTTGCCTATGAAAAGCCTCGCAGCCCTCTCTATCTTAGGACCACCCGGGTATCCGATACCCATGATCTTTGCGACCTTATCAAAGGCCTCCCCGACCGCATCGTCTCTTGTCCGTCCTATGATCTCGATATCTTTAAAAGATCTACAAACAAATATGTTTGTGTGCCCGCCCGAAACAACAACGCCCACGAACGGAAAGCTGATCTTTGCCTTGTGTCCGATCAGGAAATTCGCAAATATATGCGCGAGTAGATGATTTACGCGTATAAGAGGTATATCAAGCGCGCTTGATAGCGCTTTGGCAAATGACATGCCCACCAGCAATGAACCCGGGAGTCCGGGTTCCTCTGTCACTGCTATCAATTCCACATCTCTAAGCGTTCTTCTTGCCTTTTTCAAGGCCTTTTTAGTAACCCGATTTATATATTCAACGTGAAATCGTGATGCTATCTCGGGTATTACCCCCCCATATTTTTCATGAAGAGGCACACTTGATGAGATCGCGCTTGATAGGATCCTCTTCCTGTGAACGATAGCTGCGGCCGTCTCATCACACGATGTCTCTATGCCTAACGTTATCACGTTTTAGTATACCTTATTTTTTTATAATTTCCAACAGTAAAAAACAAATATCCATAAGAGATAAGTAGCGAGTAGAGAGTAGCAAGTAGCGAGCCCCGTTAGAAATTTACAATTTCTAACGGGGCGAGAAAGACTCTCTCTACTTGCTACTATCTACTTTATGAAACTATATTCTATCCTTATAGAGTAACATGCCCTTGAGCAAACTTATCGCTGTCCTGATCTGGTTATCGTACATAACATCACCGGTCTCTATAGGCTTATCCTTCTTCAGCTTCTTGAAGACATCCTCCTTCTCCTTGATCTCAGGCTCCTCTATAAGTTCGACTTCCACATCAGGGATTATACCCTTATCCGTTATAGATCGCCCACTAGGGGTGTAATAGGCGGCCGTAGTGATCCTGGCTGCCGAGCCGTCACTTAAAGGGACCACGGTCTGGACCGATCCCTTGCCGAATGTCGTAGTCCCAAGGATGATCCCCCTCTTATTATCCTGTATGGCCCCTGCTACTATTTCGGAAGCGCTTGCGGAGCCCTTATTGACAAGGACTACCATGGGAAAATCGGTAAAGTTATTCTTACCGGAAGATTTGAATACCTTATTCTGCTTCGGTATGCGTCCTTTTAATAATACTATAACTTTGTCCTTATCAAGAAATTTATCAGAAACGCCGTCCGCGGCATCCAGGAGTCCGCCCGGATTGTTCCTGAGATCTAATATCAGGCCCAGCACACCTTCTTTCTTAAAGTCCGAGAGATGTTTTTCCAGGTCGCTTTCTGTCTTTCTTTGAAACTCTACTATCTTTATATATCCGATCATACCCTCGAGCATCTTAGCCATCTTTATGCTATTCAATTTAATAATACTTCGTTCAATCGTAAAATCAAGCAACTTCTCTTCGCCTTCCCTTAAGATCGTAAGATCGATCGTCGTCTTCGGTTTTCCCCTTAGCTTCTTGACGGCTTCAATGAGCGTAACACCCTCTGTCAGTTCGCCGCTTATCTTTACGATCTTGTCTCCGGATTTAAGTCCGGCTCTCTGGGCGGGGGTACCGTCCATCGGGGCGATCACGGTAAGAACGCCGTCCCGCACACCGATCTCGATACCCAATCCGCCGAATTCTCCCTTCGTTTCTATATTCATCTCCCTAAAGCTATCCGGGTCCATGAACTGGCTGTATCCATCAAGTGAAGAGAGCATACCTTTTAGCGCGCCATACACAAGCTTTTGTGGCTCAATCTCCTCTACGTAATCCGCCTGAACGATGGATATGGTGTCTGATAATAGCTCGATCTGCTTATACAATTCTCCATCCGCATCACGCGTGCCATCCGCGGCGCATCTCGAATGAATAGAACCGCTCAGCATCATGATAATGCAAACAGCGACCTTAACAGCGTGTGATCCTAATTTATTCATCTTGTTCCCCTCCGGATTAATTTCCGGTCTCTTCCAACCGTCTTTTGAGTAGTTCATTAACTTTGCCGGGGTTAGCCTTTCCCCCGGTCTTCTTCATGACCTGCCCCACCAAAAACATTATAGCATTCTTCTTGCCATTAGCGTAATCACAGGCAGATCTCCTGTTCTCCGCAAGTACGCTTTCAATGACCGAGGCTAACTCGCCATTATCCTTAATTTGCCTAAGATCCCCCCTGCGCACCAATTCCACGGGCGAAGACCCCGTGTCGAATGCATCGCGCAGAATCTTCTTCCCCATCTTTCCGCTTATCTCCTCTGTTGCGATCAATTCAACAAGCTCTCCAAGGTGGGCAGGTTTAAATCGAGCCTCTTTGATGGTTATTCTCTTTTCTTTCAGCATGTTCGTTACAGCACCCAATATCCAATTGGCCGTCTCTTTCGGTTTATTGCATAGCTTTACAGCCTCCTCAAAGAAGCGCGCAATCTCCATGTCGCGCGAGAGAAGATCTGCGTCGTACGGGCTCAATGCATAGCAATCCATGAAACGCTTCCTCTTTGCCTTAGGAAGTTCGGGCAACGAGCTCCTTATCGCTTCTATCTCGCTTTTGCTGACAGTAAACGCAGCCAGGTCCGGTTCCGGAAAATACCTGTAGTCATGGGATTCTTCTTTCGATCTCATAGATGCAGTCACGGCCCCCTGTTCATCCCAAAGTCTCGTCTCCTGAGCAACGCGCCCACCTTTCTCTAAGATATCGATCTGTCTCTTAGCCTCATAGGAGAGGGCATCCCTCACCGCCTTGAAAGAATTCATGTTCTTAAGCTCCGCTTTAGTCCCCAATCCCTCTTCCCCTGCCTGACGCATTGAAATGTTGGCATCGCACCTGAGGCTCCCCTCCTCCATATTGCAGTCTGAAACCTTGAGATAAAGCAGTATCGCTTTTAGGTCCTGGAGGTAGATACTCGCTTCCTCGGGCGACCTAATATCGGGTTCGCTTACGATCTCCATAAGCGGCACGCCTGTTCTGTTGAAATCCATGTAGCTCACACCCTTGCCGGCATCATGCATAAGCTTACCGGCATCCTCTTCAAGATGCACGCGTTTTATCCTTATGGTCTTCGCTTCGCCGTTTTGTTCTACCGCAATGCTACCGTCAAAAGCGAGCGGTTTGTCAAATTGCGATATCTGGTAATTCTTGGGAAGATCCGGATAATAATAATTTTTCCTGTCAAATTTTATAACATCCCGTATCTTGCAATCTAGCGCCAGCGCAGTCATAATAGCAAAACGAAATACTTTATCATTTAGGACAGGGAGAACGCCCGGAAGCCCAAGACAGACCGGACAGGTGGCACTGTTCGGCGGCAATCCATATTTCGCGGTACAAGAGCAGAATATCTTGCTATTTGTAGAAAGCTGAACATGAACTTCCAGGCCTATTACGGTCTCGTATTTTGGCATAGTTAGATACTAACTTCTAGCGTATAGCGTTTAGCGGATAGCGTATAGGTTAGTATTTTACGTTTCAGAAAGGTCTATCCTTCTAACCTATCCGCTATACGCTATTCGCTATATGCTATATCTTAGGCCTCTTCTTATGATAGTCCGTATTCTGTTCGAATGTATACGCCGCTCGCAGAAGCGTCTCTTCATCAAAGGGCTTAGCGAGAAGCTGCAATCCGATCGGTAGCCCCGTATCCCCTGTAAACCCGCAGGGTATTGATATCCCCGGTATGCCGGCCAGGTTCGCCGGAATAGTAAAGATATCGGACATATACATGCTGAGCGGATCATCCACCCTCTCTCCCAGCTTGAAAGCTGCCGTTGGAGAGGTCGGGGTCAATATAACATCGCATAGTTTGAAAGCTTCGGCAAAGTCGTTCTTTATCTTGGTCCTAACACGCATAGCCTTTAGGTAATAAGCCTCGTAGTAGCCGCTTGACAGGGAATATGTTCCGAGAAGGATCCTCCTCTTGGCTTCAGCTCCGAAACCCTCGGTGCGCGTCTTTATATGCATCTCCAAAGCAGTGTCGGCGTCAACCCTTAAGCCATAGTGATCGCCATCGAAGCGAGAGAGATTAGAACTTGCCTCAGCGGGCGCTATTATATAATAGCAGCTTACGGCATAGTCCGTGTGGGGCAGGCTGATATCTACAAGCTCTGCTCCCAGATCATGAAAAATGACACGAGCCCGGGCTATCGCCTTCTCCACATCCTTATCGATGCCACCTTGTGTAAAATACTCCTTTGGAATACCTATACGCAACTTCTTGACGGTATTCGTAAGCGATGCTGTAAAATCCGGAACGCCAATATCCGCAGATGTGGAATCCTTATTATCGTATCCGGATATAGCATTAAGAAGAGACGCGCAATCCGTGACATTCCCTGTAATGGGGCCGATCTGGTCCAGACTTGAGGCAAAAGCGATAAGTCCGTACCGCGATACCCTGCCGTACGTCGGCTTCATGCCTACAACGCCACACAGGGCGGCAGGTTGCCTTATAGAGCCGCCTGTGTCGGAACCGAGAGCCATTGGGGTAAGGCCGGCAGCAACTGCGCAAGCGGAGCCACCGCTCGATCCTCCCGGGATCCTATCGAGGTCCCAGGGGTTTCGCGTAGGCCCATAACAGGATGTTTCGCAGGATGACCCGAACGCGAATTCATCCATATTCGTCTTTCCTATCAGGATGAATCCTGCCTCCTTTAGCTTCTTTACAACGGTCGCATCATAGGGAGGTTTAAAATTCTCCAATATCCTGGAACCGCACGTGGTGGGTTCACCGTCAACGCATATATTGTCTTTGATCGCTACGGGCACACATGCTTTCCCTTTTGAAAAACCGGCAGTCACATGGCGCTTCTCGCGCTCGAGGACCTTCTTTTTGTCAACGTATACAAAGGCGTTAAGTCTCTTATTTGTGGAATCTATCTTGTCTAAGTATGTCTTGATCATATCCGGTCAGTAATAATCAAAATTCTACTCAATTATCCTGGGTACGCTAAAATAGTCGTTCTTTCTTTTGGGGGCATTAATAAGAGCCTTCTCCGGAGACAGCGAATCCTTTACGACATCCTCTCTAAACACATTCTTGAGACTCTCCAGAGGGTGACTCGTTGGCGGGGTGCCGCGGGTATCGATCTCAGCTAACTTCTTTATATAATTCAGGATAACAGAAAGCTGATCACTGTAAGATTTCACCTCGGCTTCTGTCAAAGCTATTCTCGAAAGCCTGGCTACATGCTTTACGATCTCCGGGTCAATGGGCGCTTGCTTTGTCATGTTAGGCTTAAATTACCATATATAAATATTCTTGTCAACGCTTGTCAGCGAGGTTGTCAACGAGGTTTGTTATGCGCGCAAATTCCTGTAATGTAATATTTTCGGCCCTGGCATTAGGATCTATATCAGCCATGCTTAATATCCTTGTCAGGCTCTCCTTGTCCGAAACTACCTTTGCCAGAGAATTGAGAATGATCTTCCTTCTCTGGCCATACGCCTTCTTGATGATCTCAAAAAATAGATCTTCATTCGAAACGTCAGCCCCCCTGCCGCAAGTTGCTCGCTCCTGGCCGGATAAAACCTTCAGCCTGATTAACGCGGAATCCACCATAGGCACCGGATAGAAGGATCTTCTTCCTATCTTAAAAAGATAGCGCGCCTCGGTATAATACTGCACGTAAAGACTTAGCCGTCCAATTGCCTTTGATCCCGGCTTTGCCGATATCCTTGCGGCAACTTCTCTCTGAACCACTATATAGATCTCCTTTATATGACATATGCTGTCAAACAATTTCTCGATTATGGGACTTGTGATGTAATAAGGTAGGCTTCCGTATACAACGATCCTCCCGGCCCCGGCTATTTTCGCTATGTCTATATCCAGGAAATCCTCGTTCAGAAGTGAGACGTTTTCCGGTAAGCCCACTCTCCTCTTCAGCAGATCGGCAACTCTTGCGTCCTTCTCTACCGCTATAACTTTGCCGGCTCTTTTCGCTAAACCGGACGTAAGTTCTCCAAATCCGGGACCGATCTCGATAATAGTATCTTCCTTTTTAATGTCCACGTGCCTTAAGATCCTATCCTTGACATTATTATCGATAAGAAAATTCTGCCCGGACCTTTTGCGAGGCCTGAACCCCTCTTCCTTCCATAATATCTCGAGATCGGTCTTTGTCAGCATGCGCTTCTTTTGGTTTTACCCCGTTAGAAACTGTTTTCTCTACTATATTAAGAATATTGTTTCTAACGGGGTTTAGAAAGCCTTGCTCCAAGCTTTATAGCCTCGATCATGGATGATGGGTTGGCCTTGCCCCTACCGGCAATATCGAATGCGGTCCCGTGACCCGGCGAGGTGCGTATAAATGGTAGACCTATGCTTAAATTGACCCCCACATCAAAAGCTACCATCTTGATAGGTATCATGGCCTGATCGTGATACATGCACACTACCGCGTCAACCTCGCCCTTGTAAGCTTTATGAAAAAGCGTATCGGATGGCTCGGGTCCGAACACATTCTTTGTAAGGCCCTTAAGCTGTCTTACCGCCGGAGCGATTATCTCTTTCTCCTCGCTGCCTAAATGCCCTTCCTCGCCGGAGTGGGGGTTAACGCCCGTAACTCCAATAACAGGATCCTTTATGCCGAATAGATCCTTCAAGGCATGATATGTATTTCTTGCGGTCCCCACTATTCCATCTTTTGTGATAGCCCCGGAAACATCCCCAAGCGGGATATGTCTTGTAACTAGAGTAACCTTGAGAGGGCCCCCTATCAGCATCATGGTAACCCTTTTGGCGCCTGTCATCTCAGATAAATATTCAGTATGCCCCGCGAACTTGAATCCTGCTTTGTTAACAGACGCTTTATTGATGGGAGCGGTAACAAGAAATGAGCTCTTATGGCTTTGTACGATAGATACGCCGCATCTCAGGTAGTCGATGGAAGCCCTGCCATAGTGGGCATCGGTGACACCGAAGCGGAAGCTTTTCATAGAGACGTTCTTTACATCGATAAAATTGATCCCGGAGTGTTTTATGGAGAACCCGCCCGGGTCTTGAGGTCTTATGGGCCCGGCATCTATCTTAAGAGTCTTTGCCGTCCTTAAGAATAGATCGTAGTCACCAACAACAACAGGGGTGATCTTGCTTAATACTGAGGGGTCTTTGATGGATCTTAAAATGATCTCTGAGCCAATGCCCGATGGGTCTCCGGCGGTAATAACGGCTATAGTTTTATCTGAACGCGATGTACGCATCTTCCTTTATGCGTTCAAGCCACTCTTTTAGATTCTTTTCCGACTTAGAACCGAAAAGGAGCTTCTCGATATCCTCCTTGACTTCATTAAATTCCCTCATGTGCACGGGAGCGACCTCTTCAACCTTGAAAATATGGAATCCGAGATCCGTCTTAAGTAGACCCGATATCTCACCGATTTCCATGTTAAACACCAGTTCATCAATTCGCTTCATAAGCTCCCCTTCCCGGACCCACCCCATATCCCCGCCTACATCAGCGTACGGACCATCAGAGTATCTCCTGGCAAGGAGAGCAAAGTCCCCCCCCTCTTTCAAACGCCTCAATATTATCTTCGCAAATCTTTCAGCCCTCTCTTCATTGCGCGTTTCGTTGACTTTTATAAGAAGAGATCTCAGCCTCATCTCTTTTGACTTCAGGTAATCTGCTTTATGTAAATCATAATAAGCGAGGACCTCACTGGGTGAAACCGATACCCTCCTTCTTATCTCTCTTTCAACAAGTGTATCTATCATGATCCGTTCCCTGTATTTCTTCTCGAGTTCGCTCTCCATCATGTTCTCACGTGCAAGCGCATTCTTAAAATCTTCTTCTGTAGAGAAGCGCTTCTTAAGTTCATCTATCTTTTCACGGACGCTCTTCTCGTCAACCTCGATCCCCCTCTTCTGTGCTTCTGTAAGAAACAACTTGTCCTGGATCATCTTCTGCAGGACATTTCTCCTTGCTTCATCAAGCCTGGAAGCGAGCTCCTGGCCGCTGTAAAGATCCTTATACTGCCAGTAGATGGGCATAAGGATGCTGTCTATGTCACCCTGCGTAATGATCTCATCATTTACGATAACTACTATCTTATCAACAACTTCCGCGTGACCGGTCAGTGATGAGAATATGACTATTATGGCGCCTACCGCTACCAGGCGCTTAAGTACGCAAGGCATGATCATTTGTCGGGGTTTTTACTTTCTGATATGGTATCCAGAAGATCGTCATTGATAGTTATTTGAGCTTTCTCTTTAAGCCCGTTCACAAAATCATTGAAGACCATCTTCTTCTTTACGCGCTTTAGCGACTCTTCTATGGCGTCGCTCACCTCTCCCAGCTCTTTTATGTGCGGCTCCTTCGTCTCGGTGATCTTCAGTATATGATAACCGAACTTAGTCTTTATGATGTCGGATATCTCGCCTGTCTCCATATTGAATGAAGCCTCATCTATCTCGGGAACCAGCTGACGTCGCGTAAAATAGCCAATATCTCCGCCAACACTTGAAGTGGGATCTATAGAGCGCGCGCGGGCCAGGTCCTCGAAGTTCCTGCCGTTGGAGAGCTCCACCAGTATATCTCTTGCCTCTTTTTCGGTCCTGACGAGTATGTGGGAAGCGCGACGCAACTCCTGCGTTGTAAACTCTGTCTTGTTTGCGTTGTAATAATCTTCGATATCATTTTGGCCAACGGTTATCTTATCCTCAACCTCATCCTTAAGCAGGCGCGCTATTACGATCTTCTTATACGCTTCTTTCATTACCGCCTTAACATCTTTATCCTTTTCAAGACCCTTCCGGAGAGCCTCATTATACAAAAGGACATCTACTATAACCTCATCGAGAAACTCTTTCTTGTTCTTATTTATAATATCCCTATATCGCTCGGGTAGTTTCTCTATGCGACCCTCAAACTCATCGAGCCTGATGACGTGTTTCTTGTCTATGCGCGCAAGAACGTCCTTTTCTCCCCGCCCTGCGCAACCATGGCTCACAATAATCGCGATTGTTAAAAGCATTAAAACTGCATTATGGTGTTTCATTCTTTTATCCTGTTTTTTGCGGATTCTTCCTATTGTTCGTCCTGTTATATTATCACGATATGATAGTATACGCAAGCAAATTGTCGGCATAGGAAAATAGGGACGTCACCTATTTTTTGTGGTTTGTTTTCGATAAAAAATGGGTGACGTCCCTATTTTCCTTCATCCGTTGTGAGAGTTTCTATGGCGTTTTTGAGCAGCCTGCAGTATAAATCGAATCCGACAGATTCTATATGGCCGGACTGCTCCGTTCCGAGCAGATTACCCGTTCCGCGCAGCTCGAGATCCTGCATCGCGATCTTGAAGCCGGACCCGAGCTCCTGGTATCTCTTTATCGTATGGAGACGTTTCTGCACGTCACCGGTCAAGGTTTCAATGTTATCCACGAGAAGATAGCAGAAAGCTCTTTTTGAAAACCTGCCTACCCTGCCCCTTAATTGATAGAGATCCGCCAGGCCGAATGTATCCGCATTATTTATCAGTATCGTGTTAGCGTTTGGGATATCTATCCCGGACTCAATGATCGTTGTGCAAACAAGGACATCGATCTGGCCCCTTATAAAGTCCCCCATGATCTTTTCGAGATCTTTTTCACGCATCCTCCCGTGGGCAATCTCTATTCTCAATTCCGGAAACATACGCCTGAGGCGCTGGCATATCTTCTCTATCCCCAGTATCCTGTTGTTAATAAAGAATACCTGGCCTTTTCTATCGATCTCGTTTTGTATAGCCTCTTTTACGACATTATTGTCGAATCTGGCTATAAGGGTTTTAACCGGCTGCCTCTCGAGGGGCGGCGTGTCGATTACAGATATATCTCTTCCGCCCATGAGCGTGAGGTAAAGCGTTCTCGGAATGGGCGTAGCCGTCAGGGTGAGCACATCGACAACGAGCCTTAACCTCTTCAATTTCTCTTTATGATTAACGCCAAACCGCTGTTCTTCGTCAATTATCACAAGACCCAGGTCCTTAAAAGCCACGTCCCCGGAAAGGAGCCTGTGTGTGCCTATTATGATATCAACTGAGCCCGCCATCAGGGATTCGATAATGCTCCCCTGCTCAGCCTTCGTCTTGAACCTGCATAGTATTTCAATATTAACCGGAAAATCCCGCATCCTCTTACTGAACGTGGTATAGTGTTGTTCGGCCAGGATCGTTGTAGGAACCAGGATAGCCACCTGCTTGTTATCCATAACGGCCTTGAATGTTGCTCTTAATGCAACCTCGGTCTTCCCATACCCCACGTCGCCACATAATAAGCGGTCCATTGGCACGGCTCTCTCCATATCGCGCTTAACCTCATCGGTAACTTTGATCTGGTCGTTCGTCTCTTTGTAGGGAAAAGAGGCTTCCAACTTGGACTGCCAATCCGTGTCCGGCGAATAGCTGAATCCGAGAAGCATCTTCCTTTTAGCCTGCATATCGAGGATATCAATGGCTACTCTTGTTGCGCCTTTCTTTGCCTTTTCCTTCATCCTCAACCATGTCCTGGATCCGATCTTGTGTAACCTCGCGGGTCTCTTTGTAAACGATATATACTTCTGTACCTTGTTCAGGTCCTCGAACGGTACAAAGACCCTGTCATTGCCTTTGTACTCAATGACCATGTGGTCCTCCGGACCACTCTTGGTCTCTACCCGCTCAAGACCCAGGTATCTGCCTATTCCGTACTCTATATGAACTACATAGTCTGACGGTTCTATGTCTACAAAAGAATCGATCGGATGGCTACCCTTTGCCATCCGCGGGCTATATCTGCGCTTACGCAGCATTCCTTTGATCGGTATGATCATACACATATTATGGCTGGAGATAGATCTGTAAGAAAGCAGGTCTATGCTGCGTAACGCATGCACTGTACTGTTCTCAAGCTCGATACGCAGCGGATATTCAAAGGTGTTAGGGAATATGTATATACTCTCGCCTTTCACGCTAAAGTCACCCTCCACACTTATACCGCTTACGCGCTTATAGCCCAGTTGCGTAAGAGTCTTATAAGTCTCTTCGAGATCGATAGCCTGGCCTGTGTAGATCTTAAACGAATCGAACATTTATCTCCTCGAATTAGAGAGTGCTTGGGATCGGTGGAAAATAGGGACGTCACCTATTTTTTGTGGTTTGTTTTCGATAAAAAATAGGTGACGTCCCTATTTTTCCTTACATCCGATCAGGAAGCGAGATACCCAAAAGTCCCAGACCGTTGGCGAGAACGGCTTTTACGCATCTTACCAACGTTAGCCTGGCTTTGGTTGATGGCAGATCGTCTTCTAACACTACCCTGTGTTTGGTATAAAAACTATGGAATATTTTTGCCAGTTCGCTCAAATACTCAACCATCCTGTACGGCTCAAGTAATTTCGCGCTCGCTTGAACCGCGAGAGGAAACTGACAAATCATTCTTAAAATTAGAAGCTCCTCGGGCTGGCCTATCAATCCCGGATCATATTTAATTTCGGCCAGTCGCTTCTCCATATTATCGCTGAACTTTAAAATGGATGCAATGCGGGCATGCGCATATTGTATATAGTACACAGGGTTGTCCAGTGAGCTCTTTTTCGCAACTTCGAGATCAAAATCCAAATGGCTATCCAGCTTTCTCATTAAAAAGAAGAACTTTGCTACATCGCGCCCCACCTCACCTACGACTTCCGAAAGAGTTATGAATTCGCCTTTTCTCGTAGACATTGAGATCACTTCGCCGCTTCGATAGAGCGTTGCCAATTGCACAATGAGTACCGAGATGCTTGCTTTGTCGTAGCCCAGAGCCTGGATCGAAGCTTTTAATCTTGATATATACCCATGATGGTCCGGCCCCCAGATATCAACAATCTTATCGAACCCCCGCTTGTACTTATCGAGATGATATGCTATGTCCGGTGCAAGATAGGTAAGGGCCCCGTCTTTCTTTATAACGACCCTATCCTTGTCATCGCCAAAGACGCTTGACCTGAACCAGGTCGCGCCATCCTTTTCGTAAATAAATCCATTAGACCTCAAGTCTTTAAGGACAGCCTCTACTTTTTCGCGGGAAAGAGCGCTCTGGCTAAACCATTTATCAAAGTGAACGCCGAATTTATCGAGGTCGCTTCTTATGCCCCTCAGCATAAACTCGACACCGAAACCGGCTATAACTTTAAGATCGCCCGGATCCTGCGATATGAACCTCTTCCCGAACGTATTATTGAGCTCTCTAGCTATATCTTTTATGTACTCACCCTGATATCCATCAGACGGGAATGGAACATCGATACCGTTAATAGAGAGATAGCGCGATTGGATCGATTTAGCGAGAATATCGATCTGGGTCCCCATATCATTGATCAGGTACTCTCTGGTAACCCTGTATCCCGAAAATTCAAGGATACGCGCGATCGCGTCGCCTACAGCAGCCTGCCTGCCATGCGCGATAGTAAGGGGGCCGGTCGGATTGGCGCTCACGAATTCCAAATCCACTCTTTGGCCGCAGCCGTCGCGTCCTCTGCCAAAATCCCTCCCGTCTTTCTGAACCAGGGTCATGACCGAATCCAGATAGCTCTTACTGAAGTGGAAATTCACAAAACCGGGCGGGTAGACTTCTACTTTGGAGATCACCTCTCGCAGCAAACCGCTGCCAATATAGGTGACGATCTTCTCCTTCACAAGGCCTGCCAGTTTTACGCCGCTTGTTTGGAGTTGTCTGGCAAGCCTCATGGCGATATTAGTGCTCAGGTCGCCATGCTTTTCATTCTTGGGAATTTCAATCTCTATATCCGGATAATCAAGCGGCTTATCGGGCGGATTTTCATACGCTATAGCTTTTAGTGATGCGCCTAACGCTTGCTTAAGGTCTTTTTGTATTTGGCTGATTCGCATGTCGCAGAAAAATGCTCTTTGGGTGCATCGTTCCATAGCCTTTCCAGATCATAAAACGCTCTGGTCTTATCGTAAAATACATGGGCTATGACATCGCCGTAATCGATCAGCACCCACAGAGCTTCTCTCATTCCCTCAATGTGTCGTTTCTTTATGCCTTTTTTTTCGAGGGCATCTTCTATGCCCTCGGCTATGGTCTTAACCCTTCTCGTTGAAGGCGCGCTGCATATAACGAAATAATCCGTAACATTAGACACCGCCCTCATGTCCATAATCACGATATCTATGGCCTTTTTATCGAGAGCGGCCTTACTTGCGAGATAAGACTTCTTGCTTGCTTCGATATTAGTTATTTTCGCCTCTCAATTTAAGCTTAGGACCTTATGCGCCTTTTAACCTATTTAAGTTTCGCAGCGGTATCTTTCGACACGACCTTCCAGCATTCATAATCACCCGTAGGCGATTTTGTTACCGCGAAGAATCTGCCCTTTCTCTCTTCTATCCTGTATTCCGATGCTTTAAATTTCTTCTTCGACTTTACATCATAGAATTCCATTTCTTCCATTTGACCCTCCTTTTTTACGCGCTCACGTTATGATTTAGATTTATTCTTCTACCGCTATTTAATTGTCACAAGTGTAGCATAATTCTTAGTTAATATCAAGTCTCAATGCAAAAACCTCTGTTATTTGAATTGATGAGTATGCTTTTTATAGCACAGATCGGCACAGGCTTTCTTAAGTGGCGAGTAGAGAGAGTCTTTCTCGCTACTCTCTACTTGCTGCTCTCTACTTATCGCTCATCTGCGGTGTAATGCTGTAACTTAAGAATGCAGGTATTACACAATGCAAAAACACTCGTCCTATATATAGAGTCCTTTCTCTTCCATATAAGCGCATACACCCTCTGCGATAAGATCCCTCGGATTCTCGCCTCTCCGTATAAGCCGGCGAATGGCTGTCGACGAAATATCGATCATTGGAATATCCATTCTCAAAATTCGTCTATCCACTCTGGCTGCGGAACTACCCTGCCTTGGCGCCACAATGAACTTTACCATTTTGAACAGAGGCTCTATGCGTCTCCACCGATTAAGCCCTTTTAACGAATCGGACCCCATAAGAAAATAGAACTGTGCTTTGCTACCGTATCTTCTTTTTAAATACTTTACGGTGTTAACCGTGTAGGAAGTCCCCTTTCTCTTGATCTCGTATAAGGAAATGGAGAAATTCCTATGTTTGGAGAGTGCCATGCGTAGCATCCTTACTCTATCGCCGGCAGTTGCATTTCCGTGCATCTTTTTATGCGGAGGGATATAAGTGGGTACAAAAATTACCCTGTCCAGCTTCAACCTCTTCGCAGCCTCTTTCGCTATCTGCAGATGCCCTTTGTGAACAGGGTTGAATGTACCGCCAAGGATGCCTATTTTCATTTTGTTAATCTTCGTCTTGCAACCAACATGGCTAAGCAATACTTCAGCTATACAACCGCTATGTTACATGAAGAACCAACACGCTACGACGGACGATGGATGAAGGACGATGGACGATTAGACTTTCCTCGTCTTTGCGAGGCACCGGAATAATCGAACGTGCCGAAGCAATCTCAGAATCCCATCTTTTCATATATCATCCCACATGTCATTCCCGCGTAAGCGGGAATCCATGGATGCACTCTCTTCGAGTCTACTCTGGATCCCCGCTTTCGCGGGGATGACAGAACGGAGATTGCTTCGGTGCGCTACCTAATTTACGGCACCTCGCAAAGACGAGATATTACCAATCGTCCTTCGTCTCACGTCCCACGTCCTTCGTAGGTTGTTATCCGCATTTCTTCGATCCCAAGAGTCAGGTCCGTATCTGCCCGCTGCCATAGATCACGTACTTATACGTCGTAAGCTCCTCTAGTCCCATTGGGCCGCGCGCATGGAGCTTATCGGTGCTTATCCCTATCTCCGCGCCTTTTCCAAATTCATATCCGTCGGTGAATCGCGTAGATGCATTCACGTAAACCGAGCTGGAATCTATCTTTTTTAAGAATTCCTGGGCATTTGCATAGTTATCAGTAACGATCGCGTCGGAGTGCGCAGTTCCGTATCTATTAATATGTTCTATCGCCCCTTCCAGTGTGTCTACCACCTTAATAGATATTATCAGCTCGAGATACTCGGTCGACCAATCTGACTCTTTAGCGGGCTTTACTTTCATCCCGGATACGATCGACCTCGTCTTAGAACAACCCCTTATCTCAACTCCGGCGCCGATCAGTCTCTTTATCATTGACGGCAAGAACCTTGCCGCTACATCCTTATGCGCCAAAAGCGTCTCCATGGCGTTGCAGACTCCCGGCCTTTGGACTTTAGCATTATACGCTATCGATTCGGCCATATTCAGATCCGCATACTCGTCGACGTAAACATGGCAGACCCCCTTGTAGTGTTTGATAACGGGGACCTTCGCTTTTTTGATCACCTCGCGTATCAGGGATTCACCGCCCCTTGGTATTATAAGATCGATGCTACCCTCTAAACCCAGCATTATATCCACTGCCTTCCGATCTCTGGTCTTGACTAGATTCAGGGCATTTTCAGGAAGGCCCTTCTTAAGCGCGGCGGTCTTTAGGACATCGAAAACGGCAATGTTCGAATTGATCGCTTCGGACCCACCTCTCAATATGACGCTGTTTCCCGATTTTAAGCAGAGAGCCATGCAATCCGCTGTCACATTTGGTCTCGATTCATAAATTATACCGATTACACCTATCGGCACTCTCATCTTTCCTATCAAAAGTCCGTTTGGTCTCTTGACCAACTTTTCAATGCTGCCTACAGGATCATCCAGTTTTATAATATCGTTTATTGAATCTATCATGCCCTTGATCCTTTTATCATTCATTGCGAGCCTGTCGATGAGCGCCCCCGGTGATTTCCGCTCTCTTGCCCTATTCAGATCCTTCCTGTTAGCCTTTAGTATAAAGGGTCTGGCCTTATGGAGAGCCTGGCTCATCTCCTTTAATATGCCGTTCTTATGATCTGTATTTAAACTTGCCAGGACTCTCGATGCTTCTTTCGCGCCGGAACCTACCATTTCGATCTCTCTTCGTATATCCATTATTCTATGCTCCTATTTATTACCCCGTTCTCTGTGATCGATTTGCGCAAGTTCTTTTTCATCCACCATATCACCAGTTCACCAGCGTGCTAGCACACCAGTTCACCAGCGTACTAGCTCACCAGTTCACCAGCACACTATTACACCGCACACCGAAAACCGGCTAGAGTATTACTAAGTTATCCCTATGCACTACCTCGTCGTGATCCTTATAGCCCAGCGCGGCCTCTATCGCGCCGGTCTTAAGGCCCTTTATCCTCTCGATCTCTTTGGAAGAGTAGTTCGTAAGCCCTCTTGCGAATTCCTTCTTTTCCGAGCCC
>JBDRHE010000075.1:0-60588 GCA_043817155.1 Candidatus Omnitrophota bacterium | reverse complement strand
GGGAAGGAGCTTCCACTGTTTGGAGTGATTGTACCTGTTTGAGGGCTATGATGGTTTAGGTTCCAGGTGCCTTTTGCCTGCCAGCCTGTGCCTGCGTTGGTATTGTCTGTAGCATAGAGATAAGTGTAGTAGTTCCTGCCCATGAAGGCATCTTTGAAGGTTATGTTCCAGTTGATGGTAAGGGTATTACCGGATCCTGATACTGTGGTCCTGGAGCAGTCAAGTGTGGCGTAACCATTTGTAATTGTGTTAGCTGAACCTGGCGCATATCCTCCTATATATCCGCTTCCAAGCTGTAGCAGATAGAGTTTATTCTTTTGCCTGTTGTAGTATACACAGACTCCGGTTTTGGCTTGTGCTTTTGTATTTACCAGTAATAGTGTTGTCTTGATGTCTTGATAACCATCTGAGTCTGTACATGTTGTAGCAAAGGTTACAGTTTCCCCTTCTAATGATGAACCGCTGCTTGGAGTTACTGTACCTGCTTGTGGAAGGCTATTAGCGAGGGCGGAGGTGAAAGTAAGGGCAGAGAATAAAACTAGAAGAGTAAAACATTTAAAAAACTTGGACTTAAAAATTAGGCTTTTCATAGCGGCCTCCTATTGTTTATTTATTCTAACACTGAGGCGTGAAAATGTCAACAAAAATTTGATTTAAAATAAAATATAGGACTTGTATGATTAGTATACTACAACCCGGGAGTTTTGTGGTAACAGAAGTGTACCTTTTATGCAATCACTTTACAGGCAAAGTTTTTTGAGCTCGTCCAGAACTCGATCCTTATCCACTAGCTGTGATTTTTTATCTTTTCTGGTTTTGATCTCTATTTTGCCATTCTTGAGGTTCTTCTCACCCACTATTACCTGGAGGGGAAATCCGATCAGATCAGCATCTTTAAATTTTACTCCGGCGCGATCAGGCCGATCATCCAGCAAAACATCAAGGTTCATTTTTTTTGCTTTATCGTATAGTTCTTCTGCAAATTTACGGATCGGCTCACTTGCCATATTTAATGGAAGAACAACAATTTCATACGGGCTTATTGCCTTTGGCCAGATGATCCCGTCAGAGTCATGGCCTACTTCAATAGCTGAGGCGGGAATTCTATTTATACCTATTCCGTAACAACCCATTATAATATCACGCGCCTCGCCTGAGGCATCCAAGTAAGTTGCGTTAAGAACCTTTGAGTATTTTGTACCCAATTTGAAGGTATGTCCAATTTCTATGGCGGTCTTTACCTGTATTTCTCCTTTGCATTTAGGGCAAGAGATTATCTTTTTGATCTCAACTTCGCCATTTTTGGTTAATATGTCTTTACTTGCGGCCCAACCACAGGCGCTGCACACACCTATCGTATCCTCCCCTGATGGAGCCGGAACCATAAATTCATGCGACTGGCCTCCGCCCATGACACCCGGGTCCGCTTCCACGGCTACATAAGGCAGGCCGCATCTTTCGAATATGCGGCAATAAGCATCGTACATTTTTTTATAATTTTTTTCGAGCGACTCATTATCCGCATCGAAACTGTAGGCGTCTTTCATTATAAACTCGCAGCTTCTTATAATGCCAAACCTCGGACGGATCTCGTCTCTGAATTTTGTCTGGATCTGAAAAAGTATCAGAGGAAGCTGTTTGTAAGAAGATATGTTGCTGCCCACAAGTGAGGTTATAACTTCTTCATGCGTAGGGCCAAGGCAGGTTATTTTACCGTGTCTATCTTTAAACTTTATCATCACATCTTCTAAATCTTTGTCTCTGCCCGTTTTTTTCCACAACTCTATCGGCTGAAGGGCGGGCAAGAGAATTTCAAGAGCGCCTTGGGCTTTTATTTCTTCTCGTATAATATTTTTGACTTTAGACAATACCCTAAAACCAAGCGGCAGGTAAGAATATGTTCCGGCTGTCAGTTTGCGTATAAAGCCGCCTCTTGTAAGAAGTTTGTGGCTTACGATCTCGGCATCCTGAGGATCTTCGCGAAGTGTCGGTATTAAAGTTTGTGTCCAGCGCATTGTTATAGCTCCAAATTTGGTGCTAACACCACCCACTAAAGTGGGTGGCTAAATTGCTTTCGAAACAAGGTGTAATAATTCGCGTACTGCATTCTTTGCACGCACCCTTTTGACTATCTTCCCCTTCATGAATATAACTCCTGCGTCTTTACCGAACGCGATCCCGATATCCGCTTCCTTTGCCTCTCCCGGACCGTTTACTTCACAACCCATTAAAGCTACACTTTTTATCCGTTTTGCGCTCTGCGTATTGCGTATTGCGTTTAGCTTTTCTTCCACTCTCGTTACGATATAAGCCAGGTCGACCTGACAACGCCCGCATGTCGGGCAGGATATAATATCAGGACCAAATTCCCGTCTTCCGGTCGCCTGAAGAATATACTTTGCGGATACTACTTCATTCACCGGATCGCCTGTTAAAGAGACACGCACCGTATCACCTATTCCGTTAAGGAGAAGAGCGCCTATGCCAATACTGGACTTCACAACCCCGACATCATAAGGGCCTGCCGCCGTTACCCCAACGTGAAAAGGGTAATCGCAAAGGCCGGCCAGTCTTCTGTACGCATCAACCATCTCCGGAACCCGGGAAGATTTCAGTGAAATTATTATATCATCGAAACGATGGCTTTCAAATAGTTTTATATGCTTAAGCGCAGTTTTGATAAATACATCAGTGTGCGGGCCCGCCTTCGCACCTTCGGTGCTTCGGTGCGGCAGAGAACCGGAATTTAAACCGATTCGGATCGGGATCCTTCGTCTCTTTGCCGCTTCAATTATCTCCTTTAAATGCTCTGGCTTTGTAATATTTCCGGGATTTATACGGATCTTATCGGCGCCGCTCTTTATCGATTCAAGAGCGAGCCTGTAATCAAAATGGATATCTCCCACGAGCGGAATGCGGATCTTTCGTTTTATGCGCTTTATTGCCCGGGCGGCCTCGAGATCTTTAACCGCTACCCTTACAATCTCGCATCCGGCCTTTTCCAGCCTCTTTATCGCGGAGACGGTCTTTCCTATATCCCTGGTATCTGACGTAGTCATCGATTGGATAGAGATGGGATTGCTCCCCCCTATCTTCACACCCCCAACCTTTACAACCCTTGTCTTACGCCTTCCTATCATTGCTCATCTCCCTATCGGCTAAATATAGCATAATAGCCGTTAATCCTCAAGCCTTTTCCCATAACCTGTCACTTAACCAGTCATGGAGCAGCTTGGATTCATGAGAGACATTCTGATAATAATCTGATAAGAAGAATTGCCCTCCTCGATTGCAAGGAATATAAATTAGCTGTTATAAATTAATTCTATTTCCTATGCGAAGAAGAACAGAATTCATTCCCCAGAAAATGTTTACCTCACTTGATTAGGTAACGCCTTTTATTGAGATAAAAAGAGGGGATGCCGAACTCGCCCCACACCAAAGGTGTGGGGCTCAAACATTGCGGCATCCTTTTTGTATGAAAATGTTCTTACAAATAAAACCTCTTCTCATCTCAATAAAAGGCTAACATTTTCAAATGGGGCCCCTTTGAATTCTGTTCTTCTTCTTTCTGAGTATTAAGAGACCTCTAGAGAGAGGCAATGGGGCGTTCTTTTAAGGCGAATATTCTCTCTTTGTCTCTTTACAAGGTGAGAGTCGGTATTCCAGGTTTTCGTGTGCCTTGGCTTACGGCAATTCCTTTAATCCGACGATCACCTTATAAAGAGACAAGAGGGGAGAATCTTGGCATAACATTTTATGCTGAGCCTTAAAATAATGCCCCATTGTCTCTTACTAACAGCATGTCTTGCTCGGTTAAACAAAAAGAGAAGAGACGGTGACTGCCGGAGGCGGTCAAAAATCTTTCGGCTGACAGAATCTCTGTCCGGCTTAAACGCGCGCTCAAAGTTGGGACACAAGCTAAGCCTGGTAGAATAAGACTATTGGGAGGCGGGGTTCACTTCCAGAGGCCCGAAATTTTCTTAAACACTCCCACTCTTAGCAGATCGTTATAGGAGACCAGGAGGATCAGCGTTATCAGTAGATAGAACGCTATCTGCGTAACTATTTCCTGGGTCTTTTGTCGTAGAGGCTTTCCTCTAAATTTCTCAAGTATCAGGAAGAGTATATGCCCTCCGTCGAGTATCGGAAATGGAAGGAGATTCACAACGGCCAGGTTAACGCTGATGACTGCCATCAACCCGAATAGTGCTGCCATGCCTGTTTTCGCGGCTTGCCCGGACATATTAATAATACCTATCGGACCTGCCACATTCTTTAAAGAGATCTGATGAGTTATGATAAGCCATAATCCTTTATAGAGCTTACCCATCCATCTGCCGGTCTCTTTTAAGCCCATATAAAAAGCGGCTGGTGGATTATACTTCTTTTCTATCATATGAGGCGCTATTCCTATTAAACTCATCCTTATATCGCGGCCGAATATATCTTTGCGGCTTTCTGTTTTGGGTGTAACCTCTACCCTCAAGAGTTCGCTCTCCCTCTCGATCTGAAGCAAGAGAGGAGTGCCCTCATTCTTGTGTATGATCGAAGTAACCTCGCTCCAGGTGGTTACTTTCCTATCATCTATTGCAATAATAAGATCGTCTTTCTTTATCCCGGCTGCTTTGGCCGGGTAATCTTCCATAACATAGCCGACAGCGCAGGACTGCGAAGGGATCGATGTTCCGCCTAACATAAAAAGAAGGCTTAATACGATGAACGCGGATATAATATTAAAGATCGCGCCGCTTGCGATGATCAGGAACCTCTCGAATATGCTTCTTGATCCAAATTCGTGGGCGGCCCCGGTCACCTTATCGGTTATATCTTCACCCGCCATCTTGACGTATCCTCCGAGCGGAATAAGGGATATGACGAACTCGGTATCGAATCTCTTGATCTTAAAAAGTACCGGTCCGAAACCTACAGAGAACCTCTCGACCTTAACACCGATCTTCCTGGCGGTCAGAAAGTGGCCCAGTTCGTGTATTATAATTATAGCTGAAAATGATAAGAGAACTACTATCCAGTGCACAACCTGTTAACCTCCTCTTTGGCCCACCTGTCAACAGAAAGTACCTCATCGAGGGACGGGTGTAAAGTGCTGTGGTGGCGCGATAAAACTTTTTCAATAGTATTTATGATCCCTGTAAAACTGAGACGCTTCTCCAGGTAGAGCTTAACCGCCTCTTCATTGGCGCCATTAAGACAGGCCGGATACGTACCGCCCCTCTTTTCTGTGTCGTAGCAGAGGTTAAGGGCCGGGAACTTATCGGTGTCCGGGCTCTGGAACGAAAGGTTCTTTATCCTGGAAAAGTCGACTCTCGGGAGCTTCGAAACCCCTCTTCCCGGGTAACTTAACGCATAGAATATCGGTAACCTCATATCGGGAGAGAAGAGATTTGCCATTATATTGCCGTCTTTAAACTCTACCATGGAATGGATGATCGCTTCGGGATGGAGCAACACCTTGATCTTGGAAATATCCAGGCCAAATAGATGGCTTGCTTCTATGGCTTCGAGCCCTTTGTTCATCATTGTCGCTGAATCGACCGATATCTTCTTGCCCATTCTCCATACAGGGTGCGCGAGTATCCGGGAGGGCCTAAGCGCATCGAATAGATTCTTTGAAACATTCTTGAGCGGACCCCCGCTACCCATAAGAAATACCTTATCTATCTTTTCGGTATCGCTTTCCCCTATACACTGAAAAATGGAATTATGTTCGCTGTCTACAGGTATTATTCTGGCGCCATGTGTCCTTGCCATATCGATAACTATCTTTCCGGCGCTAACGATCGACTCTTTATTGGCCAGCGCAATGACCTTCTTGGCTTTTATTGCGGCGATGAGAGGAAGAATACTGGACGTGCCGCTTATCGCAACAAGGACCACGTCAGCTTCTTTCATGCCGGCGACTTCCGAGAGACCTTCGATCCCTTTAAGGATCCTGCAGGGACGTTTCAATGCGCGCTTCAGGTCATTGTATCCGGATACATCTCCCAGGGCTATAAGGCGCGGCTTGAACCTGTTTGCCTGTTTGGCGAGAAGAGGCGCGTTTCTGTTGGCTGTAAGAGCGCAAACCCTGAACATCTTTGGATGGCGCGCTATCACGTCAAGGGCGCTCGTTCCAACCGAACCCGTTGAACCTAATATTGCTATCTTCTTCATAACGCAGGAAAGAATATTTTTATGTAAAAATAGAATATGGGTGTTGTAAAGAGGAGGCTATCGATAACATCCAGTATCCCGCCAAGACCGGGTAATGCCCTGCTCGAATCCTTAACCTCAAAGTCTCTCTTAAAAAGGCTCTCTGCGAGATCCCCGACCTGACCTATGATGCCGAGTAGAAAGCCGGATAGAATAATGTGAAAGAAGCCAAACCCCGCCACCAGGGATTGACATAGAACTGCGGCCATGACGCTGCTAGCCAGACCGCCGAGCGCTCCTTCTTTAGTCTTGCGCGGACTGATGCGCGGAATAAGGGGTCTCTTCCCGAATCGCTTACCTATGAAGTAAGCGCCAATATCGCCTGTTTTCGTTACAATGATAAGGAAACTTACGAGGCTTGCGCCTTCATTTAAGTATTTTATTTTTATAAAAAAAGACAAGAACCAGCTTATATAGAAAAGAGCGAAGAGCGTAAGGGCGATGCTCACAAGGTGATTATCCGCCTTGTCTTTTCTTGCAAACTGCAGGACAAAAGTAAAGAGGCAGGCGATCACTATAAAGAACGGCTCGAGATTCTCGAAGCCCTCGCCTACATGGAGGTATATCGATACCGGTATAGCTATCCCTGCGACTATCCCGAAGTACTTATAAACGAAGATGCCCTTCTTCTCCATAATAGAGAAGAACTCATGAAGAGCGAGCCCGATAAAGATCGCGGTCAAAATACAGAAGGTCCAATTTGGCGTGAGAAAGGTGACGACCCACACCAAAAAGATGATGGCTATAGAACTTGTCACTCGTCTTAATATGCTACTTGCCATACCTTCTAACCCTGTCCTGATAGTCCAGAATAGCTTTTTCGAAATCCTTCTTTTTAAAGTCGGGCCACAATTTCTTTGTGACATATATCTCCGCGTACGATAGCTGCCATAACAGAAAATTACTGATCCTCATCTCGCCGCTTGTCCGTATTAAAAGATCCGGATCCGGCAGGCCGCTTGTATATAGATTCGAGGAGAAGATCTCTTCGGTGATATCGCATGTCTTCAGCCTCTCTCCTTTTACTTCGTCGCATATCTTCTTACAGGCGTCCACTATCTCCGCCCTGCTGCCGTAGCTGAGCGCGAAATTCACAAGCACGGCTCTATTATTGATCGTCCTGTCTTCGGCCTTTCTCAATTTGATCTGGACAGCCGACGGGAGCAAACTTATCCTGCCGATCGCTCTTATCTTTATGTCCTCTTTTGCTATCTTTTCTGTTTCGCGGTCCAGGTAGTTTTCCAGGAGCTTCATAAGACCGTTAACTTCTCTTTCCGGTCTCTTCCAATTCTCTGTGCTAAAAGCGTACAGCGTTAGGATCCTTACTCCGAGATCTTTGGCTGCTCTTATTACCATCTCAACGCTGTTTACGCCCTCTTTGTGACCCGCTATCTTGGGGAGATAACGCTTGCGAGCCCACCTGCCATTTCCATCCATTATGATCGCTACGTGCCGCGGAAGCTTGGTTTTATCTATTTGCATAATTTTATATCACAAAATCGCCCTCCTGCGCCTAACAGGCAGAACTTCATCGAAGCAGGCTTTTCGGGGGACAGGCAAAAAGACCGCGAAAGCGCAAAAATCGTTTTTGCGTCTTCGCGGTCTTTCGCGTTCTTTGCGTCAACTATTTTGCCCAATTCTCTTCTTTAAGTTCGTCTATGGTCTTCTTAGGATACTGCGGAAGGATCACTATTTCAACACGCCTGTTCTTCGCCTGTCCTTCCTTTGTACCGTTAGTCGCTATGGGCCTGAATTCCCCATATCCCATCGTTGTAAGCTTGGAAGGCTCCAGACCGCCTATGTCTACGAGATAGTGGTAAACATTATTTGCTCTTGCGGTGGAGAGTTCTCTGTTCGATTTCCAGCCGGAATGCGTAATAGGGACATTATCGGTGTGTCCCTCTATCCCTATGTTCTTATCTGCCGCCTTCGCCTTTACGACATCTACTATTTGATCGAGTATCGCATGGGCATCATCCTTGATCTTGTCCTTTCCAGAATCAAACAGTATATTATTGCCGAGTGTAATAACTAGACCCCTTTCGACCACTTCAAGCCCCACTTTGCCTTTTAATTTTTTCTGGAGTTCACGTTTTATATCTTCGAATTCCTTCATTTCATTCGCCCGCAGAGCGTTGAGCCTGCTGACCTCGCTAGATAGCTGCTCTATCTGCGCCTTATCCTTTGGGCTTTTCTTATATATATTTAACGCGCATCCCGTAGTCAACAGCAATGTGACCAACAGTATTAATATAGACCTATTCATAACGCCTCCTTCTCCTTTAGCTTACTGGCTTATTAGGTTTTTGGTTAATGTGGGTTCGGTTTATCGATAGTTTATACATTAAGTATTAAGCTAAATATAACACCTGTATATTCTTAAGTCAAGACTTTATGACTACCAAAACTAAAAATCTGTTAAGCAGAGCTTTAGCTTCTATTCTAGCTACTTAGAGCATTAGCTTTTTAGCTTCTCAGGTTGAGTTGATTAACGTTTTAGCTTCTTAGCTTCCTAGCTTGTTAGCTTATTAGGTAAGATTCTGTTCACATTAAATTTCCTAAAAAGCTAGTAAGCTAAGAAGCTAAAGCTCTGATCGATAATAAACTTCTACAATTTCCTAAAAAGCTAAAAAGCTAAGAAGCTAGAAAGCTAAACTATGGAGCGCATTACTTTATCAGCGAGTTTGCCAATATGAATGACGCAAAGACCACCGAAACCATTGACATAAGTTTAATCAAAATATTAAGGCTCGGGCCCGAGGTATCTTTAAACGGATCTCCCACTGTGTCTCCCATGACCAGCATCTTATGAGCCTGGGAACCCTTCCCCCCATGAGCGCCTTTTTCAACATATTTTTTCGCGTTATCCCACGCACCGCCCGCATTGGCCATAAATATGGCCATAACGAATCCGCTGGCTAAGCAACCCGCTAAGAGCCCGATGACCGCTTCAGCGTTTAAGAGAAGCCCCACTACTATTGGAGCGGCCAGGGCTAAAAGGCTGGGTAATATCATCTCTCTTTGAGCGGCGCCTGTACATATGGAGACGCAGCGCGCGTAATCAGCAGGCGCCTTGCCCTCCATAAGACCCTTTATCTCCTTAAACTGCCGCCTTACCTCTTCAACGATACTTTGCGCAGCGCTGCCGACAGCTTTCATGGTAAGAGAAGCAAATAAGAAAGGTAGCATGGCTCCTATAAAAAGCCCTACAATCACATAGGGGTTTAACAGGCTCACTACCACATCTTTTCCAAATAGATGTATCTCATCGGTGAACGCTGCTATTAACGCAAGCGCCGTTAGAGCGGCGCTTCCGATAGCGAATCCTTTTCCCGTAGCCGCGGTTGTATTCCCCAGTGAATCCAGGGCATCTGTTCGCTCCCTAACCTCCGGACCCAGATGTGCCATCTCCGCTATACCACCTGCGTTGTCGGCAACCGGACCGTATGCATCGGTCGCAAGGGTAATCCCAAGCGTGCTTAGCATCCCAACAGCAGCAACGCCAACCCCGTATAGACCCGCGCTGAATTTAAATGCAGAAGCCACCCCCTGGCTGGCGAAATAATAACTGGCTAAAGTCGCCGCGCATATTGTTAAAACGGGTACGGCGGTAGATAGCATGCCGACTGACAGGCCCCTTATTATAACGGTCGCTCCTCCCGTTAAAGCGGCATTGGCGATAGATTGGGTCGGTTTATACCTATCTGATGTAAAGAATTCCGTTGATAAACCTATGATCAAACCCGCAATAAGTCCTGAAAGAACCGCCCAATATACGCCCATGTTGCCCGGCAATAGCGACCTAACTATAAAGAAAGAGCCTGCTGCTACGAGGATAGAACTTGCAAATATCCCTTTACGCAAGGCAAGAAGAAGCTCTCCTTGATCGGCTTTCTCTTTAGCCCTTACCAGGAATGTTCCCAGTATGCTGGCAAGAACACCTGCGGAAGCCATGGTGAGAGGGAGCATAACACCCTTAACCCCAAAACCGCCGGCTACCGCCAGCACCATTGTAGCTACTATAGAGCCAACATAGGATTCATACAAATCAGCACCCATACCCGCGACATCCCCGACATTATCCCCTACATTATCAGCTATTACTGCCGGGTTGCGGGGGTCGTCTTCCGGTATGCCGGCTTCCACCTTACCAACAAGGTCGGCTCCGACATCGGCCGCTTTTGTATAGATCCCGCCGCCTACGCGGGCAAATAGAGCCATTAAACTTGCGCCCATCTCAAAAGTAAGCATGGTGGCTGTTATCTGCTGTATCCGGGGACCTACGTCCCTTATGAGATCCGCATGTGTAAACCATAGAACATGTTCATGCGTATACCAGTATTCCAGAAAAAAATACCAGGCGGAAAGATCGAGCAGCCCTAAACCAACAACAGTAAGGCCCATGACGGTACCGCTTGAAAAAGCCACGCCAAGCGCCTTGTTAAGACTCTCTTTTGCCGCATTTGCGGTCCTCGCGTTGGCATGTGTCGCCACCTTCATGCCGATATAACCCGCGAGACCGCTAAAGAAACCGCCTGTTAAGAAAGCGAACGGAACAAATATAGGTAAGTACCCATTTCTAGATAGAATAAATAATATTACAAAGACTACGGCGAAGAAGATAGAGATAACCGAATATTGACGCTTTATATACGAAGCAGCTCCCTCCTGGATCGCCCTCTGGATCTTCACCATATTCTCATCGCCGGGCGATACGGTCATTATTTTATAAACAAGGAAGCCGGCAAATAAGAGCGCGATAACTGAACTGATGGGGGCAAGTATTAACATTTACTCTCCTTTTTTATTGTGCACAAACGTAATCAATACTACACTTCGTCTTTGCGAGGTGCCGTAAATCACTTAGCGCACCGAAGCAATCTCAGACTAGCTCGCAGAGATTGCTTCGGCACGCTCGAATATTTCGGTGCCTCGCAAAGACGAATCAGGAATTACTTAGTCACGTTTCGAGTATTACAGTGCCTTGTAATAAAATCTGCGCTCATCTGTGACTTATTCGACCGTTATCGTCTGTTGCCTCTTGGAGCCGACGGATATGAGCACGATCCTGGTCTTTACCAGCTTCTGTATTATCTTGAGGTAACTCTTTGCGTTCTTCGGTAGCTTGTTAAACGAGGTTACACCGGTAGTGTCTTCCATCCATCCGTCAACCTCTTTGTAGATCGGTTCGCACCCCGAGAGCAGGTTAGTATCGCTACCGAAACTCGTATACGTCTTACCGTTGTATTTATACGCTGTGCATATCTTTATGGTCTTGGCTTCATCGAGAACATCCAGTTTTGTAACCACTATCTCGCTTATCCCGTTAACCAATACAGCATGTCTGACAAGTACAGCATCAAACCAGCCGCAACGCCTGGGGCGTCCGGTAGTTGCTCCAAATTCACAACCGCGTGACCTTATGATCTCCATCATGCGCTGGCTGAATTCTGTAGGGAAAGGGCCTTCACCGACTCTTGTCGTGTATGCCTTTACGACTCCTATCACCTTGTCTATCTTAGTTGGGCCTACGCCGGCGCCTGTGCAGGCTCCCCCGGCCGTTGAGTTGCTTGATGTTACAAAAGGATATGTGCCGTAATCCAGATCGAGAAGAGTTCCTTGCGCTCCTTCAAAGAGAATGTGCTTACGTTTCTCAATTGCCTCATTTAAAAGTAAGGATGTATTGCAGACAAATTCCCGCATCCTCTCCCTGTAAGAGCAGTAGCTTTTGTACATCTCATTGAAAGGTAACCCTTCAAAATCGTACAGGGTCTTTAGAACCTTGTTCTTCTCATCAACGTTCTCTTTCAGCTTCTCCCTGAACGTGCTATCGTTCATCAGATCCACGATCCTTATACCGGACCGCGATACCTTGTCAGCGTAACAGGGTCCTATACCTCTCTTGGTCGTACCGATCTTCGCCTTGCCTTTCTTAAGTTCCTTCAGCTCATCGAGTACCTTGTGGTAAGGGAATATGATGTGCGCATTCTCGCTTATGAATAGCCTGCCCTTAACGTATATACCTTCGGATCCCAGTTTTTCGATCTCATCGATAAGAGCCTTCGGATCGATCACAACACCATTGCCTATAACACAAATCTTTGAAGGGTGCAATATGCCGGAAGGTATAAGATGCAGTATGAATTTATCTTCCCCGATAACTACGGTGTGTCCCGCATTATTGCCGCCCTGGTATCTCACGATATACGCAAAGTTCTTCGCAAGTATATCGATAACTTTACCTTTTCCTTCATCTCCCCATTGAGCTCCGACAACTACTATATTCGACATATTCTCCTCTTTCTTATCTTCCGGGTATTTCGGGTGGACGCGGCGGCGGCGCTGGGATCTTCGGCGGCGCTGGCGGTGGCTTTGGAATCTTTGGCAATGATCGCGGCGGCACATATACTTTAGGTATCCTGGGCGGCATCACAGGCACTTGCGGTTTCGCTATATTCTGCACTGCACGCGCCGCATTCAGCTGCCTTTGAATCCTATCGGTCTGTAGCCTTGTACGCTCGTTATTCATCCTGCTATGGAGTCTTATGAGTGTCTCCTTTGACAATTCTTCGATCGGTTTCACAACTCCGTCTTTATCGTATTGGATTTCACTAATTTCACCTTTTGGCCCCTTAATGATCTTTAGCTCCGGAACGAAATCGGCTACTTCCGGAGATACCTCCAATATATTCTTTATCCTATCGATCAGCTCTTCGGCCGTTATGTCGGCAAACGGGGATCCCTGCGCTTTCTCAGATTCAGGCGCAGGTTTCGGTACGGCATTTGGCACCCGGACTTCCGGTTCTTCGGTTACGCTCCCGGTTTCTTTGCCCTTAAAGGCATTGATAAATTGCCGCCACGTACTTTTAACAAGACCCGCCCTCTCTTCAGCGAAAGAATCTTGCGTGGATAGCGCAAAAAAAAGAGAGATTGATATTACTGTCGCAATATAGGATTTTTTCATTCTGTCAGCTTACCCTTAACATCTAATGCAACCTAAAACCTGGAAACGACCATCCGAAATCTATGACAGAGGTGACATCGTAAATACTTTTTTCGCAACATTCGGGTATTTGGCAATAAAGATGAGCTCATCTTCCGTAAGAGGCTTCTGCGTGTGCACGTTCGCATATCGGACAAGCTCCAGTATCCTTACAGCTTCCTTTTCGTTCTTGAACTCTATCTTCATCTTGTCATATACGTTCCTAAAACCCTTTATCCCGGAATATTCGCCCGCCGTTATATGTCTCCCCGTTTCGATGATCTCGGGCTCGCCCCTGCCAAGCTCTTCAAAATCATAGAGCTCGTAGTTTCGCCTGTCTTTTAAGGCGCCGTCAGCATGTATGCCTGATTCATGAGCAAAGGCATTCTCTCCGACAGCCACCTGATTTACGGGGATCTCTACCCCGAATGCGTAAGATGCGTACTTAGCGATCCTCCAGGCTTTCTTTAGATTGATCCTGCTATCAAGCCTATACTTTCCTCTAAAACCGCTTGAATGGGTTATGGCAAGAATAACGCTCACCAGATCCGCGTTGCCGGCTCTTTCACCCATGCCATTTACAGTGGTATTTATAAAAGCGTCCACGCCTGAATCGATGGCTGCTTTCGCTCCGGCTATACTGCAAGCATTTACCATGCCCAGATCATTATGGCAGTGCAGTTCTATCGGTATCCCCACGCTGGACGCCAGAGCCGCCACCCTATCATATATGCTGAAAGGATCGTCAAATCCGAGCGTATCGCAATACCTTATCCTGTCAGCGCCGCAACTCTTTGCTGCGAGCGCAAACTCTATCAGATAACTCATGTCGGTTCTGGAGGCATCTTCCGCATTAATGCCCATTGTTTTGATACCGAGTTTCTTAGCGGTAGTGGCAGCCTCAACCATCTTGTCAATAACGTCCTTCTTTGAATATTTACCTTTGAATTTACCCTTTATCATCTGATCGGACGTAGATATAGATAGATTTAAATGTTCTACATCCGTCATCTCCCTGGCTTTGATAACATCTTCCTTGATGGCCCTTACCCAGCCTTCCAGTATGATGGGTTTCAAGACCTTCTTCTTTGCCAGCTCTAGATTGGCGTTGATATAATTTGTTTCGTGCTTAGTAACGGGAAAGCCAAACTCGCTCTGATATATACCCATCTCGTTAAGATAGATGTTTATCATAGTCTTCTGCAGTTTTGCCAGACCCAGCCGTGAGGTCTGCACGCCGTCCCTGTTGGTTACATCTATAATGCGTATTATATTCTTTCTCTTCTTCATATGCACACCTTCTTCTTGCTTGATTACATAAACTGATTACACGAATTGCCGCTAAAGTTTGATCAGTTTTGCTTCCTTTATATGCTTTGCTTTCATGATCTTCCGAAGAACGTTCTCCGGGATCTTGCTGTCAACATTCAAAAGTGTAATGGCCGACCCACCGCGCTTAGCGCGTCCAAATGTCATGCCGGCTATATTGATGCCATTGCTACCCAGTATACTCCCGATCTGTCCTACTATACCGGGTCTATCATAATTATATATGACAAGGATGTTCCCATCGGGAACAGCATCGACATAAAACTGGTTTATCTTTACGATACGCGGATCGATCTTTGTAAAGAGCGTTCCCACGATCAGGTTCTTCATGCGATCGGTCTCCACCTCAACAATAAGGAGGTTCGCGAAATCCTCTATCTCCTTGGTCTTCTCTTCATTTATCTTAATACCTCTTTCGCGGGCGATAACAAGGGCGTTAACATAGTTTACGCCCTCTTCTAAGGTGTGGGCAAGCATACCCTTCATGATTGAACGCGTCATATGATTCAGGTTAAAATTTACAATATCGCCCACATACTTTATCCTCACCTTCTTAATATATCCTTCGATAAGCTGAGCGTGCATGCTGCCTACCTTTTCGGCAAGATTCAGGTAAGGCTCGAGCACCTTAAGGAGTCCCGGCTCTATTGAAGGTACATTAACGGCGTTCCTTATGCCTCTATGCTCGATAGCGTCGAGTATACTGCCTGCTATGTCGATAGCGACGTTCACCTGGGCCTCCTCTGTCGACGCGCCCAGATGCGGCGTAGTAATTATCTTATCGATAGCTGTGATCTTCTCCTGTCCCGGCGGTTCTTTCTCGTATACGTCAAGAGCCGCGCCCGCTGCCCGGCCGCTCTCTATGGCCTTGATAAGAGCTTTCTCATCAACAATTCCTCCCCTTGCGCAGTTTATGATCCGGACGCCTCTCTTCATCTTTTTGAAGGATCTTTCTCCTATTATATGGTACGTCTCATCGGTAAGAGGCGCGTGAACCGTTATATAGTCGGATTTCTTGAATAGATTATCCAAAGAGACCGATTCTATCCCGAGCTCTTTGGCGCGCTGCGGGGATAAGAAGGGGTCGCAGGCTATAACCCTCATTTTGAAGCTGGCCGCGTATCCGGCTACCGCCGCTCCGATCCTGCCAAGGCCTATGATGCCGAGGGTTTTGCCATATAGCTCAACACCCATAAACTTCTTTCTCTCCCACTGGCCTCTCTTGACCGACGCATCGGCCTGAGGAATGTTGCGAGACAGTGACAATATAAGTGAAAACGTATGTTCCGCGGTCGAAACCGTGTTCCCTCCGGGAGCATTCATAACAATAATGCCCTTCTTCGAGGCTTCGTTCACATCTACATTATCCAGACCCACACCGGCTCTGCCTATATAACGCAATCTCTTAGCATGTTTTATTATATCCTTCGTAATCTTCGTCTGACTACGCACAATAATGGCATCATATTCTCCTATGATCTTCTTCAGTTCCTCAACCGGAAGTTTCGTCTTTACATCTACCCTGATACCTTTCTGCTTCCTCAGGATATTCACTCCTTCCTCCGCCAAAGAATCGCTTATTAATATCTTAGCCACTGTGATTCTCCTTCTTAACTACAGATTAGCACAGATCTAACGTTTAAACACGAATGACGCAGAATTCTAATAAATTAAATTTAGCCTTAAGCTCTAAGCCAGACTATAGACTAAAGACTACAGACTGAAGACTATAGACTTTGGCTTGCTTTCTTCTTTCCCGACGCTACTTGCGTGTGACGGGACAATCTCATCTAACCCTGTCTTTGCGAGGCACCGTAAAATTCGAGTGTGCCGAAGCAATCTCATTCGAGCTAGTTTGAGATTGCTTCGGAACATAAAGCTTTCATAAGTTCCTCGCAAAGACGAGCAATTACAATTCGTCTTCGTCCTTCGTCCATCGTCCTTCGTAGCTTACCCATCTGTGCTCATCTGTGTATCCATATCTCTTTCAGCGTATCCTTCAAAATGCCAAGCGCGAATTCTAAATCCTTTCGAGTAATACCGCCCATCTGAGCGATCCTAAAGATCTTACCTTTAAGTTCAGCCTGTCCGCCTGCCAGCGTAACGCCTTTAGACTTAAGCGAGCTTAGTAGTTTAGCGCCATCTACCGGGCCCGGTATATTTGCGGCCGTAACAGCATCTGACGGAAACCTGGAAAAGAGCGTAAGTCCCATCTCTTTGATAGTCTCACGCACGTACCGGGCGTCTTCCCGGTGCCTTCTGATAAAAGCGTCCACCCCTTCAGCCACGATCGCAGACATTGCTTTCTCCAGACCGATAACGAGCGTTATGGCGGGCGTGAACGGGCTGTCGGATTTACCCATAAGTTTCTCGTAGAATAAAAAATCGTAATAGTACTTAGGGAGTGTCGACTTCTTAACCAGGTTCCAGGCCTTTTCGCTTACCGCGCAGAAAGAAAGGCCGGGTGGTAGCATAAATCCTTTCTGCGATCCGCCTATAGCGACATCCACGTTCCACTCATCCATCTTGAATTCATCGGATCCCAGGCCGCTTATCGCATCGACTACTAGAATGGCTGGGGTCTTGCTTACAACCTTACCGATCGCTTCCACATCGTATACGGTAGCTGTTGAGGTTTCGCACAGTTGCATAAACACGGCCTTCGTATCAGGATGCTTCTGTAGTAGAACGTCTATGGTCCGCGCTTCAGGCCTTTCGCCCCACGTAACATCAGCGACAACTACCTCGACACCGTAAGCCCGGCATATCTCATCGAATCTCTCGCCAAACTTTCCGCCCCTTACCACTATTGCCGTATCACCTTTCGAAAGCGTGTTGACCACGCTTGCTTCCATGGCGCCTGTTCCGCTCGAAGTAAAGGTCAGCACGTTCCTGGTGGTCTTAAATACCTTCTTAAGATTCTCGTTCGCGGACTTAACAATATCCCTGTATTGCTGGGTTCTGTGATGTATTATGGGCCTTCCCATGCTCTCCAAAATATCTTCTGGCATCTGCGCAGGTCCGGGAGTTAGCAGGTAATGTTTCTTCATTTTTCTATTTCTTGTTCTCCTTTACCGATTCAATGACTTCGTCCACTATTTTGTATTTCTTGGCCTCTTCGCCTGACATGAAGTAGTCCCTGTCGGTATCCTTCTTTATCTTATCCATCGGCTGCTCCGTGTGCTTTGCGATGATGCACTCGATACTGTCCTTAAGCCTCAGTATCTCCTGTGCCTGAATGCTTATATCCGAGGCTGCTCCCTGCACCCCACCCCAGGGTTGATGGATCATGATGCGCGCGTGCGGAAGGGCATAGCGCTTTCCCTTAGCGCCGGCAGCCAGGAGCACAGCACCCATGCTGGCAGCCTGTCCGACACAATATGTGTTTACGTCCGGCTTGATGAATTGCATAGTATCATAGATGGCCAGGCCGCTCGTAACGTGACCCCCCGGCGTGTTTATGTACAGGTCTATATCTTTTTCCGGATTCTCCATCTGTAAAAAGAGTAACTGCGCTATTATTATATTGGCGATATTATCATCGATAGGCGTGCCGATAAATACCACCCTGTCCTTTAAAAGTCTTGAGTAGATGTCATATGCGCGTTCCGATCTTCCGGTCTGTTCAATTACCATGGGTACCAGTATACTCATGCTTACCTCCTTATCAATAGTGCACCAGAGCACCAGAACACCGGAGCACCGGATTATCCAGGTGCGCTGGTGATTGGTACACCGATGTTCATTCTTCAGTCACGTCCGCTTCTTTGAGCAGGAATTCCAGGACCTTGGCCTCCTTGATCTCTTCGCTTAAACCACCCAGTAGATCCTCTTTCTCATAATGCTCTTTAACATCTTCGACAGATCGTCCCGTAGACTGGGCTACAGACGTAAGGCGACTTTCGATATCCGCCTCATCTACTTTTATATCTTCCTTCGCTGCTATATCATCCAGGACAAAATATATCTTGACCTTATCTTTGGCGTCTTCCTTTAACCTTGGATCCAATTCTTTGATTCTCTTTTCCACATCGTCTTTTTGAATACCACTCCTTGAAAGCTCATATTCCATCCTCTTGGATAAAACCTCCTTCTGCCTATCCGCCATGCTGGCCGGAACCGAGAATTTATAATCCTTAAGGAGTCTGTCTATGATCTGACTCTCCATCTCTATCTTTAGATTCATCTCCTTACGCGCGAAAAGTTGAGCTTCTATCTCTTTCTTTAGCTGGTCCAGGCTCTCTATGTTGATACTCTTTGCTAGATTGTCGTCAAGCGGCGGCAGATCCTTCTCCTTAACTTCATTTACAAGCACCTTGAACTTTGCGGTCTTCCCGGCGTACTTCTTATCCGGATAATCATCCGGGAGCTTCGCCTCGATCTCTTTAGTCTGTCCCTTCTCCATGCCCACAAGCTCTTCGCCAAGCCCGAGCATCGATCCTTCCTTATCCGCCATGATCCACATGTTCTTGTTCTTCTTGGTTATCGATCTTCCATCAATAAACGCCTCGACCTCGCAAACAGAGTAATCTCCCTTCCCTATCGGCCTTTTGACATCATTATACTTTGCGTTCGTATTCTGCAACCTAGAGAGCGCGCTATCAAGTTCTTCGCTCGAAACTGATAGCCTCTTCTTTTTGACCTTTATGCCTTTATAGCTCTTCAACTTGAAGCTCGGCCTGGTGTCGACCTGGGCCTCAAAGGTAAGCGGCTTTTCCGATTCAAAATTGATGTTGAAGACGCGCGGGAAACTCACAGGCGAAACATTGTGGTTCTCTAAGGCCTTTTTATAGCCTTCGGGAATGAGTCTTTTCAGAATATCTTCCCTGGCATCTTTCGAATAGTGTTTCTCGAGAAGATCCTGCGGCACGAACCCGGTCCTGAACCCGGGCACCTTCGCGACTTTCTTGATCTCCTTATAGACCTCTTCTGTCATCTCTTTGACCAGGTTTACAGGTATTTCTACCTGCAATATTTTTGTACAATCTTCTACGTTCTTTATTCTCGTCTTCATTTTTTATTCTTTTTAAAGTAGCGAGTAGCAAGCAGAGAGTAGAGTGAGTCTTTCTTGCTACTTGCTACTCTCTTCTCGCTACTTACTTGTTCATCTGTGTATATATATCTCTTTTAGCGTATCCTTCAAAATGCCAAGCAGAGAGTAGAGTGAGTCTTTCTTGCTACTTGCTACTCTCTACTCGCTACTTTACGTGTATTATCGGAAGACAAATTATATCACATCGTAAATTGTTCTCCAAGATATATCTCGCGCGCTTTGGGATTCGTTATGAGCTCATCTTTACTGCCCGATATCAATATCTTCCCATCACACATGAGGTAGGACCTGTCCGTTATGGCCAGGGTCTCTCTGACATTGTGGTCCGTTAAAAGGATCCCCAGATTCTTCTCTCTCAGCTCTTTAATGACCTCCTGGCAGTCATATACGGCAATAGGGTCTATTCCGCTGAACGGTTCATCCAATAGTATAAACATGGGGTTTGTTACAAGCGCGCGTGTTATCTCAAGCCTCCTTCTCTCTCCGCCTGAAAGCGTATACGCCTTGCTCTTCCTAAGATGCGATATCCTGAGCTCCTCAAGAAGTTCATCGAGCCGGCGCTTACGTTCTTTCCTCGGAAAGGCCAGGGTCTCAAGAATTGCCAGTATATTCTCCTCAACCGTCAGCTTCCGGAATATTGATGGCTCCTGCGAAAGATAGCCTATACCACTCCTTGCCCTGTGATGCATGGATATATTCGTAATATTCTTTCTGTCAAATATTATCTTTCCCTTGTCAGGAGCGATTATGCCCGTAACCATATAAAACGTAGTCGTCTTGCCGGCGCCATTCGGACCGAGAAGCCCAACCACCTCACCGCGTTTTACGTTTATATCAACGCCGTTTACGACACGTCTGCCGCCGTATGATTTGATCAGCCCTTGAGTCTCTAATAAATGCATGGTTGCTCCGTAATTTACGTATAGCGTAAAATGCTAGTTGCTAGAAAGCCATCTCCCCCATACCGGTTACGTCCCCTGTGTGGACCACTCTCACATTGCCTTCCGTAACGATGCGGCTGACCTCGTTGGTTTCGGGATTCAAGTAGACCGTGAGCTTATCGGTATAAGTCTGGCTATCTTTATCCGTAATTCTAACATTGTTATTAAAAATTGCTACACTTTTCTTGTGATCTACCTCGAATGGACCGTCACATATTATCACCTTATCCGGAGCTATCTTCACTTCAATATCTTCGCGGAGAGTTACAAGCTTAAGACGCGGCTTTGAAACCATGCCCCTGCCCAAGCAGGTTATATTCTCTCTTCTTACAATAACATGGGAGTCGGTCTGTATCTCTTCTGCCTTCGAGTCCCATCTGGCATAATCCGTTACAAGTACGCCGCCATCGGACGTCACTGCTATGATATTGTTATTAAGCTCGATATCCAGCGTGCTTTTGTCGTAAATCGCCTTATCCGCTGAGATCGTAAATGTAATGCCGTCACCATTGTAAGTAGCTTTAAGGTTCTTGATGTTTATCTTATCCAGGACGACATTGGCCGATTCACCCTCTAAGCCCCACTGCGCCTTCGCTTCCTTGTTAAAAGCCTCCACCTTAAAGAGATGGACCTCCTGCTTTACATTGATCTTTCCTTCATGCCCGGAAGAGCGCTCAATCCCGGACATCTCCTCCGTTAGACTATCCGCCGGTCCGACCGCATTTGGGGCCGGGACACTCTTATTGGAATAGCTGATCGCCACTACGGGTATGGATAGAAGCATCGTATATACAAACAATCTCTTCCTGAAAATGCGCATGCTGGAAACTCCTGAACTACGGTCTACGGTTTTTCCGGTATCCCGAGATACCTCTTCCACTACTCATTTAGGAGAAGCGCTCAGCTCTCCCTGGGGCTGGGTCTTCCACCTATTATGCATCCAAACCCACTGATCGGGATAACGTCTTATGTATGACTCTAATACTTTCGACCATTTCTGGGTATAAAACCTTATGGTCTCTTCCTTACTGGACTTATTCTCAAATACAATGGGTTCATCGACTATTAGCTTGTGACAATTCTTCTCCCTGATCAAAAAGCAGGGAATGAAACTCGCTCCGCTCGCCATCGCAAGGGCAACAGGCGCTTTAGGCGTATAAGCGGGCCTGCCGAAGAAATCCACAAATACACCATCTACACTGTCTACATCCTGGTCCGCCAGTATTCCTATAAGTTCATTTCGCTTAAGTGTTTTCAATATCTTCTTGGGCGATTCGTCGCGATATATGACATTCACCCCTATATAAGATCTGACATTAGCAATGAATTTATCGTATCTGTCAAAATATATATGCCGCGCAATCGCGTGGCATATTATCTTCTTCCATACGTAATAGAAAGGCATCAATTCCCAGTTACCGACGTGAGCCGTTAACATAAGGACGCCTTTGCCTTTTTCGCAAGCACGCAATACTTTTTCAAAACCCTCGGCTTTATACCATCTCTCGAGGTTCTTCTTATCAAATTTACGTATGCATACCAGCTCGATAGCATTCTTACACAGATTGGAGAATACCCTCTTGGCTATCTGCTCGATCTCAAGATCCTTCTTTTCTGGAAAGGCTCTGCTCAGGTTATCGATCGCCCTCTGGCGATCTTTCTTTGCGGCGAAGAAGGCTATTCTACCGGCCAGATCTGCCAGATACAGCGCAAATCTGAGCGGCAAAAGATTAATTAATAATACCCCTATCGCGGCAAGATAATATAAATAATAACGTCTGGTCTTTATCTTCATCTGTTTATAGCTTCATATATTATCATATAGGCGGCGGGTATGCAATACAAAACGGAGCGTGATTACACTGATTATGTGTAGTATATATGGTTTGATTACACAGATTATGTAGCGAAAGTAGCGCTTTGATTGCACGGATGTCGAGCAACAAATATCCGAGCGCGTTGGGGTAAGCCTGATCTGTGTAATATCAGATTGCATCGCTTAGTGACAAAAAATCTGTTTAAGCGGATTTGTTAAAGCGGCATCTCTTGACCGCGGAGCGAATGCCGGATTTTAGGACCGGCCTGTTGTGCGGGTCGACCTCATAAAATATCTTTTCGGCCTTATACATAAAAGTTTCTTTAAGTTTCTTGACGTTGCTTAAGGTTTCTTAAGGTTGCAAATACGAACAATGCAACCTCAAGAAACATCCTGAAACCTCCAGAAACATTAAGTAACCTTATCGCTTATACGTCCGTTCCACCGTTGTCTTTATTCCACCGCGCATGTTGAATTCGGTTCTTATCCTGGCAAGGCGCGGTTTTGAAGCTGCAACAAAATCGTCAAGTATCCGGTTAGCAACATGCTCATGGAAGATGCCTATATCGCGAAATCTGTACAGATATAGTTTGAAAGACTTAAGTTCCACGCACCACCTGTCCGGCTCATAATCTATGCATATAGTTGCGAAATCCGGGAGACCCGTTTTGGGACATATGCAGGTAAATTCGCTCGTCTCCATATGGATGCTATAGGCCTTGTTCTTATACTGGTTCTCCCAAACTTCGATCACCGGCAGCTTTAGCCGGTGGATATTCTTTTGTAAACCCTCATATGTAGATCGCTTCTTTACCATAACATCTCTTTCCGAAAGTAGCGAGTAGCAAGTAGAGAGTAGAGAGTAGAGAGATTCTCGCTACTTCTCCCTCGATTCTCTCGGGATCCTTCGATGAATTCTTCGAGGGATCCTGAGCGAAGCGAAGGGCTACTTTCTACTTGCTACTTTCGCAATATTTCTCTATTTAATTCCAAGCATTCGATGGAGCTGCGGTATTATCTCGACGCGCTCGATCGACTCTTTGAGTTGACTTCCAAAACGCGCGAGCTTCACGTCGCTCGGTCCATAGACATTAGGGCCCGGGGTAACCGGCTGCAATATTATGGGTATTTTGCGATCGATCTTTTCAACAAGCTCCCTCATTCGAAATATATCTTCACCGATCGTGCCGGATGTAACTATCGCTTTAATGAAGACTCTCTTCTTCTTTGCTATATTCAAAAATTTTTCGTGTTCGTCCCAAAAAGATCCTGCGTTTGTGGACGAAGGCATCTTAAAATCCATTGCTATGATATCTACATGATCTATGACCTTTAGAAGCTCCTTGTAAAGCGTACCGTTAGTTTCAAGATAGATGGGCTTCTTATGAAAAAGCTTATATTCGGATAGGAGATCATTGATGAAATCCGCCTGGAGCAAGGGTTCTCCCCCTGTAAGCGCGATCGAATGATACGGCTCCTTAAATTCCAGTATCCTGCTCATAAGAGAGGATCTCGTAAATGTCTTATAGGAATCAGGCTTCGTATCACAGAAAGTACAGTCCAGGTTACACGAATAGAATCTGACAAAGACCTGGGATGCGCCGGCATACAACCCCTCGCCCTGAATCGAAATAAATACTTCGGATATTTTTGCTTCTCTCATAAACTGATTACACAGATTTTGTTTATTTGATTACACAGATATCAAGGAGATTACACAGATTTTGCTAGCTTTTATCGTTTTGATTGCACAGATATCTATGGTTACTTTTTTCGAAGTCCGGGATCTTCTATACCGAGTTCTTTAAACGCCCTGGAGCGGAAGAAGCAACTGTCGCATACCCCGCAAGGTCTCTTGCCGCCCTTGTAGCATGACCATGTCATCCCGAGAGGCACATTCAATCTGACGGCGGTCTTAATAATATCTCTTTTCCTTTTTCCAAGAAGCGGCGCATGGATCTTTAGCTTCCGCCCTGCCTTTGTCCCCTTTCCCATAGCGCTCCCAAAGGCTTTGAAGAATTCTTTCCTGCAGTCGGGATAACCCGAATAGTCCTCGGAGTGAGCACCTATAAATATCGCGAATGCATTTACGCTTTCGGCAAAGGATGCTGCCATGCTCAGGAAGATCATGTTGCGCGCGGGGACATAGGTCGAAGGGATAGAGCTCTTTATTCTTCTTAAGGAGCGTTTTACCGGTATAGCCCTTCTCTTGTCTGTCAGGGAGCTACCCTTCCAGGGAAGATCCAGTTTCAATATTTTATATTTGCAGCCTGCTTGCCCTGCGATCCTCTTTGCCGCTTCGATCTCCCTTCGATGCCTCTGTCCATAATCGAATATGAGCGCTATCGGAAAGAATCCATTCTCTCTTGCCAGGTAAAGCGTTGTAGTTGAGTCGATCCCTCCGGAAAGGAGAATGATGGCTTTCTTCATAGCTGCACTCTTACTCTTCGAAACTTGCGCAGGAATTGGATGTCTCCCAGACGGATACTTTGAGCTTCTTCTTGATGGTCCCGGATAGACTTGTGTAAATAAAATGCGCTATATTCTCTGACGTGGGGTGAGTAACCTTGAAGAAGGATAGATCGTTGAGGTATTTATGATCCAATTTTTGAAGAGTTCTTTCAAGCAGAGTCTTCAGATCATTGAAATCCATTACCATGCCCTTTTTATTGAGTCTCCTGCCGCATACCGTAACTTCGATCGTCCAGTTATGCCCGTGCAACTCCTCACATTTTCCTTTATAATTCCGCAGATTATGCGCGCCGCTGAATTCGCTCTTAACTTTTATTTCGTACATATCTATTCAAAGTACCTTCGAGTTACCGATTCCCACTTGCCTTTCGATTTAAGGATCAATTCGCACACTTCCCTAACGGCGCCCTTTCCGCCATACTTTTTTGTGACGTAATGGGCCGTTCTCTTGACCTCTTCGATAGCATCCGTCACCGCGACGGCAAAACCCACCCTTTTAAGTATCGGGATATCTACAAGATCATCCCCCATAAAGCATATCTCATCTTCCTTTACCCTGAATCTCCGCAGAATATGCCGCAGGGACTTTATCTTATAATGATTCTCGTAAACTTTATCGATCTTAAGCTGCCTGGCCCTGATCTTCACCATCTTGGAACTCTTAGCGGTTATAATGGCGCATCTTATCTTTGCGGCCTTTAATAGCATTATCCCGAGGCCGTCCCTAATGCTGAAATTCTTGATCTCGTCGCCGTAGCTGCCGATGCTGACCCTGCCGTCGGTAAGAACCCCGTCAACATCGAGAAGCAGGAGCTTTATCTTTCTTGCGCGTTCTTGTATATCCATTGCTCTATAATCCTCTGATAGTTATTTATCTAATACGAGTTTGCATTCTTAAGAGCTATGTAACCACATCGCATGTGAGAGATGCTCGATACGATGGACGACTAGATATTAACCTAACTGTCTTTGCGAGGCACCGTAAGATTCGAGCGTGCCGAAGTATTCTCAGGTTAATGCATCTTGTCATTCCCGCGTAAGCGGGAATCCATGGATGGACTCTCTACGCGCCTATTCTGGATCCCCGCTTTCGCGGGGATGACAGAAGTTTGAGATTGTCCCGCCGTTACTCTCGTATGGCGGGATCCCGCTATGCGAAACATGCGGCGGGGCTTCGGTGCGCTAATTTATTTACGGCACCTCGCAAAGACGAGATAGTGCTAATCATCCCACGCCCTTCGTAGCTTAACTACCAATCCCTGTGTCCTTGTTAGACAAGCCCGGCTTTTAGAATATCCTGTACATCTATAAGACCAATGGGTCTTCCTCTCTTATCCACTACAGGGATCTCGTCTATCTTCTTTGAGCGGAGGATCTGGAACACCTCTGCGGCAAGCCGGTCTTTCGTGATCGTGATGGGAGCTCTTGTCATTACATCCTTTATTCTCTTAGCGGCGATATTCACCTTCTCGCTTAAATGCCTTCTTAGATCGCCATCAGTAAATATGCCTGTCAGGGCGCCGCTTTTGTTCACTACGCTCGCAGACCCCGCCCTTGCCCTCGTGATCTTTAAAAGCACATCCTTGACCTTAGAGTTCTCCTTAACAATTGGGTTATCGCGTCCGGACCTCATAATATCCTCTACCTTCAGCAGCATTCTCTTGCCAAGCGTACCGCCCGGGTGATAAAATGCGAAATCTTTCTCCTTAAATCCTTTCTTGTCCAGCAGGCTAACGCAAAGAGCGTCCCCGACCGCAAGCATGGCTGTCGTAGATGTGGTTGGGGCCAGGCCCAGCGAACAGGCCTCCCTTTTAACTGAGACATCCAGTACATAATCCGCGTTCTTTGCCAATGTTGAGCCCGTATTGCCAACAACGGCTATGAGGCGGGCCCCGATCTTCTTTATGATGGGTAGTAACTTCACTATCTCCTCGGTCTGGCCGCTGTTGGAGAAAGCCAAAAGACAGTCATCTTTCGTCACCCTGCCCAGATCCCCATGTAATGCCTCCGCAGGATGCAGATAGAGAGACGGCGTACCGGTAGACGAAAGAGTCGCTGATATCTTCTGCGCGATAAAACCGGGTTTTCCCATGCCCGTGACAATAACCCTGCCCTTGATCTTAAACAGGAACTCTATAATTGCATCGAAGCTCTTATCGATCCTCTTGGCAAGATCCAGGATGGCGTTGCCTTCAATATTCAGAACCCTCTTTGCCCCTTCTATGCTCTTTGATCTCTTCACCTTATGCTCTCGGCTTCCTTTATCTTCTTTAAGAATTTCTCAAGCGAGCTCAGTTTGATCATATTTGGTCCGTCGCTTAAGGCTTCGCGAGGGTCTTCATGCACCTCCACAAAGATCGCGCTCGCTCCGCATAGAACCGCGCACGTTGCAAGCGGCTGCACAAACTCAGCTTGGCCACCACTCTTAGTTCCCAATCCGCCCGGAAGCTGCACGGAGTGCGTTGCATCATATGAAATAGGATAGCCAAATCTCTTCATGATGAGGATAGAGCGGAAATCGCTTACTAGCATATTATACCCAAAGCTCGTACCCCTTTCAGTGATCAATATATTCCTGTTCCCTGCATGCTCAGCCTTCGCTATGATATTCCCTACTTCCATCGGAGAGAGAAACTGTCCCTTCTTTATGTTTATGGGCTTCTTCGTCCTTGCGGCCGCTAATATAAGGTCTGTCTGCCTGCAAAGAAATGCCGGTATTTGAATAATATCCAGGACCCTCCTAACTGATCTCACCTCTTCGATCGAGTGAATGTCGCTAATAACGGGGATGTCGAGTAGGCTTCTTACCTTAGCAAGCACAGCCAATCCCTTTTTAAGGCCCGGACCCCTATAGGACTTGATGGATGACCTGTTTGCCTTATCATAGCTGGATTTAAAGATGAATGGAAAATTTAATTTATCGGCTATCTCTTTTATGGCTCTTGCATGGCGCAAGGTACTCTTTTCAGATTCGATAACGCACGGCCCGGCAATTAGAACTACGGGATTCTTGCCACCTATCCTGATCTTGCCTACTCTCACTTCCCTCATCTAGGCCCCCTTCTTAACATATCTTCCACCTTCTTTAGATCTTCCGGGGTATCAACGCCTACGGTATCGAACTCGGTTAAAACCGTCTTTATCCTGAACCCGCCCTCGAGCGCTCTCAGTTGCTCAAGCTTTTCCATCTCCTCAAGTTTGGATTTCGGCAAATTGGTATAGGTATAGATGAAGTCCTTGGTATAAGCGTATATGCCTATGTGCTTATAGTAATTCTGAAACGCATCTACGGGCTGGTGATGCGAGAGCCAGGACTGTACATCTAAAATAGAATGGTGATCTTCGTCCTTGCGGAGATAAGGTATCGGGCTTCTCGAAAAATAGAGCGCGTACCCATCCTTGTCAATAACGGCTTTGACCACATTTGGATTCAATATCTCTTTCTTATCGGTTATTCTCTTTATTACCGTTGCCATCGGTATTGTCTTATCTTCCAAAAGAGACTCCGCCAGGCTATCGATCATTGTATGGTGAATGAGCGGTTCATCACCTTGTATATTAATGATGATCTCGGTATCTATCGGGTTTACAACTTCTGCTATCCTGTCTGTACCTGACGGCTGATCCTTGGAGGTATAAAGAGCCTTGCCCCCAAAACTCTCTACTACCTTTATTACCTCCTCTGAGTCCGTTGCAACTATCAAGTCATCCAGCATCCTGGACTCTTTAGACCTTTCCCAAACATGCTGTATCATGGGCTTGCCGAGCAGGTTTGCGAGTATCTTTCCTTCAAATCTCGATGACTTCCATCTGGCGGGAATAATTCCTATAGCTCTCATTGCTCTAACCTTTCTTTACAGCTTGTGTAGCTTTAATGAAATATTAAAAATTAAATACCAAAAGTTAAAAACACAAACCAAAAATTTTAAAATCTTTAATTTGTAATTTACCAAGTTTTTACATATTTAATATGTGTTTTTTGTTTTTAGTATTTGGTTTTTGGTTTTAAGTTCGTTCCCTCGGCTTTTCGATCTCCTCTTTAATCCTCATAATGACCTCGTCCTGAGTCACGACGGCTATACCGACCTTGCCTACGACTATCCCCGCAGCGCAATTGGCAATATGAGCTGCCTGGATCGTACTGGCGCCTGAAATCAGTGAAAGAGTATAGCTGCTTATAACGGTATCGCCGGCTCCTGAGACATCGAAGACTTCCTGGGCAATGGTCTCTATCTTCCTGGCCGGCTTCCCGTCATCAAACAGCATCATCCCATCTTCACCGAGTGTGATCAGAACTATGCGCGCTTTTAGCTTTTTCAGAAGTTCACTGCCGGCTCTCTTTAGCGTTGCTTTGTCTTTTATTTCGAATCCTACAGCGCGGGAAGCCTCCGCGTTATTCGGGGTTAAGAGCGTAACTCCCTTGTAAAAAGAGAAGTGCTCTTCCTTGGGATCGACAGCTATGATCTTCTTCTTTCTCTTCGCCAGGGGTACTATCTTATCGAGAAGCTTCGGGGTAATTAACCCTTTCCCGTAGTCTTCCACGATCAGCGCATCCATGCTGTCTATTATGTTCTCTATGTAGTCCGTAAGTTTCCTTAATATCCGGTCGCTTACAGGCTCTGTCTTTTCCCGGTCAATACGGACAACCTGCTGCTGATGGGCTATTACCCGTGTTTTAAGGATCGTGGGCCTTTGGGCATCCGAAAATATACCATCCACATTAACACCCCTGCGCTCAAGCTCCCCTTTTAAGATGCCTGCACGGTCATCATTGCCAACCACACCTACCATATAAGCCTTGCCGCCAAGCGAATTTATATTGTTTGCAACGTTAGAAGCTCCGCCCGGCATGAAGCTCTCGCTCTGCGCCCAGACAATCGGGACGGGCGCCTCGGGCGATATGCGAGAGACCTTTCCCCATATAAACTCATCCAGGATAAGGTCCCCTATGACAAGTATCTTCTTGTCATTAAAGTTGGAAATAACGCTCTTCAGCTTCTTGAAATTTTGTCCTTTCATAGGCGATGATTTTAGCATATATAATCTTACATTGTCAATTACTATAAATCGCTCCCGTTATACCATTAGAAGGGTTGCGTTACACTTTTGTATCCTGCTATTTGGAAATTAGGCGAAAGAGAAGGAGAGTCTTCTTCAGGCGCATATTCTCTCTTTGTCTCTTTACAAGGTGAGAGTCGGTATTCCAGGTATACGTATGTCTTGGCTTACGGCATTTCCTTAAAAACCGACGATCGCCTTATTAAAGAGGCAAGAAGAGAGAATCTTAGCATAATCTTTTATGCCTAAGCCTGAAGAAGACTCTCCTTCTCTTTCGCCAGGTATATTTTCATTCTGACTCTGTTAGAAATGCTTTTTATACTGCCGGAAATAGTAGTTCTTCGGCGGCGGAGAGCACCTCTTCAGGGGTAATAGCTTCCAGGCATTTAAAGCCGATCTTGCAGTTGTGGGCAAGGCAGGGATCGCAACCGACATCTTTATGAAAAACCCTGGTTTCCTTCCCGATGGGCCCCCATCGCTCCGAAGAAAGCCCGGGATCCCCACGCCCGAAAATAGAGATTGTCGGGGTGCCTATTGCACAGGCAATGTGAACGGGCCCGGAATCATTGGATATAAAGAGATCGCATTTTGAAAGCAAAGCGGCCAGTTCTCCAACCGTCGTCTTCCCGGCCAGGTTGACAGGTTCGTATCTCATTTTGCCGGCCAGGATATCCGCAAATCTACTATTTGAGGCATCGGCAGCAATTATTATCCTCGCTTTATACTTTTCAGCAAGGCCATCGCAAACCTTAGCAAAGCTTTCAGGGCGCCATCGCTTTGAAGGACAACTGGCCCCTGGGTTTACCGCGATAAGCAGGGCCTCACGGCCCAAATGGTATTCGCTTAAGGTATTCTCGATATTCTTAATATCCCTGTCATTCAAGGGTAGAAAGAGCTCTCTTCCTTTTGCCCTTATGCCAATGGTTTCTAAGAGATCCAGCGTGTATTCCGATTCATGTTTCTTGCCTTCCTGTTTAAGGTGGGGAACCCTTTCGGTAAGCAAGAACGACAGCTTCTTGTCGTAACCCACTCTCCTTGAAATGCCGGCAGCAAAAGCTATCATGTGCGCCCGATTCGTAGGATGGAGCATTATGGCCAGATCAAATCTCTTCTTCCTTAAGGATATGGCGAACAGGACAGTGTTTAGCAGATTCTTGTGCTCGCCGTATTTATCGTAGATAATAACCTCGTCGATATACGGGTTACCTTCAACGACATCCCGCGCGTACGGCCTTACCATAAATGCAATGTACGCATCCGGGTATTTATCCCGGACAGCCTTTATCGCCGGTGTGGATAGTACGACATCTCCGATACGATCGGTTCTGGTTAAAAGTATACGCATAGTTAACTCGTTACAATGGATGACGGACGATGGACGATTAGATTTTCCCTCGTCTTTGCGAGGCACCGTAAGATTCGAGCGTGCCGAAGCAATCTAAAGTTGTCATTCCCGCGGAAGCGGGAATCCATGGATGTACTCTCAACGAGTTCACTCTGGATCCCCGCTTGCGCGGGGATGACAGAAGTCTGAGATTGCTTCGGAACATAAAGCTTTCATAGGTTCCTCGCAAAGACGAAGAGAAGTCGTTTTAATGCGCTCAGCTATTTACGGTGCCTCGCAAAGACGAGTAATGTAGCTTCGATTGCATTTCCACCATATTTCAATCGTATCTCCATCGCATTTCAATGTATTTCAATTGTATATCAATCGTATTTCCGGTATCGTCAAATCATCCTTCGTCCTATGTAGCGCTATCCAATAGCTCCTTAACAGCTTCAAAGGCCTCTTCAACAGTAATCGTCTTCAGGCATTCGTATTTGTTATCGTAGTTTATGCATTGCGGTACTTCGCAGGGCGAGCACTTCAGCTTCTTCTTAAGCACTCTGCTTCCGGATTCTGTCAAAGGGCCGTATTTCCGGTCATCGGTAGGGCCAAAAAAGACGACCGTCGGCGCATTGACTGCGCTACCCACATGCAAAGGAGCGCTGTCATTAGTGATCAATAGTTTCGACCTTTTGATCATGTAAGCGAGCTCGCCTATATTTGTTTTATCTATAAGGTTAAGCGGCTTCGTCTCGGCATTAAAGAGAATTCTTTCTATAACGACCCTGTCGCTCTCGTCTCCTATAAGAACGACATCAACTCTGAGTTTTATCTTTATCATATCGCAGAGTTTTGCAAAGTGTTTCAAGGGCCATCTTTTAACATGGCTCTTTGCGCCCGGACTTACCACTACATATGGTCTCTCTTTAAGTTCGCCGAGCAAAGCACCCACCCGTTCTTTGTCCTTTTCTCTGACCGGGATATAAAATTTGCCGCGCGATGTGTCTATGGACAAGTCTCTTAATCTTGAAAGGTGAACATCTTTTCTATGCATCCCATTCTTGGAATCGCGCCTGATGGCGCTGGTATTGAACCTGGCGCCCAGCACTAAAGGTAAAATAGTATTGCGCAGATCCGCGACAAGATTATATCGCTTCTTTCTAAGCATGATAAAGAGCTTGAATTTATCCAGGGAAGACGATCTCTTGTCATAAATAATTATCTCCCCTATTCCCTTGTGAGGACCGAAGAGATCCTTTCCGTTAGGGCCAACCATAACATCGAGTCTTACTCCCGGGAATTCCCGGAGTAGAGTTTCCACGACCGGGGTGGTCAGGATGATATCCCCTATGTTCGAAAGGGTTATGACAAGTATACGGTTAACTTTAGACTTGTTAATATTAGCCATATTTTCTTTAAGTAGCGAGTAGCAAGTAGAGAGTAGAGAGAGTCCTTCTCGCTACTTGCTACTTGCTACTCTCTACTTCTTTCCCATCTGTGCACAGTACATCTCTTCAAACGTCTCCAGCACATCTTCTACAGTTATAGAATCCATGCACCTATGGTCATTACACGTTACGTCGTAACACGGGGTTTCGCACTCCGTATTCTTCCGGATCACCCTGTAGTTACCGTTCCCGTAAGGACCGGTAAGCTCGGGAGAAGTCGGTCCAAAGAGAGCTATTACATTCGACCCCATACTTACAGCTATATGCATAGGTCCTGAATCGGCTGAAATAACAAAATTGGCCCTCCCCATAAGAGCGCCCAGTTCTTTTAGGTCCGTTTTGCCGGCAAAGACCGATATATCAGGACCTGCTTTCTCCTTTATTCGCGAAGCAAGCTCTACATCCTTCTTCGCTCCCGATATCACGATCTTTATATTAAATTTTTCAAACAGCGCCTTGCAGAGCTTTGCGAAATTGTCTTCGCTCCACCTCTTTGATCGCCAATTGCCGCCCGGGTTCACTACAACCAGAAGGTCCTCTTTTTCGATCCCGGCCAAAGAGAGTTCCTTATTTATGTGATCTCTCTCTCTGTCGCTAATAAAAAAATCATAATCCTTATTAGATATATCGCATCCCAGTGACTCGGCCAGTTTCAAAAAATACTCCACCTTGTGAACCGGGGATTCGGGCGGCTCTATCGGGCGCGTAAGCATCCTGTGTCCCTTCTCCGTTATGTAGCCGATACGCTCCCTTATACCCGCAAGCATCGCAATAAGGGCCCTTGTAAAGGACCTGTGCAGCAGTATAGCAAGATCGAAATCTCTTCTTCTCAGAATAGCGATCAAACGTATTTTACCGAACAAGCTTCTGTGCGTTTTTTTTTCGTCATAGGTTATGATCTCGTCGATGTACGGGCTGTATTCCAGGATCTGCCTGCAACGGGGAACAACCATGCAGGCTATATAGGCGTTTTTATATTTTTTGCGGATCGCCTTTACGAGCGGGGTGGAGAATAGAACGTCCCCCAGCCAGTTTACCTCGACTATTAATATACGCTTATAGTCTTTCATGATCGAATTATCGAAAAATTAAAAATTAAATACCAAATACCAAAAATACAAACCAAAAATGCAAAAAAAATATTTTTTCATATTTAATATGTGTTTTTGGTTTTTACCTTTTGGTCTTTGGTTTTTCTATGATTAAGCTGTTGCTAGTCCTCGTCTCTCCACTCCTTGATAAAAGTATAATAACCGCTCGTCTCGAACCAGAATGTAAAGAGATTATCTGACGTCATTGATATGCGTACCCTCTTAAGGGCATACGGATCATAGGGTCTCTTTGCCTTGCCTGGATTTGTCGCTACCGCGCCTTTATATCCGGCCTCTTTGGCGTATCTTTTGACCTCTCATCAAATCCGCCCAGGGGATACGATAGTATTTTTACTTCGCGTCCTGTTATATACTCCAGGCTCCTCTTCGACTCGCCGAGTTCTCTCTTTACAAGTTCCTCCGGTAGGGACGGGAGCCACTTGTGCGATGCAGTATGGCTTCCAACTATAACGTTATCTTCCTGCATGGTGATAATATCATCTCTCGTAAGGAATTTTTCGGTACCTATAAAATCGGTTACGACAAATATCGTAGCGGGAAAACCATATCTTCTTAGCGCCGGATAGGCATTATAAAAATTATTCTTAAGGCCGTCGTCAAATGTGATCGCCACTGTCTTGCGCGGTATCCTCTTTCCGCTCTTTATCCTTTCGACAAGATCGGATAGCGGTATAACATCGTAACCCGACTCATGCAGAAACTTCATCTGTTTTGCGAATGTTTTGGTGCGTACGTTAAGTTTTGGCCCGTATCCATCGAGCGCCGTGCCTTCTTCTCCCACAGAGTGGTACATGAGAATAGCCGGGACATATATATTAGAAAGGAAGCTGCTTCCCGCAAAAAAAAGCGCGGCAATCACCGCTACAGCTGCAATAAGAGCAATTGATCTTTTATTCATTGATCGCTCTTTCATAAACTTCTACAACCCTCGCTACCATTCCCTCCAGAGAGAATTTCCTCTGTACCAATTCCCGCCCATTCCTGGCCATCCCGGAAGCGAGCTTGGGATCTTTGAGGAGCTTTACGATTCCCTCTTTCAGCAAGTGGGCGTCGCGCGGGGGGACGAGAATACCCGTTACATTATTTTCTATAATGGAAGAGACGCCTCCCACATCAGAAGCCACACAAGGCTTTTCCGCCGCAAGAGCCTCCAGGAGTGAAAGCCCGAGTCCCTCTTCCAGCGAATAGAATACAAATATATCCATGATCGACAGGAATTTCTCTGTTTGCATAGTACTCTGCGCGAAGAAGACATTGCTTTCGATACCCAGTTTACGCGCAAGTCCCAATAGGGATTCCTTCGACGGCCCGTCTCCTACAAGCAGGAGTTGCGCCTCAGGCATATCTTTTAGCAGATCTTTCATGGCGAAGAGAAGATAGCGCAACCCCTTTACCGGCGATAACCTGGAGACTGAACCGATGACAGGGAATTTGGTAAAACCCAGGTTATCCTTTAATAGCCTGCCGGCGTCCCTGACCCTGGCGGCATCAAATGTCTTCGTATCTATGCCATTATATATCAAGAACACGTTCTCCTTCTTCACGCCAAGATCCTTTATTAAGTGCTCCCTGACCACATCGCTTATGGCGATCGCAAATCTGCCCCATGCGCCTAACAGCCTTCTCCCCAGTCTCTTCTTTTTGAAAAAACCGTGGCAGGTGCTGACGTATGCGATCCCGCTAAAACGCGATAGAAAGCAGGCCAGGACCTGGGTGACACGTGTCTGCGAATGTACCAGGGTAATATCTTTCTTCTTTACAAATGCAAGCAGTTTGAAGAGTGTAAGGATGAGTTTTGGATTAAATTCAAATTTTGTATTAACGCTCACCGGGATATGCTGTATGGAATGTTTATTCAGTGTATCAACGAGATCTCCGCCTGAAGACGCGACGTAGACCTCTATGCCCCTCTCTTTAAGACCCTGCGCAAGATTAACGGTATACCTTGCCACCCCGCCTATGTTGAGATGTGTCGTTAAAAGTAGTACTTTCATTTTATTTCCAGTAACTTTAAGATGGACCTATAAACCTTTTCGGGTCTGATTTCGCTCATGCATACAATCCCTTTATCACAGGATGCGCTGTAACACGGTGCGCACGGTATGTCCTTTTTGATCACTCTGTAATTCATCGCCGGCGGCACGTGCCTTGCGGGATCTGTGGGGCCAAAGAGAGCTACAAAAGGCGTGCCCGTCCCTGCCGCGATATGCATGGGAGCCGAGTCCGAGCTTAGCAAAAGGTCACACCTTTTGATAAGAGAGACGAGCTTCGATATGCTGGTCTTACCCATCGCCATAATGGGCCTACATTTTACTTTATCCATGAATTCTTCTGCCCTGGGATCGCGGGACTCGCTACCTATAAGCATCACCCTGATACCGAGGTTCCTGGTAAGCCTGTTAGATACGTCCGCAAAGTATTCAAGCGGCCAAAGCTTGGTCATCCATCTGGGACTGGAGCCGATATTGAAAGCCACCAGCTTCGTGCCCTCCGTCACCCAGTGAGACTTAAGGAAGCTATCTGCCCATTCCTCATCCTTTTTAGATGGCCATAATTCCAGTTTCTTATCTATGTTATATATTCCCAAAAGGGCCAGAACCTTCTCCTGGTGTTCTATCGGACCTGTGGGGATCTTTTTATCCTTGATCTTTCTATTGAGGAGAAAACTCAGCTTACCATTGTCATAACCGTATCTCTTGGGGCAGCAGGAAAGGAACGAAAGCAGGTGACTCTTCTTATTATTCTGGAAGTCCACTACCATGTCAAAATTCTCCCCGCGCAGTCTCCTGGCAATACGCAAGATCCCGGATATGCCACTATCGCGCTGCTTGAAATCATAGACTATTATTTCGTCAATATAGGGTGAGTTTGAGTAGATATCTCTGTGTTCCATCCCGACAAGAAGTTTTATCGTTGCCCCGGTGAATTTCTTTCTCAAGGCTTTTATGGAGGGTGCCGCGAGGATCACATCCCCCAGCGCGCCTATCTTTATCACAAGTATGTTCCTGCTTGCGACAACATCTTCGTAAAGATCCAAAGTAGTCTTCATTACCTTTTTTATATTGAAATTCTCGCTCACAAAACTCTTCGCCTCTCCTACTATCGCTCTTTGCAATTCTTCGTTCCTGTAGAGATCGAGCATCTTGGAAGCCATCTCTTGCGGGTTATCCCTATTGCACACGACCGCTGTTCTATTGCCCCCTGTAAAATCCTTTATCCTATCAACATGAGTAGTTACCACGGGTATACCGCGAGCCTGGGCCAAAAGTAGATAGCGCACCGACAGGTTCTCTTCGGTGTTGACCTGAACAAATAGATTGATCTCCGGGGCAAGCAGATCATCTTTCCCGTAAGGCAAATAGGTTACAACGTTATTCAGGGAATGCCTTGTAATAAGAAGCTTCATCTTTTCTACGGAATCTTTTTCATGCAAAGATGCGCTGTTTATCACAAAGACCTTCATCTTGTGGATGGTCCTGGACAGTATTGAAACGGCTTTAATAAAACTCTGCGTTGCTTCCTGGGAAGAGAGCGGAAGTGCCGCTTCCACTACGAAGCGGCTCCGATATTCACGCGTTCCTTCAGGTGTACCGGCTTTATTGTAGGAGCGGTGTTGCCCTGTCGAGGTCCCATCTTCGACAAACGGCGGTATTACCCGGATCTTATCCTGAAGCGCCAGGCCCCTCTTTACCAGGATATGCGCGTCACTCTCACTGAAACATATTATACGTTTTGCCCAGAACTGCGCCCTTCTAGAAAAATTCCTTTTGTGATAGTCATATATCGTAGCGACGAAAGTCTTCTCCGACAATCGTGAAGCAAAGAAAGATATAAAAGCGGATATGGGATCCCTCGAATGTACGATTTGCACATTCTCCCTTAGAATGATCTTATACAACCTGTATATCGCAAAAGGCACAAATAATATGTTCTGCGTTGCAGGCATCCCATAGTAGCGCGCCCCAACCTCATCTATCTGCTTAACTAACGTGCTCCACTGCGCCGCTACAACTACCTTATGCCCGTTAAGTGTAAGGAATCTAGTAGCAGCTATTACATCCTGCGCGCTATCGCTCGTATCCAATTTCGAAACAACTTGCAGTATATTCATCTTTTTAGTTTACTATGTTCTATCATTGCTGTCCAAATTAGCTTTTTGTCATTCCCGCGGAAGCGGGAATCCAGACAAAACTCTCGCCTGGATCCCCGCTTGCGCGGGGATGACATGTGAGAAAAGCAGTCATGACAAAGTTTCGAATGTCAAAACGCTATTTCCGTCGATATGGTACAACTCATTTGGACACGAACGATGGTCTATAGTTTTTAGTCTTTAGTTTACAAAACCCGCCACATATACTTATAGACATCGTGCCTGTCCTGTGGTATCTTCCTGTCGGCTGTGTTTTGATAACTCTCGCATATCGCATCGGACAATTTTTCAGTATTCGCTATAGAGACATAACCTTTCTCCTTCAAGCGGGTCAGCATCCTCTCCAGTTTGGACCCTCCACGCCTGGCCCTCTTTAATGCAAATGTGACGACCGGCTTTCCGCTAAAGATGGCTTCCGAAACCATCGATGCGCTCTCACCGGAGACGACCACTATGTCGGAAAGTCCCAGTATCCCCCCTACGGCGTGGGGAACATTATTTTCATTCGATAATACCAAAAATTTACACCTCTTCTCCGATCTCAGGGTCTCTTTAACCATCTTCTCAGCCCATTTCGGGGTTCTGCGCGAGGTTGTAAACAAGAGGTCGGCGTCCAGCTTATTTGCCGCGCTTATAACGTTGCTAAGTAGCCGGTCCACTATCTCGTGGGTCAACTTAAAATCAGAGTTATCTCCGCCTAAAAGAACCCCGAGCCTCTTTGGTCTATCCGAGCTCACTTGCCCCAGGATCCGCTGCCGGGACAGGGCAAGATATTCTTCGTCTATTAAATTGGGTACAGTATCTGTAACGATCACATTCTCGCCCTCGTTGCCCCTGGCGTCATGCCACGGCAGTACCACCATATCAAACTTGCCAAGACCGATCATCGGGGGTTTCATGACCACTGCGCTCTTTGCACTATTCTCTATCGAAAATATTCTGTTGACGCCCGCTACTCCCGATCCACAGCTTACAACAATGTTGGCGTGTCTGCCCACGAGATCCTCATATGACTCTTTTGTCATGCAAAACTTAAGACAGCGCATGCACCCCTGGCAGCTCTTGCACGCAAAGATGCTTAAAAAATTGACCAGCGCCTTTGCAAATACATTTCTGAATTTTACATCTATGATGCTTACTTCGGTATCCCGCGCCTCATACCCGAAATCTACTCTATATCGCGTAAGTTCTTTGCAAAAAGCCTTTGCCTGATTTAAGTGGCCCGGTTTCCCGTCACTTAAGATAATAACTCTCTTAAGTGGCGTCGATTTCCATCTCTTGTGCAACCACAGCCACTGGTCGGGATAGATCGTTACATACTTCTCAAGCAATCTATTATATCTTTCGAGATACGGCTTTATTTCATCCCCTCTTTCGATCTTCATGGGGCTTTCCAGTATCAATCTGTGGTAGGGGCCTTTCACCCTTGCTATGAACGCCGGCAGCACATACGCCCCGGTTCTTGCCGCGATCCTCATCGAACCCGGCGCGGTTGATACGAGCCTACCGAAAAACGGAACGAGGATTCCTGCTTTGCCGGCATCCTGATCACCCACCATACCTATCATCTTCCCCTGATGGAGTGCCTTGACAATATATTTTGTCGTCGCGCCCTTAGTCACAACCGTAAGGCCCTTGGACTGCCTTAATCTGTTTATCAGCTCATTAAGCTTCTTCATCTTCTGTTCCCTGGCAAGCACATAGAGCGGAAATCCTTTTATCGCGCTTACCATTCCGGAGAGCTCCCAGTTGCCAAAATGCGCGGTCAAAAGTATCACCCCGTTTGGATGATCTTTTATCTTCATCATATTATCCAGGTTCACTATTTCGACATATTTACTCACGTAATCCGCATTTACTTTACGAAGTGATAGTATTTCAAAGAAGGTCCGGACCAGGCTTTTATAAGTCTTTCTGGTCAGTCTCTTTAACTGGCGTGGTGACTTATCTTTAAAATAAGCCGCGCGAAGATTGGCATAGCAGATCACCCGTCTGCTCACATTAACTGTGTACACAAGCCGAGAGATCATCCCGGCCAGCCAGAGCGTTAACCTCAGGGGCACGGCATAGAAGACCAAACTGAATATCTTAACCAGAATTGCGCATATATAGTCTACGTAGTGCATCATTCAGCGCTTCTCCCCCTTCGATTATCTCAAGGTCTATCGACAATACAAGAATTCTACATCCGTCCCCGGGCAATGTTAATCCTTTAAGCTTTACAGCGTCCTTCTCTGTTGTAACTATGTACCTAATGTTCTCTTTTTTGCATATTTTCCGGATATCAATAATGTCCGTGACCCTGTATACGAAGTGATCGGGGAAGATGCCCTCGTGTCCTACTAAGGCCCCGAGGCGCTCTACAGTGTATTTAAAATAAGATGGATCGCATATTGCCGAAAGGATGCATACCTTTCTTCCTTTTATAAAATCACTTTTTTTTACGCTACGGTCTTCGAGATCGATTATCTCCCTTACCCTGTGAGAGGTCTTAATAACGGGCTTATCCGGAACGATACGCCTTATCTCTTCCTCTATAGTGTTTAGAGACCGGGCGTTATCAACTTTGGTTAAAGCTATAAGATCAGCCCTCTTCAGATTAGCGATTGGCTCTCTTAAGATACCCCTTGGGAAGAGATGCCTGTTACCGAACGGATCTGTGGTGTCGATCAGCGCTATATTTAGATCCCTTTCCAAGCGAATGTGCTGAAACCCGTCATCCATAATAAGGGTATCAGCGCCCTGTTTCCGGGCCTCCTTTGCATTCCTTATACGGTCCCTTCCCACGAAGATCTTTGTACCGAGCCTACCCAATCTCTCCTCAAGCAATTTCCATTCATCTTCTCCATATCCCCTTATAAGTACAGCGGGACGTCTCTTGTTTTCGGCAAGCAGCTTGGACAGCATTATCACAAAAGGAGTCTTGCCTGTGCCGCCCAATGTAATATTACCGATGCTGACAACGCCGGCATCCGCTTTATAGGTCTTAAGCATTTTGGAGCTATAAAGGAAGAGATTCGCTTTTACGATCAGGTTATAGCAATGGGAGACCAATAACAGAAGATATTTTATGACTTTCGATATGGGATCGTTCTTTCTATCACGCATCAGGTCGGTTATATATTGCTTTGCACTATACATATTCTAACTCGTTTTTCGGTTGCGGTTGCGTAACTATATAAAACGTATCAGCAGGCTCACGAATATTATCGTAACCAGCATTACGATCGTTGCCGTTTTAAACCAGATCTTAAAATTTATCGGGGCGTGGGTCTTTTCGCTCATTGCCAGCCCCACGATCCCAACGATCGAACCGATGGGCGTCCCATTACCGCCAAAACCCACCCCCAGAGCAAGTATCCACCATAATGATCCGGTCTCTATGCCCAATTCACCGACGTGCCTTATGACAGGGATCATGGCCGTAGTGAAAGGTATGCGATCTATCAAGGACGCGCCCACAGCCGACACCCAAAGAAGCGTGATCTTCGCCAGGCTTAAATTAATTGTAGCTAACGTGACCATCCTTTCTGCTATCATATCCAAAAGACCCGTCTTTTCAAGTCCGCCTATTAATATGAACAGTGACGCGAAAAATATAAGTATCGTCCACTCTATATCCTTCATGATCTCGCTGACATTCGGCCTCACAAGGATAATGACTATGCCGGCGCCTAAAAGAGATATAAAAGAATGGTGTAGATGAAATCTCTTCTGCACAGCGAATAATGCAAAGACAACGACAAGCGACAGCGCGACTTTCTGCAGGCTCTTTATATCGCGAACAGCCGCTCTTTCATCTATCTCGGATATGGGGCGAAAATCTCTGGGAGGCTTAGCGATCTCTTTTCTAAATAGTATAACCAGTACTATCAAGGCCAATACTATCGATACAAGCACTATCGGCATTAAGTGAATTATAAAATCGCCGAAGGAGAGATCCGCGCTTGAGGCTATCATCATATTCGGCGGATCACCGATCATCGTACCCGCCCCTCCTATATTCGATAAGACGATCTCGGACAAGACTATAGGAAGCGGACTTATCCCAAGTATATCGCATATCAGTATGGTTATGGGTATTATGAGGATTATAGTTGTGACATTATCCAGAAACATTGAAAGAACTGCTGTAATACCGCCCATCATCACAAGGAGCCTCAGTGGTGATCCGCCCGAAGCCTTAGCAGCTTTTATTGCCACGAACGAGAAGAACCCTGTCTTCTTGCAGACACTGACTATCACCATCATGCCTGTAAGGAGGCCCATCATGTTAAAATCTATCGCGCTGAAAGCCTCTTCCTGTGAATAGAATCCAAGGCATAGCCCGCATACAACCATAGCCAGAGCGCCTGAAAGACTCGCTATCGTCTTATCGAGTTTACCGGAGATTATAAGATAGAATGTTAGAGTGAATATTGAAAGCGCGAATATGAGTGGCATCATTACTCTGTGCCCCTGTCTTTAAAAAGCGCCCTGCAGACATCCATCTTTGATATTATACCGACGAGCGTGCCATCTTTATCTATAACCGGAAGTCTTCTCAAATTGTGTTTATTCATTAGAACGGGCGCCTTAACTAAAGACGCGTTCTCGTTTATAGTAATGACGTCTCTCTCCATAAGATCCTCAGCCAGGAAGAGTTCTAGAACGGGAAGAGATTCCAGTTTCTTTTCCAGCGCTCCGAAATCATCAATAAATAGAAAATCGCTGACCATGCCAAAGTAGTCCGGTATCAGGACATCCAGGATCTCGGTCTTGGTTACCATGCCGACGATCTTATTGTCGCCATTCACAACGGGAACACAGCCGATCTGTTTCTCGCAAAAGAGATCGTATATATTGCGTATACCTGTTGACGGCGCGACCTTCACGACGTTTTTTGTCATTGCCTCTCTGATCTTCATAATGCAAACCCTATTTTTATCTACGACACAAGGACACAAGACACATGAGACGTGAATTTAATAGTAAACTTAAGATGGATGATGGAAGAGGGACAAAGGGTGATTCGCGCTATCTCGTCTTTGCGAGGTGCCGTAAACAGGTTAGCGCACCGAAGCAATCTCAAACTAGCTCGAATGAGATTGCTTCGGCACGCTCGAATTTTACGGTGCCTCGCAAAGACGAGGGAATTGAATCGTCCATCGTCTTTCGTCCATCGTCCGTCATAACGTGTGAATCTTCCGTTAACGGGTAACGTGGTGACTGTACAGAAAGTATATCTCACAAAATCTTCGTTATATACGGTCCGACCGCCGCTATGTTCCTCTCGGTAGCGCCCCGCGATCTCCTAAGTAGCCTTAATGCGTTCTCTCCTAAGGCCGATCTCCTATCTTTATCCTTTAAGAGCCCTTCTATTACTTCCGATAATTCATGGCCATCCCTAACCCTAATGGCCGCATCCCCTTCCAGGAAGGACTTCGCCATATCCCTGAAATTGAACATATGCGGCCCGAAGAGGATAGGCTTACCAAATACCGCGGGCTCTATGATATTGTGCCCTCCTCTCTTCACAAAGGTGCCTCCCATAAATACGATAGTTGCCAGGCTATAAAGCTTGCTAAGTTCTCCCAGCGTATCTAAGATCAGGACAGCTTCCTTATTTTCCGACACTGCGGAAGATGAGACAACATCCGAGAAGAATTCGCCGTGAAATCCATATCGTGTAACGAGCCTTTTGATGGCGCGTGACCGGTCTATGTGCCTTGGAGCAAGAAGCAGCCTTAAATTATTAAATTTACGTGCGACCCTCTTATATGCCTCAAGAATGATCTCATCTTCGCCTTTATGGGTGCTTCCGGCTATAAGAAGCTGGCTCTCTTCGTCTATCCCGAGAGCCGCTTTTGTCTTCTCGTATTTTTCGCCCGTTAGAGGAATATCAAATTTCATATTACCGGATACCCTTATATTCTCTTCGCGCGCACCCAGGGCTTGTATGCGTCGAGCGTCGCTTTCAGTCTGCATACAAAATAGATCCACCTTTTTTAAGATCTTTTCAAAAAATATTTTTATCCTGCTATATCCACCAAATGATCTCCTGGATATCCGGCCGTTAATAAGAATAATGGGTATCTTTCTTTCGGCCAATTCTAAAATGAGATTCGGCCAGATCTCGGTCTCCATCATGATAAAGCACCTAGGGTTAAGACAGTCCAATGCGCGTTTCACAATGAAGCTGAAATCCAGCGGAAAATAGAACTTTAATATCTCGTCGCCCAGTATTTTTCGCGCGATCTCATTACCGGTTCTCGTCGTAGTTGAAAGGATGATCTTTTTTCCGTGAAATTTTCGCTGTATAGCTCCTATGAAGTTCTTTACCGCGATGACTTCCCCCACGCTTACAGCGTGTATCCACACAGGGTTCGTCTTGCCTAGAGCTTTAAACGCTTCCGGCAGCTTTCCGAACCTCTGGCCAAGATCCTTGTGCGCCTTCCCTTTTATGATCATGTACGGAAGGTAAACGATCGAAAAGGCGAAGAAAAATATGTCGTATATTATCATCTTTGTTGTCCTGGTTGCCTTAAACGATCGTATTTCCCTCGTCTTTGCGAGGCACCGGAAAATTCGAACGTGCCGGCTTGTCTCTCCCAAGCCACACGCAGAAGCAATGTGGCGAAGGAGGAAGCAATCTCCACTATTCTGTCATCCCCGCGGAAGCGGGGATCCAGAAGTGTATCTTTCTAATGTATTTGTCATTTCCGCCTGGATTCCCGCTTCCGCGGGAATGACAAATTGCTTCGGTACGCTTACCTATTAACGGCACCTCGCAAAGACGAGATAGCGCTAATCGTCCTTCTTCCCACACTTGCCCTCCGTAGCCCACTTCCATGAGATTCTTCCTGCCAAGCGAAGGAGGGTCTTACGTCCGTCGTAACGTTACTCCTTCGAGCTAGGCTCGCGGATGGGCCTTGTCGTATACCGACTTTAGGCGCTCCATTGTAACATGCGTGTAGATTTGCGTGGTCGAAAGATTCTTATGTCCCAACAGTTCCTGAACGCTCCTTAGATCCGCGCCCTTATTCAAAAGGTGTGTAGCGAACGAGTGGCGCAGGGTATGCGGCGAAATATGTTCCCGGGTACTTAAAACGTTGATATATCTATCCACGACACGCCTTACGCTCCTGTCCGTTAGCCCGATCCCGGATTTGTTCAAAAAGAGAGCCTTACTGCTACCCCATCCTTTCATGTTTCTGTATTCCATATACTCTCTAATAGCATTTATAGCTGCTTCACCTATGGGTGCCAAACGCTCCCTTCTTCCCTTTCCAAGGACTTTCACGATCCCGCTTATGAAGTCGACATCCTTGGTACCTATACCAACTAGTTCCCCCACCCGTATACCCGAACTGTACAAAGTCTCCAGTATCGCTCTATCTCTGGCAGCCTGAAATGTCTTCCCCGCAGGCGCTGTTATGAGCCTTAATACACTCTTCTCGTCGAGAAATATGGGTAATTTCTTATCCATTTTGGGCGTGGATATGCTTACAACGGGATTGCTCTTTACATAACCGTCCCTCTGAAGAAACCTGAAGAATGTCCGCAGGGTTGATAGCTTTCTTCCAACCGTACGCTTGGTGATCGCTTTTGACCTTAGATGAGCAAGATACTTTCTCACGCTAAGATAATCTACTTTGGCAATATCCGTGTCCGCTAAAAATTGTGAAAATTCATGCAGGTCCGCGGTATAGTTCATTATCGTGTGGGCAGAATAGTTCTTTTCTACGCTTAAATAGTTTCTAAATTTATCTATAAATCGCTGCATAGCATTTTCGTATTGCGGATCGCGGATCGCGAATAAGGTTCCCTCTAACGCCATAGACTAGACGAAGATCGCTAAACATCAATCTCCACCCTTACTCGCGTCGACCTCTTTCTCCTCGGTAGGTAGGGACCTTGAAGTATATTTACAATGAGGGTATTTGGTGCATCCGTAGAAATTACCCCTGCGCGACCGCCTCTCTATGAGCTCTCCTTCGCAGTCCTGGCCGGGACACTTAACCCCTGTCGTTATAGATTTAGAGAACTTGCACTTCGGGAAATCGCAGCAGCTTAAGAATTTTCCGCGCCTGCCCCATTTTATTATCATTGGTTTCTTGCAAAGCTCGCAGATCTCATCGGTCTTCACGCCCTCTTTCTTTATGCTCTTCATATGCTTTTTCGCCTGCTCGATACTCTCCATGAAAGGCGTATAAAATTCTTTGAGGACAACCAGCCAATCAACCTTGCCTTCTTCAACACCGTCAAGCTCGTCTTCCATCTTCGCGGTAAAAGCAATATCCATTATCTGGGGAAAATGTTTTATCAGTAACTCGTTTATTATCTCACCGAGTTCCGTCGGGCTTAAATACCCGCTTGTCCTCTTAACATAGTTACGCATCATTATCGTGTAGAGGATCGGCGCGTAAGTTGAAGGCCTGCCTATCCCGTTCTCTTCCAGGGCCTTGACCAGCGTTGCGTCAGAGTACCTGGCGGGAGGCTTGGTAAAGTGCTGCGACGGGTCAAGTTTTACAAGATTGAGCTTCTCTCCCACAACCAATGTCGGCATCTTCCACAGCACCTGCCTTCTCTCGTCCTCTTTCTGTACTTCCGAATCAATGTAAAGAGCCGTAAAACCGTCAAAGACAACATTTGTACCGCTTGTCTTAAAAAGGTAAACGCCCGCTTCTATCTCAACTGTCGTAACCGAGTAGGTCGCCTGGCTCATCTGGCTTGAAACGAACCTTTTCCATATAAGCTCATAGAGCTTGAATTGCTCGAGTGTGAGGAAGCTCTTTAATTTATGCGGCTCCCTTAAAGGTAACGTGGGCCGTATGGACTCATGGGCTTCCTGGGCTCTCTTCTTCGACTTGTAGATATTGGGCTTTTCCGGGTAATACTTATCCCCGTATGTTTCAAGTATATATTTTTTTGCGGCGTCCACCGCGTCCTGGGATACCCGAACCGAATCCGTTCGCATGTATGTTATCAGACCCACGCTCTCCTTATTCTCCAATTCCACGCCTTCATATAATTGCTGCGCAACCCTCATTGTCTTGAAAACAGGAAAACGGAGCTTATTAAAAGAGTCCTGCTGAAGCTTAGATGTTGTAAATGGCGCCTGCGCGGATTTTTTTCTACCCTGTTCCTTTATCTTTGATACAATAAATTCGCTCTTCTTTATATCAGATAGTATGCCATTAATCTCTTTTTCGCTCTTGATGTGGAAGGGCTTATTGCCGATCTTATCGAGTTTCGCCCCGAAAGTCCTGCGCTCTTCTTCCGTCTTCTTTAAGGTAGCCTCTATGTCCCAGTACTCTTTTGGAATGAATTTTCTTATCTCTTTCTCTCTCTCCACTACAAGCTTTACCGCTACAGATTGAACCCTGCCCGCGCTAAGACCCCTTGTAACCTTTCTCCAGAGGATGGGACTTATACTATAGCCCACGATCCTGTCAAGGATCCTGCGGGCGTGCTGCGCGTTGACAAGTTTCGTATCGATTGCGTGCGGGTTCTCGAAAGCTTTCTTTATTGCGGTAGCTGTGATCTCATCGAATGTAACCCTAAAAACTTCTTTACCTTTGCCAAGCTGGTTCTTGAGGTGCCAGCTGATCGCCTCCCCTTCCCTGTCGGGGTCGGCTGCCAGGTAGATAGTCTTGATCTTCTTTGTATCCTTCTTAAGTTTCGCGAGGTACTTTCTCCTCTCGGGGATAACCGTGAAATCGGGCTTAAAATCCTTCTCTACGTCTATACCCATCTTGGTCTTTGGCAAATCTATAATGTGCCCCATACTCGAAAGAACGATATAATTGGGACCCAGGATCTTATTTATCGTTCTTGACTTGGCAGGTGACTCCACTATAACGGCTGCTTTTATAGACATATGGATTCTCTCCTATCTCATCATTGACATTTTATATAATTCTCTCCGGGAAGCGCTTTGACCAGCCTCTTAAGCTCCAATTTGAGCAGGCTATCGGATGTCCTGTGAACCGGAAGATTCGCTATCGCCGAAATTTCATCGATCGACTTAGGTATCTGGCCCGTAGCTTCAAATACCGCCCTTTCAAGCTCGGAGAGAGACGCCTCCGGTGCCGGACGGCTTGCGTACCCGGTCTCATCGCTGGCGCCTTTTACATCCAGTACATTCTTTAGCTCATCTGTTATATCGGATGCATCCTGAACAAGCCTGGCCCCTTCCTTTATTAAAAGGTTTGTACCGCTACTTTTTGGGGAGCTCACATTACCGGGAACCGCAAAGACCTCTCTGCCTTGTTCGAGAGCAAAATCGACCGTTATTAAAGTGCCGCTCCTGGCAGCCGCTTCCACAACAATGACACCTTTAGACAGGCCGCTTATGATCCTGTTGCGTCTTGGAAAATTTGCCTTAAAAGGACGCGTATCCGATGGAAATTCTGAGATAACGGCGGCTCTAGATACAATCTCTTCATAAAGTTTTCTGTTTTCAGGGGGATATATGTGGTTGTGGCCGCTTCCCAGAATAGCTATCGTCCTGCCGCCGGCCTTCAGGGCTGCCCTGTGAGCGCAAGAGTCTATACCCCTTGCCATCCCGCTTATTATAGTTATTCCCATCATCGCAAGATCGTAGGAAAGCTTTTCGCACTGCTCTATGCCATAGTGTGTAGGCGTCCGTGTTCCGACTATAGCAACAGCGTTTTCATCGCAGGCAAGAATATTCCCGTTCACAAAGAGTTCTTTGGGAGCGCCGGATATTGAATTAAGATTTACCGGGTAATCTTTTGAATCTCTTTCTATTCTTCTTATTGCCATCTGTGATCCTATCTACCGGCGCGTTTTAAACTATTTACTCTTTTGCAATTCTTTCGATAGCCAGAACAACCTTCTCCAGCGCAATAGGACTGGTATGTATATGATGATCTGCCCCCTGGTAAAAAGGTCTTCTCTCGGCAAGCAAATCCCGAATCTTCTTTAAAGGGTCATCGACATTCAAAAGCGGCCTATGGGCGTACTTCTTTGTTCTCTCTAAAATGTTCTCGGGTGTGGCCCATAAACATATGACCGTGCCTCCGGCCTTAAGATCCTTTAAATTATTCGGATCGATCAAGGCGCCCCCGCCGGTATCGATTATGACATTTTTCATCGTCGAGGTATCTTTTATAACCTCTCGTTCAACCGACCTGAAATACTTCTCGCCCTTCTTGGAAAATATATCAGGGATGGACATACCGACTCTCCCTTCGATGAGATCGTCAGTGCTTATGTATTTCATGTTAAGTCTCCCGGAGAGCATTCTCGCGGCAGCTGTCTTTCCGGTTCCCATGAAGCCAACTAATGCGATGTTTTTCATAAATTCAATTCATTACCTCGTTACAAAGGACGACGGACGTGCCGACGATGGACGATTAGATCTTCCATTTATTTCCATGTAAATAATCGCCGTGGATACCTTCATATCGTGTCATTCCCTTATTTCTCACATGTCATCCCCGCGAAAGCGGGGATCCAGAGTTGACTCATCGAGAGTGCATCCATGGATTCCCGCTTGCGCGGGAATGACAAATTATGCTTCAGTGCGCTTAGTATATTACGGCACCTCGCAAAGACGAGTGGAGCATTGCTTCGGTACGCTAACTTATTTACGGCACTTCGCAAAGACGAGTAGTACATATCATCCACCGTATTTCAATGTATCTCAATTGCATATCAATGTATTTCAATGGTATATATCTTGTGCTAACAGCTTTAAGCTTTAAGCCTTAAGCTATAAGCTCAAATCATATCACATTGCTTATAGCTTACGGCTTATGGCTTATAGCTCTCTAAGTCCTTCGAATCGTCCTTCGTCCCACGTCTTACGTAGCTTGGAAAAGTCATATTTTCTTCAGCTGCTTTAAATAACTATCGTAATTACGTTTCATCTCGGCGAGCGAGTCGCCGCCGAACTTCTCTCCCATGGCAGAGGCTATCTCTATCGCGCATACGCTCTCCGCGATAACCCCGCAGGATGGGACAACACACACATCAGCCCTCTCTACCTGCGCTTTAACTTTTTTCTTTGTCTTTAGATTGACCGAATCCAGCGGCTTAACAAGGGTTGCTATGGGTTTCATTGCGCCGCTAAGTATAATATCTTCGCCGTTTGAAATACCACCTTCTATACCACCGGCATTATTGCTCCCCCGGTAGAATCTCTTCTCTCTTTCGCTCCACAGGATCTGGTCATGTACAGCCGAACCCCAAAAAAGAGCAACATCGAATCCTGCGCCTATCTCTACACCCTTCACCCCCGGGATTGACATAACAGCTTTGGCCAAATTTCCGTCCAATCTCTTGTCCCACTGCGCATAGGTGCCAAGTCCGGGCGGTACGCCTTTGGCGATAACCTCGAATACCCCGCCAACGGTATCGCCGGCTTTCTTTGCTTTCTCGATCTCAAAACACATGAGCCTGGCCGCATCCTTGTCAATGCACCGAACAGGCGACCTTTCCGCGAGATCCTTCATTCTTTCGAACGATAGAGCCTTCTTGGATCTGATGCCGCCTATAACCTTGACATGGCTCATAAGATCCACTCCAAACTCTTTAAGCAATATCTTTGCAACGGCTCCTGTCGCTACGCTTGACGCTGTCTGGCGCGCACTTGCCCTCTCCAGTATATCTCTAACATCGGCATCGCCGAATTTAAGAACACCTGCGAGGTCAGCGTGCCCGGGCCTCGGACAACTTATGGATGGAAGGGTCTCTATTTTGAAATCCCTGTTTGAAATGAGGAGCGCGATGGGACTTCCCAAAGTCCTGCCCTTCCGCGTACCGGACAGGATCTGAACATTATCTTTCTCAATAAGCATTCTCTTCCCCCGGCCAAATCCTTTCATGCGCCTCTTAAGTTCTTTATCGATAAATTTGGCGTCCAGCTTAAGCCCTTTCGGAATGCCTTCTACGATCGCCACAAGCGCTCTTCCATGCGACTCTCCGGCTGTAAGGTAACGTAATGTCATACTGGACTCCTTCCTATAACAAATGATTTCGAAAGTAGCGAGTAGCAAGTAGAGATTAGCGAAATTCTCGCTACTTGCTACTCTCTACTCGCTACTTACAGAATAAACAGTTTCCCAATAACCGCATCGCCGTAAAATATTGCAACGATAGCTGCAAGCGAAAGATATGGGCCGTAGGGTATTATCTCCCTGCCATCTTTTAGCTTCAGTGTGATCCCCACTGCAGCGCCGAAGAAGGGTGCCAAAAAGAAGGTAAATATGGCCAGTTTCCACCCGATGAACGCGCCTATCATCGCCAGGAGCTTAACGTCGCCCCCGCCCATTGCCTCTTTCTTAAATATAAACTCGCCTACAAATCCAAGTATGTATATCGTTCCTCCGCCGGCCAGGACCCCCAGAAAAGAGTTGAAGAATGCAGATATATTATCGGGGCTGCCTACCAGAGACGGAAAGAGCGCTGCCGATATCAATCCTATGACAATGCCGGGCAATGTGATAACATCCGGTATCTCCTGGATAGCAAAGTCTATAAATGACACTACGACAAGCGCGCACGAAAAGACCAGGAGTATAAAAGACTTTGCTGTAAATCCAAAGTACGTAAAGAGCAAAGCGCACATAATCCCTGATATGATCTCGACTATCGGATACCTGATGGAGATCGTCTTCTTGCAGGATCTACACCTGCCACGCAGCGCAAGGAAACTCAAAATGGGAATGTTGTCAAACCATGCTATCGCTTTACCACAAGAGATGCACCGCGACCGCGGCTTTATTATGGACTCACCTCCGGGCAACCTGTAAATACATACATTCATGAAGCTGCCTATGATTGTACCTGCGATAAATAGAGCTATAATTATCATTTTTGCATCTTCTCCAAAAGCGCTTCCCTCATAATGTCTATCGGGGCCTCGCAACCTGTCCAATACTCAAATGCCCTTGCTGCCTGATAAAGGAGCATGTTTAAACCGTCAATAGCGTTAGCCGCCTGGTACTCGGCCCTCTTCATAAGCGGCGTTTTAACAGAATATATGAGATCAAATACATAATGCTTCTGCTCAACGTATCTATAATCGAAGAGTTCGGGATCGCCATCCTTCAAACCGCAAGGCGTCGCGTTTACAAGGAGATCTGAATTAGCTATAAAATCGTTATATTGTTCTTTGTCATGCGCAACCGCGATCGTGATATCCCTGGCCGCATTCTCCCCGATATAGCTCGCCAAACCATCGGCTTTTTCTGTATCAACATCCGCTATTATGATCCTCTTTGCGCCCAGCACATTGGAAAGAACATAAGCGATGGCCTTTGCAGCTCCGCCGGCCCCAAACATGAAGACGTTCTTACCGTCCGGATCAAAATTGAGGTCGCCTGACCTCTTTCCTTTAAGCGCCATCATAAAACCGAGGTAGTCTGTATTGTGGCCTTTTAAAGCGCCGTCTTCACGGACTATAGTATTTAATGCCCCTATGGTCTTTACCGCGGAACTATTAGATCCAACAAACGAGAGCGCCCTCTCCTTGTAGGGTATGGTCACGTTGCATCCTGCTATGTCTCCCTTCTTCAGACTGAAAAAGAAAGATTCAAGCCCTTTTTCGTCCGTATCGAATATCTTATAGCTTGCATAAATACCAAGCGCCTTAAAAGCAGCATTATGCATGCATGGAGAGAGAGAATAGCTTATGTTCTTCCCTAAAAGCCCGTATGTCTTCATAATAATCTTCTATAACACAGATGAGCGCAGATGCTTAACTCGTCTTTGCGAGGCACCGTAAGATTCGAGCGTGCCGAAGCCTGCCTGCCCGAAATATACTGGCAGGCCCGCCTGCCATTTAAAAGCTTTGGCGGGCAGGCAGGCAATCTCATCTTTCCTCGTCTTTGCGAGGCACCGGAATATTCGAGCGTGCCGAAGCCTGCCTGCCCGAAATATACTGGCAGGCCCGCCTGCCATTTAAAAGCTTTGGCGGGCAGGCAGGCAATCTCATCGAGCTAGTTTGAGATTGCTTCGGTGCGCTCAGCTATTTACGGCACCTCGCAAAGACGAGAAATACAGCCTGTGCCGATCTGCGTTTATACCTATCTCTTATTAAGCAGCTTGTACTTGTTCAAAGCATTAAGATATGCTTTAAGGCTCGCTTCTACGACATCTGTGCTGGCGCCCCTGCCGTTTACCTCTTGCTTTTCGATCTTTAGCCTTACAGAGACCTCACCCAGAGCATCCTTACCGGCTGTAACAGCGGTCAGATTGTACGCCAGAAGCCTGGGCTTTACATCCACCATCTTTTCGACCGCCTTATAGCAAGCGTCAACCGGACCATCCCCTGTCGAGTTAACTATCAAATTCTTACCCTTGTGCTCTAAAGTTACCGTTGCGCTTGGAGTAACCTTGTTGCCGCTAAGTACATAGAAACTGACCATCTTATAGATCTCAGGAGTAGTTCCTATCTCATCCTCCACGATGGTGGCAAGATCATCATCAAAGATCTCCTTCTTCTTATCAGCCAACTTCTTAAATCTGAAAAAAGCCCCGTGTAGTTCCTTATCGCTTAGCGTATACCCCAACCTATTCAATCTCGCCTTTAGGGCGTGCCTGCCTGAATGCTTACCGAGCACAAGCTTCGTCTCCTGAAACCCGACGTCCTCCGGCTTTATGATCTCGTAGGTCCTGCGCTCCTTCAAAAGCCCGTCCTGGTGTATGCCGGCTTCGTGAGCAAAGGCATTAGCGCCCACGATAGCCTTGTTCGGCTGGACCGTGATCCCGGTAAGCTTGCTGACCAGCCTGGACGTTTTATAAATCCTCTTTGCTCTTATCTTTGTGTCAAAGTTAAAGATGTCCTTTCTTGTAGCAATAGACATGACTATCTCTTCAAGAGATGCGTTGCCGGCTCTTTCGCCAATACCGTTTATCGTGCATTCGATCTGACGCGCCCCGTTCAAAGCGGCCGCGAGTGAATTGCTGGTTCCAAGACCAAGGTCGTTGTGACAATGGACGCTTATAATAGCCTTGTCAATGTTCGGCACGTTCTCCTTTATGCCCTTTATAAGTAAACCAAATTCATAGGGTACCGAATAACCCACCGTATCCGGAATATTTACCGTTCCGGCGCCTGCAGCTATGACCGCCTCGATAACCTCATAGAGAAATTCCTTCTCAGTACGGGACGCGTCTTCCGGGGAGAACTCAATATCGCTTACTTTCCGTCTGGCGTATTTTACAGCCTGTACGGCTGCCTTAAGGATCTCGCCCTTTGCCTTCTTCAGTTTGTACTTCATGTGTATCTCTGAAGTAGCCAGGAATACGTGTATCCGCGGACGCCTCGCATATTTAACAGCCCTGTAGGCGGCATCTATGTCCTCCTTCACGGCACGCGCAAGCGCGCAAACCCCCACTTTCTTTATCTCCCTGGCAACGGTCCTTACGGCATTGAAATCTCCGGGACTCGAAATAGGAAATCCTGCTTCAATGATATCTACATTGAGCGCTTCGAGTTGTTTTGCGATCTCGAGCTTCTCTTTATTGTTGAGGCTTGCCCCGGGCGACTGCTCACCATCTCTTAGTGTTGTATCGAATATTATGATTCTATCTTTCATACATCTCTCCCCGTTACGAAGGACGACGGACGTCCGCTCCCTTACGGTCGCTTGGACGATGGACGATTAGATCTTCTCCTATCCGTCTTTGCGAGGCACCGGAATATTCGAACGTGCCGAAGCAATCTAAAGTTGTCATTCCCGCGGAAGCGGGAATCCATGGATGCACTCTCAACGAGTTCACTCTGGATCCCCGCTTGCGCGGGGATGACAGAAGTTTGCTTCGGTGCGCTAATTTATTTACGGCACCTCGCAAAGACGAGATAGAGCGAATCGTCCCACGTCCTTCGTCTATCGTAGCTTAATTATCTAGCGTTAGAGCCACGGCATCATCTTGCGGAGTTTCTTGCCTACCACCTCTACCGGATGCCTGTCATCCGCTTTTGACCATTTGTTGAACCGGGGCCTTCCTTTGCTATTCTCTTTTATCCACTCTTTAGCGAATTTCCCTGTCTGAACTTCCCTTAGCATAGTCTTCATGGCTTTCCGGGTCTCCTGTGTAATTATCCTTCTTCCTCTGCTGAGATCCCCGTATTCTGCAGTATCCGAAACCCTCTTTCTCATACCCTGAATACCGTATCTGTAGATAAGATCCGTTATCAGTTTCAATTCGTGAAGACACTCAAAATATGCAATTTCCGGCTGATATCCGGCATTCACCAGGGTATCGAATCCGGCTTTAATAAGCTCCGATGCCCCACCGCATAGAACTGCTTGTTCACCAAACAGGTCAGTCTCGGTCTCCTCTTTGAAGGTGGTCTTAATTACTCCTGCCCTTGTTCCGCCAATACCTTTAGCATAAGCCAGCGCCAGTTTCAGGGCTTTTCCTGAGGGATTTTGATATATAGCCACCAGACACGGTACGCCTTTGCCTTCTTCATACTGCTGTCTGACTAAAGCTCCCGGTCCCTTCGGTGCTATCATAAACACATCAATATATTTTGGTGGCACGATCTGCTTAAAATGGATATTAAAACCGTGCGAAAATACCAGGGCTTTCCCGGTTTTTAGATTCGGTTCGATCATTGACTTGTACACCTTTGCCTGTACATGGTCCTGTGTTAATATCTGTATAATGTCGGCGCTCTTTGCCGCGATGTCTGCTGAAACGGGTTTGAATTTATCTTTTACCGCATTCCTGTAATTCTGCGTACCTTCGAGCTCGCTTACGATAACCTTTATCCCTGAATCCCTAAGATTTAGAGCCTGTCCCCGTCCCTGTATGCCATACCCAATAATAGCCACCACCTTCTTCTTGATCAGTTCCAGATTAGCATCTTTGTCTCGATAAACCTTTGCCATCTCTTTTCTCCTCTCTGTTAATTACCAACCCTCATAGAACATAGACTACAGACCAAAGACTATAGTCTCTTATAGCTTCGGAATGTTCCAAGTATTTTCAACTGTATTTCAATAGTATATATCTTGTACTAACAGCTTTAAGCTCTAAGCCTTAAGCTATAAGCTCAAATCATATCACATTACTTATAGCTTACGGCTTATGACTTATAGCTCTCTAAGTCCTTCGAATCGTCCTTCGTCCATTAACGTATCCCATTTCCGTCTTGCAACCTTAAGCAACGTCAAGAAACTTTATGAAACCTTAAGAAACCTTCTTACTCACATTAGTCTCTAGTCTATAGTCTGTAGACTTTTGTCTATTTTTTTTCCGCTGCCTGTATAGCAACCCTTCCTGTGCGAACTATCTCGGTTATCCCAAAAGACCTAAGGAGCCCCAGCGTTGCGCTTGTCTTATTGGCGTCGCCCACTTCCTCAACCGTGAGAAAATCCTTTCCCATGTCTACAACCTTGGCGTTCAGACTGTCCACAACCTGAATCACCTTGTCCCTTGTCTTGCTATCGATCTTCACCTTGATAAGAACCAGCTCCCTATCGATGTAATCTTTCTTGGTAAGGTCTATAACCTTTATAACATCGATAACCTTGTTCAGCTGCTTCTTTATCTGCTCCAACGTCTTCGCGTCCGCAGAAACGACCATGATCATCCGTGACATGGTAGGATCCTCCGTCTCTGCCACGGCGAGTGAATCGATATTGAACCCACGGGCGCTGAAAAGGCCCGCGATCCGAGCCAGAACTCCAAACTTATTCTCAACCAATACTGAAAGCGTAAATTTGTCCATATTCTTCTCCTGCTTCTTATATGCTTCCCTCGTCTTTGCGAGGCACCGGAATATTCGAGCGTGCCGAAGCCTGCCTGCCCGAAATATACTGGCAGGCCCGCCTGCCATTTAAAAGCTTTGGCGGGCAGGCAGGCAATCTCATTCGAGCTAGTTTGAGATGCTTCAGTGCGCTTAGTATATTACGGCACTTCGCAAAGACGAGGAATCACGAATCGTCCTTCGTCTATCGTAACGTGCGTCCTTCGAGCTAAGCCATGCCGCCGATCATTCTGTTGATCGCCTGTCCCGCGGGGACCATGGGCATAACGTTCTCCTCCTCTTCAACCTTGAAATCTATTAATACCGTATTCGGTATCTTTATAGCCTTTTCTAGCGCCTTCTTAACCTCGGACTTCTTGGTAACACGAATTCCAACAGCGCCATAACTTTCTGCAAGTTTAACGAAGTCGGGACAATTGTTGGTATTCAAAAACGTATGGGAGTATCTTCTGTTGAAAAACAACTCCTGCCACTGTCTTACCATGCCCAGATAGTTGTTGTTTAGAATCGCTATCTTAACGTGGATCTTGTTAAGCACCGAAGTAGCTAACTCCTGGATATTCATCTGTATGGATCCGTCACCGGCTATATCAAAAACCACCTTTTCCGGTTTAGCGACCTTAGCTCCGATCGCCGCAGGAAAACCGAATCCCATAGTGCCCAAACCACCGCTCGAAAGAAAGGTTCTCGGCTTGGTGTACTTATAGTACTGCGCCGCCCACATCTGGTTCTGCCCGACTTCCGTTGTAATAATGGCGTCTCCTTTGGTCGCTTTGTAGATCTCTTCGACCACATATTGCGGCCTTAGCTTGCTGTCATTCTTGTAGCTTAGAGGCGCTTTCCTCTTCCACTCCGCTATCTTCTTAAGCCAGGGTCCCAGATCGGGTTTATTCTTTAAATTCTTGTTCAGTATCTTTAAGGTGCGTTTCGCATCCCCTATGCATGGAATATCCACATCCACGTTCTTGCTCACGCTCGATGGATCTATATCGATATGGATAACCTTAGCATGAGGCGCGAACTCATCGAGCTTCCCGGTCACCCTGTCATCGAATCTTGCCCCAACCGCAATAAGAAGGTCTGAATCCTGTACTGCGTGATTGGCATAAGCGGTTCCATGCATACCAAGCATACCAAGGCTCAAATCATGCGTATCCGGAAATGCTCCCATCGCCATAAGCGTAGTAGTGACCGGTATCCTTGTCTTCTTCACAAGATCCATGAGCTCACGCGTAGCGCCGGAGATTATTACACCGCCACCCACGTAGAGAACCGGCCTCTTGCTCTTCTCTATGCTCCTTGCCATCCTCTTTATTTGACCGGTGTGGCCCTCGTAAGTAGGATTATAGCTTCTAATGTATACCTTCTTCGGGTAATGGGAATCGCACTCTGCAGTCTGCACATCCGAAGGTAGGTCTATAACAACAGGGCCCGGCCTACCAGTCCTTGCAATATGAAAAGCTTCCTTAATAGTCTGTGAAAGTTCCCGCACGTCTTTAACCAAAAAATTGTGCTTTGTGATGGGCCTTGTTATTCCTGTAACATCCGCTTCCTGGAACGCATCGTTCCCGATAAGAAATGTCTTGACCTGTCCTGTAAAAGCCACTATAGGCACTGAATCCATAAAAGCTGTAGCGATTCCTGTTACAAGATTTGTGGCTCCCGGACCGGAAGTAGCTATACAAACACCTACATCCCCGGTCGCACGGGCATAACCATCGGCCGCATGGGCAGCGCCCTGTTCGTGTCTTGTCAATATAAAGTGCGGCTCCTTGCAATCATAGATCTTATCGAAGAGCGGCAAAACCGATCCCCCCGGATAGCCAAACATAACCTTAACATTTTCGTGCTTTAGAGCATCTAAGAGTATCTGCGCACCATTCTTTTTTGTCATACTAATTCTCCATCTTTAGCGTATAGCGTATAGCACATAGCGTATAGGTTAGTATTTTACACTTAGCAGATAGCATATAGCGTTTAGCGTGTAGGCTAGTACTTAACGTTTCAAAAAAGCAATATTCCAACCTATCCGCTATACGCTAATCGCTAAACGCTAGTCTTTATCCTTCGAACCTATTCGCTATCCGCTATGCGCTATGCGCTATACGCTTAACTTAATTCTTCGAACCTAAACCTATCCGCTAATCGCTGTTAAATACCGCTCCTTTGCTTGCAGAGCCAACCAGCTTCGCATACCTTGCCAGATACCCCTCCTTGATTTTCGGTTCGTGCTCTTTGCATGAAGCGAGTCTGCCGCTCAATTCACTCTGGCTAAGTTTCACATCTATGCTTCTTTTATTAAGATCTATAACGATCTGGTCTCCATCCTTCACTACGCTTATCGGACCGCCGCTGGCTGCCTCAGGCGCAATATGTCCCACGCTTATACCGCGCGTTCCACCTGAAAATCTTCCGTCCGTAATAAGCGCGACGTCCTCACCCAAACCCATACCGGCAATTGCCGATGTCGGGCCTAACATCTCCCTCATACCCGGTCCGCCTCGCGGCCCTTCGTATCTAATAACAACGCAATCACCCTTTTTGATCTTCTTTCCGAGAATGGCCTCCATCGCCGACTCTTCCGATTCAAAGACCCTTGCGTTTCCCTTAAAACACATATTCTCTCTTGCGATAGCGGACTGCTTCACAACAGCTCCGTCCGGGGCAAGGTTGCCCTTTAGCACAAATATGCCACCCTCTTTATGATATGGGTTCTTTATGCTACGCACCACATCTTCGTCAAAGATCTTCGTACCGGCCGCTATTTGGCTTATAGTCTTTCCTGTTAAGGTTTGGACATTATTCATAGTCTGTATCAATCTCTTCATAACAGCCGGTATTCCTCCTGCATACTCGAGATCTTCCATGAAGTGTTCGCCGCCGGGTCTTAAGTTTGTAATATGCGCAGTCCTCCTGCTAATTTCGTCAAATAGATTAAGATCTATATCAACTTTAGCTTCATGGGCTATAGCCATAAGATGGAGAACCGTATTCGTAGACCCGCCGATCGCCATATCGACCATTATAGCGTTCTCGAACGATTGCTGTGTAAGAATCGTTCTGGGCGTAACATTTCTTCTTGCCAAATTCACAACCTTCTCACCTGATTCGTAAGTGATCCTCTCCTTCTTCGCGGATCCGGCTAATGCCGTACCACAACCCGGCAGACTCATCCCGAGCGCTTCGGTAAGGCACGCCATGGAATTTGCAGTATAGAGACCCTGACATGACCCTTGAGCAGGACAGGCGCAGAGTTCCAGGGATTCAATGTCCTCCTTCGAGATCTTTTCGGCCTTAAAAGCGCCCACTGCCTCAAACGTGTCTCTTACTAAACTCCTGCGCAGGGAGTTATAATTACCCGAGATCATCGGCCCCGCAGTCACTACGATCGACGGTATGTTGAGCCTTGCGATGCCCATAAGCATTCCCGGAGTGATCTTATCGCAGTTGGTAATACAAAGCAGGCCGTCCAATTGATGCGCCATGCAGACTGTCTCAATAATGTCCGCGATCAGCTCTCTGGAAGCAAGCGAATACTTCATGCCAACATGACCCATCGCGATACCGTCACAGATACCGGGCACCCCAAATATGAATGGCACTCCTCCACCTGCAGCAATACCGCGCTCCGCGAAACGCTCCAGTCTCCTCATGCCGACATGGCCGGGGATTAGATCCGTGAAACTCGAAGCAATGCCGATAAAGGGTTTCGCCATATCAGATGGTGACACACCTGTTGCATATAAAAGGGCTCTATTCGGCATCCGCTCTAAACCTTTCTTCACTCTGTCACTTCTCATGTTAACTCCTTATAGCTCTATATATCATTATGTTATGACATAATATACTTAATAAGTAATATAGTATACAGCATTTGCCAAAAGATTGTCAAGCACGAAGGACTATTCGAAGGACTTAGAGAGCTATAAGCCATAAGCCGTAAGCTATAAG
>JBDRHE010000074.1:0-17974 GCA_043817155.1 Candidatus Omnitrophota bacterium | reverse complement strand
CTCGAATTTTACGGTGCCTCGCAAAGACGAGGTGAGATGAGATTGTCCCGCCGTTACTATCGTATGGCGGGACCCCACCATGCGAAGCATGCGGTGGGGCTTCGGCACACTCGAATCTTACGGTGCCTCGCAAAGACGAGGTGAGATGAGATTGTCCCGCCGTTACTATCGTATGGCGGGACCCCACCATGCGAAGCATGCGGTGGGGCTTCGGCACACTCGAATATTCCGGTGCCTCGACCTGTTAGATATGAATATCTAACAGGTCTCGCAAAGACAGAGTGTGGGTTAATCCTTTAGGAGCGCTGAACTATTACGGTCACGAAGAGATGCGCATATGCGCTTGGATATTAGTATAATAGTGCGAATATCATCATGACTAATTTGACTTTTTATTAATTTTATGGTAAACTTTTCTAACAAAAGTTAGATTTACCTTATGATAGCAAAGAATAAGATACAATTTACACCTCATCCAACAAACGATAGAGAAAAGAAAAACCTACTTTTTCTAAATCTAATTAAGAAGAAGAAATCAACCTCCCGGACTGAACTATCCAAGATCACTGATATCAATGTTGTAACAGTCTCGAATTATATAAACTCCTACCTGAAGAAAGGTTTCGTGCTTGAACGCGGCCACGATATTTCAAGCGGTGGAAGAAGGCCTGAGCTTGTAGAGATCAACAGAGAGCATGGTTGTGTTATAGGTATAGACATGGATGGCAATAATGCCAAAGGAGTCATTACCGACTTTGGGATGGAGGTTCTAAACAGCGAATCGATAGACGGATGCGATAAAGAGGATAAACGCGCCGTCGTAAAAAAGATAACCGACAGACTGATTGCCGCTTCAAAGATTGATAGAAAACTGGTTAAAAAGATAGGCATCTCTGCTATGCAAGGCGCTGTAATGCAAGAAGTTGCAGAGGTAAGTAGAGAAATAGGAAACGATATGGGAATCCCTGTCCTGGTAGGAGAACGCGCGTTATGCGCGGCTTTTGGAGAGAAGAATTCAAACCCGATCGCAAAAGATATCTCTGGAATTCTCTATGTCCACACGGACATAGGACAAGCGGTATATCTTAGAGATGATGAGTTCTATGAAGCGACAGAACAGAAAGAGGGATGCGCTTATCTTAGAGCCTGGGACAGCGGTCTTGGCGTGGCAAACGAAGCTAAGAGACTTGTTGAAAGCGGCGTAGGTACAAAGATAGCCGATCTTGCCCGCACAGACCCAAAAAATATCACCCTAGAGATCGTTATAAATGCTGCTAAGGATCAGGATGAGGTAGCTATAGATCTGCTAAGAACATCCGGAATGAGTCTCGGGGTTCGCATAGCGTATCTCATAAACCTACTTTCTCCGGAAATCGCAATTATAGGAGGGGGCATAGAGGAGGCTCAAGATATATTCCTGTCTCCCCTGATCGCCAGCGCGATGAGATTCGTTCTGCAAAGACTGGTTGATAAGATAACGATAGAGCCGGCCGTCTTAGGAAAAGAGAAGACCTGTGCCAGGGGCGCGGCATTTCTTTCAATAAGAGAGACTTTTATAGAAGCTTGAATAGACAGACGAGACTCACGGATGTGCACAGATAATTAACTCGTCTTTGCGAAGTGCCGTAAATTAGCAAGCGCACTGAAACAATCTCAGACTAGCTCGTATGAGATTGCTTCGGCACACTCGAATTTTCCGGTGCCTCGCAAAGACAGAGTAAGATGAGTTTACTTCGGCACGTTCCGGATATTCCGGTGCCGTGAACCGACGACGGGAGGTAAAATCCATATCTTTCATTAAAGAGCTTGGGATTGTACTTATCTCAGGAAATATGTTCTTCTTATATCCAAAATATGTTAAAATGATGACCTATTATGGAGAAGAAGACAATAGTTATAAAGGGTGCCAAAGAGCATAATCTTAAGAACATAGATGTCGAAATACCGAGAAATACTCTCTGCGTAATAACGGGCCTTTCCGGATCGGGTAAAAGTTCTCTGGCCTTTGATACCATATACGCAGAAGGGCAGCGCAGGTATGTGGAGAGTCTATCAAGTTACGCCAGGCAATTCCTTGAGCAGCTGCAGAAACCGAATGTAGAGCATATCGAAGGCCTATCTCCCGCCATAAGCATAGAGCAGCGTACCGCAGGTTCAAATCCTCGCTCCACGGTTGGAACCCAGACGGAGATATACGATTATCTACGCCTGCTTTTTGCCAGGATCGGTACTCCGCATTGCCCTAAATGCGGCAGGAGGATAACGAGGCAAAGTTCCCAGGAGATCGCCAGGAAGATCCTTGAGCTTCCCGAAGGTACAAAAGTCATGCTAATGGCATCGCGCGTAAGGGGAAGAAAGGGCGAGTACAAGGACCTCTTCAACCAAATGAGAAAGGACGGCTTTCTGAGGGCAAGGGTTGACGGCAGCGTGGTAGATCTTGATGGAGAGGACGCGATACTGGACAAGAACAAAAATCATACCATAGAGACGATCGTAGACAGGCTCGTTCTCGCAAACGGCATTAAAAAGCGGCTAACAGATTCTGTCGAGACCGCTCTTTCTATCGCCGCCGGTATTGTAATGGTAAATATTTTGGATAAGAAGAATAAGGCTGAGGATATTCTTTTTAGCGAAAAGAATGCTTGCGTACATTGCGGTTTGAGTTTTGAAGAGCTTGTCCCGCGAATGTTCTCATTCAATAGCCCCTATGGGGCATGCCACCTTTGCAGCGGCCTGGGGAACAAGATAGAGATCGATCCGGAACTTGTTATACCCGATAAGTCGAAGCCACTCGTAGAGGCGATCGAGCCGTGGAGAAGGGGAGGCAAGGGACTGATAATTTATTTCAGGAGATATCTGAGATCCCTGGCCAGAGATCTGGATTTTGATGTTCACACACCTTTTGATCAGCTCTCAAAGGACATAAGAAGAATAGTGCTTTATGGACAGGGTGATGAGCATGATGACTTTGAGGGGGTGATACCGAACCTCGAACGCAGATTTCGTGAGACGGAGTCCGAGTATATAAAAACGGAGATCAACAAATACATGTCCGTCTTGCCTTGTCCTGAGTGCAAGGGAAAGAGGTTAAAGCCTCAGGTACTTTCGGTGATGGTAGGGGGGAAGAATATAATAGAGGCGACCGAGCTATCCGTCAAAGACGCGAAACTCTTCTTTGCGGGACTTAAGTTAAATACAAGCGAGTCGCTTATTGCGCATCAGATACTGAAAGAGGTACTGTCGCGTCTTGATTTTATGCAGAACGTAGGACTGGATTATCTGACACTGGACAGGAGGAGCGGTACTCTTTCAGGGGGAGAGGCCCAGCGCATTCGTCTTGCTACACAGATCGGTGCCGGGCTTGTAGGCGTTCTATACATCCTGGATGAGCCCAGCATAGGCCTGCACCAGAGAGACAATTCGAAACTGCTTGACACTTTAACAGTACTTCGAGATCTCGGGAATACACTTATTGTCGTCGAGCACGATGAAGCTACAATAAGAAAATCGGACTACCTGATCGATCTTGGGCCCGGCGCCGGTGAACATGGAGGCGAGGTTATCGCGTCCGGTTCTTGTGAAGATATTTTAAAAGAAGAGAGATCCCTGACAGGCAAATACCTTAAAGGTGAATTGGAGATAAAAATACCGGAAAAAAGGAGAAGCTACGAGAATCGGCATAAGTTAAAGATCATAGGCGCCAGGGAACATAACCTTAAGGACATAGACGCTGAGATACCCCTTGGCGTATTTACTTGTGTCACGGGTGTATCAGGATCCGGAAAGAGTACGCTTGTAGATGAAATTCTTTACAGGGCACTGGCAAAGAAATTTTACGGTTCAAAAGATAAACCGGGCCTGCATTCAAGGATCACGGGAACGAATCATATAGATAAAGTTATTGTAATTGATCAGGCGCCGATCGGGAGGACCCCGCGTAGCAACCCTGCAACATATACAGGGGCCTTTAGCCCTATAAGGGATCTTTTCTCCAGGCTGCCGGACTCGAGGATGCGTGGATACAAACCGGGTCGGTTCAGCTTTAACGTAAAAGGTGGCAGGTGTGAAGCGTGTTCCGGTGATGGGATAAAGAAGATAGAGATGCACTTTCTCCCGGACATCTATGTCCCATGTGAGATCTGCAATGGGAAGAGATTTAACGAGCAGACAATGGCTGTTAAATACAAAGGGAAGTCTATCGCGGATATCCTGAACATGAGCATAGAAGAGGCCCTTGGGATATTTGAAAAGATACCTGTGGTAAATAGCAAGCTGCAAACCCTTTTTGATGTTGGACTTAGCTATATTAAGCTGGGTCAATCGGCCACGACCCTCTCCGGTGGTGAGGCCCAGAGAGTTAAATTATCCACGGAATTATCTAAGCGCTCTACGGGTAGGACATTCTATATACTTGACGAGCCGACAACGGGTTTGCATTTTGCCGATATCGATAAGCTTCTGGGGGTATTGCAGAGACTTGTTGATAGTGGCAACTCGGTCCTGGTGATTGAACACAACCTGGATGTTATAAAGCAAGCTGATTACTTGATCGATCTGGGACCTGAGGGAGGAGATCTAGGCGGTCATATAGTAGCAACAGGGTCTCCCGAAGAGGTTGTAAAGGTGAAGGCCTCCTATACCGGTCAGTTTCTTAAGGACATTCTACGCAAAGGGCGCAAGAATTCCAACCCCGGGCTGAAAAATAAGAGGTTATTATAAACAGCCCGGGGTTGGAATTTAACTCTTTTGTAACCAGGTTACATCTCCTTCCAGCCTTTTTGCGCTTTTGCGGTTAGAAAAAGACTTGAACTAACCCCCTTTAAGTGATAGGATATCATCTTATCATATGAAACGTATATACCACATAATCATAGCTACAATCATAACTATATCATGCTCTTATTGCGACATATATGCGCAGCAAGAGGACAGCGATATACTATATGCCAAGAAGGCATTTATCGATGGTTTTTATGGGCTTGCTGAGCAAAAGATGCAATCCTTTCTTGAAAGATATCCAAATTCAACTCACAAGGCAGAGATCTATCTCTTGCTCGGCAAATGCTTCTATAACCAGGGTGAATTCATGAAAGCCCTATACGAATTCCAGCTTGTTACGAGTAATCCCCAAGCGCTGGAGCTGGCCGGCGAAGCGTTCTATTGGACCGGGGAAGTATATTTTAAGTCAGGGGATTTCGGAAAGGCAATAGACAATTATCAGAGGGTCATAGACGGGTTCAAGGACTCTGCGTTTCTTCCATTCAGCTTCTATTCGATAGCATGGTCATATTACGAGATGAAGGACTATGGCCGGGCGCTTGAGGGTTTTGAAGGGATAGTGTCGAGGTTCCCGCGAGATGCGATATCGGTAAAGGCAGAGTACAAGATATGTGAGATATTGTATGGGAATGAAGAGTATGCCAAAGCCCGGCTTAGGCTGCATGATTTTTTGAAAAAACATCCCCTGGCGGATAAGAGAACAGATGCATTCTACATGCTGGCGGACGCAAGCTTCCATCTCGGGGACTATAAGGATGCCGTCCGTAACTTCGATATAGCTCTTTCGACTTCCGAAAATGGCCAGAAGACTTATTCGGCAATATACAAAAAAGGAAAAGCATATTTTGAATTGAAGGATTTTGATAAGTCCCTGGAAGCTTTCACCGAGTGCAAAGATAAGGCTCCCGATAAGGAGATGGTTGCTGCGTGTCTCTTCGGTATGGCGCGGTCCAACGAAAAGTTGGGCAATCTCGATGGAGCAAAGGACCAGTATATCGACCTGGTAGAATCATTCGAAGGGAGCATGTGGTCTGACGATGCCTTCTATTGGTTGGGCGAGCTTTACTATAAGAAAAAGGAATTTGATGACGCGGCTAAGATATACAGGCGGGCGATAGAAAAGTTTCCCTCAAGCGAACTGATCAACGAGTTTCACTATAATCTTGGATGGGCGCTCAGAGAGGGCGGTCAGCTCCTGCCGGCCCTTGAGGAATTCAGGAAAGCCGCGGAATTATCCAATGATCCCGAGCTCATAGTGGGAGCCCTCTGCAGGATCGCTGAACTGAATGAACGGCTTGAGCAGTACGGTGAATCGATGGAGACATATGATATCATACTTACTAAATATCCTAAGAGCATTTGGGCGGATTATGCCCAGTACGAGATGGGCAGGATCCTGGCTCAAATCGGCAAGACCGATCCCAGCATACTGGCTTTCCAGTATCTACTGGCAAATTTCCAGGAATCAAATTTGCGCGACAAAGCGTATTACCAGCTGGGGCTTCTATATTTCAGAAAAGGAAGTTTCGATCTGGCCGCTGACCAGTTCGATGATATCATGGCCAATATACCGGGCAGTCCCCTGGCCAAGAGCGCTTTTTTCCAGAAAGGGCTCTCCCTATACAATGCCAACAGGTACAATGAGGCGATCCCGATCTTTAAAAATATAATAAACCAGAACGATGATACGGAGCTTGTCAAGACAGCCTATTACCAGCTTGGATGGTGCTATTACAGGCTTCATAAGGACAGCGAGGCTTTGCGGGAGTTTGAAGCGATCTTAAAGAAGTACCCTGATGATGAGCTTACGGCCGGTGTTGAGTTGTGGTTCGGAGAGTACTATTACAATAAGGGAAAGTTTCAGGAGGCGAAGAAGAACTTTAGCTCCGTTATCTCAAAATATCCGACGTCGGATTTTGTTGATGATGCCTTTTATTGGATGGCCTGGACCCTGTACGAGGAAGGGAAGCCGGATAAAGCAATAGAGGAATTCAGAACACTCTGTAAGAATTATCCTGAAAGCGAGTGGGGACAAGAGGCCATGTTCCGAACGGGAGAGATCTTGCTCGAGCAGGGCATGACGGATGAGGCGCTTAACGAGTTTAAGCTGATCATCTCCCGCAATAAGGATACCTCGTTAACCAGGACCGCCAATAGCAAGATCGGCAGGATACTATTTGATAGAATGGATTTTCTCCAGGCCATAGAGCATTTTAAGAAAGCGCAAACTTCTGACGATACGGATTTCAATGCTCAGCTTCAGTATGATATATCGGAGTCCTATGAACTTTATAATGATTCGGAATCCGCTATAGCGGAATATCTCAAGTTAAGTTACATGTTTCCCAGAAATACCTATTGGGCCGCAAAGGCAGAACTGAAGTGCGCTAATCTCTTAGAGAAACTACAGCGCTGGGATCAGGCCATAAAGGTTTATGAAAGATTGTCAAAGAGAGACGTAAAGGAGTCCGAGATCGCAGTTGCGCGGTTAAAGTGGCTCAGATCGAATCAGCAATTATAGATCAATTGGATAAAGAGGAGGCAAGAAGATGTGGGAATTTATAGTTAAAGGCGGACCTATCATGTATCTGATCATTCTATGCTCCATAATCGCTTTCGCCGTATTTTTGGAGAGATTATGGCACTTAAGGAGCGCCCAAATAGATACAAATATGTTTATGCAGGAGATATCGAACAAAGTAAAGAGCAACAAGGTTATGGAAGCAATCGATATGTGCAATATAACGCGTGGTCCCATTGCGCGAATACTGAAAGCCGGGATAATGAAATATGACAGGCCCCGTCAGGACATAAAGGAGGCCATCCTGGATGCCGGTGTGCATGAAATGCCTCTTCTGGAGAGGAATCTGGGTGTCTTAGCTACGATAGCGCACATTGCGCCTCTACTCGGTCTACTCGGCACTGTTGTTGGCATGCTAAAGGCTTTCCAGGTCATAGAAGGGAAGGCCATGAGTATGGTGCCAGTGAATCCCGGCGACCTTGCCGGTGGGATCTGGGAAGCTCTCATAACGACTGTGGCCGGGCTATCAATAGCCATACCTACCTATGTCGCCTATAACTATCTTGTAAGCAGAGTTGATAATTTCGTTCTCGATATGGAAAAAAGTGCCACGGAGCTTGTAAACTTATTATCATCGGATAGAGGGTAAAATGAAGTTCAAACGAAGGGTCTTCCTGGAAAAAGGAAATCTCGATATAACACCTCTTATTGACGTGATATTTTTACTGCTTATCTTCTTTATGCTGACATCGAGCTTCATCTTCCAGCCCGGGATCAAGATAAATCTACCCAAGGCGCTTACGAGCGAAGTTATTCAGAGGGAGAATCTCATTATTATTATAAGAGATGATGACTCTCTTTTTGTGAACGAAAGGCAGATTGACATCGAAGAGCTTTCTTCGCGTCTTAAGATCGCTGCAAGGGAGTCGAAGCCGATCCTGATAAAAGCTGATAGAAAGGCGTCTCTCGGGAAGGTTGTAGAGATCTGGGACCTATGTAGATTGCAAGGGGTCCAGAAGATCAATATAGCGACATCACAGAAGAGGTGAGTACTGATGGGTAAGCTACGAAGGATGATGGACGAGGGACGATTCGAAAGATTAAGCTATGATGGACGGCTCTCCACTCGTCTTTGCGAGGTGCCGTTGTATGCTAAGCGCACCGAAGCAATCTCAATCTAGCTCGAATGAGATTGCCTGCCTGCCCGCCAAAGCTTTTAAATGGCAGGCGGGCCTGCCAGTATATTTCGGGCAGGCAGGCTTCGGCACGCTCGAATATTCCGGTGCCTCGCAAAGACGAGTAGGCGACAATTGCTTCGAAGCGCAAGATGCAATAATAAGAGGTGAGAAATTGTTCAAGGATAGAACTTTTAATTTGTCCATACTCTTCTCCGTTTGCTGGCATCTTTTTTGGATAGTTCTTATCGGCATAATTGTAACACCGGCCGTGCAAACGAGTGACGTGTATCAGGAGGTAGTTTTTTTAGGTCCTATACTGGAGAAGACAGCTTTCGATCTCATGGTCGAAGGGGTCAAGCCTCAAGCCGAGACTCTCTATTCGAGGACCGCGGTATATTTGGACAGGATATATCTTAAACCCGAAGGACCCAGCAGGAAAGTATCAAAAGAGTTCATTCCCGACGCGATACTTAACAGGTTCAGCTTTTCACTCAGGGATTACTTTAAAGATAAGAAGGATACTCCTCTCTATTTTGCTGAAGACATAAGGATCGCGCGCTTCGATGAGCTGAGCGAAAGGGAAGAGCCAGCGTCTGTTCAGGGTCCGGCAAAGGAGAGGGAGATAATATTTAAACCCGACGGCCCAACAGTTCCAAGAGGTCTTTATAGCGATGTGGATACGTATACGGTGAGGCTCAAATTCTTTATATCGAACAACGGGATCGTATACGATGTCGAGCCGGTTGTGTCATCCGGTTCCCCGGGGATAGATCTTGAGGCCCTGAGATTCTTGAAGAGATGGCGTTTCTCTCCGGATAATCTGGAAAATAAGGACAAGTCAGCCTGGGGTGTAGTTACCGTAGAAGTGGTTGGGAAGTAGCGGGAATTTGGCTATGATTAAACTTGATATATCAATCGCTCTGTTCATCTATCTGCTATTCACTGTAATAGTAATTCTGGCGCTTTGGATATGGGCCGGAAGAAGTTCAAGCCACAAAGGCTTTAAGATAGGGCGAAAGAACATAGTGCAATGCACGATCTGTAAATACGTTTTTGTAGACCCAAAAGATGAAGATTTTTCCAGGTGCCCACGGTGCGAAAGCATTAGCAGGAAGGCCGATTCGGCGCCTCAAGTAATAGAATCGAAGAAGAGGAATTAATAAATTCGGTAAGATCTCATGAATGATAACTCATTGAAGGAATTTATTTATATCCCTCGGCCTTTCGGCCTCGGGATCAATTCGACCGTTCAAAGAAGAGATTCATGGTAGATGCACTTATGAAAATCGGAGATTTTCATAAGTGCAGGTCTCATTGAAGGAGGTAGACTGATATGATAACAGAGATTGGGATAGCTGCCGGCGAGATATGGCATTATTTGGAGAAACGTGGCAAAGGAGGCGCGCTTGAAGATATCATAAGCGATATCGACAAACCCAGGGACATTATACTTATGAGCGTAGGCTGGCTATCCAGGGAGGGGCATATTCTGCTGGAAGGCGAAGCCCCCAATTATAAAGTGACACTAAGAAAGTAATACAAATGACACTGCCGCTACTTTCGCTCTACTACGCTAAGCGCTTAATGCGCCGAGCGCAGTAGAAACTCTTAAGTTGTTTAGAAGCTACGCATGTAAATACGTAGCGGAGAAGAATGTATGGCGGTACGAATTTCTACGCCTGTCCGCCACAGTCAGGTGAGGCGGAGGCTTTCGTAAATAGAAATGGAGGTAGTTATGGACAGACCGGTTAGGCGAGAGACGGAGCAGGTGCCCATTATAGCACCTCTCAAAGTGATGACCTACAAAACCATAAACAAAAGGTTCGGATGGTGGTCGGCTGTGGTTTTGCTCGAAAGTTATGGCAGAAAGCAGGTTTGCGTTTATCTGTGGCAAAAGAGGGGCGACCAGTGGAAGAGAAAACAGAAATTCGCCATCCATTCCCAGGAAGATTGGGAGCTTATTTCAAGTGCGGTAGCCGACATGATCGGGGAGCTGACATAGCCGCAGATGGGTAAGCTACGAAGGACGATGGACGACGGACGATTCGTTATTACTCGTCTTTGCGAGGTGCCGTAATAAAATAAACGCACCGAAGCAATCTCAAGCGGAATAGATTGATTTTGTTCATCAAGGTATTAGTGTGTTTCAGAACGACAGCCGTGTTAATAGTACAATGAAGACGAAGATCGCGTATTCAGATAGATACTACATCGACATAGGAGCGCATGTATTCCCCACCGTAAAATACAAACTAATCAAAGATAGGCTATCAAAGGATCTGACCATCGTAAACAGGATAGAATTTGTCGAGCCTGTAAGGGCAAGCGATACGGATATACTGCGCGTCCATACAGAAGAGTACCTTAACAAGCTTAAGTTCGGAAAATTATCGCATCAAGAGGTTTTGACCCTGGAGCTTCCTTACTCGAAGGAGCTGGCGTATGGCGCGATGCTGTGTTGCGGCGGAACTATACGTGCAGTGGAAGCAGCCCTAAACGATGGTCTTGGCGTGCACCTGGGAGGCGGTTTTCACCATGCTTTCCCCGATCACGGCGAAGGATTCTGTGTGCTTAACGATATAGCCGTTGCAGTTAAGAAGGAGATAGGAGAAGGGAGAATAAAGAGAGCCCTGATCGTGGATTGCGATTTGCACCAGGGTAATGGCACTGCATTCATATTTCAAAACGAAGATAGGGTATTTACATTCTCTATTCATCAGGAGAATAATTACCCCTTTCATAAACCGAAGAGCGATCTGGATATAGGTTTACAGGATAGGACAAAGGACAAGATGTATCTTGAGCATCTAAATGACAATATTCCAAAGATAATCTCCAGTTTTAAGCCGGAGCTAGTCGTGTATGTTGCCGGCGCGGATCCTTTCGAATCCGATCAGATAGGGAACCTTGCTCTTACGAAAAGAGGTCTTAAAGATAGAGATGAATTTATTTATAACCAGGCAAGGAATTACCAGATACCGGTAGCGGTTGTATTGGCCGGGGGGTATGCAATAAATTACGAAGATACCGTAGATATACAGTTCACTACCATTAAAACGGGGATTGAGATATGTAACAAATGAGTGGATTTTTTTAGCGTAGTTGGGAGATACAAAAGCTTATTTAAAATAATGACATTAATGGGCCGGTAGTTTCCCGCCGTAACTATCGTCCGCCTCGGCGAGCCGAAGGCGAGACGGGTATGGCGGGACCCCGCCATGCGTAAGCAACGGCGGGGCAGTTGCTAGAGCTGAAAGAAATATAAAATTAAAGGGGCAGTAGCTCAGTTGGGAGAGCACCACGTTCGCAACGTGGGGGTCGTGGGTTCGAACCCCATCTGCTCCACTTGAATTTCAACATGAATTTTATCTTTCGGTAAGATGGGATTCGAAGCGAGGGAGCGCCGACCGATAGGAAGGAAAAGGCCGTAAGTGAGAATTCACCGGCCGTCAGCGACCGAGGGGAGTCCACGCAGGCGTGCTCCGCACGCCGTAGTGGACGAACCCCATCTGCTCCACCAGACTTTTCCGCCACTGCGTGGATACGGTTAGGCGCTTAGAAAGGCACAAAAATCCGATCGATTAAGTAATTTCGTATGAGAAATTAGAATCGGCCTGCTGTTAGTTATAAAAAAGGTAGTTTGACCTTCCTTGCATATGTTGAATACTGTGCTATAATAGATATATGAGCATATATGTATGGTGCTTTTTTTTTGGTGACATAGTAAACTATTTTATAAAGGTTTACGCCAGTATTTTTTTGCCCTGCGCTTGTTACGAAAGTTTTACAAAAAGAGATCTTTTTTTTACGCAGCAACTTAGTTCTTTAGAAAAGTGTTTAATAACATTTGAGGATGACTACAATGATTGAATATCAAGGCTTCCATAATAAACGGCACATAAGTATTAAGATAATATCATGGGTTCTTATCTTTTCATTTATGTGGAACCAGATTGCCTATTCAGCAGACCTTTTTAGTTTTAAACCAATACAGTCTCCTGCGCTGCAAGGGGCGCTGAAAGGGGGACTTGTAAAGGAAGAAGGGATCGATGTTACAAACTACGATCTCTTCCGATACAAGAAAAAAAATAGCGGCGCAGACAAACTCCTTCCTTCGCTAAACGAACAGACTCAGTCCGGCCAATTCGCACCTAATTATCTAAAACGCCAGCAGAATAAACACGAAGAAGTTATACGCCAAAAAGAGGGAATAGACGATCTTGTGGAAGACATTGCTAACCGAAAGAAGCGTGAGGAGGTAGATCTGCCCTTAAAAAAGAAACGGAGCGGGCCTACAGAAGAGCCGGCAGGCAGGATCAATTATACTCTCACAGACTGGGACGGGAATGGCAATCCTCAACAAATCAATATCTACGAATATGTGGGAGCTGCTTTAAAATCGGTAACAAGTTACGATATTAGCGGGCTCGATGTCTCAAAATGGGTGAGTGCCGGACGAGAAATGAAAGGAAAAGACGGGGATAAATTCTATGGAGGATTTGGCGCGTTCAGTAAAGACGAATTGACTGACGACAGGATTTTGCAGAAAGCCATGTATTTTGGGGGAGCAGGTAACGAAAGAATAGATTACATTCTCAGAAACTACGACGAGAACGGAATACCTACGGAGGTAACCATATACGACTATTATAAGGATGGCGGTGGCGGGGGCGATACTCTTGATGAGACAAGAACCTATTATATCGCCAACCTTGACATCGATTTTAATTCGCCGGATTGGCAGTCACTTCTGTCTCAGGACAGACTGAAGGGCAGAACAGTATACGAAGGCGCGAAAGGAGACGAGCGCATTATTTACGCCCTGGACAACTATTTTGTCGATGATGAGGGGAATAACACTGCGCAGACAGTAAAGATCTACGATTACGACAAAGACGATGATAAAGGACTTGACGAGGTAAAGGTATTCAGCATTACCGGTGTTGCAGAGGAAAATTGGCTTCGCGAAGATGAAGATAGATTGGAGATGGTGCAAGTATACGATGGTGAAAAAGATAAAGAGAAGATCCAATATATCCTTTCCCGATTCAGCTTTACAAGCGGCGCCTTTTACGCAGGTGAGCGGACAGAATATGAATATGAAGAAGGCGCACTCAGACGGACAAAGACTTTTAATACATCCCTACTCACGTCCGACCAAATAAATATCCTTGGTACAGGAATACTCGAAGAGACGGCGACCTATTTTGGTGAGGAAAACTATGAGAAAGTAGAACATAGGTACAGCCTCTATGACGGAGACAGCAGTCCGAGACAACGTGTGGACTATATTTATGAGGGAAGCTCGCTTGCGCGCACAAAACTATACAGTATCTCAGGGGTATCCATTGATAGCGAAGAGTTCCTTCAGGAAGAGAGCGTGTATGAGGGAAGGAAAGGTCGTGAAAGAATTGTCAAAAAAACTGTATATGGCAGCACCATAACCGAAACTACATATTCATACGAAAGAAATGAGCGGGGAATCGAGTATGTGTCGAATTCCATAGAGACAATATATAATTCAGATAATCAGGTCATCGAGAGGATAGAGATAAACAACGATCTTTCTTATTTTGATCCCACTCTTGGCTTTGATGTGGAAGACCAGAACGCGAACGTCAGAAACCGGAATATTAAAACGTATATAAACATTTCTGGCGTAGAAACATTAATGGATGAGGAAGATATCGTTTATTCCAATTATCTCGCAGCCGGGCAGGCACAAACAGAGACAAGAACAGCATATATCTACAATGATAGCGGAGTAAAAGTAGAGACCGAATATCGGGAAATAACTAACCATTCGTTTAACGACCTTGGAGCTGTTGAAAGACAAACCATTGTTAGCTATAAAACTGACGGAAGTGGTGTAAGGACATTCGAGACCATAGAAGATGTCGAACATCGGGCTTTCGACTATTACGGCAATATCCTCGAAAGCGCCACAACGGTTTGGGCAGATGATCAGAGGACGCAGATTCTCCACCATAAAGTTACTCAAAATATTTATGACAATATTCTTGCCAGAAAACGGGGCATTGCCAGCGCGACCCGGGTGACAAGATATAGCGCGCTTGAAGAAATACCGACAAATACTATAGATAGGACAGAAAACATAACAATCGCGTTTAGTGAAGATGGTTACGCGGTACGTCAGATCGCCTATGATTATGTAATGGATTATTCGCAAACGCCCGACCCTGTTGAAACGCTTATTTCAATGCGAGTGATCTTTAATCAGGAAATCGATAACCGCGGCAACGCGGTATCGCAAGAAGTTATAACTTTTAGAGTAGATTATGATGCGGTTGGCATTGAAACAGTGACGCTGGTCAACTATCAGGAATTTACGGATCGGGAATTTGATTCGCGGCGTAATGTAAGAGGCCAGACGGTTTTGACATATGACGAAGTGGGAGGGGTTCTTCTTGATGTACAGGAAACGCGTTCATTTTGGTTTCATTCCTCAGGAGTGGCAAGACGACAGGTTATCGCAACATACGCCGATTTGGAGAAGAATGATCTTATAGATATTAAGGTCGTAGAAAATGAGAGTATAGATACACTCGGGAACATCGGTAAAAATACGGTAACTCGCTACGAAGAGGGATCTTTTGTAGGTAATGGCGTTACATACTCAAATCCGATCGATCGGGTGGTAACGATAGTACACGAGTTTGATATACATGGCAATGCCATGAGCCAGGAAATCCTAAGAGAATACTTTGATGAAGCAGCCGGAGAGTTCCTCTTCAGCGAAGCCACTAAGGTAACAAATGATGAATTTGATCTCCATAGCAGAGTAGTACACTCACTTATAGAAAGCTACAGCGATGCCGGCATTACCCAGTTCGTAGACTTAAGGGAGATTACCTACCTTGAGTACGACGTCTACGGTAATGCCCTAGAGCAGACCATAGATACCTATGGAGACATAAATAAGACCGCTCTCGTAGACCACAAAGTAATAGTAAACGAATTTGACGATGTCGTTGCCAGAAGAAGAGGTAATACCTCAAAGAGCACAGTAACCCGTTACCAGGATACCCAAGAAACCGTCCTTATAGATGAAGTAGTAACCACTACAACCCTCTTTGATGATAGAGGCAATGCCATAGACCAGACCAGGGAGACTTCTGTATATGATGATACAGCCGGTGAATTAACTCTTGTAAATCGCCGCCTGATCCACAATGACGGTTATAACAACAGAGGAGACGCCCATATTCAGGAGATCACAACCTATCAAATAGACTTTGACGATACAACCGGTGATGAAATAGCCACTCTTGTAAACTACCAGGAATACACAAACCGTGTCTTTGATTCCCGTCATAACATAGAAAACCAGATGCTTCTTACTTATGATGAGCAAGGAGGCACTCTTCTAGATTGCCAGGAGATAAGAAGCATAGGCTTCCACTCCTCAGGCGTATTCAGAAAACAGATTATAGCGACCTACTTAGACTTAGATAGAACGGAGCTCTTAGATGTAGATGTAATAGAAAACAAGACTATTGACTCACAGGGCAATGTATCTCTTGCTGTAATAACCCGTTACAAAGATGCCCAGATAGACCAAAATGGCGAAGGTGTTATCACCTACAGTAATGAAATAGATCGCCAGACAATAACAACAACCCAGTTTGACATATACGGCAATGCCCTCAGCCAGGAAATCCTAAGAGAATACTTTGATGAAACAGTCGGAGAGTTCCTCTTCAGCGAAGCCACTAAGGTAACAAATGATGTATTTGATCTTCACGGCAGAGTAGTACACTCACTTATAGAAAGCTACAGCGATGCCGCCATGACCCAGTTCGTGGACCTACGGGACATTACTTACCTTAATTATGATGTCTACGGCAACGCCCTGGAACAGACAATAGATACCTACGGAGATATAAATAAAACCGCTCTCATAGACCACAAAGTAATAGTAAATGAATTTGACGATGTTATTGCCAGAAGAAGAGGTAATACCTCAAAGAGCACAGTAACCCGTTACCAGGACACCGCAGAAACCGTCCTTATTGATGAAGTAGTAACCACTACAATCCTCTTTGATGATAGAGGCAATGCCATAGACCAGACCCGTGAAACTTCTGTATATGATGCTACAGCCGGTGCATTAACCCTTGTAAATCGTCGCCTCATCCACAATGACGGTTATAACAACAGGGGAGACGCCCATATTCAGGAGATCACAACCTATCAAATAGACTTTGACGATACAACCGGTGATGAAATAGCCACCCTTGTAAACTACCAGGAATACACAAACCGTGTCTTTGACTCCCGTCATAACATAGAAAACCAGATGCTTCTTACTTATGATGAAAAAGGAGGCACTCTTCTTGATTGCCAGGAGATAAGAAGCATAGGCTTCCACTCCTCAGGTGTTTTCAGGAAACAGATCATAGCTACCTATAGCGATGCCTCCAGAACACAAGAATCGTTCTTAGACGTAAAGATGATAGAAAATGACAATATCGACTCAAACGGCGATGTAGGCATAAGCGTAATTACGCGTTACGAAAACGCGTTAATAGAAGGCAACGGTGGAGGCGTAATTATTTATTGGGACGAGATAGACCATCAGATCATAGAAACATCGGAATTTGATATAAAAGGCAATGCCATTAGACAGACAATCACAAGAGAGAACTTTGATGTGATTACCGGTGGTTACATACTTATTGATGTCCAAGATATAGAAAATCTCTTATTTGATATACACGATAATATTATAGATCAGACAATCGAGACATCTGTATATGACGCATCTATCAGTGATCTCACAGTTGTGAATCGTCGTCTTATCCACAACTCCGATTATACGGCGCATGGTAACGCCGGAACACAAGAAATCACAACCTATCATATAGACGGTACGATAAGCACTCTTGCTAACCACCAGGTTTTCACCAACAGAAGCTTTGATGTCCAACGCAATGTTACCAATCAAATGGTTTTAACATATTCAGATATTGCCAAGACGGATCTTCTTGATGTGCAGGAAATTAGATCCATAGATTTCCATAGATCCGGCGTGGCATTGCAGCAGATTATCGCGACTTATACTGATGAGACTAGATCAGAATTATTAGATGTGAAGGTTGTTGACAATGACGACATTGATAAATATGGCAACGTAGGACTTGCCAGAATAACAAAGTATGGAAGCTGCGTTATGCCTGAGGGGGAAGCGGGTACGATAACCTACTCCGATCCCGTAGATAAGCAAGTAATCAGCGTTACTGACTTCGATAACAGAGGGAATGCTCTTGCACAGACAATCCTTCGTTACTACTATGATGATTCAGCAGACGTACTCGACTTCGTATTCAGTGAAGCGCAGTCAATTACAAACTCAGGCTTTGATATATACGACAGAGCCTCGCGTTCGGTCGTTAAGAACTACTCAAACGAGGCCATGACAACATTCGTCGATATGCAGGATATAGACTATATAACCTATGATGTATTCGGCAAC
>JBDRHE010000073.1:0-3583 GCA_043817155.1 Candidatus Omnitrophota bacterium | reverse complement strand
GAAGTAAATCCAAATGCGAAAAGGATCGTGTCTAAGCAATCGCTTCCCCCGGGCATGGATATTAATGTCGGTTCTATTCTCAGCATAAAGGGTCCTGACGGCGGCGCTTACCCTGTCCAGGTTGCCGAGATAAAGAAGGATGCGGTAGTGCTGGATCTCAATCATCCGCTCGCGGGAAAAGAGTTGCACTTTAACGTGTGCATACTCGAGATCAAATAGCGCCTTTCCGCTAACAGACAAAAAAGCCTTTCTCAAGATAGGATACCACATAAAAAAAGCCAAAAAAAACTTGTTTATTATCTAAAACTACGCTATATTATCACTATATAATGTCATCCCATAGCAGAATAATCGCGCTTATCCTTGTAACGGCAATTTTAATCCCGTGTAATTCTCACTCTTCTTTTGCGGCCGATCAAAGACAGACAGGCGAGAAGAAGATCGATAGGGCTATGTGGCTCTTCCAGCACGAGGAGTATGAAGAGGCCCTGATCCTCTTAAAAGAGGTAAGACGCGAAGAGCCCGAGTCTTCAAACGCCGCTTTCTATTTAGGCCTTACCTATAAACGCCTACAGAACTATCTTGAAGCAATACCACATCTCGAAGCCGCAGCCACCCTTAGACCCATCGTTAAGAACGCCATACCGGAGCTAATAGATGTGCTATATCAGTCAGGGAAGATAGAAGAGGCCAAGAAGTGGATCGAGCGCGCTGAAACAGAATCGATAAACCCTGCTCAGATCACATTCTATAAGGGCCTGGTCCTATTAAAAGAGGAAGATACTGAGGGCGCGATCATGGCATTTGAAGAGGCTGAAAGGCTCGATGAATCTATGGCAAGCACCGTGAAGTATTATAAAGGGATTGCGTACATGCAGGCACAGGAGTTTAAAGACGCCAGGGAGATCTTTAGAGATATTGTTGTCCAGCAGCCGACTACCGACATGGCTGAATTCGCAAATGAATATATGGATGTTCTCGCCATGCGCGAAAAACAGACCAGGCCATACGGGGGGTATATTAGGGTGGCAATGGAATATGACGACAACGTTATGTCGAAACCCCTTGATGATGCGCTTTCGGTTGGTATAGGCGACGAAGGTGATTGGCGTCAGGTATATAACATGCAGGGCGAATTAAGATTCAAGCCTACCGAAAATATGAGATTAAGAGGCGTATACTCTTTTTATGGTACGAAGCAGTTTGATCTGGGTTTCTACGATACGATGAGCCACGATTTTGCGCTTCAGCCGTCACTTCAGTATGAGAACGTGACGATAGGTTTTCCTGTACACTACAATTACGTTACGATCAATGACAAAAAGTACTCCGAGACCGTGGGTATAAGTAATCTAAACAACATCATGGCCGGGAAGAAAAATATGTTTCAGCTTATGCTTCAGCTAAATTTCAAGGATCACGACTGGGCTCCAACGAGGGATAATGAAGATAGGGATGCGCGCGAGTATCTGGGATCAGCCGGGTGGTTCTATTTCTTATCAAAGAAGAGAGATGGTTTTATTAATTTACGTTACGCGCTGAACTATGAGAATGCAAAAGGAAACAACTGGGACTACATCGGTAATCGGCTAACCGCAAGCGCCATAGTTCCGCTTGTGGAAAAAATTAGATGGAGCATTGCCGGGGATTTCCTACGGCAGGATTTCCTTGAAAAGAACACAACATACGACAAGCAGCGGTATGATAATGTCTTTACAGTCTCAAATTTTCTCTCATATGAAATATATAAGGATGTCGAGATAAAGCTCCAACACACCTATGTCAATAACGACTCTACTATAGGTATTTTTAAGAACGATAGGAACATATACAGTCTGGGCATTAGATACGAGTTCTAATATCGGGGACGTCCCGCCATACGTGAGCAACGGCGGGAATGTCGTTTCTCCGCCTCGTCTTTGCGAAGTGCCGTAACATAACGAGCGCACTGAAGACTAGTTCGTATGAGATTGCTTCCTCCTTCGCCACATTGCTTCTGTATGTGGCTTCGGAGAGACAAGTCGGCACGTCCGAATATTCCGGTGCCTCGCAAAGACGAGGGAAGCAGCTGCCGGAAATCCCACCCCCGGGCTGAGATAAAAGAGGTTGTCGTGAACAGCCCGGGGGTGGGATTAGGACGCAAAGACGAGGTAAGCAGAGATTGCTTCGGCACACTCGAATATTCCGGTGCCTCGCAAAGACGAATGCAGGAGAGCTTACGGCTTATAACTTAAAGCTACTAATTCTATAAATAGCCGAGCATTATGAATAAACTAACCATCCTAACCTTAGCGCTCCTCATATTCTTAAGCCCAAGCGCCTTTTCCCTTGACTCATCCCCGATCGGTACCATAACCTACTTAGAAGGTATCTCAGACATAACCCATAGCAAAGAAGAGACCTCATTTTTAAAAGATAACGAGCCGGTATATGTAGGAGACCGCATAAGAACCAAGAGCTACTCGAAAGCTCAGATAAACTTCACTGACGAAAGCATTCTAAGAATTGGACAGAGCACCTGTGTGATCATTAAAGAGTACACGGTTACCGGCAAGAACAGAAGAGAGCATGCCACAGTTATGCTTACAAGGGGTAAGGTAGAGGCTGTAGTAGCCAAGACAGGAGATCCTGACACATTTGTGATCGAAACCCCAAACGCTAAAGGAAGCGTAAAAGGCTCAGACATCTTCGTCTTCTTCCAGGCCGGCAAGACCGGAACGCTTGTAAGAGAGGGTAGCATGTCCCTCGTAAATCCCTTAATCCCTGAAGAGAAGATAAAGGTAACAACCGGTGACTACGCCACTGTACCCTTTAACGAAGCCCCGGGAAATCTAAGGCCATATCTCGGAACAGAGATGAAACTCCACAAAAGAGATGTTGAACCAAGCCGCATAAAGAAGTGGGTCCCCGGTAAGGGCGCGGAAGAGATGAAAGGCGTAGTTGCTAAGACATCCGGCACCACCCGTTCTAACAAAAAAGGGCAGGCCGACTGGCAGGATGTAAAGAAGGACGATCTCTTAGAAGAAGGAGACAAGGTCCAGACCGATGATGACGGGAAGCTTGAGATAGTCCTTGGTAACGGAAGCAAAATATACCTTGAAGCCAACACAGAGCTTAGCTTCACTAAACTGAGATACGACCCAAAGACCGGGGAATACGAGAACACCTTCGAATCCAAGTACGGTAAGATAAAAGCCATAGTAGAGAAGAAGAGCAAGGAGTCAACCTTCCAGGTAAAGACACCTGTAGCCGTAGTAGGGGTAAGGGGTACCATAATGTATCTTAATATCCAGCCCACATCTACTCAGGCCTTCTACGAAGGAGGACCCGGCGTAATAACAAGCACTACAACAGGCCAGAGCTCGGACATAGGAGCGGGACAGAACTCTACGGCAGATGCATCAGGTGTGATAACTCCCCCTGTCTACACATCAAGCCAGCAGAGATCCGCTCTTGACCAATCCTGGACAGGAACGCAGGCAGTTGACAGCTACCAGGCTCCCTTAGGCTCCTCCACGCAGGAAGGCTCATTCCAGCAGGGACTTGCCCAGGGTTCGCCACCGGGAAATATGGTAAACGGAGG
>JBDRHE010000072.1:0-76331 GCA_043817155.1 Candidatus Omnitrophota bacterium | reverse complement strand
ATGTTTTTTTAATAAAGGTGCGTTAGATAAAATTTCCCTGGTGGCCCCGCTTGCTACAATTGTTCCTTTGTCTAATATAATAACCCGATCGCATATATCCAGAACCATATCCAAGTCATGTGATGCAATGATTTTTGTTTTAGCGATAGACTTCAGCAGTTGCATAAAGTCGTATCGCGCCTTCGGGTCTAAATTACTCGTTGGCTCATCTAATGCCAATATTTCGGGTTTCATCGACAAAACAGTCGCAATGGAAACTCTTTTCTTCTCGCCAAAACTTAAATGATGCGACGCCCGGCCGATAGAGCCAAGCATATCTACTTCTTTTAAAGCCTCCTCCACAGATAATTCTACCTCATTTTTTGGCAGTAACATATTAATAGGGCCAAAAGCAACATCATCAAAAACCGTCGGCATAAAAAGTTGATTGTCTGGGTCCTGAAAAACCAGCCCTACTTTTTTTCTAATCTGAGTCAAATTATCACTATTTACCTCTTGATCGAATATTCTGATAAGGTCATTTCCCAGTAAAATTCCGTTTAGATGAAGCAACAAAGTTGATTTACCTGCTCCGTTAGGCCCAATAATCCCTATCGACTCTCCTTCGAAAACATCAAAAGTCATATCGCGAAGGGCTCCTGTCCCATCAGGATAAGAATAGTTCAAATCTTTGATTTCGATTACCTTTTTAGCCATTTTTTAGCTTCCTAAAATTCTAATTCCCGTCAATATGCCAACCATGATCAATAGAAAACAGAGATCCTTCATCCTCACTTGAAAGCTATTCATTGTTTTTATCTTACCGTCGAATCCTCTTGAACACATAGCAAGATATGTGTTCTCTCCCCTTTCATACGTTCTTATAAATAATACACCAACGATGTTGGCAAGGACTTTAGTATGAAACCACCTTGAGCCGCCCACAAAACGCGCTTCTTTTGCCTGTCTCATTTTCATTAATTCATCTTGAAGTACAAAGATATAGCGGTACATAAAGGAAAGGATCATAATGAAAACTGATGGGAATCTCAATTTCTCAAGAGCCTTTAAAAAATCGGATAACTTTGTACTGGTTATAAGAACTATCATAGACAAAATACACAGAAATGCCTTAACCAAAATATTCCAGAAAATTATCAACCCATCATACGTCACAGTTAATTTGAAAGTGCCGAATGAATACCCGCCGGCAATTTCTCCTTTCTTAGAGAAAGGAATAAAAACAGCGGTCATTACAACAAATGGTATGATTACCAGCGACCTTTTTAAAATAAACTTGAGTGGGATCTTTGATAGCAAAATCAAAATACCAATAAGCGCCCCGTATAGGGCAAATGCAATAAACGATGTCGGCCCTGTAATAATTACAAAGAGGATAAACGCAAAAAGAGCGATGATCTTAATCCTTGGGTCAAGCCGATGAATATAACTATCTATATTGCTGTGTTCATCAATATAAGCATGCTTCATTGAATTTGGCGTTGTCTAATTAAAGTCGCTAAGCCATAGCCCATACCAAAAACCAGTAAAGTTCCCGCTATTCCGGCAATCGATGTGGCCAATCTTTCACTTTTAACGTGAGGCCATGCATAGTCGGGTATAGGTGATAAAAAAACCGGCTCAATTTCACCTTTTTCTAAGAAGCCTTTGTCTTCGGCGACTTTTTCCAATCCATCCGGCCAGGGTGAAGCAAATGGAGAAAACACTACTGCAAGAAAAATAGCTATCATTAAACCAAAAATGATTTCTTTCTTATCCATAATTATTCCCCCCTTCTGTATATCAAATCTGGCCTTACCTTTAAAACAAAGCCGATAACTAAACAGGTAACTATTGCCTCGCCTATTCCAATAAGAGCATGCACTCCTACCATTGCAGGAAGAGCAACCTTTAAAGGAGATGTGCCTGATATAGCTAATTCAACGGCGCATGCACCTGAAGCAACAATTACGGAAGCCCAGGCTGCTATACCTGTACCAGCAATAATCCCTTTGTCATCTCCTGCAATTTTCCTTATTGTATTGTAGATAAGATAACCTCCCATAGCCCCCAAAAAAGACATATTAAAAATGTTTGCGCCTAATGCTGTTAAACCACCATCCTGAAAAATAAGACATTGAGCAGTCAATACCACAGCAATTACAATTGCTCCCGCGTATGGTCCAAGCAAAACCGCTGCCAAAACCCCACCTAATAAGTGCCCTGAAGTTCCTCCCATTACAGGAAAATTAAGCATTTGAGCCGCAAAGATAAACGCGCTTATCACACCCATCAGAGGTACCATTCTATCTTTCATTAATTCTGCTGTTTTTTTCAGGCAATAACCAATGCCACCTGCTGAAATCAGCCAGGTAGGCACACAGGTATTCGCTGCCAAAAATCCATCCGGTATATGCATGATTTTTTCTCCTTTCATTAGAAATCAATCTGTCCTCTCATTCCGTACACAAATATCGTATCATCATCTCCTTCGGACGGTTTGCTGATACCATTTGGATCCCAAATGACCTGAAAATCGGGACTTACCGTAAGGCACTCATTTAATTTTAAGCTATAGTACGTCTCGATGTGCCCTTCCGCGCTTCCGCCGCCGCCCGCATCATCATATTCATCACCCGAAAAAGCCTGGCCTATGGCAAAAGCAAGGATGTCATCATTTCTATTCCAATATTTTCCACTTATCCGGATTCCGGATGACCAGGCATATTCAATTGTTGCTATATCCGGTGGAGTACCAGCCGCCGCATCAACCGGCATAATGTCAGGTCTCTGCCACCCGTAGCGGCCGAATATACCGAATACATCGGTTATCATCTGGTCGCAACTTATACCAAATCCATAGTTCATCTCTTTGCAATCATCAGTTGCAAAGCCTCCTTCATCAACAAGCTTTTCGTGGAACCGGTCGTTTATCCATGTGTAGAATCTGTAATTTCCACCGAATTGTTCAGGATCATAACCAAGCAGGTCTGCTAATTTTAGGTTCACCTGAGCCATATAGAATGCGTGATCAAAAATATCATCCCAGTCACCGTCTGCTTCGAAGTATCCCGTTTCAAACTCCAAGAATTGTATAGGTTCTACGCACACATATGCGCGAGCGCCAAGGTTGTTATCCGATGGCCATTCTATGGTGGGGGAATTTCTGAATATGTGGCCGAGAAATTGAGCGCGCTCATCGTTTGCATATTCGTTCTGATCTAAATAAGAAGTAGCGTCTATCTTACCGCCTGTTAAAGTAAGCTGCTCATTAAAAAAATAATGCTCATACCATGCCTCGGTTACATTAACAGCCGCTCCGGAAGCATCCGCGTCTCTATTAACATTGCTAAACAGAGATAATTCACCCTCAACGGTATCATTCTGCCCTGTTTCAAGGTGCAAAAAGGCAAGCCCCCAATCATCAAATTCCTTCTCTATCTCTATATCCATTGACCATGAACCATCAAAAATACTGTCTTCGCCATCACTCGCATTGTTCGCGTTTGGAGTACCCTGAAAAACAAACGTGACACCTGCGCTTATATTAAGACCGGCAGGTTGTATTTGAGCGCCCTCCCCGGGAGTGTACTTAACAAAGGATTCTTTTATTTCTTTCGTGGTAACCTCTTGTTCTTCTAACTTATCCTGTCGCTTAGACACTTGCCTTTCAAGCTGCGCTATTCTTGTCTTTAATTCTTCAATCTCATCTTCCACTGACTTTGCAAAGGAAAAATCACTAAATAAAAAAAAGAAACTATAAATTAACAATCCGCTAAACAACCTTTTGCACATGACTTTTGCGACTGCATTTAAAACTTTTTGTTTTATATCTCTTTTAGTTTTGATGTCTTTCATTTATATTATAGCATTAGTATACGTATTACCTTTTTGATAATCGTGCTACTAATAGACAAAAAAATAATACTGGCTAATCAATGGCTTTGCCGGTACTTGACATACTAAGCGTGCCGTGTTTTACGCCTTTTACTGATTTTAGGGTATCGGCTAGTTTCTGCGCTTCTTTAGGAGTACCTTTTACAGCGATTATTTCTAAACAATTATCATGGTCTAAATGGATATGTTGGGTAGAAATGATTAGTTTCTGATAATTGTGCTGGATTTCCATAAGCTTGTTTACCAGTTCTCTTTTATGGTGATCATAGATAAGGTTAATTGCTCCTGCGATCTCTTTGTTTTGCTGCCATTCTTTTCTTACCAGCTCTTGACGGATTAGGTCCCGGAAAGCCTCAGAGCGATTAGCGTAATTTTTCTCTTTAATGAGCCGGTCAAATTTGTCCAATAGCGTTTTTTCTAACGAGACCCCAAATCTAAACACTCTTGCCATATCTATCCTTGGTATTACTTTTTTGGAAATAGTAGCACATTTTATTTTTCCTGTCAAGCATTTCGTGATGTTATTGTAAGCTTTGTAAGTCCGGCAAGAACCAGTGCCACTCCCAGAAAAATGGAAATAGCAGAACCTATAGAGAAATCAAAACGATCCGCAAACAGGAGTCCCGCAACTGTTGCACCTATACCAATAACCCAGCTAATAACCAAACGTCTTCCCCGGTTTGGAGAAAACAAAGCAGAGATTGTTGCCGGTATTATAAGGAAAGCAAAGATTACTACCACGCCACCAATCCGGACAGCCAGTGTAATCACAATACCAAATAACGCGTAGAAGAGAAAATCCCACCACACTACATTTATTCCCTTCTTAAGAGCGTTTTCGTAATTATCGGATATTTCCTTGAAAGGTTGCCGAAAAAGGTAAAAGCACAAGCCAACTGCCGAAAAAACAAAAATACATGAGAGGCTATCTTTCCATGTTACCCATAGAATACTTCCGGCTAGCATATGTTGCACATGAATGTGGCCGCCCGGAGCTACGCCAACCAGAAAGAGAGCTGTTGCCGCCGCAATCACGTAGGAAACACCGATAACCGCCTCCAATGGAATCTGATTAACCCTTCTACGAACAAGGGAATAGAAAGCTGAAGCTATCAATGTAAAACCAAATGCGACAGAATAGCCGGGCAGCGAATCACCATGTGCCTTAAAAGCAACATGAGCAACAATAGCGCCTACGGCCGCGATCTGAGCCAGGGCGATGTCAATAAATATCACTTCCCGTTGGAGAACATGGATACCCATATACCCTAAAATGATAACCATTGTCAGGCATACTAAAAAAGGCTGACTAAAAATTTGAATAAGATGCTCCATAGCCAAATCCTTTCTTATATCAGGCTTTTTGTGGGATTAAGGCCCGAATAATCACAGCACAAACGAAAAAACCTCCTAATGATAGAACCAGACTGGGCCCATAAGGTAAATCGAAGAAATATGACGCAAAAAGCCCTATCATGCAGGCCATAAGTCCTACACCCCATCCAATTGCTACAGCGCTACCCCATCTTTTCGTAAACATCGCAACGCCCGCTGCCGGGATCATAAGAAACGCGTAAGCCAGGAGAACCCCTGCGATCGGAACAACAAGAACAGTAATAATGCCTTGAGTGGTGAAAAATAAGAAATCCCAGAATCTCTCATTTTCAATGTGCAGTTTCTTTTCCGTCAAACCTATAAACTTATGACGAAATTTGTAATGAAACAACGATAGGATTATATAAGAAACCATTGTTATGACAACAAGGGGCCATGTTATCCATAGCATACAACCTGAAAGGGTCTTAGTAACATAAGTTTCACCACCTGAAAGTTTGTCAGCTAATAGAAGAGATAACGCAAGGGCCATAGCGTACATGATGCCTATGACAGCTTCTCTTGGTATCAATCTATTTTTTGGCTTAATTACCGCAAGCAACGCAGCGCCAAAAAGAACAGCTATGAGTGAGATCGCATATGAGCCTGCTGTTCCATATCTAATCCCTACCCCTATACCGACCAGGGCGCCAAAAGCTGCCAGCTGATCGAGCACAAGATCCGAAAATATGATAGTCCGTCTGATAACATGGAGCCCAAGATAGGTATGTAAGATCAAAACCACTGCCAAAAAAGTAATTTGTATTGTAAAGAACCTTAAGGCCTCTGACATTCTAGCCTCCGTTCTCGCGTCACTGCCTGTTCAACAAGCCCTTTTCACTATACGCGGCAATAAGTCCATCGATCCAGCAATCAACAAGTTGAAAATAGTCATCGACACCTGCTTCACCGCCAACGTAAAGCGGAACAATCACTGCCTTAGCATTCACCCTGTTAGCAACAGTTCGGATCTTTTGCTCATCAAAGTAATTTGCCGCTAAAATAACCCTGATCTCTCTGGCACGCATCAACTCAACAAGACTTGTCACGTGTTTGGGTGAAGGAGGAATACCCGGCTTTGGCTCTATAGTCCCGGCTTCTTCAAGGCCGAATAGTTTTAAAAAATAGACCCAATTCTTGTGATAAGTAACAATGGGAGTACCGCGAATAGAAAACATCTTCTTCATCCAGCCACCAAGATAATCGATAAGTGGCTTATCACGCAGGGTTTGCTTCTTGAGAAAGGGTATCAGTGTTTCCTTTTCGGTCATGCCGCATAAGGTATCGCCCCCAAGAACCTGAACAAGCTCTTCACCAAAAAGACGCCTGTCTATTTCATCCAGCAGATTCTTAAGGTTTGCGAGGTAGACTTCTTTCCCCTCAGGATCGTTCTTAATTAATCCTGTTGCAATATTGCGTGCAGCAACTTTCATATTAATGGGACTACATGTAACATGTGGATTGCCGTAAATGTGAACACCTCCTTCTATTCTCGAAATAGTCTGCGGTTTTTCCAGAAGATTCATACCTTGCGCAGCTGAAACGTAACCACGCTGACCGCTGCGAATATGAGTATTCCCTGACTTATTTATAATGGTAGGCAGCCATAATTCCAGGTCTAATCCGGTCGCAATTAATACATCCGCGTCGCGGAGGCGAGTAACAAATGAAGGTTTAGGGCGGATAAAATGCGCGTCCTGATCCCCTCCAACTATATGGCTTACTAAAACACGTTCTTTTCCTATTCTCTCTGCAAAGACCGCGTAGTCAGGAAGTGTTGTTACTACCTTAAGGGGGGCTCTGTTTTCACAGATACCTTCATTTTCTTGGAAACATGCAAGCATCAATAAGAACAGTAGTAATTTTGAGCATATTTTTCTCATGATAATCCTCCCTAATTAATATCTTTCATGCTTGTGGGGACCAACGGCAAATACAGCCTGAAGCATTATTCTATCTTCGGGTTCTCGAAAGTTCTCTCCATCCAAATGATTGTATTCCAGCCTGAATTTCACAAAAGGACTTTGCCACCAGGTAATATATGGACTGATTTGCCACTGATATGCATCTTCCTCAACATAAGCAAGTGGCGCAAGGGAAAGGCCGGAAAGATTGGCATAGTCTTTATCATCAGGCATATAGAAATCGCCGCGGATACCAATATCCATTGTTCGCGATACTTTAGCCTGTAGATAGCTATAAGCTCCCCAGGCGTTGAGCGTATCACTGCCCGAATCATCAGGAGCCACAATGCCCTTGTTAAGCCAATAGAGTTCATTCCTCCACTCAAGGTTTCGATACCGCATTTGCCCGGTCGGCTCCCACAGCAGTGTAAAATCAGCGCCAAAACAAGCAGCGTGCTGATAATCTTTCTTTGTAACAGTTGCCCCTCCTGAGCTCACATCCCAGTCTCCGTTCCAGCCAAGAAGTCCTGTAAGGCCCAACTCAAGATATGTATCTTTAGATAGATCTCTATAATTTTTATAATGCGCCAACATGCTTGGAAGACTTATGGTATTTCCGGAAAATACACGACTGTTTTCACCATTAGTAACCTGTAATATAAGCTCCTGCGATGAGTCAAATACAGGCGGCATAGCCCAATCAAAGGATATTCCGGTTTGATTAAGACCTCCGTCCCCGAATATTTGACGCAACGCCAGAGGAAAATCAACCTGATCCAGGGCATGTTTATGCCACCGGTTTACGACACCAAATTGCTGCCTGAATTTACCCATAGTGAAATTAACATTTTTTAAAATGCCGTATCGTGTTAAATATGCCTCTCCTATTGTAGCCGAACTTGTGGTGACCGGAACGGCAGCTTTGAAACGTGTGTATGGATCGAGGTAGGATTCAATGTGTATACCGAGGTTCCTGAAATTGAAATCGAACCTATCGGTATCAGCATCAACTGTGTACGCGTTAACGATATCCCCTGTAACGCTTATTTCCGGATTAAGTTTTTGCAGGGCGAGCCCGGCATGTTTGAATACAGTATCCTCATATTCTTCTTTCTCTTCTTCTTGCCCCACCGCATTTTCTGCAAGACGTCGTAGCATTTCGGCCTCAGATTCCTCTTTTGCCACAATGCCTCGAGTATCGCGGATTTCTCTTATTTCCTCTCTCAAAGCATTCACTTCTCTTTTATGATCTATTTGTATTTCGTCAATTTGATTCTTTAGATCTTTAACAAGCTCTTTCAACTCTGCGATTTCATCGGAATTTTGCTCTTGAGACATTGCGCAGGGAACAACTATAAATAACATAAAAATAAAAAGAACAGGCATAAATATTAAGATTTTTCTCATAGATACTTCCCCCTTTTAAATTTAAATAAAGGTAACTTGTGGGAGAGGTTAGCAATATATAGATTAAACTAAACTTGGTGGAGAGCGAAGGTGTCGGAAAGCCTGGTAGGATTTATTTATAAAAATCCACAGAAAATTTAAAGAGATACTTTCAAAGCGCAAAAATAAGCCGGACAGAATAAGGAAAACAGAAAAGATAAATACTAAATTGATTAGCCAAATACATGTAGGGCAGTCATTGTGAAACTCTGAATCGCTGTGGTTATGTAAAAACTCTGCCCCAACAGATAGAAATATAAAAATACTGACTATGAAGAGCAGTATATTCTTAAAATAATTGCTTCTTGAAACAAGCATCTAAACGACCCTCTTTTAAGGATATTGTAGTGGAGCCCCGGACTAAAGTCCGGGGCTCCCTCCATCAAAAACACATATCACCTACCGCATTCATCTCCGGGCTAAAGCCCGCGGGATTCTGCGGGCGGACTAAATTTGCTGAAATTATTTACTTAAATCAATTTGGCCTTTTCGATTTGCCTTTTCTATAGGCAATGCAGAAAGGGCAAATTTTGCCAAATTTTTCCATCCCTCTGGCAAATTTGGAACCAGGGAATGCTCTAGCAAATATACACAAAGGACATACACAACAGATGAAACCAAGCAATTTAGTAAACATTCTCACAGCCTTTCTCATGACAGTATTGTAATATTACCAAGTGAATGACAAAAGATGTCTTTCTTCTAATCACCCAAAGAAGCTATCTTTTTTAAAATCGATTTATCACGCGGAGATAAAACAAGGATCTTCCTATAGCATTCGATCGCCTTATCAATTTTTCCTAACTTTTCGTAACAGGCTGCCATCAATGAATAGACTTCCCTTTGATCGAATTCATCAGAATTATTATTTGTGAGTAACGTACTTGCATTTTTAAAATTCGCCAACGCTTGATTGTAATCCATATTCTCGGTAAAATGTACCATTCCTATTTGATTATATATCTTCCAAGAATCAGGATTATCAATAAGGCCTTTCTTTAAGAACTTTATGGCTTCATTTGGTTTATTAAGTTGCTGTCCGATCCAATATCCCCCGACTACATAAGCATCAATATTATTTGGATTCAATCGTACCGCATAATAAAACCAAGGGACCAGTTCCCGCTTTTCGTCTCCGTGAAGATGTGCGTGCTCATTTATATGCGCTCTCTCACCGATATAAACAAGAATGTTTAGTTTTGAGACATCTTTGGCATGCTCACCTTTTTCGTGCAATAGTTCATCCCCGAGGTGTTTTTTATCATCCTTTTTTGACAAAGTTTCTCCTGCATGCTCCATATGCTTACATTCTTTGTTTTTTATATCATAAATACCACCGTGATAGTAGATATCGGCAGTTATGTAAGAATAGTCTGAAAATATCTTCCCTGTATCGCCCAGGACTCTATATAACATGTCTTCCTGAAATACGCCTTTTTTTGAAAGAAAGTCATAGTGATAGTTATCTATGCTGGGGCTTAGAAGGCATATCGAAGTGATTAAAAGACTAATAATTAGAAAACTTTTAAATTTGTGCATAGACTCAAAAAGCTTTTCTCTTTATATCGAAGTAACTTATACACAAGATACAGCTTGTATAGAGGATTGTATAAATAACCATAGCGCAAAGCATCCACAGTGGAAGCGCCCCCCAAGAATGAGTCAGTCTAATGCGCAGATCATAAAACTCATAGTGTGGAATTAAGTAATATGCGATATTCGGAAGTAATATACGCCATCCTTGCGAAGAAATAATCATCGAACGTAGGACATCTATAAACCAGATAACAGAAAAATAAATTATAAATGATAGAGTAACGCCGGCGGAAACCGTCAAATAAAGAGATAACAAAACCGATATAGCACATGCTAAACTTAAAAAACAGATGCCAAGTATGTAAGCCTGTATGAATAAAGCGAGCGCTATACTGCCTCCTTTTAAACACACGGTTCCAACGTATACAAGATAAAATATGGTAAATGTTGAAGAGGACGCTAATAGTGTTCCTAAGAATCTTCCAAAAAGAAGATGCGCTCTGCTTACCGGTTTTGCTAACAAAGAATAAATTGTTTTTGAACTTATCTCCTCCGGTAGCTGTCTTGCAGAAAATGTGACCGCGATAATCAGTGAAAAAAGCCACACACAAAAGAATCCAATATCTTTTATATATCGTGAAATATCTTGTATCCCAAAGAAATTTTCCGAGTAAAGAAACGCTAATAATACAAATAGCATCATAAAAAATACATAGAAATCTTTTTTTCTGACTAAAGCCTTAATTGTATTTTTCGCGATAACCCATATTTGTCTCATTTCTGCTGACCTCCTATTATATCTAAAAAATATTGCTCCAAGGTAATGTGCGCCCCTTTCTCTGCCACCAGCGTCTCCAGCTTACCGGACCTCAATAACGTACCTTCTTTTATGATCGCTACTTTGTCACAGATCATCTCGACTTCGGACAATTCATGAGAAGAAAAGAATATCGTTTTTCCTCTACGTTGGAGTTCCTTGATAACATCTCTCATCTTAATCCTTGAAAGGGGATCTAGCCCGCTTGTTGGCTCATCTAGAATAAGCAGTTCGGGATCATTGATAAGCGCTTGTGCAAAATTAACCTTTTGCATCATTCCTTTGGAAAAAGTTTTCAGCATATCATCAGCAGCATCGTTTAAATCTACCAAGTTAAGCAATTCTTCAATCTTAGTAGCGGTCTTTTTTTTATCGATATTGAATATTCGCGCATACATTTTCAATAATTCCCTTGGCGTAAGATACCAATAGTAGTTCGCTATTTCAGGCATAAATCCCATTTTATATTTGCCCGATAACTCAGTAGGAGCTCCGCCAAATATTAGCACCTTGCCTTCGTATTCCGGAATTAATCCTATCATTGTTTTAATGGCCGTGGTTTTCCCTGCTCCGTTAGGACCGAGAAAGCCATAAATATGTCCTTTATTTACAGTGAGATTGAGACCTCGCAGGGCTCTTTTCATACGTTTACCGGCATAACTAACGCTAAGATTTTCAATCTCTATGTATTTCATAATAACGTCCCCTTTTTTAGTTTACCAGATATTTATTATCTGTCCGGTTTTTATCGAAGTAAAATTGCGCTTGTAAACCTTCAAAAAGATTCTTTTTGCTCCTCTGCCTGTGCAATGAGCAGGTGCAGCTTTCTTCACTCCCAATTGCTTAAATTTACTTACGATGGGACTGATTGTTTTTTTATGCTTTCCTCTCAAATGAAAACCACCCATTACAAGATAAACATTGCCAGCAATATTTTGTTTCGCATTTTCAATTATCCTCATTATGCCCGGATGGGCGCACCCCGTAAGAATCGATATACCTTTTGATGTTTTTAAAACTAAGGCTTGTTCCGGCATGTGCTTGCCATTATATTTTCCTCCTATCTCTCCGGTAGTATATATATTTTTACATATCTGAGTAAATTTATCAACTTCGATTAATTGACCTCCATGGGATACAATCCTATTCTTGGATCTTTTACTGAAACGAGGACAAATATAAACTTTCAGTTTGGGATTTTTTTTTAAAATTCCCCATAAACCACCTCTGTGATCCCAATGATCATGAGAAATAATCACTGCTTTCAAATTGGAAATATCTACATCCATATTTTTCATATTTTTAAGCAACGAGCTTGATTTCTCCCCTGTATCGAATAAAATCTTACCATCAATCAAATATGAAACACCCCAACCCGTTAAAAACCTATTATCCAAAGCAACGCTATCAAAAAGTATTTTTATTTGCATGTTTCATTTCTTAAGTAGGTAATCCGCAATGGCCCTATAAATGGCACTGACAGCCAAAATAGAGCAGTGACAGTGATCTTCTGATAAACCACTCAAGGCATCAACAACCTCTTTGGGAGAAATCCCCAGTACTTCGTCAATAGATTTTCCTAATGCTAACTGTGCGGTCATAGAGCCGCAGACGATTGTAGCTAAGCATCCTTTAGTGTAAAATTTTATATCCTCAATAATCCTGTCCTTAATAACAAGATAAAATTCCATTTCATCGCCGCAAGGCCCTTTAATGATTGCTGCACTCGTAGGATCATTCATTCTTCCAAAGTGTGTGGAGTCCTTAGCAAGCGCTATAATATGTTCTGGATAAGCAACTAAATCTTCTTCCATAAAGCAACTATATCCTTTGCTATTTGGTCATTGCAGAATTCAACAATGGGCATACCTCGCACTACCGACCTGGTTACATTTTCAGAAAAGGGCAACTCGGCCACAACTTCTACTTTCCTGACTTGGCATATTTTTCTAATATCCTGGGCGTTTTTAAAATTAATATCGTACTTATTTATTACGACCTTTGTATTGATGCTAAAGTGCTTAGTAACATCGGCGACCCGTTCCATATCATGGATACCCGACAGGGTGGGTTCTGTAACTATCAAGGCTAGATCTACATTGGCTAATGAAGCGATCACCGGACATCCAATTCCCGGAGGCCCATCAATAATACAATAGTCTTTATTTCTTTCTTCCGCGATTTTCTTCGCATTTTGCCTCACTAACGTTACAAGCTTACCCGAGTTTTCCTCAGCGATGCCAAGCCTTGCGTGTACCATGGGGCCATATTTTGTTTCTGAAATAAACCATTCTCCCGATAGATTCTCTTCCATGGTGATTGCATTAGTTGGACATACGCGACTACAAACAGCACAGCCTTCACAGGAAATAGAATCTATTGTAAAATCTTTACGTAACGCATCAAACCTGCATATATCAATACATTTACCGCATTCCTGGCAGAGTCTCTTATCTATCTTTGCCGTCTTTCCGCTTCTAAATTCATGCTTTTCCTTTATTTCCGGTTTTAATAATAAATGCAGATCAGGCGCATCTACATCACAGTCTGCGAAACTAGCGTTTTTCGCCAAAGCAGCAAATGATGCTGTTAACACAGTCTTACCCGTACCACCCTTTCCGCTGATTACTACTATTTGCTTCATCTTATTCTTTCTGAAATTTCTTTATAAACTCGAATAAATTCCTTCTTATATTCTGGAAATTCACTAACAAGAGCAAGCCCTTTTGAATAGGCAAAAGCTATTTTCTTTTTAAAAGGTATCCGCATTAGTATAGGAATATTCTCTTTCTCGCAATAATCGTCTAGGCTGCTATCTCCGATATCAGCCCTATTGACCGCTATCCCGAAAGGTATAGTTAATTTTTTCAAGACCTCAACAGCCAATATTAGATCATTTAAACCAAAAGGTGTTGGCTCGGTAACTAATATACAAAAGTCGCTTCCCTTAACCGATTCGATAACAGGACAGGATGTACCCGGAGGAGCGTCTACAATAACGGATCTGGTTGGGTTGATATACTCTTTAACCGCTCTAATCAGGGGGGGCGACATTACTTCACCAATATTTAATCTTCCATGCACAAATTGCACGTGAGATGAATTGCCAATCTCTACGACACCTATTTTTTTATCGCCTTCTGTAATCGCTTTCTGGGGACAAAAAAGATTACACCCTCCACAGCCGTGGCATAGATGCGGGAACGTTAAAACTTTCTCTTTCAGTACGGCAAGAGCATTATAAGTGCAAACTTCCGCACATCTCCCGCAAAAGGTACATTTAGATTCGTCTATTTTAGGTACGGGGATATATACGGTTTTGCTTTGTTGAATTTTAGGTTTTAGGAATATATGGGCGTTGGGCTCTTCTACATCACAGTCCAAAAGCTGAATACCGCTATTTATGGAGAGGGCGAGACTTGTAGCAACTGTGGTTTTTCCTGTTCCGCCTTTTCCGCTGGCAATTGATATAATCATAACTAGTGGAGCCCCCGGACTAAAGTCCGGGCCCCCCTCCATCAAAAACACATATCACCTTTGGCGATATGCGATAAGTATCTCCTGAAACCTGCTTTTATGCTTTTGCATACCGAATCTTCTCTGCTCTAAATAATTACCTACTTCTGATAAACTTGTTTGACCGGCTTCATGCACTCGTCCTTCAGTTGCATGAATTTTATTTATAATTTTTAAACCGTCTTCGGTGAAATCGCTTAAAATTATCTTTCCTTCAAGAGTAACTATCCTTATCAGCTCTTCTGTTACCTTAGCCGGATTGGTAAGATGATGAATTGTATTAATAGAAAATATTATATCGAAGCTGGAATTATCAAAACTCAAGTACTCGGCGTTCTCTATTCTAAAATCTACAAGTTTTTCAAGGCCGAAATATCTTATATTAAGTCTGGCAAATTCCTGCTCTTCATCTGAAATATCTATAGTGGTAAAGTTGTATCCTTCTTTGGCAAGTTCAACAGTGAAATATCCCTTGCCCGTTCCTACCTCTACTATATCTCCATAGAGAGGGCATGACTTTTCTAAGATAAATTTTCTCTCTTCTTCAACATCATAACCAAAATCTTTGTAAAAATTTATTCTCTCTAAATATCTTTTATGGTTTTCTGATAATTGCTCTTCCAAGAATTACTCCCGCGCCATTCGACTTCCACATTTTGAACAATTTAAAGAACCGCATGGTGCCCCGGCCTGATGAGAAATCTTTGTGCCACATCTTGGGCAGACACAATATCCCCCGGGTCCTGCGCCAGGCGCAATGTGACGACCTCTGCTTCGCCTACCTCCTCTACCCATGCCTCGACCTTGACCTGGACCCTGACCGATTGGTCCCGCTGCGTCTTTAAATGGCATCTTATGATCCTCCCTTACTTTTCTTTTCCGGGTATGCCGAATTTCGAATTTACACTTGGACCCTGGGTTGGCTTAAATTCACTCTTTTTGTACTTCTCTATCACATCTTTAACAGTACCGGATGCTCCGGTAATCACACCGATCCCTGCTGCTTGTAACGTTTGAAAGGCATTTGGACCCACATTGCCGGTCAAAATTGCCTTTACTTCCTCCTGTGCAACAAGTTGAGCTGCTTGAATACCGGCACCGCCAGAAGCACTAATGTTAGGGTTTTCAATTGCCTCAAATTCTAAGGTCTCTGTATCAACAAATATGAAATACTGGCATCTTCCAAAACGCTGATCAACCTTGGCATCTAAAGCATTTCCTTCTGAGGTAACACAAACTTTCATCATTATCTCCTTTTTTTAACTACACTCTCCATGCTGATGACAAGCATCTAATCCGCCTAGATTATTCTTAATAAGCGCGTCTACCGCGTCTTTTACCTTGCCAGAATATCCAAAAACCTTAACGCCTGCTTGAGCAAATTTATTCTGGGCGCCCATACCCATACCGCCTGATATAACATGGGTAATATTGTGTTTTAGAATCTCATCCACTGCAACACATCCTCCACCACCATGCACAGCTGTATTAGGCACAACCTTTGAACACGCAACCTTTTTGCCTTCTATGTCCGCAATGAGAAAATATTTGCATTGCCCGAAATGAAGCGATACATTGCCATCTATGCCTCTCTCATCTTCCAGAGTTATCCCTAGTTTCATCAGTTCCTCCATTTATATCGTGTGTATCTCTTTCTTATTTACTTTCTCATTTTGACTTTTGCAGAGTTTCTATGCGCTCTTCTATATTCGCGAGTTCTTGTTTCATGTCACCCGCATATGCTTTAAGCGTTTCAAGCTCTTCTTCTGCCTGCATTTGATTAAATCGCATCCAAGTCGGCAGGCCGGCGCAGCCTCGACGTCTGCCTCCACCAAAAGATCTCCCGGCAAAAGTACGATTCCGCGTTCTTCCAACCGAAACAGCACAATGGCCTCTACCACCACCTGTCATCGGCCCCATTCCAATAGGGCCAGTTCCGTCTCCACCTGGCATATTAATCACCTTTTTTTTGTAAATGACAATCATTGTCATTTACATTGAAAAAAAATTTATCCCTTCTTACACCTATCGCATTGCCCATAGAACTGGATGAGATGATTTGTAATTTTGAAATTGTACTTTTTTGAGAGTCCTTTTTCGGTTTGGTTAAGCAATTCTACTTCTTCATCTATGAAATCTGTATAATCAATGGCTCTGCCACAGCTTGTGCAGACTAAATGATGGTGATGCCTGGCTCCCTTTGGTCCTTCTGATAACTCATAGCGTGCTCTTCCATCACCGAAATCGAACTTAAAAACAAGTCCCATCTGGACCAATAATTCTAAAGTACGATAGATCGTAGTAAGGCCGACATTGGGATAGACCTTATGAACAGCCATATATACATCCTCAGCGCTTAGATGCTTGGATGTTCTGCATAATACATCTAATATAGCCTGCCTCGGCACAGTCATCCTGTAGCCACATCCCCTAAATCTTCCATGCCACCATGGTGGCCCTGTTCCGTCTCGTCTGGGCATTTCGCATCTCCTATTGATAACGGTTTCCATTATCAATTATATACTATAATTCGGCTTTTGTCAAGAAAAAAGATATAACATGGGATAGCCAATTTAAAAAAAGGCACTCTTTATTACAGCTCGAACTTGCTGCTGTCTACCCTCTTTGTCTTGGAAAATTTGCCTTTAACAACGTCCAGTGTATCCTGGATGGCCTTGAATATCTTCTCCACCTCTTCCGGTGTGGATTCGTAACCGGAACCGGTCAGGTTCCCTATCAGCTCTATCTTCTTTATTGCATTCGTCACCCTTAGCGATGCCAGCCTTTTAAATTTATCATGTTTGCTTTCAGCTTCTGCCATCTTCTCCTCCTTTTTTTAAAAAATGGTCACTGTTCCTATTGTTTAAAATTGTCGCATTTTTCACATTTTTTTTGAAGCAGAGTGTTTTCCGTTCCGCAATTACTACACACCCAAAATCCTTCGGGAGGATTTTTTATAAGCTGCCGCATCTTAATATACGGTATAACCTTGTAAACCACTGCTATACACCCTGTCCCTATTACGAAAAATATGATCAAATACTTGATAAAAGGCAGGATCATATAAACAGGTCGGACTCTGGCCAGATCTATACCGTATCGCATTAGCCTCTCTTCAACGAATATATATGCCTCGTCATAGTTCTCTATTTTGTAAGGGGTTATAGTCTCTATGAGCTTTTCTGAAACCCTGTATTCCCCTGCGGACAAAGATCTTAATTTATTTAAATAACTTTTGTAAAATCTGGCTGACAGGCCATAGTGCCTCTCGTCTTCGTTTACACGGGCCAAAAGAAAATCCGTGCCGAAATATTCCGGCCAGATTGCCCGCGCTTTTAATAGGTTACTTTTTGCTTTTTCCGTTTCCCCCGCGGATATGGCGTATATGCCGTCTGAATAATTTTGCATAAAATCGCTTATGTTGGTCTGTACTATGCCATCCCGGTGAGGATCTTTTACCACACTTGCCTGGGGATAGAATCTTTCATATGAAAAAAATATATTCTCTTCTACAGAATCCTGAGTGAAAAGCCATAAAGGGCACCAGGCGCATGCAGCATTAAAAAACACCAATGCAATAAGAGCGAATTTTCTCATATAACTTGGGGTCGAGTCTCGATAATCGTCACTTTTCGTCAACAGCCGAGATGCGCATTCCAGCCCCGGGTTGTTCAGCCCGGGGTTGGAATGATTACCGGTTAAAAAACTCCCTTACCGGATCAGGCTATATACATATCCTAAAAGTACCGATGTAACGCATATTAAGGATAGATATATCCCCAGTATCTTCATTCCGAATTCCTTCTTCAGCACAAGTATTGTGCCGTAGCTTGTGATAGGCCCAATTAGAAGTAGCGTGAAGCCCGGACCGATCGCGAGCCCCTGTTTTACAAAAGCGTAAACTAGAGGCACTCCCATGGTAGCGCACATATACATGGCAAGCCCGAAGATTACAGAGAATATATATCCCGCGCTCCCTGCCAGGTAGTTCTTTACTAAATACCCAACGGGAGTTACTGTGCTTATAAATGCCGCGAGCAGAAGACCTATAGCCGTCTCTACCCCGATTCTCTTCGGCATATCAATGTACGCAAACTTGAGAACGGACAAGAGGCGCTGACTGAGTCCTCTCTTCTGTGGCTTACTCTTGCCTTCATCAGTCTCGCATGTTGGGCATTCACACGACTCGTCAGGTAACTCTCTCCGCTTTACCTTTATCATGTTACCGACTATGCCGGCTGTTACACCTATCGATATAACGGAGAAGAATAGGAATGCCGCGAGCTTAAGTCCAAAGAATTTACCGGTTACGATGATCGCATTGATCGAGGTGGCAGGCGTGGCAATGAGTATCGCGAGTACCGGCCCTAGAGACGCCCCTCTCATGTAAAAGCTCATTGCTATCGGAAGAGACCCCCAACAACATACAGGCATAAGTGTACCTATTAATGTAGAATATAGAATGCCCTTCATTCCCCTGCCGCCAAGATGCCTGTTTATCCAGTGGGAAGGGATAAACTCGTGGACCAGCCCGCTCAGGAAGAACCCGATCCCGAGAGCGGGTATTATCTCGATCAGATAGTATTTAAGTGTATGAATAAAATCTGTGGTCATCGCCTGATAGTCCATCTCTATAATATCCTTACGTATATATGACTTGCGAGTTCGGTGTCTATGGCGAATTGACTCTTCCCTACCTGGAACACGATAGAGGGGGTCTTCTGTATAAGAGAGATCTCCGTATTAGGCAATGCGCCTATCGCAATGGCCTTCTGCAAGGTGCTTGAGTCTTTTGTCTGAAGATAGCAGATCTTTGCTTTCTTATTCACATCTAGTTCGTGCAAGGGCATTATAATTTTCTTTGGATCCACCCTGGCCCTATTACAACAATTGCCTTCGGGTATAGCCTTCCCATGTGGACATGTTTTCGGGTGACCCAAAAGCGTACATATGCTCTCATCAAGTCCCTTATGAAGCAGATGTTCAAATTTGCAGCTTGGAGCGTGAGCCGATTTCATTTTGATGTCAAACACATCTACAAATAATCTCTCTGCCAGACGGTGCCTTCTTACGCAATATTTCGCTTCGCCTTCACCCTTCGCTGTAAGAGTTATCCGGGCTTCTTCTATTTTTATATAGCCCAGATCGTCTAAGCGTTCGAGGCTTTCATTGTCTCTGAAGGTCTCGGGATCACAGAGACCCTTCTTCTGTTCTATCAACTCTATCCAAAGCCTCTCCAATATCTCTTCTTCTTTGTCCGTCAATATCATTTCGGTAGGTTTCCTTCCTTTTTATCTTTGGACCGTTCCACGGGGCAAACTGTCTCAAACCCGCAGTTGGGACACCTTACAAGTTCGCAATTATTCTTTAACATCGGACAGCTCGTGCAGCCGCCCTTCGCGTCACTTTTATTGAATTCAAGTCCACAGAGCGTGCACTTAATCATAACACCACTCCCAATCTTGTCAACAGGAGATTGACCGTATACGCAGCTCCAAAAGAGAAGAAGAGTATGAATATCGATATTGCAAACCCGGTCTTCCATCCGCGTTCTTTTACATTAATAAGGAACTGCGCGATACACGGAAGGAATAGTGTCAAAGCTACACATGCGACTACAAGCTGCACGCCGCTTAATAGCCCCTGCTTATTAAGGTCATAAAGCCCGGCTGCACCATAGTCCCGCCTAAAAAAACCGAACAAGAATATCTTTGCCGCTTCCTCAGGTAAACCTATAAGAGCTACGGGTTTTGCAAGAAACCTTATTAATAGATCAAATAGTCCTATAAGCTGACCAAACCATATAAGAACGCTCGCTATAAGAAAGATCGGCAGTATCTCTTTAAAATACCACTTAACCCTTACGTATGTCTTTGTAAGCACATTGGAGAGCCCCGGCATGCGTAGTGGCGGTATCTCCATATAGAATGACGGCCTCTCTCCCGGTAGAATTTTTGCTGTCAGAAAACCGATAAATAAAAATATAAAACTAACCACCCCGACCCATATGAACATAGCGCCGGTCTTACCCTCCAGAAGAGCCAGGATAACTCCAAGCTGCGCTGAACACGGTACAGCCAGAGCAAGAAGCATGGTCGCAATAACACGCTCACGTTTGGTCGGAAGAGTCCTTGTAACCATTGTTGCCATTGTTGCGCATCCGAACCCCAGCACCATAGGTATAACAGCCCTTCCGCTTAAGCCGATCTTTTTGAACGTTCTGTCGATCAGCATCGCAAGGCGCGGCAGATAACCGCTATCTTCTATTATAGAGAATACAACAAAGAAGAGAGTAACGATGGGCAATATCAATGCTACTGCATACCTGAATCCCATCGTTACTAATCCGTATTCCCCGACAAATAGATCCCGTATAACCCCCCATGGAACAAAGCGGGTAAATAGGTCTATCAAAAAAGGATTCAGGCGCTCTTCGAAGATAGTCCTCTCCAAAAAATCAACTATGGTTCCTGCGCCAAACCCACCTACAAACTTATACAACCCTATGTAAAGAATAAATAGAAGTATGGGTATCCCCGTTACCGGATTCGTTGTAAGACGGCTCAATCTTTCCTGGAAAGAGACCTTAGTTTTGCGCAGTTTCACTACCTTCCCTGTTATCTCCTTTACTACGTTTTGCCTTTCAACCGCCAGCTCGTACACAATCGGATTGGAATAATGTGATTTGAGCTCCTCTATAGATTCATCTATCTCAGGAAAGGATCCAGGATCTCTCTCCTTCGCAAGATCCAATATTTCGCCATCCTCCTGCAAAAGAAGGAGAGCGATTGACCGCTTGGAGATGCCGTAATCGGCCTTTAAGAGGGCCTCGATCCTCTCAGCTGCGATCTCTATAGAGTATTCGACCGGTCCTTTATATTCATTTGTCATGATTGACAATCCTCTTCTTAAGCTCCTCTATCCCCTTGCCTTTTGTAGAGACAGTCTCTAAAACGGGAATCTTCAGTTCCTTTTCAAGTAGCGCGGTATCTATAAAGACTCCCTCTTTGGCTGCTTCATCCATGATATTGAGCACCAATATGGTGTGAAGATGCGCCTCCGATAGCTGCAAGGTCAAAGATAACATTCTCTCTAAGTTCTTTGCATCGAGTACATGGAGGACGATATCGGGCTTCTCATTTATAAGAATCCTTCTGGCAACACGCTCCTCTTCTGTGATCGGCATAAGAGAATACATCCCCGGCGTATCGATTACCTCATACTCCATGCCTTCCAGTTCTATCCTTCCTCGCGAAACTTCGACCGTCGTACCGGGATAGTTCGATACCGTTACATACCTTTTAGTAAGCGCATTAAATAAGACGCTCTTGCCTACGTTAGGACTTCCAACTATCGCAATCTTCTTCATCCGAACACCTAACCTATAATCTGTGTAATCCGTCTAAAGTCTGTGTAATCAATCCCTGATAATCTGTGTAATCATTATCTACATTTTTTACAAAGGCCAAAGATCTCCATTCTGTGCCGTTCGGGTTTAAACCCAAATCTCTTACAGAGGGTATCCTGCAGCTCCTCTATTTTGGGGTCTACGGCCTCTATACATTTTCCGCAATCAGTGCACACAAGGTGATCGTGATGACCGTGTCCGTACTTCCTCTCATATCTTATGATCTTATCCCCGAGGAGCACCTCTTTGGCAATACCCATCTCCTTCAAAAGCTTGAGCGTTCTAAACGCAGTAGCAAGACCTATGCGGTGGTCTCTCTTCTTGGCAATGTTATAGAATTCTTCAACGCTAAGGTGTTTTCTCGTATTTAAGAATATCTTTAATAGCTCTTCCCTTTGTTTGGTAACCTTTAGATTCTTCTTCTTCAGGAACGAGTTAAAAAGCTCCAGCTCTTTGCTCATATTACTCTCCTCTCATCCAGCACATCATTGCGAGATACCAAAAAATTCGGAGTGTGCCGAAGCAGTCTCATTTTACTCTGTCTTTGCGAGGCACCGGAATATTCGAGCGTGCCGAAGCCTGCCTGCCCGAAATATACTGGCAGGCAGGCAATCTCATTCGAGCTCGTTTGAGATTGCTTCGGTGCGCTCAGTAAATCACGGCACCTCGCAAAGACGAGACGGTGGCGTCTATTGATCCACCTTCGCCAAATACTTACCGTGTTTGGCTTCGGTGGATAGCATCCTCCGGAGCATAGATACAGTGAATTTCTGCTATGGCGCAGGAGGATGACATTGAAATTCAATTTCAATTGTAGCAGAAAAAAAACTTCTGTCAATATATTCTTTTAATTATTTTGAAGGTTCGCTTCAGGATGGTGCGAAGCTCCGATTTCTTTATGCAAAGCGGTAGGTAGAAGTAGACTATGTTCCCAAGCGGCCTGAGTAGAAGATTCTTCTTGAGCCCCTCCTTATAGATGCGTGCGCCTATCCCATCTTTAATGGCGAAGGGCTCCTTTGTGCTCTTATCCTTTACAAGCTCAAGGGCCCCTATCATACCTATGTGCCTGACATCCCCTATTAACTTTAGGTTTCTGAACATTGCTAGCTCTTCATTAAAGATGGGAGCTATCGCTTCTACCCTTTTAAGCGTATCCTCATTTTTAAAGATCTCGAGACTTGCCAGCGCCGCTCTGCATGCCAGAGGATTGGCGGTGTAGGTGTGACCGTGATAGAAGGTCTTCTTCTTTTCGAGATCGGCGTAGAAAGCTCTATATATCTTGCCGGTAGTAAGTGTCGCGGCAAGCGGCATGTATCCGGATGTGATGCCTTTAGAGAGACACATGAAGTCGGGCTTGGTATTCGTGTGCTCACACGCGAACATCTTCCCTGTTCTTCCAAATCCGGTAGCCACCTCATCCAGTATCAAATGCACATTATATCTTCCGGTAAGTTCGCGCGCCTTCTTTAGGTACTCCTTCGGATAGATTATCATTCCGCCCGCTGCCATGACAAGCGGCTCCAGGATCATGCCGGCTATTTCGCCACTCTTTGCCTTTAATATCTTCTCGAGCGGCTTTATGCATTCTATACCACAGGAGTCTCTCTCTTCGCCCATAGGACACCTATAGCAATAAGGTGATGGCGCTTTGAAAGCCTTAAAGAGGAGCGGGCTGAATACCTCGTTAAAGAGGCTTACGCCGCCTACACTCATAGCGCCTGCGGTATCACCATGGTATCCATGATCCAGCGATATAAATCTTCTCTTGTTGCTTCTGCCGGTATTATACCAGTATTGAAGCGACATCTTAATTGCCGTCTCAACCGCTGTCGATCCATTGTCCGAATAGAATACTCTTGTAAGGTTTTTTGGAGCGATCGAGACGAGTTTCTCTGATAAGATTATTGCCGGTTTGTGAGTAAAACCGGCAAACAGTACGTGTTCAAGGGTATCCAGCTGTTCTTTAACGGCGCGTCTTATCGTAGGGTGATTGTGCCCATGGATATTACACCACCAGCTGGATATGGTATCGTAATAGAACTTACCCTTATTATCATATAATTTTAACCCCTTCGCCTTTTCGATCAGAATGGGTGGCAGCCTCTTGCAATCCTTCATCTGCGTATAAGGGTGCCAATTATGTTTTAAATCTCGTTTTATCCAGGTATCCATTTAAAGAACCTTGTATATTTTCCTTCCTATGGGCAAGAATGCTCTGTATAATGCAGCCTCATTCTTGATCCAGGGCAAGCGACCCAGCACCCTCTGGCCTGTAATCTCCCTTATTATTCTGATATTATCCTTTAGAATAACCGGGTTCTCTTTCTTGCGCTGGTCATTAAATACAACACCCAATATCTTCATGCCTCTTCTTTTAATAGCCTCTACAGTAAGAAGGGTATGATTGATCGCCCCCAACCTATTTGCCGCCACAATAATCACCGGAAGTTTAAGTTTCGCCGCAATATCTATAACCATATCCTTTTTGTTAAATGGCACAAGCCCGCCGCCAATTCCTTCTACCAAAACATGATCGAATTCGGAACACAGGTGTTTGAAACTCCGCTCTATTTTGCCCTTATCTATTCTCCTTCCTTCTCGCAAAGCTGCAAGATGTGGAGAGGCTGCAAATTTAAATATATATGGAGAGATATGGGCTATATGCTTCTTTATATCGTCTCCGGTAATTCGCATGAGACCAAGATGCCTGAAGGCATCTAGCGCGGTAACGCCTCCTGTCTGTATCCATTTTTGGGGTATAGCGTTTAAACCCCTACTTAAAAGGAATCTACCAAAAAGACCCGTTACTACGGTCTTCCCTACCCCGGTATCCGTACTTGCAATAAATACCGCTTTAGATCTCTTCACTTTTCTCCTCTGCAGAAGAATGCCTGATAAGTTGCTACTATACCTTCAAATCTTCTTATGTATCTCTCTTCCAGTCCTGAAATTGTCTCCGGCACCCAAACGGATCTCTGGCTGATCCCTTTACCTCTGATGCCACACAGTTTTATAGTCATTAAAAGGTTTTTGATCGAGTCATACACTTCCTTGTATTGCTTCTCCTCTATCGCAACATCTTCAAAGAGGGTCTTCAGCGTATTCTCTATCTTCGCGCGCCCGTCAAAGGTATGGGAATGGGTAAATGCCCCCTTGCCAAAAAAGTCATCCAGGGTTTGATTCAATTCATAAAAAGTAAGCGGGCCAAAGGTTGAAAAGAGCATCATACCGCCCTTCTTTAATGCCCCCCTATATCTTGATAAAGCCGTCTCCAGATCGGTGAACCATTGAAAACTGGCGCTTGATGTTATCAGATCGAAGCTATCCGTCAAATCCATAGTTTCGCCATCGCAAGCGACAAATTCAATCCCTTTAAGCTCATCTTTTCTGCAAGCAACGTCTATCATCCCGGGGGAGATATCCACAGCTTTTATATGCGCTTTTGGGAACCGTTCTCTTAAATATTTAGTATAGATACCGGTACCGCAGCCTATATCCAGTATATTGTCGAACCGGCGCTTCTTTATCAATTTAATAAGCTGCGAAGCAACCATCTTTTGCACGGACGCGTGCTTATCGTATCCCGGGGCGCACCTTGAGAAGTTCTTCTTGATCGTCTCTTTATCTACCATCATTGCTGTCCAAATTAGCTTTTTGTCATTTCCGCGGAAGCGGGAATCCAGACGAAACTCTCGCCTGGATCCCCGCTTGCGCGGGGATGACATGTGAGAAAAGCGGTCATGGCAAAGTTTCGAATGTCAAAACGCTATTTCCGTCGATATGGTACAACTCATTTGGACACGACTGATCTACCATATCGACTTACTGAACTCCTTATTTAAGAACGGAATGTGTCCCTCGCCTTTCAATGCAATAAACTCTGCTTTAGGCAACCTCTCCCTTATCCAATTAGCTTCATTAAGAGGCGCGATCTTATCTTCTTCCCCGTGGATGATCTTAATACTCTTTATGCCAAGAAGCGTTTCGGGCTCGATCTCGGCACTCTTCAGGTAATCGAGGGTCATTAATAGATGGTCTATCTCCATCTCTTCGCAGTAACTTTTAAGGAAGGTTCTCTTAAACAACATAAGACTCTCTTTCCCCGCAAAACATTCAAGATAGAATTTGTACAAGAACGCTCTTTTATTCTTCAGAAGAAGCCCTCTTATCTCCTCGATCTTATCGGTCCTAAACCTGCGGCGTATACCGACGAAGATGAGAGTTTCGATAAGACCGGCATGTCTTGCCGCAAACTTCGCGGATACGAATCCACCCATCGAAAACCCGAGAATCGATACCTTTTCGAGTTTATATTCCCGCAACGCATTTAATAGTTCGGTTTCAAAGTCTCTCGGGTAGCAGAGCGTAGGCAATAGATAGTTAAAATCGATATCAAGAAAATCAAATATCCTGTGGTCTGTTGCCCATCCCGGTACCAGTACCATCGTCCGCTTCTTATTTCTATCTATATACTTAAATCCTGTCTGCATCTTTTATATCGTTAACTCATAATTTCTAATACACAAACGTAATCCGACGGATTTCGTCAGATTGTTTCGCCGGGCTTATCCCATTCAGGTCCCGGGCTTGAATAAAGTGGTTTACCAAGAAAGCCCGGGACCTGAATGGCCTTTGTCCGCATCTACTTTAGTCTGCATTTAAGCCCCGGGCTTTTCACAACAACCTTCATAATCTAAGCCCGGGGCTTAAATGCCCCCTACAATAGCATCGATCACTCTGTCCAAAATCTCCTTCGTATGATCGAAATTTAGTGAAAATCTGAGTCTCGACTCCCCTGTGGGAACGGTTGGCGGCCTTATAGGAAGAACGTGATATCCGGATTCTTGTAATGCTTTGCTTAGGTTAACGGCCCGTAAGGCTCCCCCCAGGATAACCGGAACGATCTCGGAATCGCCACGCACACAGAAGCCACGCCCTACCAGTCCTTTTCGAAAATAGATACTATTTTCGATCAATCTATCTCTCCTAAAAGGTTCCTCCTTTATTAAATCTATGCTCGCTGAGTTTACCGCTATCACAGACGGTGGTAACGCTGTAGAATAGATAAAACTTCTTGAAAAATTGACCAGGTACTCCTTAATGCGCCGATCGCATGCTATGTAGCCACCGAAACTACCAAGCGCTTTACTGAACGTACCCATTATAAGATCGACCTTGTCTATCATGCCCTCTTCTTCCACCATACCGGCGCCGCTTGCGCCAAAGATGCCCGTTGCATGCGCCTCGTCCACCATCAAAAGAGACCCAAATCTCTCCTTAAGAAGAGCGATCTCCTTCAGGGGGGCTCGATCCCCATCCATACTGAAGACCGATTCGGTCAATATAAGGACTCCTTTGAATTTGTCTCTCTCCCTCTTTAGCAAAGATTCCAGATGATTTACGTCATTGTGCCTGTATCTGAATAATTTGGCGCCGGAGAGAAGGGCTCCATCAATTATACTTGCATGGTTCAGTCTGTCAGAAAATATGGCGTCTCCTCTTCCGACAATAGCGCTTATTATCCCCACATTGGCCTGATACCCGGAATTGAATACGAGCGCCGCCTCTTTGCCCTTGAACGCGGCTACTTTCGATTCCAGATCGTGGTGAATATTGAGGTCTCCGCTTAAAAGACGTGACGCCGACGAACCCGTCCCCCAGGCCTGAGTGGCCTTTACGGCAGCCTCGATAAGCCGTGGGTGATTTGTAAGTCCTAAATAGTCATTCGAAGAGAAGTCCAGGTAGTCTCTCTCTTGAAGACGGATCCTACCCCTACCTCTCTTACTCAGGGGTTCAAGTCTCCTTAAAAGGCCTTTTGCTTTTCGCTCTTTTAATAGTTTCTCTACTCTTTCCATAATATCTTTATCTCTCTTGCAAGCAGCCGGTCCTCTTCAAGGCTCCTGCCTTTGATAGTAAGGTATCCGCCTATCAACATACCATTTGCCCCTGCCATAAAACCCATGGCCTGAAGATCTTTAAGCACAGTCTCCCTGCCCGCGGCTATCTTTATTATCTTATCACCTAAAATTATTCTGAATATACAGATCGTCCTTATAACATCGGCAGGTGAGATGGGTTTTACAGACTCAAGGGGTGTGCCTTTTATCGGCACGAGAATATTCAAAGGCACCGAATCTACATCGAGATACTTTAGAAGATAGGCCATATCTATCCTGTCCTGCCATGTCTCACCCATCCCTATTATGCCACCTGAGCATATTTCGAGTCCCGCGAGTTTCGCGCCCTTTATAGTATCTATACGCTCCTCAAAGCTATGGGTCGACACGATCTTGCGATAGAAACGCCGTGAAGTCTCTATGTTATGATGGTACCTGGTAAGCCCGGCGCTTTTAAGCATTGTCAGCTCATCGAATCCCAGGGCCCCCAGTGAACCGCAAACCGCTATACCGATCCTTTTCCTGATCTCGGAGATCGCTTGCGCTATGGTCTTAAGTTCACAAGATGTTAAACGATTCCCGCTTGTAACGATCCCGAACCTGGATGCGCCGTTTCTTCTGGCCTCGATTGCCGCTTCGATCATCTCGCCTGAACTCTTAAGTGAATACGTTGGCACTTTTGTTTTGTGACGAGACGATTGAGCGCAGAACTTGCAGTCTTCGTTGCAAAGTCCGGACTTGGCGCTTACGATGCTACAGAGCTCGAGCTTATTTCCTACTTTTCTTTTCCTCACAGTATTGGCACGGGAGATAAGCTCTGTTAGAGGCACTTTAAGGAGTGGAGCCCACCGGGCAAGTCCGGAATGCCTTGTTGTTGCCCGCCTTCGCTGAATTGTATTCACGTTCAGCTTCGGCGGACAAGTCGGCACGGCATCCGCCTTCAATTTTAAGGGCGACCTGCCTTCGCCTTTTAGGCTATGGCAAGGTCTCGCCTTTCCGATAGTATTGGCGGACATCGCGCCGAAGCAGGACTGCCGCATTCCTTCCCGATCAAAGCCGAGATTTCCTGCGAAGGCGGATGAATCGGTCTTTATTTTATTTGGCGTAATCATATTGTCAACTACCATATATGATTAGGTTGACGGTTCGGGTAAAAAAAGAGAGCTACAGAAGTGCTTTGCCGAGTTTTGTCGCTTTATCTAAAAGATCCGGATGGGACAAGATAGCGCCCTTTTCATCAATGCCCTGGCAGAGAAGCTCACCTGCGTAACTAAGTCCCGCTGTAGCAAAGAAATTCTTTACGATAGATTTTGCATTTTCAAGAAAGCTCCCCCTGGTCGATGCCTCCACCAGTATAAGAAGACCGGGCCTGGTCTTCTCTTCGGTTATCTTCTTTAAAATATACCTGTACCTCCAATGGCACTGAAACCTGTCGATCATTACCTTTGTCTGGGCCGAGAGCGATCCGAAGAATATAGGTGATGCCAGTATCACGGTGTCTGCGCCTTTAATACTTTTGTATACGTTCTGAAAATCATCCTCTATCTGGCACGTGCCGTCATTCTCCACCTTAACGCATTCCTGGCACGGAACCATATTTAAGCTATTTAATATGATCTTCTCGGTCTCGGCTCCCGAACTCCGTGCGCCTTCGAGCGCTTTTTCTAAAAGCACATCCGTATTCCCACCTATCCTGGGACTTCCACTAATGCCTAAAACTTTCATCTCAACCTCTAGCCTTATCAATCAGTGTAATCAATATTAAATCAGTGTAATCAATTCCCCAATCCGTGTAATCAATAATAAATCAGTGTAATCAATTATTATAAATATTCGTCCTTCTCCAAGAACCTCACATACTCCTTTACCGCATCCTCCAGACTTGTAAAATCGTGCAAGTCAAAGTATTTATGCGCTGCATTTGCCTCCTTTAACTTGGCAAGGTTCGCTTCTGTGAAATTCTGGTATTTGTCGCGTAAGACTTCGGGCATATCGAAGTACTCTATCTTAGGCTTAATATCTAAAGCTTTGAACAGAGCATTAGCCAGGTCGTTCCACGTGCTCGCCTTCCCCGAACCTATGTTATATAGGCCCTTCTTGGTGGGATGCTCTATAAAATGGTAGACCAGCTCAACAGCGTCCTTTACATATATGAAATCCCTTTTCTGGCCGCCATCTTTGCATTCAGGTATATTTGATTTGAAGAGCCGGATCTTGCCGGTCGATTTTATCTGCTGATACCCTTTATTGACCATGCTTCTCATATCGCCCTTGTGCCCCTCGTTGGGACCGAAGACATTAAAGAATTTAAAGCCTACGACCTTATCCTGCAATGCATTCTTCAGCATCCAGAGATCAAATAGATGCTTTGAATAACCGTAGATATTAAGTGGCTTGAGATCCGGGGTATCCTCGTCGTTGTCTGAATATCCGTGCTCGCCGGACCCGTACGTTGCCGCGCTTGAGGCATACAAAAATGGCTTGTTATTTGCCAGAGCCCATTCGGCAAGCCTTCTTGAATAGATATAGTTATTCTCCATCATATACGAGGCGTTCTGTTCGGTAGTGGAAGAACACGCTCCAAAATGGATTATGGTATCCACCTTCCGGCCGAGGCTACCTCTTTCCAGTTTATCGAAAAGCTTATCCTTTTCGAGGTAATCGTCAAACCTCTTCCCTACCAGGTTCTTCCATTTAGCCGACTGGCCGAGATGATCAACAACGACTATATCTGTGATGCCGGCATTGTTCAATCTCCATAACATACAGCTTCCGATGAAGCCGGCGCCGCCTGTAAGTAGAATCTTCATTTTTTACCTCCTAAAAATAGAAAAATTAAATTGATACTTTATAACACTCGTGTTTAAATTAATAGCACTGTAAAGACGGAAATAGTATTCTGATATACGAATTCCTATCATGCCCGCTCTGTCCCACATGTCATCCCCGCGGAAGCGGGGATCCAGGCGAGCCCCACTATGGATTCCCGCTGGAGTTTAGACCGCAAGATCGGTCCGGGAATGACAAAAAGGGTATTTTAATCAGTAGTGATTTTAAAATCCAAGCTGTTAATTTTAGATGCTTAACTTATACTCTCCACGATCTTATCCACATCCACGTACTTGCTCACCATCTTAACTATTATATCAATTTTTAGTTTATCTTCGGGTTTAATCTTAACTTTCATGTTGTGTACCCTGGCTGCGATTGAATATGTATCGCCTTCGGCAAGAAGCGTGGGGATCCGGTTCTTTTCAAGAAGTTTGATCGTCTCTGCCGGCGGTTCTACGCCTCCTGACAGGATCATTCCCGATATACTGCATCTCTTATCCATCCTACACCTTTGGACCTCTATCATCGCAGATATTATATCGTCACGATCGCATGGAGTTATTATGAGGGACCTATCCACTACATATTTAAGCGCCTCCTTCACCTCCATAGCTCCGATCAATATCCTGTTTACCGCATTGTCTAAATAGGATCCGCCGCATATAAGCTTTATCTTGATCTCTCCGTATATCTCCCTCATGGTGGGAAGATCGAGGCTCTTATGGTAGGGCATGACTCCCAGGACCGACAATCCCTTCTTCTCAAATCCCATCCTTACATATTTATCTATCTTATCGAGCTTCTCTGGAAGCACTTTATTTACAACCACGCCTGCAAGTTCAACATTCTCTTTATCAAAGAGCGCCTTATTTAGCATAACCTCGTCTATCGGTCTTCCAATACCGCCGGGCGCAATAAGCACGGTTTTTGCATTCAGCAGTTTCGCTACCGTGGCATTGGATAGATCGAATACTGACCCTACCCCCGCATGACCGGTTCCCTCAATTATTACAAGGTCCTTACCTTCTGCAACCCTGTCAAACGAATCCTTTATCTCCTTTACATAATCTCCTGAAGATACACCTTCGATATACTTCTCGGTAAAACCTCTCTCAACGGCAATAGGAGAGAGATCTTTTATATTAAGATTGGAGGCTAAATTAAATATTTTGTCGAGCAGAACCGAGTCTTCGTCTATCTTAAATCCTTGCTCCATCAGATAGCGTTGCCCGATCGGTTTAATAAAACCTATATTCTTGAATCGCTTAAGAAGCGCGGCTATAAGCCCGAGCGAGAAGGTGGTCTTGCCTGTATTCTGTAAGGTCGCTGATATGAATATGCGTAACGGTTTCGCCACAATCTGTTTTTTACTCCTTATCGCTCAAGTTAGTACACATGTCTTTGCGAGGCACCGTAAAATTCGAGCGTGCCGAAGCCTGCCTGCCCGAAATATACGGGCAGGCAGGCAATCTCATTCGAGCTAGTCTGAGATTGCTTCGGTGCGCTAACTATGTTACGGCACCTCGCAAAGACGAGGAGAGAGCCAATTACTCCGGTGCTCTGGTTAGTCTGTCCTTACTTCTTCTCCCACCGCAGGAGTTCAACCACCTGAGCCAAGGTAGAACCCCGGTCGATCTCTTCTCTTAGCCTGTTCTCCTGCTCTAAGACGCTCATGGCCCGGTTTGTGATCTCGACCGTCCTGTCTTTGGGTATAGAGACTACCCCGTCATCATCACCTACTATCCAATCGCCGTTACAGACTCTCACGCCGCCTATCGATACCGGTGCGCCCAGTTCTCCGAATCCTTTGGGCTCGCCCGCGACAGGAGTTATAAGTTTGGAAAATACCGGAAAATTTAATTTTCTTATCTCCGCTACATCCCTTACCGCTCCATAGATCACAACACCTGCAAGTCTTCTCTGAATGGCGCCATGTGTTGCGAGCTCACCCCATACTGCAGGGCCTACGCCGCCTGCGTCTATAACGATAACCTGTCCTTTATCGGCCATATCGACGGCTTGAACAGTCTTCGCCCAATCCCCCGGAAAGGTGCGAACCGTAAATGCCGGACCAACCATCTTAAATCCCCTTGAAATAGGATAGAGCTCCGGCAGGCTACCGGTTCTGTGCATTGCATCTGAAATATTTGATGTGGATACCTCTCTTAAGATCTTCCTAACATCGCCCGCGCCAACCCGCTTGAAAAGTTTAGTCTTTATGGCCCTCCGTTTTTCTATGGATCTTTTTATATCCCGCGCGGCTTTTGTCGGGTTCTTAGCCTTGCTTATGGCTCCTCCTACAATTATTATATCGGCGCCGGCGTTGATCGCTTTGAAAGCCGTCTCAGAGTTTACGCCTCCTGCGCAGGCGACAGGGATCTTAACAGCTTTTGCTATTTTGCTCAGCTTGAGAAAAGGATTCTCTCCTCTCATCTGATCATCGATGGCTATATGCATACCTATATAGTGTACCCCCAGCTTCTCCAGGTCCTTCGCCCTCGACTCCAGGCGGCTCGCTTCTATTCCTATTAAATCCGCTTCTATCTCTGCTCCATAGTTCCGGCCTGCTTCAACACATTCACGTATGGTGCTATCGGAAGCAACCGCGAGAACACAGACTACGTTTGCCCCTGCTTTGGCCGCGGCCTCGGTTTCGATCCTCCCGGCATCCATTATCTTCATATCGGCGACTATCTTGATTTTCGGGAATCTTTTTCTTAGCTCTCTTATAGCGTCAAGCCCTTCGCTCTTTATAAGCGGAGTGCCGACCTCAAGCCAATCGACACCGCCCTTCATGGCCTCTTCAGCGACCTTAAGGGCTCTTTTCAAATTAACGAAATCCAGCGCTAACTGTAATATTGGCTTCATGGTTTTTACTCTCGCGTTTAAAGTTACTTCGTCTTTGCGAGGCACCGTAAGATTCGAGTGTGCCGAAGCCTGCCTGCCCGAAATATACTGGCAGGCCCGCCTGCCATTTAAAAGCTTTGGCGGGCAGGCAGGCAATCTCATTCGAGCTAGTCGGAGATTGCTTCGGTGCGCTAGCTTTTTACGGCACCTCGCAAAGACGAGAGAAGAAACAAGTGCTCTGGCGCTCCCTTTATTCTCCCATTATCTGTACAACTATCTCTCTCGTCCTGGGCCTATTATCGAAATCTATAAATATGATCTGCTGCCAGGTGCCGAGCGTTAGTCTCTTGTTTGTGAAAGGAACGGTTAGAGATGGCCCTAATAGCGAGGCCCTCACATGTGAAAAACCATTTCCGTCGGCCCATCTCAGATTATGGACATATTCCGCGTCGCGAGGGGCCAACTTCTCAAAAGCGCTCTTCAGGTCACTGACAAGCCCCGGCTCATACTCTACCGTGGTAAGGCCTCCCGTTGCTCCGGAAACAAATACGGTAACAATGCCGTTCTTCGGTTTTGCCTTCTCGAGGGCGCCTGCAACGTCATCGGTTATATTTATTATATCCGTCTCGCCACGCGACTTTAGTTTTATGTATTCAGTTATAACCATCTTTATTCCGCTTATGGCTTAAAGCTTACAGCTTATGGCTATTTTGTTTTATATGCGTTCAAGAAAGAGTCACAATATATATTCTTGTTCAAAATGAGTTCCGCCGTTATTGCGGCGTCCATGAGGTCTTTGTCAAGCGGGTCCAATATAGCTGCGGATAATCCACTTGCTATTGCCATTACAAGATACGTCCTGTTTATAATAGGCCTCTCCTTTGTGCTCTGAGAAGCATTACTTAAGCCTACTACGGTATTTGGGGCCGGGTCACATAGAAACTTAAATTCTTTGATCGATTCCAGCACCTCTTTTGCCTGCGCCTGGGCTACGTTCACAGGAAGCACTATAGGATCTATATAAAAGTCGCTCATCGGAAGCCCCACTTCCTGGCACTTCGTTACCATCTTTACCGCGTGCTCCATCCTCTCATTTCTGTCACGCGGGATACCACTCTTTCCCATGGTAAGACCGATGAGAGATGCATTGTACTTCTTTGCCATCGGTACAAGCACATCCAGTTTACTGTCATCGGAGTTCGTCGAATTGATCATCGCCTTCTTCTTTACGATCTTAAGACCCTCTTCTATCACTTCAGGTTTAGTGCTATCGAGCGCGAGCGGCACATCGGTTACCTCCTGGATCGTTTCGACGAGCCACTTCATCGCGTCTTTCGGGTTCTTCTCATAAGGTCCTGTATTTACGTCGAGCATCCCGGCTCCGGCTGCCACCTGCTCGATGGCCGACTTTTGAATACCGGCTTTATCGCGCTCTTTTATGGCTCTACCGATATCCTTGTACATCCCATTTATTAGCTCGCCTATTACTAGCATTTAGCCTCCTTTATGCGCTATCCACTAAACTTTATCTTTCGGACCCATCAGCTTAGCAATATACTTCCTCGTCTCCTCGACCGCTTTCGGATGGCGCATTATAAGTATGTCTCCCCCCGCCTGAAGCATGCAGCAAGCGGTCTCTATCTCCCAAAGAACGCCTCTTGAATATTCGTCACCCCAATCGGGGTGCTCTCTGGCCGTAGACTTTGCTTCCTTTGCCCGCCACGCTTCATTTCCTATAAAGCATACAAAAGGCATGGCTAGCATCTTATCGCCTATTAAAGCAGCATTCCTTGCGCGCTCCATTATGGAGTATGCGTATTCCATGCCGTATCCAAGCGCGCCTATAGTTGGATTTATAACGATTCTCTCGAGTGGAAAACCCATCTCGCTTATAAGGATATTGGCCTGTTTGGCTATGTTAATATCTATCGGGGACTCCGCAATTATGTTGTGCCCGTCAGCCAGGCAGCTTGCCGTAAGCGTCTTATAATTCTTCTCGGTAGCATCGCCCAAAAGAGCCCTTTCTCCTTTCAGAACCTGGCTTGCTTTTGCCAGAACTACGTTGTCTTTTTCATTATCACCCGAGCCCAATATTATAAGCGGCACCTTTACCGCCTGCAATATATCCTTGATGAGCTTTCCTGCATCATCCGCGGACCTGCTGCCGAAATCCGGGTGTGTTCCCTGTAATTTGACGCATAAAATGCTTACCTTATATTCTTCAACGCATTTTACAGCCCATTTAACCGGGTCCTTTAAAACGTCGCCAAAAGGTCTCTTAAGGGTCTCCGGCCAATCCTCCGGCTCTATGTCCAGGATCTCCATGGCTATGACCGGCTCGTTGGGCATCTGGCCTTCTTTAAAGAGATACGGTAGCGTGCTTTCGCCTCCGGCTATGACTTTTGAATCCCTTGTTCCGCCTTCCGTCCCGGTAGCGCCTATAGTAACTGTATTGACCTTGTTTGCGTGCGCCTCTTTTAATAACTCCATCATCCGCTCCTTATTTTGTTACCGCAAGTTTGAAATGATCCTTTACCAAATTTAAAAGCCTGTTCTCGCTCGCTATCTCGAATATAGATCTCTCTCCTATGGCAGCGACCTCAATCTCTTCGTCAAACGGCAGGGTTGTTATCATTTCAAGCCCCGATCTCTCTATCTCTTTATTTAGCGTATCCCGTCCGACTTTTAACTTATTTAGTACGAGTCCCCGGTCCTTTACCGTTATGTTCAGATCATCGATAAGCTTAGATATCCTGGCAGCGGATCTTATGCCTATTATGGAACTGTCGCTTGTCATAAAAAGTCTGTCGATCTTGCGAACAAGCCTGCGGGAAAGATGCTCCATACCGGCTTCGTTATCCACGATAATATACGAGTAGTTCTTCATAAGCCTCTCTATGAGATCGCGCAGCAGGTTATTGATAAAACAGTAACATCCCGGACCCTCGGGCCTACCCATACTTAATAGATCGAAACCCGGCTCCTCATTTATGGATTCCTGGATCTTCATATCCAGAAATCTATCCTTTGTCATACCGGCCGGGATCTCTGACAGATTCTTTGAAATATTATCAACGATCTCCACTATTGTAGATATATCCTTTACGCCCAACGTCTGCCCAAGGGTGTTATTGGGATCTGCGTCTATAGCAAGAATGGACCCTGAATTCTGCTCCTTTAGCGTTCTTACGATTAAGCTCGCCAGCGTAGTCTTTCCGGTGCCACCCTTACCGGCTATAGCTATTATCTGACCCATAATTAATTTCTTTCGAATTTGTTGCCAAAACCATATTTATCCCTTTGTCATCCACATCTAACTCTGTCATTCCCGCGGAAGCGGGAATCCATGGTGGGCCTCGTCTGGATCCCCGCTTACGCGGGGATGACATGTGGGAAAACACGGGAATGACACGATGTTTGTGTTCGGTAACAGACTCCCTTCTAATTGATCAAGCAGATCTTCCCTTCTTCACGCTCGGAAACCGTTCGAGGTCCGTATGCGGGAAGAAGAGGCTCGAAACATATTCATCCATGTAGCCGGGGTCCTTGCTAAGCTCGATATATGTCATCTTCCTGGCGATCTCTTCGGCCTTCTTCATTGTATCATAAGACAGCAGGATCTCTCTCGATCCTATTAGAGAGCTGTTTCCTACAAATTGGAATTTACCTCTCTCGATATCCGGTAAAAGTCCTATGGATACAGCGCAATCTATATCGAGAAACGTCCCAAATCCACCTGCGATATATACCTTATCGATCTGGTCAAAAGTCAGATCGAACTTTTTAACCAGTATGTATGCCGCTGAATAGATCGCGCCTTTTGACCTTTTAATATTTTCAATATCGGACTCCTTGATCACGATGTCATAATCACAGCACGCATCCTTCTTAAAGACGACCACGTATTCAAGCTCATCATTCGACACCCTGATGCGCTCTGTTTTAAGATCGTCGTTCAATTTGCCATCCCGCTTTATGATCTTTCTTTTAAACATCTCGGAGATGAGCGATATATATCCTGAACCGCAAATCCCCATTGGCTTTGCGTTCTTAATGGTCCGGGTCCTTGATTCAAGATCAGAACCAATCTCGACTTTCTCTATCGCGCCATCCATTGCCCTCATCCCACACGAAACCCCGGTGCCTTCAAAAGCCGGTCCTGCGCTCGCTGAACAGCATGCCATCCATTCTTTATTGCCAAGCGCCATCTCACCGTTTGTACCGATATCTATAAGCAGTGTAAGTTGTTCACTCCTATTAATGCCACAGGCCACTACACCGGCAACTATATCGCCTCCGACATAGGTACTAACCCCCGGTATACAAGCAAGCAGCCCCCTGGGGTGAACTTTAATACCGACCTCCGCGGATCTTACGACCGGTACAAAATTCGCAGTTGATACATAGGGTTCTCTCCTTATATGAGTGGGGTCCACGCGAAGCAGGAGATGCATCATTGTAGTATTTCCGGCGCATACAACGCCCGTTACCCAGTTTAACGGTATGTTATGCTCAGTGATCAATTCATGAATAATAGAATTCATGTTATCGATAACAGCGTGGTGCAAACGTTCAAGGCCGCTCTCTTCGGTTGCAAATACTATCCGCGTGATCACATCGTCGCCAAAGACTATCTGTTTGTTATAGGTAGCCTTTGTGCCAAGAACCTCTTTGGTATTCAGGTTCACAAGCTGCCCCGAAACCGTAGTCGTGCCTATATCAAAAGCGATGCCATAATTCTCTTTTGAAGTATCCCCCGGCTCGATTATCACAACCTCGGTAGTTTCGTTCCTCTTGCCGAGGGTCGCTGTAACCTTCCAATCGCTATGACGAAGTAGGCTGCCAAGCTTTCTTATGTTTCTTAGGCCCGTCTGTACGACAGGTACGTTGTGCTTCTCCTTTATCTCCCTTATCAATCTTTCATAATCACTTACGCTGTCATCCAGTGTCGGTTGCGGGAGCTCCGTATAGATCTTTGTCGATATCGGGCTATGGGTAAACAGGTCTTCGTTTATGATCGGCCTTCCTTTATCGATCTCGACCGCTTCGGAATATACGCCCTTTAGTCTATGAAGCCTTGCGTCCTCATCCTTGATCTTACCAAGATCGAGCCTGGATTCCTTCGGAACAAATACTTCGAGGTCTCCTTCGACCGTCGTAAGACACGCAAGGACAACGCCTTTCTTTCTCTCTTCCGGTAACACCCTCCCGGTAGGCTCGGTCTTAAAGTCGCCCTTCTTGATCACGACTTTGCACCTTCCGCAAACACCTTCACCGCCGCAACTTGAATTTATGAATACACCGCAAGAGACCGCGGCCGAAAGAAGATCCGCGCCCTTCTTTGCTTCGGCAATCTTGTTGCCCGGTTTAAATGTAACTTTGAACTTCTCCATCCTGCTTCCTCATCATTCAGGTCCCGGGCTTGATAAAAGAGGTTGTCCTAGAAAGCCCGGGACCTGAATGTCCTGATTCTATCCGTACGCGATCTGCATTCCAGTCCCGGCCTGTCTAGGCAAACCTCTATAATCCAGGCCGGGACTGGAATTGACCTCATTTCACTTATTAAGATTTCGTAAAAATGTTGGCAGGCCCGAGGCCTCCTTCGGGCCGACAGTTACCTTCCAACCGGATTCCTCTTCTAATTTAGCGCTCAAAACCGCGACATATCCGGGAATGACCACACTTTTGTGATTCACCTTGTCCTTCATACCGAATTTACTAAGCGTCTGGGCTATGCTCTCTGCCGTAAACTTTTCAGCGGCCCATGCTGTAAGGACCGACATACCTTCGGCGTCACACGGTATTATGTAGGAAGGGACCTTGCTCGATTCCACTTCCGCCTCTACCGTATAATATGTGAGAGAGAAATTTGTTGTGACGATAACAGGCGAACTATCGGATACCTTTCCCACCTCATAGATCTTTGAGTCAACCTGGAGAGGTTTCTGGGGATCTGTGTATATATTCTGTCTTACGGTTAAGATCGGGAGCACCTCCCAGGGGTGTCTATTCTTAATCACAACGATACCGGCGTACTTGGAAACATAGGTCGACGCTTCGGCCGCTTCCTGGTAGGGATCCTCGCTCTCTGTAAATGTAATGACAGGATAGCCAAACGGCCTAAATGACTTCTTTAGAGCAAGCCTCCTTATCTGCACAAGATCCCACAACTTTTCCGAGAGATTCTTCTTCCCTGTATCCAGTACTATATCCTGCACGCCCTCGGTATTCAGGTTCTTTACAAGCGTCTCCAGTTCCTCGAGGCTTGGCGCGCTGGCTACAACCGGCGCTTTAAAATCTTTAGAAAGCTTTGCCATCTCTTTGAAGTTTGCAGCCGTTGCCCCGCATATTAGCGGAACTCTCTCTTTTGATATCTCAAGGGCTTTGCCCACGATCACGGCATCATCACTCATTAACGCTATGGGAAGTTTCGAATTCTCAAGTACAGTCTTTACCGCATCCCGGAATTTGGTCGCATTGTCACTTTTGCACGATACGCAGACCAGATCGCCCTTTATTCTCTGACCAACCCTTTCAAAATCGAGCTTGCTTATCTCGCCGAGCGCCTGCTTGATCTCGTCAGAGCTTTCGGTGTCGTCTACAATAAACCCGATACCCGCAGGATGGTAGAATTTCTCCTCGTGTCTAAATAGGACGGTCTCATTGCCGATCTGGAGTTTATCATCGCCCGTACCGATCGTGATCAGCTTTATGGGTGGCTGGGAAGCGCCATCGAGAGTCCTCTTGGTCTCTTCCGTAACATCGGGACATTTATCCAGAGATATCTTCTTTGCCGCAAGCTGCATCGCGAACGCCAGACACGTCGGAAATCCACATTTTTTACAATTCGTCTTCGGTAATAATTTGTATATAGCAAGTCCGGATAAGGCCATTTCTTGACTCTCCTTTTTTTTAAGTTACATCGTCTTTGCGAGGCGCCTTATTCTTCTTAGCGCGCCGAAGCAATCTCATCTTTTGTCATCCCCGCGTAAGCGGGGATCCAGAGCGGACTCGTCGAGAGTACATCCATGGATTCCCGCTTGCGCGGGAATGACAAGTGTTTTAAGTTTGAGATCCCTCGGCACTTTCAGTGCCTCGGGATGAAATTCAGCCATATAAGTTACGACAACCACTGGGTTGTCGTAACTTATGGCTTCATTTCACATTAACGGTTCCATCGTAATGGCCGGATGGCCCTTCTCGGTTAAATATTTTACCAATGCTTCCGATTCAGTTGCGTTAGTCTCATCGGCTATCTTATCAAATAGATCCGGCATGCCGAGATCCGCGCACCTCTTCTTTAGCCTGTCACCGAGAGCACTTTTAAGTTCCTTCGGCATCCAGACCAGCCTCTTTAATCCGCCATCAGCGGATATGAACTTTTTACTGATTATATAAAGCCTTCCTACACCCATGAATCCGGGAGTCTGATTTCCGCCGCCAACGGACCCTGCGAGCGTAGAGAATTTCATCCCCGCAGGCGTAAGCCCGGGAAACTCCCTGTTCACCACCATGAATCCGTTCGCTTCAGGCAGAATCGCGATTATACATTCAAAACATCCGCAATTTGCAATATGCATTCCATTCGCATAATAACTATGGGTATCGGAAAGGGTTAAATTGTACACATAATCAAATCTCCCGTTATTCTTTATTGTTCTAACCTTTGAAACAATGTCCAAAAAGTAATCGGTGTCAATAGCATCTTTTAGGATTTGCGCCTTATCGTTTGGCAATCCGTCAATCACCTTATTTACATTGGAAAGCACGGGTCTAGATCTGAATGTTCTATAATAGAAAAGTGTGCTAGGGCTAAGTATTGTTTTCGTTTCAGGGATTTCTGCCAAAATTTTGCCTACTCCAAAAGGCAGAACCTCTCCCTGTGCCCTGTCAGGACCTTTATTCGCTTTTGATAATTTCTTGACTCTTTCCGATATTTTCTTCTTCTTTGGATGAACAATGGGTGCAATATCCAGGAATTTAATTAGGTTCGTTCCGTATAAAGTCACCTTGTAAACCGAATTGGACTTCTTTACAAAACTTGTTATGCCAAATCTTCGCAATAGCATCTGAAGGTGAGATGCTGCTTTCTTATCCCCGATACAGAGATAGGCTTCGGGGATATCCCACTTGGAATAGTATCTTCTCAATCTTATGCTTCCATCGCCGTCGAAGATGCCGGCCAAAAAAGAACCGATGAAGTCCTTTGGAAGATTAATCAATTGTGCCAAATTCCATACCCCTTTAATGCCAACTTTTATACCAAAATACTCTGCAATCATTCCCAAAACGCTATTGTTCGAATAACAATCGTAGCATACCTTCTGAGAATTTATAATACGTCCTTTTATTGTGGAGAGATTTTTGTTCTTAATGCGGGCTTTGCAGTTCTTTTTTGGAAATAATTTTTTAGCGAGCCTCTTATACTTATTAATCAACGCCGGTTCGGTGTTGATAAAATTGATCTTGTATTCCCTTCTTCCCACTCTGCATATCGAACCGTCGGAAGCAAGGAGTCCCAATATATAAAAGAGATCCTTGTTTATAATCTCATTTGAAATATCCTCGTTTAAACGCCCCCCGAATATTTCGGATATCTCAGGCAACTCCTCTTTTAGATTCAGTCTCTTAAGCGATACGATTCTATCCTCATCTCTTATCTCATCTGCCCTAACCTGAGCTTCCCCTTCCTGCCTATCAACAAAGACCTTATGATCCTTTGTCAATACAAGTTCTGCGCCCGATTTTGTTTCAATCCTTATCAACTCTTCCGGAGCCGTAAATCTTTGCATAGCAACGATATCCTCTTCTACGGTTTTGCCACCGCTCAAGGTTGCTGCCTTAAATCTGGCATACTCCTCCCCACCCCTATGAAGGTCTATAAAATCACCGATCTTTACGATCTTTCCACCTATCAACACCTCTGTATCACCGGTGCAACAACTTGTTTCCGGGTAGCTCATGATCGAATATCCGTGGAACTTCTCAAGCGTCTTATTAGAACTCTTATATATAAAATCGTTTATATTCTTCCATTCACCCCGGACCGGGTCCAGACATTCGCCTTTTTTGATGGGCTGATTCGGTCCTGACGGATTCAATTCGTAACATGCCTTCGCATCGAGCCAGCTATAAGCCCCGCAGAGACCGAGTCTCTCGGGCTTTATTATGCAAAGGTGATTCGGCGCAAAACTCTGACAAAGCGTGCAGCTGTAAAACGTGTCGATGCTCTCATCCGTCATACCGGCCATACGCTCATCACGCTCTTCATATACCTTTTCAGCTTCAGGCATTATCCTATCGACATCCTCTTTCTTCGTGTAGATGGTGATCTGGACTTTGTCAACGATCTTAGAGTAGATATCGTGAAATTGCGCATGGAGGATCACGCCCAGGTGCCTCAGCTTAAAGCCTTTCTTCTGCGCGTCTTTAGAGATCCTCATCCAGCACATACTTCTCTGACCCATATGGAATATGCCCATAGCTTCATTTAAGAAGGTATGCACCTGCCTTTCCAGTATAGGTTCAAAATCGTGCTGCATCTTTCTTCCTGCGACATCCACCACTATACCGAGAGGATAGGCCCCTCCTTCGGTCATTTCATCTATCTCCGGCCCGACGACCTCTATCTTATCATCTTCTACCTCATCAAGAGATTTAGAGCGAACGTATTCGAACGCGTGTGAGAACTTCCCTCCGAATTGCGCATACATCTGTTCGCGCCTTACTCTCTCCCCTTCAAAAGCAGCGCTATATGCAACGGGTATCGGTATCTCGGAAAGCTTCACCTTAACACCCCTTACCTCAATGCAGCTTTGAACTATCTTCTTATGATCAAGTTCTTTTACAAGATGTTCATACGTGCATATACCTGTTGGCCTGATCTCCGGTATCTCGGTATCGGCTATTATAGGAAATCCCATGTTTATTGCTCCCGCACCGGTAGCGTACTTAACATCATCGACCTCTCCGAGAGTTAATCCGAAAGCAAAGACCCTCTCTTTGCAATACATTAAGCATTTCTTTGCATTCCCGGCCTTGATCCCGCCAAAAGTAAGCGCTCCTCTTATGGCCCAGTTCAACGGATAGAGCGCAGATACGGTATCCCTGCCATAAGGTACTATATAAGTATCCCATCCCATCTCGATCTTCTCTTCTTTAAGCTGGTCTATGATGCTCTTACCATTTGAGCTTGAGCCTACAAAAGTCATTATGTTTCTCTTCTGAAAGTCCCTTACGATATCTACCGCGGTCTTATTGTCCGGAGCAGCCCCAAGTATCGCGGCAAAGCCAGGCATCCTGCCATCTACGAGTTGTATTCCTAAAGTGCGCAGTATCGTATCCGTAAAAAAGCCGTTACAATCGGCCTGAGGCTCTTTGCCATAAATGTAGCGTATAGCCAGAATAATCTCCTCTGCCAGCAAAGCCGCGATTCCGGAATCCAGCGCGCTACCAAGATAAGGAAGCCATAGATCGTTAGTCGGATCTTCGTGCAAAAGCGATTTGGCCTCTTTTATTATGGGCAATGCTTCATTTAGAGTCTTGACCTCGGCCCCCAGTAGGGCATTGGCCATCGGCATGAAGAAAGCCGTCTCCGGGAATTCCAGTATCTGTTCCTTGCCCTTCTCTTCGATCGCCTTGCCCAGTAGCCCCTCGGCTTCCTGTACAAGCTTCTTCGCGCCTCTTATTGCTGATTGAGCAACTATTCTCGACATGAGTTTTTCTCCCTTTAATGAGATCTGAACTTATGAAAATTTCTAATTTTCATAAGTTCATCTTCCCTGTTTCTCTTCCCTGCCTGCCCGACTTGCTGATAGGCAGGCAGGTTTGAATGATCGTAATTAATCCCCAGGTATAGCCGAGGGATCTTATTTCATATCTCTCCTTAATTTATTGCGTTTACACTTATGACAAAGTTCGAATATCTCCTGCGGCAGATCTATCTTCTCTTTTATATAGTCTAGCTCTTTTACGGTAGCAAATTGCTTACCACAACCCTTGCAAGCTGCAAGCGTTAGATCCGTATTGCCATGTACCTTGCGGATCTTCTCTATATCTTGAATATCGATGGCGCCTGTAGGGCAGACAAACGCGCAGGCGCCGCATCCTATACAGACAACAGATGCTTCCTCAAAAGGTGTCTGTACCTTTCTTTCCATGCCTCGATTTGCAAAGCTTATCGCCGAGGTTCCTATCATATCTTTACAGGCCCTTATGCATAAACCGCAAAGAATGCAATTCTCATCTGCGGTCGCCAGACCCCTATTCTTTACTCCCAATCTTTCGGCCAGCCTCTTGATCGCGTCTACGTTCGGGCAGCGCGCCAACATCAGTTCCACTATGAATTTGCGTGCCTCAATAACTTTTTCTGAATCGGTCTTAACCACAAGTCCATCCCATACAGGATACGTACAGGCAGTTACCAACTTCGAGCCTCTCTCAGTAACGATCTCCACCATGCATACCCGACAGGAGCCGTAAGGTCCAAGCGCCTCATGATAACATAGCGTAGGGATCTCTATCCCGAGTTCGTTGGCCGCTTCGAGAATAGTCGTCCCCGCTTCTACATCTATCTTTCGACTATCTATAGTTACCTTTTCCATCGTCCCTATTCCATAATTGGTTAATAAACAAGAGTTTGTCCCCGCTTGTCATCCCCGCGAAAGCGGGGATCCAGAGCGGACTCGTAGAGAGTGCATCCATGGATTCCCGCTGGAGTTTAGACCGCAGCAGCGGTCCGGGAATGACAGAGAAAAAACCATGAAAGCTCACCCATTACACTACTTCACCTTTACCGCGCCGAACTTGCAGACATCAAAACAGACACCACACCTGATGCACTTCTTCTCGTCTATCTTGTGAGGCTTCTTCTTTTCACCTGAAATTACCTTCTCGGGACACTCTATAGCGCACAATGTGCATCCTGTGCACTTACTTTCATCGATAGAGTAAGTTATGAGATCGTGGCAAACTTTCGCCGGGCACTTCTTATCTTCTATATGCGCCTTGTACTCATCCCTGAAATATCGTATTGTCGTGCGTACCGGATTTGAGGCTGTCTGTCCTAAAGCGCAAAGTGATGTCTCCGATATTCTGCTACCCAGCTCTTCGAGTAATTCTATGTCCCCGGCTTCTCCCTCGCCCTTTGTAATTCTATTTAATATATCGAGCATATGTTTCACGCCTTCCCGGCATGGGGTACACTTCCCGCATGATTCATCTTTGGTAAAGGAGAGAAAATATTTGGCCACATTTACCATGCAGGTATCTTCATCCATTACTATCATTGCGCCCGAGCCCATCATGGAGCCGGCTTCTGTAAGTTTTTCGTAATCTACAGGAATATCGAGATGGCTTTCCGGGACACACCCCCCTGAGGGGCCTCCTGTCTGCACAGCCTTAAATCTCTTCTTGCCGGGAATACCGCCGCCTATATCGTATATCAGTTCACGCAAAGTTATCCCCATAGGAACCTCGATAAGACCGGTATTATTGATCTTGCCAACCAACGAAAAGATCATCGTTCCCTTGCTTCTTTCGGTACCTATCTTTGAATAAAAGCGAGCGCCTTTATCGATAACAAATGGAACCGTTGCCCAGGTCTTAACATTATTAAGAGTCGTGGGTTTATCCCAAAGCCCTTTTTCGGTAGCGTGAACATGTTTAAAGCGCGGCTCACCAATGCGCCCTTCTATAGACGCCGTTAGTGCCGAGGATTCACCGCAAACAAATGCTCCCCCGCCTTTTACAACGTTAATTGTAAAAGAGAATTTCGATCCCAGGATATCTTTGCCCAATAATCCCAAGTCTTCGGCGCTCTCTATGGCTATCTCGATGTGCTTTACTGCCAGCGGATACTCGTTTCGTACATAAATATATCCTTCTTTAGCGCCAATGGCATAAGCGCCTATTATCATCCCCTCTACCACAGCATGAGGGTTACCTTCAAGAAGGCTCCGATCCTGAAAAGCGCCCGGGTCCCCTTCATCCGCATTGCATATTACATATTTCGTATCGCCCTTTGACTTACTACAGGATTCCCACTTCCTGCCTGTCGGGAAGCCTCCGCCGCCTCTGCCGCGGAGACCTGAACGATTCACCTCATCTATGACATCTTCGGGCTTCATCTTTGATAGTACTTTAGATAAAGAACTATACCCGCCGAGCGCTATATAGTCTTCGATATTAGTAGGATCTATCTTTCCGTTATTGCCAAAGATGAGTCTGGTCTGCTTCTTATAGAAAGGGACCTCATCTTCATGCGTGATTTTTTTACCGGTTGCGGGATCGCTGTAAAGCAATCTATCTACTATTCTTTTCTTTACCAGTGTCTCTTCAACTATCTCGGGCACATCTTTACTTTTAACGCTCTGATAGAATATCTTGCTGGGGTGCACAACGAGAAGCGGCCCCTTTTCACAGAATCCGTGACATCCGGTCGTTCTAACGTCCACTTCACGGTCCAATTTCTTCTTTTTGATCTCTTCTTTAAGATCAGCTTCAAGCTCTGATGCCCCGGAGGCAGAACACCCGGTTCCTTTACATATGGTTACACAGGGCTTGCCGGCCTCGCGCTTTTTCAATATAGATCTTCTTAGCTCCTCAAGCCCTTTTGTATCTTTCAGCTTTTTTATCTTTGGCGTTTTAGGATTTTTCATATTTTTTAAGAATCGAACCCACCTTCTTGGCATTCATCTTAGCGTAATATTCGCCGTTTATAACCATTAATGGCCCAAGCGCGCAAGCGCCTAAACAGTTGACCGTCTCCAGGCTGAAGCGTGAGTCCTTGCTTGTGTTGCCGGCTTTTATCTTGAGCTTCCTCTCCAATTCATCCAGTATTCTTTCCGTTCCTCTTACGTGGCATGCGGTACCCATGCAAAGAGAGACCATATACTTACCGCGCGCCTTTAGACTAAAAGCCTTATAGAAAGTGGCCAGACTGTATACCTGACTTAGCGGGGCATTCAATGCCTCAGCCACACGGGTGAGCGCCTCTTTAGGCAGAAAACCATGACTACCCTGAATGTCCTGTAACATCCCGATAAGTCCACTCATGCGGCATTTATGCCGCTTAACTATGCCGTCTATCTTCTTTACGTCTATTGCCTTCTTCAAAGACCGCTCCCCCTTGCTTCTCTTTCGTGGAGCCCCCCGGGCTAAAGTCCGGTGGGCTCCCTCCATCAAAAACACATATCACCTTTGGTGAGATGCTTAGCATCTCGCCAAGCAATGAATTTCGCTTTGCGAAATTCTATCCACGGGCTAAAGCCCGGGTAATTCTGCGGACGAATTAAACTTGACCAGATACTCTCTCTTCTTCTCCCTGGTCACCTCTTCCATGGTCTTAAACTGTAATGCGCCGGTTGGACAGGCCGCGCAGCAGACAGGTCTCTCCCCATTTTTAAGTCGTTCAAAACAGAGGTCGCATTTTATTATGGCCTTCCCGGACTTATCCATATTTATTACACCGAATGGACAGACCACGACGCACCACTTACATCCAATGCATCTCTTGTCATCTATCAATACCGGGCCTTCAACTTCAAACTTCTCGAGCGCTTTTGTCGGACATATCTTTACGCACGGGGCATCCTCACAGTGCCGGCATTGCAAAGGAACTACAAGGTCCTGGCATGATTCGACCTTGACCCGCGATTTGGAGCGCGGCTCTTCGTAAATTGCCTTATTCAGATCTTTCGATTTTGAATGCGCAACCGCGCATTGCAGCTCGCACGTCCTGCATGCGACACATCTTTTGGGATCTACTATAATTATCCCCTTCTTCATTACCATTATTCTTTCACCAAAACAGTTTCGGATTTCTGATACATCATAGGCGCAAGCTTTAATGCCGTACGCTTCTTATCAAGGTGGCGTATTATTATATGGGCCCCTCTTATCGGGTCCTCCTCAAAAGCCCATTTTCCTCCTACAACATCCTCCAGCTCTTCGGTGAGATAGCTGACCACGTTCTTCGAACCCGTCACCGGTAGCGGGGACCCGATCACAACAAGAACTCCCGAAGCGACAAAATAGGAACCGATAGCGATAGCTTTTTCGCTCATCCATTCGGGCGCTGCCCCTGCCACCGGAAGCTCATCGATCCCGTCCCCTATCCCGCCTTCACGAACAATATTTGTACAAGCTATAAGAATTCTGGAATTGTCAACACAGGAGCCGAGATGCAAAACCGGGGGTATCCCTACCGCTTCGCAGACCTCCTGTATACCTTTGCCCGCGTACTTCTTCGCGGCTTCCGGAACGAGAAGTCCTGCCTGCGCAGACTCCAGCGCAGAACACCCGGTCTGGACAACCAGCACATCGTGTTTAAGGAGCTCTTTTACCATCTCCATGTGGCTCTTCCCGCTCTTCTGTTTCGGATTATCACACCCTACTACGCCGGCAACACCGCGTATACGTCCGCTCGCAATCGCATCGTTAAGCGGCCGGTATGTCGAGCGATATTTTCCTCCGAGATAATGATAAATATTTTCAGGGGTGAACCCGGCGATGAGATCCATGGTTCCTTTCGGGATATTCACCTTTGATTTGTCCCGATTAGGATAATTTTCTATCGCTTTTGTTACAATGGCCCTGGCAATATCGAGCGCCTTCTCTTCGGAGAACTCTATGTGTTCCATGCCCGGGAACTTTGCCTTCGGATGAGTAGAAATAAGATTTGTATGGAACTTCTCCCCAATCCTCGCCAGACCCGGAAGAACGCACTGTAAATCTACAACCATTGCTTCGACCGCTCCGGTCGAGATCGCCAGTTCCTGCTGCAGGAAACTCCCTGCTACAGGAACGCCCCTTCTCATTAAGATCTCGTTTGCCGTACAACAGATCCCCGCGACAGTAATGCCGGAAGCGCCCTTTGCCTTTGCCAATTTCAGCATCTCCTGGTCTCGCGAAGCTGTAACGATGACATCACTTAAAAGTGGGACGTGCCCGTGAATAATAATATTGACCTGATCTTCTTTTAAAACTCCGAGATTGACCTTTGCCCTGATAGCCTGCGGGGCGCCAAAAAGAATATCACTAGCTTCTGTAGCTATCATCGACCCTCCCCAACCATCGGCGAGCGCCGCTTTCATCGAACCTAAAATTATGTTTTTATAGTCGGTATCTACCCCTATATTGGTACGCGCCATCGTCTCAACGACCGGTCTGTCGATTCCATGCGGAACTATCCTGCGTTCATCCCATATCTTTTGCTGTTTCTTTGGGGCTCTGGCAAGAAGTGTAGGGGCCTTCGCTTGGCTGCCAAAATCCTCAAGCATGCGCTCTCCTAGTTCTCGCGCGATCTCCTCATTTGTCTTACCATCAATGGTAATCCCATATTCGCCGGCGACTACCTTGAGTTTCTTTTCACTTCGTATCTCGTAGCTCGGAGCCTTCCCCTGGCCATAGAGATGAAGTGTATGGGCTATCTCTCTTCCATGATCTGAGTGGCACGAACTTCCCGCTGCGACATGACGCGCGAGATTCCGCGCGCTTATCGTATCAGCTGTGGCGCCGCATGTACCCGCCTGCGGCCCCTCTCCGAACGGGTCAATTCGGCATGGTCCGAGATTGCATGTTTTGCAGCAAAGCCCAAGCAGGCCAAAACCACAGTGAGGCTCCTGCGCATCGTACCTGTCCCATATCGTTTCCAGACCGCACGAATAACAGATCTCCCGCAATTTATCGATACCGGTCTTCTTCTTTTCCGCCATTATGTCTCCTCCTCCAATAGACGCCTGATCGTTTTGATCTTTAAAACCACGTCTTCTGAAACCAGATCAGGAGCGTTCTCCTTGCAGGTTTCTAGAAATTCATCTGAAAATTCTACAGATTCAAGAAGACGTATCTCTCCAAGCGCCTTCTCTAAAAATATCCTATCGCTTGCTGACCTGATCTTGTTTCCTACAGCATAGATCTTGCGCACCCCGATATCCTTCGCGAATCCCTCTATCCGTTTTGCCGTCTCAACAGAGTTATGCGTAGGCTCGCAAACGGTAATAACAAAATCACAGGAACCTGCGGTTCCCCTGCCGAGATGCTCGACGCCGGCTTCCATATCCATAACAACATGTTCGTTCCGGCGAAGTATAAGGTGCGAAATGAGGCTCTTTACAAAAGCGCTCTCCGGACACATGCACCCCGATCCACCCTCTTCTACGGCCCCCATCACAATTAACTTTATGTTCCCGTTATTTTTTGAATATGAATCCGGAATATCGTCAATTTTAGGATTGAGCTGATAAAAGGACTTATCGCCATCCTTAATGCCCATGCGATCGGCGATCATCTCTTTCATATTGACGATAGGCCGTATCTTTTCGGCATCTTTAAAGCCAAGCGCGCGCCCGAGATTAGCATCGGGATCACAATCGACCGCCAAAACTGCCTCGTCTTTTGAAAGAACACGGATAAAAAGACTCGCTAGTGTCGTCTTCCCAACTCCGCCTTTTCCCGTAAATGCGATCTTCAATGAGACCTCTATTTGTCCCTTGGCATCTTCCCACATGTCATTCCCGCGAAAGCGGGAATCCATGGATTAACTATCTACGTGTCCGCTCTGGATCCCCGCTTGCGCGGGGATGACAGAAATTACTGATGCTGCAACTTAAAAGCTTCAACGACATTCTTAAGCAACATCGTAACCGTTAGCGGGCCAACACCGCCCGGAACGGGTGTAATATAGCTTGCCCGCTCCTTCGCTTTTTCAAACTCTACATCACCTACTATTTTACCTTCGATCCGATTTATTCCTACGTCTACAACGATAGCATCCTTCTTTATCCAATCCCCTTTTACGAGGCCTGCCTTACCTACCGCGACAACAAGTACTTCAGCGTCCTTTACGTGTTCGGCCAGAACGCCTCTTTCACCGGTGGCGATATGACATACTCTCGTAGTAGCAAACTGCTTTAGAAGCAGCATGCTTAGCGGCTTTCCCACTATCTCGGAGTGGCCGACTATAACGGCTTCCTTTCCATAGAGTTTAATACCTGTTGATAGTATTAGCTCCATTACCGCTTGCGCTGTACACGGAGCCAGGTTTGAGCTTCCAAGAAGAAGACGCCCGAGGTTTGTCGGATGCATTCCCTCCGCGTCCTTTTCAGGCGCAATGGCTGCCATGACAATTTTATGATCTATCTGTTTAGGCAGGGGAAGCTGTACTATGATCGCTGTAACGCCTTTATCGCTATTCAGCCTTCCCATCTCTTCTATCAGACCATCCTGAGTAAGATCGGCATCAAGCGTCTTAAGTTCATACTCTATGCCCAGGTTCTCCGCATTCTTCTTTTGGGATTTTATATAGACCGCGGAAGCCGCGTTCTCTCCAACCTGGATGCTCACGAGCTTAGGCCCTTTGCCGGTCTTCGCTTTTAAAGACTCTATCTCTTTTTTTAGATCCTCTTTGATCTTACCGGCGATCGCTTTTCCTTCTAACAACTTTGCAGACATACTCTTCTCCTAAATTGTAATTATTTCGCTTTGCAGGTTGACATCGCCTTTACCTTATTCATAACTTCGAGCGTCGGCTCCACCTTATTTAGAGAATAGAAGTGGAGTCCCGGAGCGCCGCCATCCAGCAGCTCTTTACACTGCTTAACCGCAAATTCGACGCCGGCTTTGTATGTTGCTTCGAGGTCATCCTGGAGCGGCTTGAATATATCATGCACCTTCTGCGGAATGGTGGCCCCGCACGTACCGCAGAACTTAAGCAATGTCTTATAATTCGTTATTGTGATAACTCCCGGAAGAATTCGCGCAGTCACACCGATCTTCTTTATGCGCTGCAGGTATTCAAAGTAGTCTTTATTATCAAAAAAGAGCTGTGTTATCGCGAACTCGCCGCCTTTATCCATCTTGATCTTCAAGTACTTAGAATCCGTCTCCTTGTCCGGGCAGTTTATGTGGCCTTCGGGGAAACCGGCGACACCTATGCTGAAGAAGTCTCCATACGACCGTATGAGCTCTACCAGCTGATAACAGTATTCGAAGCCGTCAGGGGACGGCGCCCATAACTCTTCGCCTTCAGGCGCGTCGCCTCGAAGCGCGAGTATATTGCGGATGTTCTTCTCCTTCATCCTCCCCAATATCTTTTTAAGTTCTTCCTGGCTGTGTCCCACGCAGGTAAAATGGTGCATTACAGGTACGCTAAAACGTTTCTGCAGATCTTCTACGATATCCATCGTGGCTTCTCTCGTTGACCCGCCGGCGCCATAAGTGACTGAAAACCAGTCTGCTCCGTTCTCTGCGAAGACCTTCGCAACTTCGGGAAGCTTATCTCTCCCCTTCTGGGTCTTCGGCGGAAAGAATTCAAAAGAATAAGTGCAAGCTTTCTCCTTCAGAATATCCGATATCTTCCTTATCATCTCGTCCCTCCTTCAATGAGACCTGCATTTACGAAAATCAAAGATTTTTGTAAATGCATCTACCGTGAATTTCTTCTTTGAACAGTCGAATTGACCTCTTTTACCCTTTTAGATACGTATCTACAGCTGCCGCAACCTTTTCATTTGAAGAGACAACATCCTTCTCCATAGAATCGAGCGCTTCTCGCATCTGGGTTACTAGCTTCCCATCTTTAAGACTCTTTAAGTTCACGTCCACATTAAGCCTGGCAGAGAGAAAAGCGCACTTTAATGCGAGGCTGGCTATGCCAGTGTCGGTCAGAAGGTTGGCATTTCCTCTTTCAGCCAAGGGCAGACATAGTTTTATGGCCTCATGGGTCTTTCTGCATATATCCATGGGGACTCCCATAGCCTCCTTTAAGGCTTTCTGAAGCCTGGCGCTGCGCTCATCGCCTTTTGGCATCTTAAAAACTTCGCTCAGCTTCTTATAGGCTGCCGCGTCATCTGAACATAATCTATGGCACTCCGCGTCCAGTCTTTTACAGAGGCCGAGGATATCTGTCATCTCATTCCAGGAACTTTTATACTTTTCTTTTCCTACTGTAAAGTTCGCGACCTTGGCAAGAAGCGCTATGCCAGTAGCGCCGATCAGCGCAGCCGCGCTTCCGCCTCCCGGCGTCGGCGATTTCGAGGCAAGCTTGTCTAAGTAATCACAGATTCTGTCGTGTTTATACACCATTTCTACCTGTCAGGTCACCACCAATTCCAGGCCCCGGGCCTGATGAAAAAGGCCCGGGGCCTGGAATTGTCAAAATAGCCCTACTGTTCGTCCCTTCGAGTCGATATCCACCTTCTCGCCGGCAGGATGGGTTGGCAGTCCCGGCATCGTACGCATTGTCCCGCACAGCGGGTATAAGAATCCGGCGCCTACCGATGCGCGCACATCCCGTATAGGCAATGTAAAACCTTCCGGCCTGCCCTTTAATTTAGGATCATGCGAAAGGGAAAGATGCGTCTTTGCCATGCAAAGCGGTATCTTATCATAGCCCAGTCTTGTAAATAACGCTATCGACTTCTCCGCCTTCTCCTCATAGCTAACATCCTTTGCCCCGTAGATCTTTGTAGCGATCGTCTCTATCTTCTTCTTAATGGACATGTCTAAAGGATATAAGAATTTAAATTTTGATCTCTTCTCCGCCGCCTTAACAACGGCCCTTGCAAGCTCCGTGCCCCCCTTAGAACCTTTTGCCCAAACTTCACTCAAAACTGCATCTTCTGCTCCCGCGGCTATAGCCTTCTTGCGAATAAGCTCTATCTCCTTAGGGGTATCGTGGGTGAATTTATTCACCGCCACGACCACCGGCACTCCAAATAGTTTCATGTTCTCTATATGCTTCTCGAGGTTGGCGCAACCGTCACTTAGCGTTTCCAGATCCTCTTGTAGCAATTTCGGATCGAGTGGTTTACCGGCTACAACCTGGAATCTTCCGGAATGCATCTTAAGAGCCCTTACAGTACAGACCATAACAACACAGTCGGGCTTAAGCCCGCTTATTCTGCACTTTAAGTCCATAAACTTCTCAGCCCCGCAATCTGCGCCAAAACCGGATTCAGTAACAACGTAATCGGATAGTTTAAGCGCTATCTTATCAGCCAATATAGAACTGTTGCCGTGCGCAATATTGGCAAACGGTCCGGCATGCACAAGACACGGTGTATTGTCAAGAGTCTGGAGAAGGTTAGGCTTGATCGCGTCTTTAAGAAGGACTGTCATAGCGCCGGCCACCTTTATATCTTCCGCGGTAACCGGCTTTCCATCCTTCGTTGTACCAAGAACTATGCGTCCTATGCGTCTCCTCAGATCCTTAAGAGAGTCTGTTAAGGCCAATATAGCCATTACCTCGCTTGCGACTGTAATATCGAATCCTGTATCCCGTTCAATACCATCCTCGGGAGTGCCGAGCCCAATCTTTATATTGCGCAAGAATCTATCCGATACATCTACAACACGCCTCCACTGTATGGAAGGGATATCTATGTTTAGCTTGTTTCCCTTAAAGATGGAATTATCTAAGAATGCGGCGCAAAGGTTGTGCGCAAGCCCGACAGCATGCACATCACCGGTAAGGTGTAGGTTGAAATGTTCCATCGGCACAACCTGTGAATACCCTCCGCCGGCTGCCCCTCCTTTGATGCCGAATACCGGTCCCAGGGACGGCTGACGAATAACTACGGTAGTGTCTTTGCCGATCCTGTTAAGGCCCATAGAAAGACCTATCGTGGTAACGGTCTTGCCTTCGCCAAGCGGCGTAGGAGTAATGGCAGTTACGTCTATATATTTCCCGATCTTCCTCTTCTTAAGGCGACCCAGAACATCGAGCGAAACCTTTGCCATGTGTTCGCCATAAAGAAAAAGTTCCTTATCCTTTAGGCCAAGCTTCTTTGCTATGCTCTTTATAGGTTTCAATCTCGCGCTTTGCGCGATCTCTAAGTCAGAAGGAACCTTAGCCATCTTTACCTCCTTGGGCAATCTTAAGGGCTATGTCATTAAGTTTATTCAGCTTATCCTCGCAGTCATCTACTTTGTGGAGAGGCGATCCCAGGCCGCAAGGCAGCGTCACAAGATCACCGGTTTTGAAATCCCTGATATTTTCGGCTTCCTGCACACCCCAGGCAATTCTCTTTCCGCTTCTATATCCGGAATATTTTGTAAGATCGAACTCGGAAGCATCGAAACTTATAATGTCTATATTTGAGCTGAAGAGTTTATCCCAATCCATGTTACCGCAGGTATGAACCCCGGAGATGACATTAAAACTTGAAAAGAGCGCGTCCCATATTTTGCTAAAGTCAAAACCGACGTGACCAAGGGCCGGCTCATCCAGAAAGAGTATTATCTCTTCAGCAGTAAGTCCGTCAATTATTTTAGATATGTGCTCGAGCGGCCTTTGTATGGCTTCGTCTTCACTATATCCCCCGATCACAAGCGTTGCGGGCCCTACGCACTGTATCTTAACCGTCTTGAAGCTATGCTTCTTGAATTCTTCCAGGCAACTAAGCTCTCCCGGATTTTTAATATAGTTAAGCATAGCGTCGCCCTTCCTGGGAAGCTCGGGCAAAAATGGTATATCGTGCCTAAGGCTGTATTCTACGGCAGCCTTCACATCTTCGTACGGGAGAGATCCTACTTGCGTTACTATCTTTCGGTTTTTCATATCTAATTACTAGCATATAGCGGATAGCTTACTAGAGCTTTAGCTTTCTAGCTTCTTAGAAAGCATTCTTATCCTAGAAAGCTAATAAGCTAATGCTCTAACAAGCTACTCGCTGAATCCATATCATCTTACAAGCGTATCAGATCCAACGTCTCGGATCTCGTCTTTGAGTTGCTCCTGAATATACCCCTTACTGCGCTCGTTACAGTTGTTACCCCGGGCTTCTTAACCCCTCTCATGCTCATGCAGAGGTGTTCGGCCTCAATGACAACCATCACACCTTTCGGCTTTAGCTTCTTCATGATCGTATCGGCGATCTGCGTGGTAAGCCTCTCTTGGACCTGGAGACGCTTGGCGAATACATCTACCACTCTGGCGAGTTTACTAAGACCCGTCACGCGATTATCCTTCGGAACATACGCTACGTGGGCTTTCCCTATGAAAGGCAGTAGATGGTGCTCACATATTGAAAAAATGGGTATGTCCTTAAGAAGCACAATTTCATCGTGGTCAGCTGAGAGTAAAACCTCGAGCTCTTTGCCCGGATCCTTCTTTATGCCGCTTAGGACCTCTTCATACATGTCGGCTACTCTTCTTGGAGTATCAAGAAGATCCGCCCTACGGGGGTTGTCTCCCACGGCCTCCAGGATCATCTTCATCGCTTTTATTATCTTCTGTCTATCCACATCTGCTCGTTTTATTACGGGAGCACAAGTGCGCAAGAACACAAGTGCACCAAATTAGAAATCTCATACTGGTGCTCCTGTGCGCTGGTGCTCTGGTGCACCGTGTTAGTGTTTAAAATGCCGCACTCCGGTGAATACCATAGAGATGCCGTATTTATCACAGGCGGCTATTACTTCAGGATCACCTTTTGAGCCGCCGGGTTGTATTATAGCCTTTACGCCTGCCTTGTGAGCCTGCTCTATTGCATCCGGCTTTGGAAAGAATGCGTCGCTAGCCAATGTCGAACCTTTGGTTTTGCTGCCGGCCTTACGGCCTGCGATGATCACAGAATCGACTCTAGACATCTGGCCGGCGCCTATGCCAACCGTCTTCGTTCCCTGGCATAATACTATTGCGTTACTCTTAACATGCTTCACAATAATCCACCCAAAGAGAAGCGACTCTATCTCCTCTTTTGTCGGCTTCTTGGTAGTAGCTACTTTGAGATCGCTCTCCTTGATCACTTTTAAATCCATTCCTTGAGCGAGTATGCCGCCTACCACTCTCTTTAGATCCAATTCCTTTTCAGTGGTCCTTTTGTAGTAAGGCACTTCGAGAAGCCTCAAGTTCTTCTTTGCCGAAAATACTGCTTTTGCATCCGTTTCGAAAGAAGGCGCAATTATGCATTCCACAAAATCCGTCTCCCTCATAACCGTTTCAGCAAGCTTCTTGTCGACAGCGCCATTAAAGCCCACGATACTTCCAAAGGCACTCAGTCTATCACAATCCAGCGCATCCAAATAAGCTTTGGATAAAGAGTCTGCTACAGCAGCTCCGCATGGATTTGTATGCTTTATGACACTCGCGGCCGGCTTATCGAAATCTTTAACTATTTCAATAGCTGCGTTAAGGTCCAATATGTTGTTAAATGAGAGCTCCTTGCCTTGAAGCTGCCTGGCATTGCATATACCGGATTCAGATGTAGATGGAGCCTTGTAAAACGCTGCCTTCTGGTGCGGGTTCTCCCCGTATCTCAGGTCCTGTGCCTTTTCAAACGTCAAGTCCAGTCTCTTGGGAAACTCATCCGTCGTCCGTCGTCCATCGTCCATCGTCCGTCGTCCATCGTCCATCGTAGCGTGTAAATAGTCATGGATAGCTCCGTCGTACTCCGCCGTCCGTCTGAAGACCTCAAAGGCCAAATTCATAAGAGTTTTTTTGGAGAGCGAACCCTTGTTCTCTTTAAGCTCTTTTATTATATCCGGGTACCGCGCGGGGTCCGTTACTACGGCGACCGACCTGTGATTCTTTGCCGCGCTGCGGAGCATTGAAGGCCCGCCAATATCTATATTTTCTATAGCTTCTTCCAGTGTCACATCGGGCCTGGCAACGGTCTTTTCGAACGGATAGAGGTTCACCACCACCATGTCGATCATCTCTATATCATGATCTTTTGCTTGAGTCATGTGTGATTCGTTGTCCCGGAGCGCAAGAAGCCCCCCGTGGATCTTCGGATGCAATGTTTTCACGCGGCCGTTCATCATCTCGGGAAATCCCGTATAATCCGAAACATCTTTACACTCTATACCTAATGATTTAATCCTCTTAGCAGTACCGCCAGTAGACAATATCTTAACGCCAAACTCGTTTAGAGTTTTGACCAGTTCATCTAAACCGCTCTTATCCGACACGCTTATCAAAGCCTTCTTGATCTTCAGCATTAACCCTCCCTTACATACTACTATTTGGATAATATATTAAATAGCGCAGAAGCAAATTTTAGCATACCCGGGAGTATATTACAAGCGGAATCAGGTGGTAAAATTGCTATAAGAAGGGACTGTTGTTAATGCTCACTAATTATGTCCCTCTTTTCAATAAGTAATATCGATCTACTTTTGGAATAAAGTCATGTCATCCCCGCGCAAGCGGGGATCCAGAAGTGTATTCTTTCTAATGCATTGTGGCATGACTGGATTCCCGCTTTCGCGGGAATGACAAACTGTTGAACGGACCTATTAAGAGCTTCAAAAAGCAGTAGCCGGGGCTTAAGCCCCGGCTACTGCTTATTGGATATAGTCGCCAAAGAATCGATCAATATCTTCACGACGTCTTCTATCTTATTTGAGAATATGATTAGATCGCGGCAGGTCTTGGCGCTTAAGATAGCTGCGGCCTCTTTGCTCAACACCTCTTCGCGGGCAAGGGTATCGGCAATCACTTTCCAAAAACTGCCAAGCGCTATGATCGGTTTCGGCTTCATAAGGCCCTTGTTGATATATTCCAGGCATGCGGCCAGCTCAAGAAGCGTACCAGTGCCTCCTTCCAGGACTATAAAAGCATCCGACTTCTCCATCATCGCTTCGATCCGCTTAAAGATGGTGTCCGTTCTTATCTCTTCATCGATATAAGGGTTCGGCTTCTTGGAAGGGCCATCGATCCGTTTGTAGTATGTTACGCCTATCGTCTTGCCCCCGGCCTCTTTTGCGCCTTTTGATATATCCTCCATTGTGCCGCCGAATCCTCCTGACACAACTTCAAAGCCATTTTTGGCAAGAAGTCTTCCGAGTTTTATTATCTCTTCCCGCTTCCTCTTGCCTAGATTCTTGTAGCTACCGAATACGCAAATTCTTTTATTCATATCTACTCCCCTGCCGCGTGCCTCTTCTTTCAAATTCCTTTTTTATTTCTTCTATTATTTTCTGTTTCCGGTTTATCCATTTTGGCGCTATAAGAGCGCTCTCTTTAGCATCGGATAGAAGGCGCATTACCACGCATTCCGGCCTCTGCCTTTCCAAAAGATCACATGCAAGATCCACATATTCTGCCGATTTGAGTAGCTTCACTTTTCCTTTCTTGTGCAACCTCTCCAGCTCCGTGTCCTTAAAGACATGAAAGACGTGAAGCTTAATACCGTCTATGGGAAGAGCGGCAACCTGGCTTGCCGTCTCCATCATATCCTTCTTCGATTCACCGGGAAGTCCAAGTATAATATGAACCCCTACCTTAATACCCTTCTCGGCGGTCTTCTTGATTGCCTCCGCACTTTGAGCATGTGTATGGGAACGATTGATCGCTTCTAGTGTAGTATCGTGAATGCTCTGCAAGCCATATTCTATCCAAACATCATAATTCTTTTTATAACCTGCTATAAGCTCCAGCTTCTCTTCGTCTACGCAGTCCGGCCGCGTAGAAATATAGAGGCCGACTATATCCGGGAATCTCTTTACTATATCGTAGGTCTCCTTCAGTCTTTCGGTTGTACTATGCGTATTCGTCGCATTCTGGAAATATGCAATGAACTTTTCAGCCTTAAAACGCTTTCTATAAAACTGCATGGACTTCTCGATCTGTTCTTCTACGGAAAGTTTCGTCCTGGCAAACTCTGTAAATCCCGTTTCGTTACAAAATATACATCCCGCCGTATCCAGCTTTCCATCCCTATTGGGACACGAAAAGTGAGCATTAAGCCCTATCCTTCGAACCTTAGTATTAAATTTTTCACTAAGGTATTCACTGAATGAGTAATAGTATCTGCTCACGCAATCCCTCGCTAAATCACAATATACAATACACAAAGCACAAACAATATACAATATCAAAATTACAATGTTTAAAACTAATATTTTGTCATCCCCGCGAAAGCGGGGATCCAGAAGTCTATCTTCCTAATATGTTTGTCATTTCCGTCTGGATTCCCGCTTGCGCGGGAATGACAAGATGTTTGTTATTTGCCTGCCCGCTTGCAGCAGCAGGCAGGGAATTTGTGATTTGTAATTTACTTCATATTCCGGCTATGTAGTTTAATCATCAAAACAGTTATCGCTACCGGGGTCACGCCTGAGACACGTGTTGCTTGTCCGAGTGAGCGGGGTTTAAGGCTTGTCAGTTTCTCCTTTATCTCACTCGATAGCCCGATTACATCCGAATAGTTGAAATCTTCGGGAATACTTATCTTCTCCAAACCCTTAAACTTCTTTATATAAGCGTTCTCCCTCTTGATGTAGCCCTCATATTTGATATCGACTTCTATCCGGATCTTCTCGTAATAAGACACAGGATCTTTCCAGGCCGCAAGTTCCATCACGTTTTCGATTGATAGACCGGGCCTCTTTAGAAGGCCGGCCAGGCTGATTGGATTCTTTAAAGGACTTTGAGAAAATCTCTCTTCCAGAATACTATTTATCTCTTTTGTCGGATATATTTTCTTTGCCTTCAGTCTCTTCTTGATCTCACCTACCTTCTTCTCTCTCTTCATAACTTCCTGAAAACTTTTATCCGGCAGAAGTCCGATCGACAGGCCCGTCTTACTCAATCTTAGCGCAGCGTTATCCTCTCTTACAGTCAGTCTGTATTCTACCCGGGAGGTAAACATCCGATACGGCTCGCTCGTGCCCTTAGTAACAAGATCATCTATTAGAACACCTATATACGCCTCTGACCTGTCGAGAATAACAGGAGGCTCTCCCCCGATGGTCCTTGCGGCATTAATGCCGGCCATAAGCCCTAGACTTGCGGCCTCTTCGTATCCGGTCGTTCCGTTGATCTGGCCGGCAAGAAAGAGACCTTTGACGGTTTTAGTCTCCAGCGTCGGCTTCAGGCTCGTTGGATCGACCATATCGTATTCTATCCCGTATCCCGGAGTAAGTATCTTCGCTTCTTCCAGACCCTCTATGCTATGAACCATCCTCTCCTGTGCGTCTCTCGGAAGGCTCGTTGAAATCCCGTTTGGATAGTAATCGTCGGTATCCCAACCTTCGGGTTCGAGAAAGATCGTATGCGACGGTCTCCCGGGGAACCTGACTATCTTGTCTTCTATGGACGGACAGTATCTAACCCCTGTAGACTTTATCTTACCGGTATAGAGAGGAGAGCGGTCCAGATTCTCCTGTATCACCTTATGCGTTTCAGAATTCGTACGCGTTATGAAACACGGCTTCTGGTCTATGTCTATCTTCTTCGTCCAGAACGAGAATGGTATTATCTCTCTATCCCCGTGCTGCGCCACCAACTTTGAAAAGTCTATTGTTCTTCCGTCTATGCGGGGAGTGGTACCGGTCTTCAAAGTCAATATTTTGAAACCGAGATCAGCAAGACTCTCTGACAACCCCAGAGACGCGTCTTCACCGATCCTTCCGCCTTTAAAATGCTCAAGCCCTATGTGTATAACACCATTCAGAAATGTCCCGGGTGTCAAAATGACGGCGGTGGAGTTCATCTCGCCTGATTGCCCGGTTTTTACACCTTTGCAGACGCCATTTTTAACAGAGATCCCTACAACCTCATCCTCTAAGACTTCCAGCCCACCCTGTCCTAGAACACGTTCTCGCATGAATCTGTTATATATGGCCCGATCGGCTTGAGCGCGCGAGGACCTGGCGGCGTAGCCTTTGGAAGAATTTAACATGCGAAATTGTATCATGGAGGCGTCTATAGCCCTTCCCATCTCACCACCCAGGGCATCGACCTCTTTTACCAGCTGCCCCTTCCCGATACCGCCTATGGCAGGATTGCAGGACATGAAACCGATCCTATCGATCTTCTGTGTGATAAGAAGAGTCTTTGAACCAAGACGCGCGCTTGCGAGTGACGCCTCGCATCCGGCGTGGCCACCGCCTACGACTATTACATCGAATTCTCTTTTACAATTTGAAAACATGTATTATATTCTTTTTTACAAATGCCAGTAAGTAGCGAGTAGCAGGTAGAGAGTAGAGAGAGTCTTTCTCGCCCCGTTAGAAATTGTAAATTTCTAACGGGGCTCGCTACTTGCTACTCTCTACTTACTCATATTTAAGTGATAGAAATAACATATAGATTCCTCATCTTCTTAAACCTCGACGACTATTAAAGCTGACTACCCCATAAATGTCAACCATAAAGTTCGTTCGTTCTTAAAAGAAGCATTTGCAACCTGATTAAGATATAACCGAAAAAGCAAAAAATAGGGGGTTTCGGGTAATGATTCCGCCATTTCTTAACTTTGCAAAGTAAGCCCAGGCTAAGGGGCTCCAGTGCAGGCAAAAGATTACTCCAAGGTAATTCTCCGATAACCACCCTATCTCTCGCCCATAAACCTAAGCTGGAGCAACTTGAGTGCAAAGAATCGTCTCAAAACTTGCGCGGGCCAAGCGGTTCGGGAGGCGCATATTCTCTCTTTGTCTCTTTACAAGGTGAGAGTCGGTAGTTCAGGCATACGTATGTCTTGGCTTACGGCATTTCCTTAAAGACCGGCTATCACCTTATGAAGAGGCAAGAAGAGAGAATCTCTGCATAATCTTTTATGCTTAAGCCTCCCGGACCGCTTGGCCTGCGCTGGCTAGCGAATTACCAACAGCTAACTGCAATAGACCGGCGGCTTGCCCCGTTACAAATCGCCCACTAGAACTTTTAGCTATTGCAAAAGTATTCTGCGCAAAGAACATCTTCTTTATCCAAATGCCTTTATAGGGCGATTTGGAACGGGGCAAGCGGAAGAATTGCCCCACACGAGCAATCGGAGTTAAACCAGATTATGATGGAATTTGTAAAAATGCGCTTGGCCTCTCTAGCTAGCTTGCTTGAACGAGGTTGAGGAAAGTTGAAACGTCCCCAATTAGGGTTTGATCGATTTGAGTTTGCGGATGAGGCTCTTCATGTTCCTGGCACCGAAGAGATACGTTCCGGCTATCAGTATATTGGCGCCTTTTGAAACAGCGAGCTCCGCGGTCTCCTGGTTTATCCCGCCGTCGACAGCTATGTCTCCGGCGAAAGACTCCCTGATATCCCGTATCTTCGGAAGCTGTTTATGCATAAACTTCTGACCACCGAATCCGGGCTCCACGGTCATAACAAGCACCTCATCGAGAAGCGGAAGAAGAGATCTTATGGCGCGGACCTTCGTATTGGGCTTGATCGAAACCCCTACCTTCGTTTTAGTCCGCTTTATCTTTTCTATAAGCATCTTTGGCCTCTTTGTAGTCTCTATATGGAAGATGATCATGTCGCTTCCTGCCGCGACGAATTCTTTAATATACTTCTCCGGGCTTTCGATCATAAGGTGGGAGATCAATGGAAGCTTCGTCACTCTCCTCATCGCTTTTACTATGAATGGTCCAAGGGTTATATTCGGCACAAAGTGCCCGTCCATCACATCGACGTGCAACGAATCCGCCCCGGCTTTTTCAGCTTTATCAATCTCTGAAGCGAGGCATCCGAAATCGGCCGCCAGAAGACTTGGCGCTATTTTAATCCGTCCGCAGACTGCGGCAGGTGATATGTGTTTTTGATGGAGGGAGCCCAGGACTAAAGTCCGGGGGGCTCCACTATTTGACTCTTTCTGCATGGGCATACTCTAACACACGTTTATCTTTTCGTCAAGTAAAGCTCTTTAGGCGGGTACTCTGGCCTTCACGACCTCTTCGTAAACCGAAAGCGTCTCTTTGGTCATACGTTCAAGTGTAAAATCGTTCTCCACCCTTCTTCGCAGATTCTCTGAACAGCCTTTCGAGAAATCCCGGCTGCTGAGCATTCTTATGATGGCCTCTGCCATCTTAACTTCGTCATCCGGCGGAAAGAGTATCCCCGAAACACCGTCTGTTATGATCTCCCTAAGGCCGCCTACGTCAGATGCGCATACAGCCGTACCTATAGCGCCCGCCTCAACTACAGTCCTTCCGAATCCCTCGGGAACATTCGTAGAGAGCACCAGGCAATCACTCTTCTTTAAGAGCTCGGGGATATCCTTTCGTAAACCTAAAAACTTTATACTCCCCTCCATACCGAGCTCCAGCACCGCCCTGTGCAGTCTCTCTACATAGTGTTCTTTACCTCTTTCCGGCGCGCCCACGATCCAGGCCTCGACCGATCTTATCTCTTCGGCGACACGCTTCATCGCTTTTATAAATTTGTGCTGGCCCTTGAGCGGCGTCAGCCTGCCTATGTTGATCACGATAAAGGAGATCTTTTCGCTTTCATATTTATCAGGCTGGTAAGGGTACTTAGAAAGGTCCACGCCTCTATACACAAGACGGATCCGGCTCGCAGGCACCTTGAAATCTTCTATCATCCTCATCTCTATGCTCCTTGAAATCACCATCACGCGCTGGCCTCGGCCCATAACGGAACTGAAGAAGTGTTTCGAATAAAAACCGTGGCAGCTTGTGACAAAAGGGGTGCCGGATATTTTGCAGGATAAATAGCCTATCCACGCCGGGACACGGCTTTTCGCATGGACGATATCTATGTTGTGCGATCTAAGGATGCTCACGATCTTTGGTATAAGCAGGATGGCGGATGGTGACTTTTTGTGAACCGGAAGCTTGATATGGGATATCTTATTATCTTCCAGGCTTTTGACAAGTTGACCGCCGTTAGAAACTACAATAACGGTATGGCCCAGTCTTTTAAGTGAGAGCGCCAGATCGATCGTGCCGGTCTCGACGCCTCCCGACTCAAGGGCGGGAAGCAAGTGCAGTATGTTCATACGATTAATTTATTAAAAATACAGATTGGCATACAAGCTACACTTCGTCTTTGCGAGGCACCGGAATATTCGAACGTGCCGAAGCAATCTCTTCTCTGTCATTCCCGCGCAAGCGGGAATCCATGGATAGACTCTCTACGAGGCTACTCTGGATCCCCGCTTTCGCGGGGATGACAAACCGTTAAGTAAGAGATTGTCCCGCCGTTACTTTCGTATGGCGGGATCCCGCAATGCGAAGCATGCGGCGGGGTTTCGGTGCGCTAGCTCTTTACGGCACCTCGCAAAGACGAGTTATTTATCTGTGCCAATCTGTGTCTTCCATCTGCGCCCATCTGCGTATCCCATCTATGCTCACCTGTATATTAGATCACGGTCCCCGGTGCCAGAGTGGCGTTCTTATGGACAATCACTATGCCGTCTTTTATGGAGTAATTCTCTCCCTCGAACTCTTTTACTTTCTTTTCATTTACGATCCTCGAATTATCCCCGATCTTGACGTTCTTATCCAGTATCGCTTTTTTTATAACGCAATTCATCCCGATCCCCATATAGGGACGGCCCTCTTTTCTGGCTTTCATTATATCGTCCAGGGACTCGTAGTAATCGCATCCCATGATGATGGAATCTTCTACCAGTGACTTCTCCTCGATCCTGCTCCTTAACCCAATCACGGAATGCTTTATAGTAGCCGACTGAATTATGCACCCCTCCGAAAAAACGGATCTCGATATCCTGCTATCGCTTATCTTTGACGGCGGAAGGTATCTGGGCCTTGTAAATGTCGGCCAGCTCTCATCGAAGAAGTTTATGGGAGGTATTGGCTCTGTAAGCACAAGATTTTCATCATAAAAGTTCTTTATGGAACCTATGTCGCGCCAGTATCCCTTATAAATATAGGCCTTTGTTACTTTGCGGGCAAAGGAGTCGGGTATGATCTCCTTTGCGAAATCCACCTTGCTGTTATCTTTTAAAAGTTCGATCAGCACCTCTTTGTTAAAGATGTATATACCCATGGATACCAGAAGCGCCTCTTTGTCGTCTATCCTGATGGCCGCCTCTTTTAGCTGCGTGGGATCCTTGGATTTTTCGAAAAGATTCACTACCCTGCTGCCCTCGCCAAGTTTCAATATGCCAAATTCATCAATATTCTTTGCACCGAATACCGGGTTGCAAGCCAATGTAACATCGGCTTGCTCTCTCTTGTGAAAACTCAACATCTCATTGAGGTCCATCTTATAGAGCTGATCGCCGGAGAGAATAATTACATACTTAATAAAAAGTTCTGTGATGTGTTTTAAGCACTGCCTTACGGCGTCGGCTGTGCCTTGAAACCACTCGGCGTTATCCATCGTCTGTTCCGCTGCCATGATCTCTACGAAGCCGGCTGAAAAAGCATCGAGGGCATAGGTCCTGGCTATGTGTTTATTGAGCGATTCGGAATTGAATTGAGTAAGGACGTAGATCTTATTAAACCCGGAATTTATGCAATTCGAGATGGGTATATCTATCAGGCGGTATTTGCCTGCTACGGGGACAGCGGGTTTAGCCCTCTCTTTGGTAAGGGGATAAAGCCTGGTGCCTCTTCCTCCGCCCATTATTACGCATGCTACATTCTTCATATATATTACCTGTATTTAATGAGATATAGATCCTTCGGCTCCTCCGGCGCCTCAGGATAAATTCGACCATATGAGTTACGCCAACCCTGAAAGGTTGTCGTAACTCATGGTCTCATTTAACAAATATATACAATAGAATGGGATAAATCAAGTCGGTAGGTGATTTACGTACGAACTCTTCGCGTTTTTGCGAAATTACTTCTTTTCGCGTCTTAGTTTCTCGTCGAAAAAGTCCAGATCGCTTATAGGAAGCGCGACTGAAGAGCCTATATTCGCAAGGTGAGCGGATACCCGCTTAAAGTATCTCGCAAGAAGGGCCAGGCATACGGCCTCATTCGTGGCAAGGCTGCTCATCGCTATCTTCTTTACTATCTCATCGCAATCTTTCACGATCACTCTCTCAAGACCCAGTATCTCTTTTGCGACCTCTTCGTCGGATTCCATAAACGCCTTCTGGGTCTTCTCAAATTCTTCCAGTATCCGATTATCGATATCATCGAAGAGTTCATTAAACCTCTTCTTATCTAAGGGTGCGCTAAGAAGCCCTACGATCTCGAGTATATTTTTGCAATAATCACCAACCCTTTCAGCGTCCTTAACCACGCTCATAAGCACAAGAGAGACCGGAACGTCTACGCTGGGTTGGATCGAGAGATGTTCTACTATTCTCTTTCTTATCTCCCTTTCAAGGCTGTTTACCTTCTTATCTATCTGGTATATGCGGCTCTCGAGAGCCTGGTCTATCTTGCCTGCTTTTAGGGCGGCGCAGACAGATTCGAACATGTACTTAGTGTCATCCAGCATCTCTTTGAATTCTTGCAAAACTTCAGTTAAGAACTCTTTCCCTTTCCAGAACGATATCAAGTTCTTGAACATATGGCACCCCTCCTATTTTTTAAATAGTCTCGACATCAGTATCATCATTATAGGCAGAAAGTAGAACATGCCTATAACATATACAAAGGCCCATCGCCTGCGCTGTGAACATTTTGCGGCCAGAAGGCGTGCGGCATTAATCGGGATCCTTCTTATCTGCTTGATCGGATATATTATAATAATTCCCGTAACATTGAACATCAGGTGGACAAAGGCAACCGTTATACCTGTTATATTTCCAGTTAAGGAAGCAAGGATGGCCGTAATCGTCGTCCCGACATTGGCGCCGAGAACTATCGGAAAGGACTGCTCAAGCGAAAGGACCCCTGCCGCTACCAGTGGCACAAGTATCGAGGTCGTTATTGAGCTGCTCTGCACTACCGCGGTAAATAGCATACCCATAAACATCGATAGCATGACGTTCTTACCTATAACTTTGTTGAATACCATATCGGCCTTCCTGGCGGCCAATGATCGCATGATCTTAACTATAAAAAAGAGGGCTACGAAAAGCATCACTACAGACAGGACAAGCATGATTATGCCGGAAACATTCTTCGACGCGTGAAAAAGATTCCCAACCAAACCATCGATCAGATGAACGGCGGGATTCACGATAACCTTTATAGGACTTGTAAACTTTACGCCTCCCATGTTTTGAAAAAGATCTGAAAGAAACATGCCGCTCCTCTCAAGGAACCTGGTAGACATCTCAATGGGAAAGAGGATAATAACCGTAAATATATTAAAGAAGTCGTGCATGGTTGAACCGCTAAACGCCTTCTTGAACTCCTCTCTCCTTGCAATGTGACCCAGCGCAACAAGCGTATTTGTAACGGTCGTTCCTATATTGGCTCCCATTATAATTGGAACGGCGCCCCGTACTGAAAGAACGCCGGACGCGACGAAAGCTACAACCATAGATGTCGTGGTAGAAGAGCTCTGTATAAGGCTCGTAGCAAGAATGCCGATAAAGAGGCCTACAAATGGATTGGATGTCGTAGTGATAAGCTGCTCAGCAAAACCTTTGCCGAATGCCTTAAAGGCGTGACTCATAAGGCTTATGCTGATTAAAAATACATATAGGAAAAAGATGACGCGGATTATTGTAAAGATGCTGGAGAGGGGTTTTTCTTGATTCAACTTGGTATACCTTTTGGGTGCAGAATGCGGGTACTTTGAATAATGTCTCTTATGCTAAATAGCGGGTCTTACTGCATGCCCAATAAGAGGAGGTTACTTCAGCCGCTTCGATACGTTGATCCCGCTATAGAAATGTTCGTCCGGGTTCTTGCCTTTTTTGGAGAGACCCGCTCTTCTCTTCTTTCGCTTGATCTTCTGCTTAAATTTAATCTCTGTTCTCTTTTTTATGCCCATATTTCTACTCCTTGAAGTTAACGTGTTTTTCGAAACACAATATAACACAAGCCCCAGGTTTAATCAAGCCCTTTTTTTTAACGCAAAAGCGCGAAATCACCGCAAAGGACGCAAAGAATGATTCGAAAAACGCAGCACGCAATACGCTATACGCACTACGTAAGAAGAATGGGACAGTTGACAACCGGAAGTTAGAGTGCTAAGATATTTTTGTAGCTACCTTGTCTTACATTTATGGAATTTATTTTTTCGCTCGCCTCTCGGCGAAGCCGGGGCTTCGGCGGAAATCGCGTCGAAGTCTCGCTGCTGAAAGCGGCGGACGGTGGCGGATTAGATAAAATGTTTACTATACTAAAAAAGACAAAATCGATCTTAAAGGCGGCCATCGACATACTTATGCCGCCAATCTGCTATGTATGCGGCGAAAGCTGTAAAAGCAAGTACGGGCTGTGCCGGGAGTGTCTGCAAAAGATCTTGTATATACCGGGGCCCTTCTGCCATGGATGCGGTAAGCATATTGCAGAGAGCGGTACGCTTTGCGCCGAATGCCTGGGAAGAGACTTTCTTGTCAAAAAGGCGTGGTCTTGCTGCTATTATATGGACACGATAAAAGAGTGCATACACCTATTCAAATACAGTGGCTATATAGGAATGGCCGACATATTCGGTGATATCATGACAGATTTTGCAAGGAAGAATCTCGCGGGCGAAAAGATAGATCTCATCGTACCGGTACCGTCGTATCCGACAAAGAAGAGAGAGCGAACTTATAATCATGCAGAGGTCCTTGCGCGCTCGCTATCTAAGAGACTCTTGATACCGATAGATGCAAAGAACCTTAAGAAACTGAAATGGAGTCAGTCGCAAAGTGAGCTCGGCAGAGAGAAGAGGCTTAAGAATGTCAGCGGTACCTTTTTGGTCGTAGACAAGAATCGTTTTATCAGACAGAACGTACTTCTTATCGACGATGTTTACACTACGGGAGCAACGATAGATGAATGCGCCAGAACACTGGTAAACGCAAAAGCCAAAAATGTCTTCTCACTCACTCTGGCGAGAGGCATGCTGAACAGTTCTAGTTTAAAAAAAGATCCTGTAAAAAGTAGATAATGTCTTTCCACATATAATACGTGAAAAATTCCCATACAGGCGGATTAACTTTACGTATCTCGTGATCCAAATACTTTCCGTTTACCTTAACTACAATATAATTTAAAAAGCCACCCTCGGAACTCGGCTGGATAAGAAGCGTGCCTCCCCCGCCGGAGACCATGTAGGTAACAGAACCGAATTTAACCACTCTGCCCACATTTTCGTGTCCGGAAAATACAATATCGACCTTATATTTATCGCACAATTTTAGAAAGGCATAACTCCAGGGATTTGTTTCAACTCTATACCACGCCTGCTGGTAGGGATTGAATGGGGGCTTATGCATGAAGATGAATGTGTGCTCAAAGTCCCCGACTTTGCGAAGCTCGCTCTCAACCCAGGCGAATTGAGACTCTGTAAGATTACCGTCTTTATTGTCCAGAAAGATGAAGTATGAATTCCTGTTGGTAAAAGAGAATTGTTCCGCGCCGCAATACTTGTTAAAGAGAGCAAGTCCCCTTGGGCCGTTGTCGAAGTCATCATCGTGGTTCCCAATACCGTCTATAACCGGGAACTTGATCATCTCCTTTATCTTGAGATAATTCTTATAATGCGACTCCCTGCCCCTGAATGTGACGTCCCCGGCATTTACAACAAAGTCGATGGGGATCTTATTGAATCTATCCTCCCTGTTCATCCTTCTAACCAGTTTCAAAGTCGCCGCTTCGGCAGGAAAGATGCCACTACCCGTATCACTCATCACGATAAAGCTGAAATAAGGGTCCTTGTTATCCCTAAAACCGGAAACCACGTCTTGATTGAGCTTTTTTGTAGCGGGGTGTTTCGTAAGATAGAATCTGACTATAGGAATAAGTGAGTATAGGTTTATCGCTATAAAGGCGACCAATGCCCATTTCAAAAGCCTATTCTTCCTCATAAGTATCATGATTATAGCACAGTAGGGCTCATTGTCAACCACGCAAAGAAATCCTGCGCGAAGAAATCCCGTCCCGGGCTGTCTAGGTAAACCTCTTTAATCCAGCCCGGGACGGGATTTTTAAAGAAAACTTTCACCCTACGCATTGACCCCCGGTAGGGTCAGTAGCAGAAACTTATCAAGTGTCTGCTACTTGCACGATAATCTCTTTCATCTCAGCCGTGTGGTGGAATGCCCGGCCGGTTGACAAACGGGAACATAAGTGCTAATATTGGGTGCCTGGAGGCTTAAACGGATGCGCATAATAAGAAATTATGTTCTTAAAGAACTGGTCGGGCCTTTTTTCCTGTCGCTTCTTGTATCTACCATGATACTTGCAACAGGGAACATTGTCCAGATAGCCGATCTTATTATTAATAAAGGTGTGAGCCCCGTGTATGTTATGAAACTCTTCCTCTGTTTGATGCCATGGCTCCTTACCTTTACTATACCCATCTCCGTTCTCTCATCTATGCTTTTGGCGTTCGGTAGGCTCTCAAGTGACAATGAGATCATAGCGTTAAAATCGAGCGGTGTTAGCCTCTACAGGATCGCTCTACCCGTACTTATCGCGGGATTCATACTCAGCCTATCCTGCGTCCCGCTAAACGATAAGGTTCTCCCGCAATCCGGGTTTGCAGCGCGAAAACTTATAAAGGAGATTGGCATAAGAAACCCTATTGCGATGATAGAGCCGGGTGTCTTCATAAAGGGCTTCGAGAACTATATAATATTTGTCTACAATATAAAAGGGAATATACTTAAAAACATTCGAATATACCAGCCGCAGGAAGGAAGGCCCACCAGGACCATAGTTGCCGAAGAAGGCGAAATCATATCTATGCCGGAGCAGAACGCAATAAAGCTTAAGCTAAAGAACGGAAGTGCCGACGAGAGTCTACCCCAGGACCCAAGCAACTTCTATAAACTGGTATTCAGCACCTATTATATGACCCTGAATTTCAAAGATGCCCTGGACATAGAGAAGCTGGGGAAAAAGCCAAGAGAAATGAGCATAAGTGAATTAAAACAAGAGATAACAAAATTAGAAAGGGATAACGTAGAGACAATACCCCTCCATATAGAATTGCACAATAAGTTGGCTTTGGCATTTTCAAATTTTGTATTTGTCCTCATAGGCATACCCATCGCCGTCAAAATGCACAGAAGAGAGAAATCTATAAATTTTGGGCTTACAATGGTTCTATTTTTGGTCTATTGGGGGATAATGCTGGGAGGCATAGCCTGCGCTATACGCAAGATCGTACCGCCCTGGACCGGTGTGTGGATGGCGAATATAATACTCTTCATGGTCGGGATGTTTCTCTTTTTAAGGATGTCGAAGAAGTAATTGGAATTTAGTGGAGCCCCCCGGATTAAAGTCCGGGGCCTTCCTCCATCAAAAACAGATATCACCTTTGGCGAGATGCTTAGCATCTCGCCAAGCAATGAATTCCGCTATGCGGAATTCATTGCCGGTGGATTGCAAATTTTTCACTTTCTCACTTGCAAAAGTGAACTTAAAACACAAAGATGGTAATAATAGATAAGTACATATTCAAAGGCTTTATCGTTACATTTCTATTCTGCGTTCTGCTCCTATGGCTCCTCTTTGTTATAGGCGATATATTCGGGTTTCTCGATGAAATACTGAAAGAACGCATTCCTGCATCGAGCCTTGTGGCATTTTACTTTTATCTTACGCCTTTTATTCTTACACAAATAATTCCCATATCCGCGTTAATAGCAAACGTCTATCTTCTGGGCAATCTAAACCGGCACAGCGAAATCACAGCTCTCAGGGCCACCGGTATAAGTGTATGGAGCATCTTAAAACCCATACTTGCTGTAGGATTTGTCATAAGCATAGTAGTATTTTTACTGAGCGATAAGATGTTGCCCGGCGCCATGAGAAAGGCGAACAGGATCCGCTATGAAAAACTTGATGCGGGCAAACGCGGCAAGAGCGGAACGGTCACGATCGACAATGTTGCAATATACGGGCGCGGAAATAAGATCATATTTGCCAAAAAGTTTGATATTAAGAATTGCGTGCTGGAAGATATCATAATCCACCAGCATGACACCGCCCAGGACCTTATCATGAAGATCTCGGCAAAATCCATTCATTGGACGGACGATAAGCGCTGGCGCGGAAAAGACGTTGTCATCTTCAAGATAGATAATAGCGGTAAGTTTATTGGAGAACCTATTATATCAAAGGAAAGAGACATACCGATCGTTGAAACGCCCACTGATTTTATAAACAACCAATGGAAACCTGAATATATGAGCTATGGGCGTCTCAAAAGTTACATCGATATTTTTGCGACAGGCAGCAAAAAGACCTATGCCAGGCTTCTCGTAGAACTTTATCACAAAATATCATTCCCATTTGCCACTATTGCAATTATCCTGATAAGCACACCTTTTACCCTCTCTACGCAAAGAGGCGGAGCCCTTCTTGGAATGGCCAAGGGCATAATTATAGCGCTACTCTACATACCGGTTATGGCCTTTGGACTTGCTCTTGGAAAAGGTGGTATACTGCCGCCGGCTCTGGGAGCGTGGTTCGGCAATATAATCTTTGGCGGGCTCGGGATTTACCTGCTTAAGAAATTCTAACGGGATATAGGGACAGAGATAGTTTTTCACTTTCCTCGTCTTTGCGAGGCACCGTAATATTCGAGCGTGCCGAAGCAATCTCTCCGAGGCTCGTTTGAGATTGCTTCGGAACGCTAAGTATCTATCGGTCCCTCGCAAAGACGAGGCTGTTTCTTAGTCGTCGCCCTCTCCATCCATCTCAACTGCCACTGCTTTGCTTTCTATGTTAGGCGAAACAGCTTTAGGTTTGGGACATTTTGATAAGAGATCTTTGGTATCTTTTATGTTGAGCTTTCCGAATAGAAAAGCGAATTCAGATTCGATCTCGCTTACGATCTTCCCTTTTATTTCAGCCGGCAAAGTAATAATATCCTTCTTGAAGACTCCGAGGGCCTTCTTTCTTGTCGTATATATGAACTGCTCTTCTGTCTGACCGTCTTTTCTTTCCCCGGACAGATTCGATCTGATCCAATCATATATCTTGGCTTTCAGGTCTTCGGGAAAAGCCTTGCTGTCATATGTCATATTCTGAAACTGCGTCGCAAGATGCACTTCCGCTGTTTCGACCTCGGCGAACTTGCCAAAGGCATCGTTAGGCAAAGTAGAAGCCCCATGCTGAACCGCTCCGGCCATGGCAAATTCGTCCCTTGCCAACCTGGATAGATTCTTTAATGTCTCAAAATCCACCTTTACTTTTGCGACTGTACCATCCGGTAGTACCACACCGCCGTGGGATGTGCCGGTCTGTATACTGATCTTGCTGATGCCGGAGAGCCCTTTGCCTGTCAATTCTTTATAGCCCTGCATAAACGCCCGAAGTTCCTCAGGTGTTGAGTTCTTCTTGCCGACCTCTCCGATCTCTCCGCCTATAGATATATCCAGTTCGCCCGGCTGGATCTTTCGAATAAACTTTGTAAGTTCGGCACACACCTTATAGTTATCGAGCTGCTGTTCTTTAACGGTCGGCTTAGAGAGGTCTACGAGAGTCGAGGAATCTATATCGATATTATAAAAACCGGACCTCACAGCCTCTCTTATTAATAGCTTCATTGCTTCTAACTCTTTTTTAGGATTCTCGCTGTAATTCTTGGCCTTAAGCTGGAAGTGATCGCCTTGTATAAATACCGGGCCGGAATAATCTTCGCTGACAGCAGCGGCCAAACACATGCTTGCGTATTCCTGCGGCGCCTGATCGGTATACCCCATCTCCGATTTCGCTATTTCGAATATGAAGGCCCCTGCGTTAAGTTTTTTTGCTGCCCTGAATATGGCGCGCGCCAGGTCATAGGTCATTATCCTCAAGTTTATGGCGGGAACCGTGAATCCTCCGAAATCACCCTTTCCCCTGGCTAAATAGAGATCGTTGATGCTCCAGGGATAAACGCCTCTTTCGTAAGCGGCATCAAGAATGCTCTTAGCCAGTCTATCCTTATCTACGTTGTTTTTTGCCAATGCCAGTTCTAACGCGATCTTTTCGATATTTGCCATTTTTTTGCCTTTCTCGTGAAAAACCAAAAATATATTTGAGTTTTTGGTTTTGTTTTATGTTGCAAGTATCCGTGCTATCTTATAAAGCTCTTTATCCAATAAATATTTCCTCCTATCGCCCTTTGTAGCTATTTCATACGGTGTAATTTTTGGTTCATCCGCAACTATGCCCACCATTGCATCCTTGCGCCCTTTTAAAAGAGCCTCTACTGCACGGTATCCCAGGCGGGAAGCCAGTATCCTGTCAAATGCCTCAGGGGAGCCTCCTCTTTGAACGTGTCCAAGGACTACAGATCGTACAGAGAATCCTGTCTTTCTCTTTATGGCGCTAGCCACATCCTGAGCCTTTCCGGCGCCTTCTGAAACTATGATTATCCAGCTGACTTTCCCCTTCTGTCTACCAAGTATTATATCATTGCATATATCGTTTATACTGTATTTAGAATTGGGGAAGAGAACATCTTCCGCGCCGCCTGCAAGGCCTACTCTTATGGCAATAAAAGGCTCGTCTCTGCCCATTACCTCTACAACATATATACGTTCCATGCTCGTTACAGTGTCCCTGATCTTATCTATGGCGTCGAGGGCCGTGTTGACGGCTGTATGCGCGCCCAATGTGTAATCAGACCCTGCAATGTCATTATCGATCGTACCCGGTATGCCGATACTTCGCACCCCATGTTCCTTCCATAGAATGTGCGCCCCTTTGAAAGAGCCATTACCCCCTATTATCACAAGGGCATCAATACCATTCTTCCTTACGGTCTTTAGCGCTTTATTGCGACCGGATCTTTTCATAAATTCTTCCGAGCGCGCGGTCTTTAATATGGTGCCTCCCCGGCCCAATATATTGCTGACACTGCGCGCGTTCATATCTATAATTTGATCGTTTATAAGGCCCTCATACCCTTTAATAACCCCTTTAACTTCAAGTCCTTTATGGATAGCGCACCTGACAACGCTTCTTATCGCAGCGTTCATCCCCGGCGCGTCTCCCCCGCTTGTTAGCACACCTATCCTCTTCACCTATCCTCCTCTTACACGCTATTCACGTGTGCACAAGTGCACCAGAGCACCGGTGCACCAGCACACGAGTTCACCAGCTCACTATTAGGTGCCCGCTTCCCAGCTGCTAAGGTACTTGCTCTGTTCCTGGGT
>JBDRHE010000071.1:0-9027 GCA_043817155.1 Candidatus Omnitrophota bacterium | reverse complement strand
CGGCACCTCGCAAAGACGAGTGGAGCATTGCTTCGGTGCGCTAACCTATTTACGGCACCTCGCAAAGACGAGTGGAGCATTGCTTCGGTGCGCTAACCTATTTACGGCACCTCGCAAAGACGAGTGAAGCATTGCTTCGGTGCGCTAGCTTTTTACGGCACCTCGCAAAGACGAGTGGAGAAACAATCGCTTCAGTGCGCTCGTTATATTACGGCACTTCGCAATGGGACGAGATGGAATGATAGACAGCCCATTTACAAACAACCAATAACGCTTGACAGAGAAGACTGGTATGTTAAACTATCCTCATCATGTCGATATTAAACGCATTAAACAGGGGAGATTCTGATAGAGTCAAGCGGGAACTGAGCATATTGTACGAAGTATCGAACGCTATGCGTACTACGCTTAAGCTCGACCAGATCTTCTATATGATACTTACCGCGCTCACATCTCATGAAGGCCTGGGATTCAACAGGGCGATGCTCTTCCTTGTAGACAGGAGAGAGAATGCGCTCGAAGGCAAGATGGGCATAGGCCCCCACTCAGGGGAAGAGGCGAATATGATATGGAAAGGCATAGAAAAGGCGAAATTGAGTCTCGAGGATCTCTTGAACTCATATGTCAAGTTTAAGAAGGACCCGGAGTCTAAGCTAAATACACTTGTTAAAGGCATCAAGATGCCGCTCACCGAGGAGATGGGTATACTGGCGCTTACAATACTGGAGGGTATGCCTTTTGAGGTGTTCACCGAGGAGGCCAAGAAGAAGGTGTCGCCGATAATCAGGGACGTCCTGAATATAGATTACTTCGTCACTGTTCCGCTAAAAGCGAAAGACGAAACACTTGGAGCGATACTGGTTGACAACATATTTACTAAGAAGCCGATAACAAAATCGGATCTCAGGATATTGACCATGTTCGCAAACCATGCCGGTCTCGCCATAGAGAATTCCAGGCTATACGAGGAGACCGAATACCTCTCAAAGACCGATTGGCTGACCAAGATCTGGAACTCCGGTGAACTTCACAAAAAATTAGCGCTTGAGATAGAAAGCAGCAGGCTCGAGGATAATAACATAAGCATATTAATGATCGATATAGATAACTTTAAACCCTATAATGATTCCAAAGGGCACCAGGCCGGAGATGAAGCGATCGTAAAAGTAGCTTCCATGTTAAGCAGGAAGTCAAGGAACGCAGACTTTGTAGCGAGGTATGGCGGCGAGGAATTCACTATAATCATGCCTAACACAACCAAGGTAATTGCTCTTACAATAGCTGAAAGACTCAGAAAAGAGATCGCAGATACATTCGCTCTCGAGAAGGTGCCGGATGGCGCGGCGCATCTTACAGTTAGTATCGGTATCTCAACCTTCCCGTACGACGGTGCCGATAGGGATAAATTGATACATAAGGCGGATCTGGCGCTTTACGAAGCTAAGCGTACCGGCAAAAATAAGATCTGTATTTACGAACCCGGTCTTGAGAGAGGTCTCTTCGGGTTTCGGAAGAAAAGCGTCAAACCAGAACCCCCTCGTTCGGAGTAGAGGCTTCTTTCTCGTCCTCGGCGAACTTAACAGACACTATCTTCGAAACACCCTTCTCCTCCATCGTGATCCCATATAGGACATTTGCCATCTCCATGGTCTTCCTGTTATGTGTTATAACAATGAATTGGGATGTCTTCAAGAAGTCATTGAGTATCCTGGTAAACCTGCCGATATTGGAATCATCGAGCGGGGCATCAACTTCATCAAGTATGCAGAACGGACTCGGTTTTACTTTGAATATTGCAAATAGTAAAGCTATCGCGGTAAGCGCTTTTTCACCTCCGGAAAGCAGAAGCAGGTTCTGAAGTTTCTTGCCGGGAGGCCTTGCCACGATCTCTATACCGCACTCCAGGACGTCGCTCTCATCCAATAAGAGCAACTCTGCATGCCCGCCTCCGAAAAGCATCCTGAAATAATTCCTGAACTCTACCTGAGCTTTCTGGAACGTCTCCATAAATAGTTCCCTGGTAGTTTTGTTGATCTTCAATATGGCTTTGTGTAACGACTCTTTGGCCCGTAGCAGATCCTCTTCCTGCTGCGTGAGGAACGAGTGGCGCTCTTCCAGGTCCTTATGCTCATCTATCGCTACAAGATTTACAGGTCCCAGTTTATCAAGCTTTATCCTTAATACCTCTATATGGTTCTTCGTCTCTTCCCAGTTTATATCGCCGGGGATTTCTATTGTAGTGTTCTCCACGTCTACCTTATACGCCTCACGCACCCTCTCTTTTATGTTAACCGTCAAAAGTTCAGCTTCCCTGATCTTTATTTCCAGAGAGTGGAGCCGGTCCCGTATGCCCTCAATAAGCGCCTCCTTCTCCTGGAATATCTTCTCTTTTTCGTGAAGATCCCTCGAAATGGAGTCCTTATTCAAGCGTATCTCGTCAAGCTCTCCCTTGTAGTACATCTCTTCGTTCTTCTTCGCATCTATAAGGCTTACTAACTCGACTAGCTCAGCTTCAAGCTCGGTTATCTTCTTAGCCGAATCTTCCACATTGTTAACCTTATTCTTGTATTGCACTTTCAATTCCTCTATCAGTTTACTCTCCTTGATCAAATTCCTGTTCTCATGGTCTTCAGTATTTCTGAAGAAAGATATCTCGGATCTGATTTCAGAAGTCGCAAATATGAGTTCGTTCCTGCTCACGGTCTTTTTTTCGATAGCCTCCCGGGCGAGCGTGATGACTTCCTGTATGCCGGCGTACTCGCTTTCAGTCTCATTAAGGCGCTTATTAAGTTCTTCACCCCTCTGGGTCACCTCTCTTATCATGTCACCCACTTCCTCTACTTCAAGCCCTATCACGGATATTTCATCGTTTATCTTCTTCAGGTTTGCTTCTATGGCTTCTCTTCTTGACATTACGTTTGCAAGACCTATCTCCCTTTCTTTAAGGGAGTTTTCAGCGACTATCACCATCTCCTTTAATTCTGTTATCCGGGCCTTCTCGTGGAATTCCTCGAGCCTTATCTCCTCGATCCCTAAAGCGATCTCTTCCTGCTGACGCTGTATATTTGCCAATTTCATTCTTCGGCCAATAACCGAGGTACCAATTTCATTTTTCAGGATCCTCCCGAAAAGATAGCCATCCTCTAATATAAAACCGTCCCTCGTTACAAATTTGATATCACCTGAGTTTCCGCCACCTGCGTTCCTTGCCTCAGATTCGGTTTCAGCGAAGTATACGTTATCGAAGAGATAGTCTATAATATCGGTACGATGATCATTGGCTTTAACAAAAGAGGCTAAACTGCTTATCCCGCATCCGGCCATATCGACTTTGTTATGATGCCAACCGGGCCTAAGCTTGATATCGTCATAGACTATAAAATGAGCCGACGCCCTCTTATTATCAAGATATGAAATAGCTTTTAGTAGATCTTCCCTGGACTCTACGATTATCGCCTGGGCCTTTTGTCCCAGGACAGCTTCCAGGAAGAGCTCCTGTCCTGCTTCCGGCTCGATCAGATCGGCTACAATCCCGATGACACCGCTTAAGCTTCCGCTCTTAACGCCCTCCATTACAAATTTAACACCATTTTCAAAGCCTTCAAAGTTCTCGATCATCTCCTTAAGCACCTCTTCCTTTGACTTAAGGACGTTCAAGGCGTTCTCCTTTTCTATCGCACGAGACCTCTTCTCCTCAAGTAAAGCCTCGCTCTTGTTCCTGCTGTCTTTAAGCTCATCAAGCTCTGCCCTGTACCGATCTCTCTTCTCCTTGCACTCACTTAATTCTACATCTATGCCGGCCAGTACAGACTCTGTCTCCTCTTTATCCCTGGATACATTCTCCCGCTCCATTTCGAGCCTTCGAAGACGGGATCTTCTATTCTGTAGATCAGCGCCTATCTTTATCAATTCGTTTTTGGTCTTCGTTTCGAACGCAAGTATATCGACGGTCCTGATCTTGGAGCCCTTCATCTCCTTCTGGTGCGCCTCGATCTCTTCGGTAAGCCTCCCGGCAGTCGTCTCGTTTTCGTTTAGCGTAGTCTCTTTCTCGATCCTTGTCTTCAGGATGTCGTTAAAGCGTTCTTTTGTCTTAGCTATCTCCTCCTCCTGTATGCGCATCTTCTCTTTTAGGCCGGAGAGATCCTCTTCCAGGCTCGTCTTCAGCCTCCTTAGATCTTCGATCCTTTCATTGTTGAGGTGAGCCCTATTTTGGCTCTTATCCATGATAAGCGCTGCATCCGATCGCTTCTCCTGCATATCGGTCAGATCCCTTATTATATTATCGAGGTCCCCGCGAAATTTAGCTATCGAAGTCGCTATCTCGCTGTGCTCGGATCTTGCCTCGACTTCAGCTTTACGCTGCACTACCATATCCTCCCCGCTTGCGGACAGATCACTTCCAAGATCCCGGAGCTGGCGAAACGCAAGCTTAAGGTCCAAATCTTTCAGCACTTCGAAATCGGTCTTATACCTTTCGGCCTTCCTGGCGTGTCGCTCTATCGAAGTGATCTGCCTCTTTACCTCGGTTATGATATCATTTATCCGGAGAAGATTGCTCTCGGTCTGTTCCAGCTTACGCATAGCCTCTCTCTTCTTCGCCTTGTATCTTGTGATACCGCTGGCCTCTTCAAAGATTTCTCTACGCTCCTCGGGCCCCGTACTCAGGATCATGCCTATTTTGCCTTGCTCGATGATAGAGTATGAACCTGTGCCCATTCCTGTTCCCATCAGTAGCGATGTTATATCTTTCAGTCTAACAGGTGTCTTATTCAGTATATATTCGCTCTCTCCTGAGCGGAATAGCCGTCTTGTTATCGTAACTTCATTATAATCTATCGGGAGGGCCCTGTCCTCATTGGACAAGGTTAAAGAGACCTCGGCTATGTTAATAGGATCTACCTTGTCTGTCCCGTTAAATATGACCTCCTCCATTGAAGAGCCCCTTAATGACTTTGCGGACTGCTCGCCAAGCACCCATCTTATCGCATCGGATATATTGCTCTTGCCGCAGCCGTTGGGTCCGACCACCGCTGTAACGCCGGGCTCAAATTTCAATTTTGTCTTGTGTGGAAAAGATTTAAAACCCATTATCTCCAGCTGTTTGAAATGCATGTTACCTCCGACTATCTTCCTTTAAGTGTTATCCTCTTCAAAATGTCTATATCCTGCGGTAAATATTCCCGATACTTATTGATAGGATTCCTGCGGGCTTTTGGAAAGATGCCCTTTGCTTCATAATTCTTTATTGTGCCTTTGTATATACCAAGAATGTCAGCGACCTCTTGTACGTTATATCGCCTTTTTTTTAATCCTAAGGAGTCATCTTCCATAATGATGTCCTTTGTATAGGTTTGATTATCTTTAAACACCTTGGTACGAGTATATACAATTTTGTAGTTGTTGTCAAGGGCAAAAAAATTATTTATTCAGAACTTGTTTGAATTTTTTTGTAAGGGCAGGTACTACGTCGAAAAGGTCGCCTACTATTCCATATGTAGCAATGTTAAAGATCGGAGCGTCGGGATCTTTGTTTATAGCCACGATGATCTTTGATGATTGCATGCCGATAAGATGTTGTATCTGGCCGCTTATTCCGCACGCAATGTAGATCTTCGGACAGACCGTCTTTCCCGTCTGCCCTACCTGATGAGAATAGGGTATCCAGTCCGCATCCACAGCGCCTCTTGACGCGCCAACGGCTCCGCCAAGTACAAGGGCGAGCTGCCTTATTATTCCAAAGTTCTCACTACCTCCCAGACCCCTTCCTCCCGACACAATTATGTCGGCCTCCGCAAGGTTTACAGTCTCCTCCATCTCTTCAACGAGATCGACAAGCCTTGTCCTTGTTGACAGGATATCATCGCTGTATTTCTTCTCGACGATGATCCCCTTCCTTCCGTCCTCTATAGAAGCCTCCTGCATGACCTTATGCCGCACCGTGCACATCTGCGGCCTGTGGTTAGGGGTTATTATAGTGGCCATTATGTTGCCGCCAAAGGCAGGTCTAGTCTGAAGAAGAAGTCTTTTATCCGTGTCAATATCGAGCCCGGTACAGTCAGCAGTTAGCCCGGTTTTTATCTTTACAGCGACCCTGGAGATCAGGCTCCTTCCCATGGTAGTTGCCCCGCAAAGCAAGACCTCGGGCTTGTATTCATTAATGAGCTCTACAAGGACCTTGCTATAAGGCTCGTTCTGATAATACTTAAGGTGCGGAGAATCCACAAGATATACAATATCCGCTCCTCTCCGGAAGAGATCATCCGCGCGCTTCTTCACATCCTCACCTAAAAGAACCGCGCAGAGTTTATTATTCAGTTTTGAAGCAAGCTTCTTTCCTTCGCCAAGAAGTTCATATGCAACCGACTGCACAATGCCCTTCTTCTGTTCGCAGAATACCCACACGTCCTTATACATAGAGTGATCGTACATCTTCTCAAGGGTCTTAATCTCTATCGCATTGAATTTGCATGACTCGACACAACCCCCGCACAGATTGCACTTGTTATAGTCTATAACGGCCTTTTTGCTCTCGAGGGTGATCGCGCCAAATGGACACACCTTTATGCACAGACTGCATCCCGTACAAACATCCTTCAATATTTCTATCTTCTTATCGGACATCTTGCTTCCCTGGAATTTCTAACCCTGTTTTCATATGTCGCTAAAGTTCCTTCTTCAATTCCCCGGCCAACTTCTCGACTATCTCATGGGTATCACCCGTCAGCATCTGGCCACCTTTTCGCTGCGGGGGAGTAAATATCTTTACGACCCGGGTCGGGGATCCATCGAGACCTATCTTATCAAAATCACAGCTCAGGTCTTCAGCATTCCACCTGGTAACAACCGCTTTCTTCGCCTTCATCTTTCCTTTTAGAGAAGGTAACCTTGGCTCATTTATCTCTTTTACGACCGTTAAGAGGCACGGTAACGGACTTTCAATTATCTCAAACCCCTCTTCGGTCATACGCTCTGCTCGCACAAGGGTCTCTGTTATCTCCTCTATCTTCTTAACATATGTGATCTGTGGTATATCCAAATGGGTGGAGATGCCGGGGCCCACCTGCGCCGTATCGCCATCTGATGCCTGTTTCCCACAGATTATCATATTGATATCGCCAAGTTTCTTAATCGCCTGCGAAAGCACATAGCTCGTGGCCCAGGTATCGCTGCCTGCAAATTTAATGTCGGTTACCAATATCATTTCGTCGCACCCCATTGAAAGGGCTTCCTTGAGCGCGTTCTCTGCCTGCGGAGGACCCATGCTGATCGCGGTAACCTTACCACCGAATCTCTCCTTGAGCCTTATCCCCTCTTCTATCGCGTACATGTCGAAAGGGTTAATGATCGACTCCACGCCCTCGCGCACAAGGGTATTTGTTTCAGGATTGATCCTGACCTGCGTTGTATTAGGGACCTGTTTTATGCAGACAGCTATGTTCATTTCTTCTTAAGTTCCTTGATCAGATTTGCCGCGATAATACCGCGTTGTATCTGGTTTGTGCCTTCATAGATCTGCGTGATCTTTGCGTCTCTCATGAGCTTCTCAACCGGATATTCTCTCATATAACCATAACCGCCAAAAATCTGAACTGCATCGGTAGTCACCTTCATAGCTACATCTGAAGCGAACGTCTTAGCGATGGCGGATATCTTCGATATCTCCTTACAGCCTGAATCTATTATTTTAGCCGCTCTATAGACAACGGCCCTGGCAGCTTCAACCTGAATAGCCATATCGGCAAGCATAAACTGGATGCCTTGAAAGGACGATATGGACTGACCGAACTGTTTGCGCTCACTGGCATACTTTACTGCTTCATCGAGGGCCCTCTGGGCAATGCCAAGGGCCTGAGCCGCAACGCCCGGTCTTGAATAATCGAACGTTTTCATAGCAACGATAAACCCCATACCTTCTTTTGAAAGAACGTTCTCCTTGGGTATCCTGCAGTCGGTTAGCACAACCTCTCTTGTCGCGGAGCCTCTTATCCCGAGCTTCTTTTCTTTCTTGCCAAAATCCAGGCCCTTTGTACCTTTTTCTACGATAAAGGCAGTCGCGCCACGCGTGCCTTTCTTCTTATCAGTCATAGCGATAACAACATAGACTTCCGCTTCACCGCCATTTGTGATCCACTGCTTTGTTCCGTTCAATATATAATGGTCCCCGTCCTTAACCGCCTGCGTCTTTATAGAACCCGCGTCTGAACCTGCCTCAGCTTCGGTAATGCAGAACGCGGCAACGGTACCTTTAGCTATCTTCGGCAGGTACTTCTTCTTCTGCTCGTCATTACCAAAGAGAATGATCGGGAACGTGCCAAGCGCTGTAGCGGCGAATGCTAATGATATGCCGCCGCAACCCCATGACAATTCCTCTGTAGCGATCGCCAGATCAAAGACTCCTCCACCCAGGCCTCCGTATTCTTCGCTTATATATATGCCGAATATGTCCGCATCTGCCAATATTTTAACTATCGGCCATGGGAATTCTTCCTTTTCATCGTATTCAGCTGCCACCGGTTTTATCTTCTCCCGGGCGATCTGCCTGGCCAGATCCTTTATCATCTTCTGTTCTTCTGTAAGCAAACAATCCATGTTCTCCTCCATTTTACTCTCAGGTCATGAAGACCCGTATGCTTTTATAGGCCATTATTGCTCATGCAACCATGTAATTATAAGACATAAGGGCTGCGTTGTCAAGAATGTACATCGAAGATATCTAAGATATTCTGCTAAGGCTGTTCAAATAAACGCAGAATAAAGTATTATAAAATTACTTTCTTCCCTATATCCATACCTTTCGGGACTAATAGGTGAGCAAACGTAACGCTATGCTCGTGTGAGGCAATTCTTCCGCTTGCCGCTCTCTAAGATGAGCGATCATCTTAGAGAGCTCTCATCCAAATTTCATATTGTCATAAAAGGACAAAAGGTTGTCCTAAGATGTCATAATTCTTTATGGATCGATTGTATATGAAATTTGGAGAGTCGCTACAGAATTGCCCCATACGAGCGTTATTAGAGCATGTAAGC
>JBDRHE010000070.1:0-24192 GCA_043817155.1 Candidatus Omnitrophota bacterium | reverse complement strand
CACTGAAGCAATCTCAGGCTAGCTCGATGAGATTGCCTGCCTGCCCGCCAAAGCTTTTAAATGGCAGGCGGGCCTGCCAGTATATTTCGGGCAGGCAGGCTTCGGCACGCTCGAATATTCCGGTGCCTCGCAAAGACGAGGTGAGTAGACTCTAATCGTCCATCGTTCTACGTAGCGCAACTATCGAGTGGAATAAGATCCCTAGGCCGAACCGAATATATGCGGCCTCGGGATGAAATTAATGACCGGGAGAAATTCAAGGAGATAATTTCATGAGCGGACATTCAAAGTGGGCATCGATAAAGCACAAAAAGGGAGCCGCGGACGCTAAAAGAGGGAAGCTCTTTACAAAATTGATAAGAGAAATAACTGTTGCAACCAGGAACGGCGGGGGGGGGAATGCCGATTCAAACCCACGGTTAAGACTCGCAATACAGAGGGCAAAAGACGCCAATATGCCCGCCAGTAATATCGAGCGCGGTATAAAAAAAGGAACCGGCGAACTTGAAGGTGTAAATTATGAGGAGATCACGTACGAAGGATATGGCCCTTGCGGGATAGCTATATTGGTAGAGGTCCTTACAGACAACAAGAACAGGGCTACAAGCGATATCAGGAATATATTCGCGAAGAAGGGCGGCAACATGGGCGGGCAGGGTTCGGTCAGCTGGATCTTCGAAAAGAAAGGCTATATCGTAATTAATAAGGACCAGATAGAAGAGGAGAAGCTTATGTCGATCGTCCTGGAGGGGGGCGCAGAGGACCTAAAGACGGAGGAGACGACCTATGCGGTAACAACGCAGCCATCCGAGTTTGAGAACGTTAAAAAAGCCCTTAAGGATAATTCGGTTGCGATAGAGGCTTCGGAGATAACCAATGTGCCGAAGAATACCATAAAGGTAGTAAGCGAGGACGCAAAAAAGCTGCTCTCATTAGTCAATGAGCTCGAAGAGAATGATGATGTCCAGAACGTATACGCGAACTTCGACATACCGGACGATGTGCTGAAAGAGATGGAAGGAAGCTAGACTTAGTAGATATCGTTACGAAGAACGTAGAACGTGGGACGTAGGACGAAAGAGACTATCGTCTGAAGACCAGAGACTAATGTGAGTAAGAAGGTTTCTTAAGGTTTCGCAAAGTTTCTTTAAGTTGCTTAAGGTTGCAAGACGGCAATGAGATACATTGATATACGATGGATGATACGTACTACTCGTCTTTGCGAGGTGCCGTAAATAGACGAGCGCACCGAAGCAATCTCAAACTAGCTCGATGAGATTGCTTCGGCACGCTCGAATTTTACGGTGCCTCGCAAAGACGAGAAAAACGAATCGTCCGTCGTCCGTCATTTATCGTCCGTCGTAGCGTGTAGGGCAGGAATAGATACTGAATGGTTATACTTGGTATAGATCCCGGGTTAAATATAACCGGCTACGGTGTAATAGAGGCTGGTAAGCGCGCAATATTGAAAGAAGCAGGTGTCATACGAACGAGCAACAAAGACTCAATTAGCGTCAGGTTGAGAGATATTTATAACAACCTCTCGGATATTGTAAACGAATACAAGCCGGAGGTTTTCGTTCTCGAAAAACTATATTCGCACTATAAACATCCCGTAACATCAATTCTCATGGGCCATGCAAGAGGTGTTGTGTGTCTTATTGCCGGCATAAATGGCAGCAAGCTCGTAAACTATCCCTCGACTAGAATTAAGAAAGCGATAGCGGGAAACGGTCAGGCATCCAAATTGCAGGTGCAGGGCATGATCCAGGAGATGATGGGGTTAAAGAAGAGGCCCGAGCCGGTCGATGTTTCCGATGCTCTGGCTTGTGCTCTAACATATGTTAACGTGGAACTCAGGTGACATTTATGTCATTGCGAGGTGCCGTAATCAACTAAGCGCACCAAAGCAATCTTGTAAATGTCATCCCCGCGGAAGCGGGGATCCAGAGTAGACTCGTAGAGAGTCCATTCATGGATTCCCGCTTGCGCGGGAATGACAAACTGTTGATTAAGAGATTGCCCTGCAGAAATTTACCATAGTAATAAATGGGTAAATTTCTACAGGACAGTCCTAATGGAATCCTTCGGATTCTGTAGGGCTTCGGCACGCTCGAATATTCCGGTGCCTCGCAAAGACGAAGAGGAAGAGATGATAACAAGAATAGTCGGAAAAGTTGTATCAAAGAGACCGGGCAAGATAACGCTGGAGATAGCGGGCGGGATGCATTACGAGGTCCTTGTGCCCGAAGCCGTCATGAGAAATGTGGCGAAGTACACCAGCGGTGAGGACCTGGCGTTAGTAACATATCACTATTTTCAGACTGACCACTCCAAAGGGATCCCCGTCCTTATCGGCTTTCTAAACGAGATAGAGAAAGAGTTCTTCGAAAAGTTTATAACTGTTTCCGGGGTAGGCCCTAAGGCTGCTTGCAGGGCTCTTGCACTCTCTATCCCGGAGATAGCAGGTGCCATAGATTCCGCGGACCTTGCGTTACTTAAAAGGCTTCCGGGCATAGGGGAACAGAGGGCAAAAGAGATAATAGCCAAACTCCAGGGGAAGGTGGGCAAGTTCGGACTTATCCAGGACGGCTTTACAAAAAAGGTAGGTGAAGTTGGGGAGAACGTAAAGGAAGAGGCTCTCTCGGTTCTGCTGCAATTGCAGTATAAGCATAAAGAGGGATCTGAGATGATAGATAAAGCGCTTAAGAGGAACTCAAACATTAAGTCCAGCGAAGAGCTACTTAACGAAGTCTATAAAGCAAAGCAGTTGGAGAAGAGATAAAAGATGGAAAAGCAGGAAAAGCGCAGAAAGATGTTCGGCAATAAGCGCGAGAAGATATTGACCGACAAACGCGAAAAGGTGCTCCAGGAGAAAGAGAGCGAAGAGGACGTTATACTGAATATGTCTCTCAGGCCCGAGAAGGTGGAAGATTTCATAGGTCAAAAAGGGACGATAGATAATCTCAAGATATCACTGGAAGCTGCTATGAAGAGAAACGAACCTCTTGAACACGTTCTTCTATCAGGGCCTCCGGGCCTGGGGAAGACGAGCCTGGCGCATATCATAGCCAGCGCGATGAAAGTTTCTATCGTAGCAACGAGCGGCCCAGCCATTGAGCGCGCAGGGGACCTGATCGGGATATTAACAAATCTCTCACACGGCGACGTTCTCTTTATAGATGAGATCCACAGGTTATCTAAGGTTGTCGAGGAGTTTTTATATCCGGCCATGGAGAACTTCCAGATAGATTTTATTATCGATAAAGGACCCTATGCGAAGACAATAAAATTTAATTTGAAGAGGTTTACATTGATCGGAGCCACGACCCGGGCGGGACTTCTTACCGCTCCGCTAAGGGGAAGATTTGGCATGTTTCACCATTTCGATTTTTATGATACGGAAGATCTCGTAAGTATCGTTACAAGGTCCGCCAATATTCTCGGCATACCTATAGACGCTGAAGGGGCGCTGGAGATAGCCAGGAGAGCTCGCGGCACGCCGCGCGTAGTCAATAGATTACTGCGCAGGGTACGCGATTATTCCCAGGTGAAGGGTGACGGTAAGATAAAGAAAGAGTCGGCCATAAAGGCGCTGGGAAACCATGGCGTCGATAACATGGGGCTTGATCTCATGGACAGGAAGGTTATAGAGACGATCCATTCCGCGTACGGCGGCGGTCCGGTAGGGATCGAGGCGCTTGCTTCTACCATGAACGAGGAGCCGGATACCATCGTAGACGTAGTCGAACCTTTTCTTCTTAAGAAAGGCCTTATCAAGAGAACGGCGCGCGGAAGACAATTAACCGACATCGCATACGAACATCTCGGTCTCAAGAAAGAGAAACAGAAAGAACTGTTCTAGTTAGCTAGTGAGCTGGTTAGCTAGTGAACTGGTGAATTGGTGAACTAGCGTGCTGGTACATTTGTGTGCTGGTGAACTGGTTAACTCGTTTATTGATTGATGTGATATTTTTGTAAACAAATATAATTACTAGCTAATCAGCGCATGAGCTAACTAGCTCACTAGTACACGAGTTAACCAGCACACCATATGAGATTACTATTACACACCTGCTGCGCGTCCTGTGCGATCTATCCTGTTGCCGAATCAAAGAAGGACGGATTTCAGGTAACCGGATTCTTCTATAATCCAAACATACATCCTGCCGGAGAATATGCTAAGAGAAGGGAAGGCGCGAGGGGTTACTTCCAGAGAACAGGATTGCCGGCACTCTTTCCGGAGCATAATTCCACAGACTATTTTGAGAGCGTACCCGCAGAACGATCCGTTCAAGATAGATGTTCGTTCTGTTGGGGGAGAAGGCTTGAAGAGACTGCATCTTTTGCGAAGAAGAATGGCTTCGATGCATTCACATCCACGCTTCTGGCAAGTCCTTATCAGGATCACGACATACTTTTGGCTATATGTCGCACCGTAGCGGAAACGGAGAGTATTAAGTTCTATTATAAAGATTTTAGAGTTGGTTTCAAAGAGGCGCACAAGTTGGCAAGAAAAGAGGGGATATATTGTCAAAATTATTGTGGGTGCGTATTTTCTATGGTAGAACGCGAAGAGAGGAAGAGAGATCGCAAAAAAGCGAAGAGGACTTCTTCCTCTGTCATTCCCGGACCGGCTTGCGCCGGTCTAAACTCCAGCGGGAATTTACTCACCCTGTCATTCCCATGAAAATGGGAATCCAGAGGTGAGTTTTTGAAGAGCTTACTCTGGATCCCCGCTGGAGTTTAGACCGCAGCAGCGGTCCGGGGATGACATGTGGGAAAAGGCGGAAATATGGGTAAGAGTTTAATTATAGCAGGTATCATACTGATTATAATCGGCACATTCTTTACATTAGGCGGTAAAGTCTCGTGGCTTGGGCGCCTTCCGGGGGATATCGTTATGCAAAAGAATAATTTCAGTTTCTATTTCCCATTAACAACCTGTATGCTTATAAGCGTCATCTTTTCCGTCATACTCTATCTAATAATTAAGAGATGAAGAAGACTATTATTACAGCGCTCCTCTTCGGAGTAGCGATACTTTCTGTATCGTCTGTGTGCAGGTCTGCCGGGAGCGTGGATGTCAGGGTGCGCGTAGCGGACGGGGAAGATAAGATCGAGCTAAGTGTAACAGGGGCGTACAAGATAAAGGCGATAAATGCCGATATTCTGTTAGATGAGGGCAAGGATTTATGGAGAGGTGCTATCATTCCCATCAATAGCGGGCTCAAATTTGGCAACAGGGAATTCAAGATCTACGGGATAAGGATCGTGCCCGAGGACGATGCGACAGTGTTTATAGGTAAGAAGAGTTTCCGTGGGGTCGTAGATATCATAAGGACCGAGAAGCTGAAGCTTATGGTGGTGAACCATCTGGATATAGAAGATTATCTATATGGTGTGCTATACCACGAAATGCCGCATTACTGGCCCGAGGAGACATTGAGGGCGCAGGCCATTGCGGCCAGGACCTTCGCGATCCATAGGGTGATGACTATGCGTGAGCGTGACTACGATGTTACAAGTGATATCTATTCGCAGGTTTATGGTGGGAAGAAGAGTGAAAGGCGCAGCACCACGAAGGCCGTGGACGCGACAAGAGGCAAGGTCTTGACGTACGAAGGCAAAATATTTCCCTCTTATTATCATTCGATATCGGGCGACCATACAGAAAGTGGAGAGGTAGTATTTGGCTTAGATATACCGGTCTTGCGCGGCAGGAGATGCCTCTTCTGCAGGGGTGCAAAAGGAAGAAGCTGGAAGGCCATATTCTCCTACAAGCAGATGGAGGAGAGATTAAACAAGTATGGAATTAAGGTCAAACGATTAAGCTATATAGTGGAGGGGAAGCGTAGCGGATCCGGTCGTCTTGAAACCGTAAGAATAAGGGACAGAGACGGCGTTAAAGATATACAAGGATTTAAATTTCGTCTCGCGCTCGGTCCAAATATTATCAGAAGCATGAACTTCCGGCTCCGGATAACGCGAAAAGGCGTAATATTTGAAGGAATCGGCTGGGGGCATGGTGTAGGCATGTGCCAGTGGGGAGCGTTCGGCATGGCAAAGAAGGGTTACAATTATGAACAGATCCTGGGCTATTACTACCCGGGATCGAAGATACTGGATCTGGGTCAAATAACATTATGAAGCTATCAGAATTCGATTATCATCTTCCAAAAGAATTGATCGCGCAATACCCCAGCCCAAAACGCGGAGAAGACAGGCTGCTCGTTGTCAATAAGGCAAAGAGCTCTTTCGAAGAGAAGCAATTTTGCCGGATCGTAGACTATTTCAAAAAGGGCGATATCCTGGTACTGAACAATACTAAAGTGTTGCCGGCGCGTCTCTTCGGAAAGAGGAGAACCGGAGGAAAGGTCGAGATATTCATTGTGGACAAGACGAAACGGCCGGTGGAGGCTCTGATAAGGCCGGGTGGCAGGATAAAAGATGGTGAGGAAGTCCTTCTGGGAGACGGTCACAGGGCTAAGGTATTGGGTAAAGCCGGGGTGGGCAGATTTGTAGAATTTGACGGACCGATCGACGAGATCATGGCAAAATGTGGCCATGTACCGCTTCCGCCATACATATCGAGAGAGGATGAGTCTTCCGACAGGGAAAGATATCAGACTGTTTACGCTGCTTGTGTTGGCGCGACAGCATCTCCGACCGCCGGGCTACACTTTACAGGGGCGCTGATAGAGGAACTGAAGGGAAGAGACGTTCATGTAGCCCAGATCACTCTTCACGTAAGTTACGGGACATTTGCCCCGGTTAAAGAAGAGACGGTCGAAGATCACAGTATGCATTCGGAATTCTACCACATCTCCAAAGAGGACGCTTTAGTTATTAATGAGGCCCGCAACCGCAAAGCCAAATTCTTTGCATGCGGCACAACATCACTCAGGACTATTGAAACATGCGCGGACGCTTTTGTAAACTTCATCGCGGGAGCCCACAAACATATCGGGGAAGAATTTAGAGGGTTTGAAGGTTTTACGAACCTCTTTATCTACCCGGGATATCGTTTCAGAATGACGGATTCTCTGATCACAAATTTTCATCTACCGAAGTCCACGCTCCTGCTACTGACAAGCGCCTTTGCCGGCAAGGAACTTCTTTTTGAAGCTTACAAATACGCGATTGAGAAGAGATTCAGGTTTTTCAGTTACGGCGACGCGATGTTAATTATTTAGTATATAACGCATGTATTGCGTATTGAGTATTGCGTATCGCGACTCATACTATTTCGCTACGTAATACGCAATACGCACGACGCATTACGCAATACGAGAAAATGAGTTTCAAATTAGAACACGTAGATAAAGAGAGTAAAGCCAGAGCCGGGATCCTCAATACAGCTCACGGAATCGTGCATACACCCTACTTTATGCCCGTAGGAACTCAAGCTACCATAAAGACCCTGTCCAACGATGATATGATTTCGTGCGGAACGGAGATGATAATGGCAAATGCCTATCATCTCTACTTAAGGCCGGGTGAAGAGATCCTGAAGAAGGCGAAGGGCCTTCATCATTTTATGTCCTGGAAAGGACCGATAATGACCGATAGCGGGGGATACCAGATATTCAGCCTGGCGGTATTACGAAAGGTGCAAAAAGAAGGCGTTGAGTTCAAATCCCATATAGACGGCTCGAAACATTTTATGACTCCCGAAAGAATAATCGATTTCCAAAAAGTCATGGGAAGCGATATAATGATGCCGCTCGATGAGTGTCTTCACTATCCTGTCAGTCGTAGCCAGGTAGAAGCTTCTCTTAAGACTACGATAGACTGGGCCGGGCGATCGAAGGTAACGCAAGAAAGGGGTGCGCAAGCGCGCCTGCCTACCTGCGGTAAGCAGGCAGGCAAGAACACAGGAGCGCATGTGGGACAAATGCTGTTTGGTATAATCCAGGGAAGCACATATTTGGACTTGCGAAAGAGATCGGTAGAGGAGACCTTGAAGGTCGATTTCGATGGTTATGCGATAGGCGGGGTTGCTGTGGGCGAACCGCAAGAGCTGATACATGAAGTTACTGAATATACTGCTAGCCTGCTCCCTGAAGATAAAGTGCGGTACCTTATGGGAGTAGGGACACCGCTCGATATACTGGACGCTATAGCTGAAGGTATAGATCTTTTCGACTGCGTTGTGCCTACCAGGAACGGGAGGAATGGACAGGCATTCACATGGGATGGGGAGCTGCAGCTGAGGAACGCCCCCTTCAAAGATGATTTTAAGCCGATCGATAGGAGGTGCACCTGTTATGCATGCAGGGAGCACACAAGGGGTTACATAAGGCACCTATTTAACACAAAAGAGATTCTGGGTCTGCGTCTTGTGTCATTGCATAATATCCATTTTTATGTTAAACTTATGGAGGTTTCGAGACAGGCGATTTTAGAAAACAGGTTTGATAAGTTCAGAAAAGAATTTAAGAGGAAGTATAATAAAGTAAAAAAGAAGGTTGCTTAAGGTTGCTTAAGGTTTCGGCAGATTTCTTAAGGTTGCATTTATCGAGATTTGCAACCTAAAGAAACTTCAAGAAACCTAAAGAAACTTCAAGAAACCGCTAAAGCAATGGAGGATCCGATGTTAAGTGCATATGCCGAGGCGCAGACAGGTGTTGCTGCAGCAATGGGGCAACAAGCAAATATCTTGCAGTCGCCAATAGTGATGATGGTCATTATTTTCGCTATATTCTATTTTATACTGATCAGACCCCAGAAAAAGGCGCAGGATGAGCTCAAGACGATGATCGCGGGGCTTAAAAAGAATGACGAGATAATAACGACCGGCGGTATACATGGCACGATCATGAATGTTAAGGATAATTCTATCACACTTAAAATAGATGATAATGTGAAGATGGAGATACAGAAGAACGCCGTAGGGGCACTAAAGAAATCGAGACAAGCATAGAATCGCTCTAAGACTTAAGCTCTAAGCCGTAAGCATTATTATGGCTTAAACCTTATGGCTTATAGCCTACAGCAGTTAGAGGAGGTTAAGGCATGACAAAGAATCTTAAGTGGAAGGCGGTATTAGTCGTACTTGTAATTGGTTTTGCGTTATGGATAGGGTATCCGCCTTTGGATGTACATGATAAGGATGGAAACGTAACGAAAGAAGGAAAGGTTAATCTCGGCCTGGATCTTCAGGGCGGTATGCATCTGGTCCTTCTTGTGGACACATCTAAGTTGCCACCCGAGGAGGCGAAGGATGCCCCGGACCGAGCGCTTGAAATAATACGGAACAGGATCGATCAATTCGGAGTGTTGGAGCCGTCCATACAGAGGCAGGGCGTTGACAGGATAGTCATACAGCTGCCCGGGATCACAGACAGGGAAAGGGCTATCAAGCTTGTTAAAAGCTCGGCTCACCTTGAATTTAGACTGGTGTCGGACGACCCGGAACTTTTAAAGAAGGCGCTTGCGGGTGAGGACGTACCGGGCTATGAACTGAAAGAGCAGAAGCTGCGTGATGATAAGACCGATTCGCTACTGGTAGCCAAAGAGTCGTCTCTCGGGGGCGATACGCTGGTAGACGCAACAACGGAATTCAGCCAATCCGCTTTTAACCAGCCTTATGTATCCATAAACTTTAACAGTGAAGGGGGAGCGGCATTCTCCGAAATCACGGGTGCTAATGTAGGCAAGAGGCTGGCGATCGTTCTCGATGATACGGTATATAGCGCGCCTGTTATAAGGGAGAAGATCCCGTCAGGCCGTGCACAGATATCGGGTAATTTTTCGGTACAGGAAGCCAATGACCTTGCTATAGTATTGCGCGCGGGCGCCTTGCCTGCCCCGGTGGATATAATAGAGGAGAGAACAGTAGGACCGGCGCTCGGTAAGGATTCGATCGAGAGAGGATTAAAAGCTATCCTTGCCGGTGGTGTCGCTGTACTCCTATTTATGGCGTTTTACTATCTTATGACGGGACTGATCGCAGACTTTGCGCTTCTTCTTAACATGATCCTGATTACCGGCGCACTCTCTTATTTTGGCGCCACGCTTACCCTCCCCGGCATTGCCGGACTCGTTCTTACGATAGGCATGTCTGTCGACGCGAACGTTCTCATCTTCGAAAGGATAAGGGAAGAGTCGCAGCTCGGTAAGACTATACGCGCCGCGATAAAGAGCGGGTTCCAGCGGGCGTTCCTGACGATCATGGACGCCAACCTTACAACGCTTATAACGGCGCTTATACTCTTCCAATTCGGGACAGGGCCCGTAAGGGGTTTTGCAACTGTACTAAGCATAGGTATCCTATCCAGTATGTTTACGGCCCTAATCGTTACCAGGCTTGCTCTGGACCTGCTTACATCGGGAGGGAACAAGATCAAAGAGCTAAAGATGCTCCAATTTGTCAAGAACACGAAGGTGAATTTCATTGGGATAAGGAAGGTCGCTTACTTAATATCGGTCCTTCTCATCATAATTGGTATGTTCACTTTCGCAAAGCGGAAAGAGCGGAATTACGGTATAGATTTTACCGGAGGCGTTCTTCAGCAGTATAAATTTGAAAAAGCAATACCGCTTGAGGATTTAAGATTTAAACTCGGACAGATCGGTTCCGGGGATATCCCGATCCAGCAGTTTGCGGATAAGAGGGAATTTCTTTTAAGAACGCAGGATGATAATTCCCAGGCTGTTATGGTCAAGTTCAGAGAATCATTTAAAGATAATGATTTCGACGTAATGAGAATAGAGCGCGTTGGTCCATCGATCGGAAAAGACTTAAGAGGGAAGGCGATCAAGGCCGTTATCTTCGCCATGATAGGCATATGCGCATATGTATCTTTCAGGTTCGAATTTAGATTTGCGATCGCGGCTATCGTAGCGCTCTTTCATGACGTTCTGATAAGTCTGGGCGCTATAGCTATTACGCAAAGAGAGCTCTCCATCCCGGTCATAGCTGCGCTTCTTACTATCGTGGGTTATTCGATAAATGATACGATAGTCGTCTTTGACAGGATAAGAGAAGACAGGAAACTCATGCGAAAGGCGTCGTATAGCCAGATCATCAACGCGAGCATAAACCAGACTTTATCGAGGACGCTTCTGACATCTTTGACGACGCTTATTGTTGTACTGGCGCTCTATCTCTTCGGCGGAGAGGTTATCAATGATTTCGCTTTCGTTATGCTTATAGGGATAATTTCAGGTACATACTCGTCGATCTTCATTGCAAGCCCCATATTGATCGACTGGCCCTCGAAGCGAGCCAGGCGATAATAGACAATATATTAAGTAGAGAGTAGCGAGTAGCAAGTAGAGAGAGTCTTTCTCGCTACTAGCTACTCTCTACTTGCTACTTAACGAAGGAGTTCTGAGCCTTGAATAGAATCTGGCGTGTTAAAGAGCCGCATCCGGACCTCAGCCTATCACTTGCCAGGTCATTATCTATATCTCACGTTACGGCGCAGCTTCTTATAAACAGGGGAATTACCGATGAGATGCAGGCGCACCATTTCCTGTATGGTGATATGGGTGCCTGCCACGATCCCTTCCTATTAAAAGATATGAAGAAGGCCGTAGCGAGGATCCAGAGAGCGATCAAAGACGGCGAAGAGATACTTCTCTACGGCGATTACGACGTTGACGGAATAACCTCCATCGCGCTTCTTAAGATCGTCCTGCTTCATTTAAAAGCCGTGGTATCTACATATATTCCAAACAGGCTGGAAGAAGGCTACGGGCTCAATGACGGCGCCATCAAGCTTGCCAGGCGTAACAAGATAGATCTTATTATTACCGCGGATTGCGGCATAAGCGCGATAAAAGAAGTAGAGCTTGCTAATAAATTCGGTATAGATATTATAATAACAGATCACCACGAGATCAAGTCAGCTCTACTACCGGATGCGTACGCCATAATAAATCCACTTCAGAAAGATTGCCCGTACCCGTTTAAACACCTCTCAGGAGTAGGGATAGCTTATAAGTTGGCCATGGCCCTTGTGCATGATACGCCTTATCCTATAGAGGACCACCTGGACCTGGTTGCGCTTGGCACTGTAAGCGATCTTTCGGCGCAAAAGGGCGAGAACAGGATACTTACGAGGATCGGCCTGAAGAGACTAAGCACAACCAAGAAGGCGGGCATAAAAGCGCTCATCGAGGTCGGTGGGTTGAAAGGGAAGACGATCTCTTGTAGTCACATAGGTTATGTTCTTGGACCGAGGATAAACGCCATGGGCAGGATAGGCTCACCTGACGTGGCTTTGGAGCTTCTTTTAACGAGCGATATGAATGAGGCCGGCAAGATCGCTGACAGGTTGAACTCCGAGAACAGGAACAGGCAGAAGATAGAACGCCTCGTTTTGGAAGAAGCGCTCGAGAAGATGAAGCGGGAAATTAATTTTAAGGATTCAAGGGTGATCGTCTTAGCCGGTCAGGGTTGGCACTGCGGCGTTATAGGCATCGTTGCCAGTCGCATAATAGATAGATTCTACAGGCCTACGATCATGATAGCGACGGAGGACGGAATCGGCAAAGGCTCAGGGCGAAGCATCTACAACTTTCACCTCTTCAATGCCATAAATTCCTGCAAAGAGCTTCTTGAAGATTTTGGCGGTCACGCGGGGGCTTGTGGCCTTTCGATAAAGGAGGCGAATATTACCGCATTTACATCCCGCATAAACGAGATCGCTAAAAGAGAGATACAGGATGAAGATCTCTCTCCCCGGCTCGACATAGACCTGGAGGTTCAGCTCTCGGATATAAATGAGAAGCTTGTAGAGGAAATGGAACTTCTCGTTCCATTCGGGCCGGAGAATCCTCGCCCGGTGCTTTCATCCAGCAATGTCTATCTTAAGAACGATCCGAGAAGATTGGCCAAGAACGGTATAAAGATGTGGGTTACAGATGATAAGACTACATGCGAGGCGGTAAGCTTCCGCGCCGACGATTTTAGCGTGCCATCAAAAGGATCGAAGGTCAATCTCGTATATTCGCCGTCGATAAATACATGGCAGGGGCTTTCAACATTGCAGCTTGATTTGAAAGATCTGAAGATGGTTCTTTAGCCCGCCTTCGTCCGCCGCCTACGGCGGCGAGACTACGGCGAGGTTTCGCTCCACCGAAGAAAAATAAAAATTCCACAAGTGTAAGCCTGTGGAGCTTCAAGCTGATATTGGAAAGATGGCTAGACCGCTTTTGTGATTTTGCCGGCTTTAAGGCATTTAGTACAGACGCGTACTTTTTTAAATTTGCCGCTTATGATAGCTCGCACTGGTTGCAGGTTAGGCAGGAAACGGCGCTTGGTTATGCCGGTTATGCGTAGTCCGACTCCGCCTTTTTTCTTAGCAAGGCCACTTCGCGTTATAGACCTGCCCGCCACAGGCCTCTTTCCGCATATATAGCAAATTTTCGACATTGTCTTTATTCTCCCGTGTATTATTCGTTGCTTTATAACACTGAACAGTGCGTAATAATACCATATAAAAATTATCAATGCAAGCAAAAAAGACCGATATAAGATACTTAAAAGGGGTCGGGCCGAAGAGGGCTGGCACCTTGAGCCGGCTTGGAATAAGCACTGTCTGGGATATGCTCTATTATTTGCCGCGTAGATATGAGGACAGGAGCAATTTTACTCTTATAAAGGATGTGAAGATCGGAGAGCGGCAAGCAATTACAGGGAAGGTTCTTACGCTTGGACTGCATGTCACAAAGAGACAGATGAGCGTATTCCAAATAGCGCTTGGCGATAAAACCGGCGTGATCTATTGCGTCTGGTTTAATCAGCCATTCCTAAAAAAGTTCTTTGCCGTAGGGCAGGAAGTGATAGTTTACGGCAAGGTTGAGAGGTACGGCAAGATACAGATAAACCACCCTGAATACGAAATAGTCTCTTCTCTTAAGGAGAATTCGGTCAGAGTGGAAGAGCGAGAGGTTAAGGAGATCAATTCTCTTAACATCGGGAAGATCGTCCCTTTCTATTCTCTCACAGAGGATGTAACTCAGAGATACTTAAGGCTTTTAACCCATGAGGCGATAGAGCGCGCGCTCTCTGATGAGGAGGAGATACTCCCGTCTAGCATAAGGGCCAGGCATAGGCTGGTTGACCTGAAATTCGCAGTCCGCAATATACACTTCCCGGCCTCATTTGAAAATTTAGAGAGAGCGTACAAAAGGTTGGTTTTCGAGGAGTTCTTCATTTTGCAGCTTGCCTTTGCCCTTAAGAAAAGAGACGTGAAGACCGGCACACCCGGCATAAGCCACAGCCTGGATGCGAGGCTGATAGATTCGTTTAAGAGACTCTTCCCATTTGAACTTACAGCCTCTCAGCTTAAAGCCATAAACCAGATTCAGAGTGACATGGCAAGCCCAAAACCCATGAACCGTCTACTCGAAGGCGATGTGGGGAGCGGCAAGACCGTAGTCGCGCTATATGCGCTCCTCTTGACGGTCCAAAATGGGTACCAGGCGGTTCTCATGGCGCCAACCGAGATCCTGGCCAGGCAACACTATATCAACATAAGCGAGATCCTTATGCCGCTTGGAATAAACGTGAGACTATTGGTTAGCGGACTTCCTCCCGCAAAGAGACTTGAGCTCGAGGAAGAGATAGGAAGCGGATCGGCGGATATTATTATTGGTACACACGCGCTTATATCAGAAGGGGTCACATTTAAGAAACTCGGGCTCGCTGTTATAGATGAGCAGCATAAGTTTGGTGTGGCGCAAAGGAAGCTTTTAAGGAATAAGGGCCAGAATCCCGACGTGCTCATTATGACCGCAACGCCTATCCCAAGGACTCTTGCGCTTACAGTTTATGGTGACCTCGATATGTCTGTAATGAAGGAGATGCCCAAAGGCAGGCGTCCGGTCACGACCATCTGTGTTGACGAGACTGCGCGCGCGCAAGTTTATGCATTTATAAGAGAAGAGGTTTCGCAAGGCAGGCAGGCTTTTATAGTTTATCCAAGGATATGGTCTGAAAAAGAGACTGGAAAGAATGCTTCAAAAGCTGCAGCGTGTATGTACAACAAACTGCAGGAGGAGATATTTCCCGATCTAAAGGTGGCTCTTATTCATGGCAGGATGCCGATCAAGGAGAAGGACGATATAATGAAGAGATTCTCTTCTGCCGGAGCTAAGGATCGCAGGATCGATATACTTGTCTCCACCACTGTAATTGAGGTTGGCATAGATGTGCCGAGCGCAACCGTAATGCTCATAGAGAATGCCGAACGTTTCGGGCTATCACAATTGCACCAACTAAGAGGCAGGGTCGGTAGGGGCGAGCAAGACTCTTATTGCGTACTGCTTGGCAATCCTAAGACCGATGCAGCCAAGAAGAGATTCGTTACGATGGCCGAGACCCAGGATGGGTTCAAGGTTGCTGAAGAGGATCTTGAACAGAGAGGTCCCGGTGAGTTCTTCGGAACGAAACAGCACGGTCTGCCGGAGCTACGTTTCGGCAACATACTTCGAGACTTTGAGATAATGGAAGAGGCGCGGGCGGAAGCCTTTGCCCTTATAAAGGGAGATCCATATTTACACGACCTGAGGAACGCGCCGGTTAAAGAGCGACTCAAAGATCGATTTAAGGATAAGATGGATCTAATTCGAGTGGGGTAGAATAAGAATGAGTTGAGGACTCCAAACTCGTCTTTGCGAGGTGCCGTAAATAGCGAGCGCACCGAAGCAATCTCCGTTCGTCTGTCATCCAGAGTGGACTTGTAGAAAGTCTATCCATGGATTCCCGCTTACGCGGGAATGACAAATTGTTGAAACTGAGATTGCTTCGGCACGCCCGAATATTCCGGTGCCTCGCAAAGACGAGGTAGGTGTAACCGAAGAGAAGAAGAATGCGTATAATAGCCGGCGAATACAGGGGTCGTATTATAGATATGCCGAAGGGCGCTTCTGTAAGGCCCACCCAGGACAGGGTGCGGGAGGCTATCTTTAATATAATTAGGGTTTCGGTCCCAGGCAGCAGCGTTCTGGACCTCTATGCAGGTAGCGGGGCCTTCGGTCTCGAAGCTATATCTCGTGGGGCGCATATGGTAGTATTTATTGATAATAACATCAAGTGTATAAAGACCATAAAGGCGAATCTTTCGGGTATTGGTATAGGGCCTGGATCTTCCCAAGTATTTAAGAGAGAAGCCGCTAGCGCGATTGAAAAGCTTGAAAGCAGCGGACAGAAGTTCGATATAGCATTTCTCGACCCGCCTTATTATAAGGAGCTGGCCAAAAATTCCTTGCTTAAAATAGAGGCTTGTGATATATTATCCGGACGCGGATTTGTGATCGCCGAGCATTTTAAGACCGATGAGATGCCCGAGAAGGCCGGTAGACTCGGCCTGTTTGAAGCGAAGCGCTATGGCGATACGGTGATCTCGTTCTATAAAAGATATGAAGCTATAAGCCTTAAGCCATAAGCTATAAGCTTAAACCGTTTTGAGCTTACGGCTTAAGGCTTAGAGCTTAAAGCTGGAGGGATTTGTTAGAATTCTCTGTCACTCGTGTATTATCGTTAGATCTGTGTATTAAGAAAGAGAGCAGTATGAATAGAAGAGCTATTTATCCCGGGACATTCGACCCGATTACATACGGTCATTTAGATATAATAGAGAGAGCTTCGAGGCTCTATGATAGGGTCTTTGTTGCCGTTGCGCACGGCACACAGAAGAGTCCTCTCTTTAGCATAGAGGAGAGGGTTACTATGCTCAGGAAGGTAACCTCCCGCTTCAAGAATGTGGCGATAGAGGATTTTAGTGGGCTCGTAGTCAATTACGCTAAGATAAAAGGGATCTCAGTCATTATAAGGGGCCTTCGCATGCATTCAGATTTCGAATATGAATTTCAAATGGCGCTTACCAATAGAAAATTGGCAAGCAAGGTTGAGACGGTCTTCATGATGACCGGCGACAGCTTTGCCTACCTTTCCAGTAAACTTATCAAGGAAGCGGTTAGCCTGGGAGCGGACGTCAAGAGTTTCGTCCCGTCATATGTAGCCGGCAAACTCAGAAAAAAATTTACCGCACATTAAAAATGTCCAGTCGAATAAATCAATTTACAGAGATAGCAAAAAAGGATCCAAAGAAAATAGTCTTCCCGGAAGGACTCGAGGCGCGTATTCTTGAGGCGGCCGCGAAGGCTACAGCTCTTGGCGTTGCCGATATAATATTGATAGGCGAAGAGAAGAGCGTCAAGGATATAGCGGCAAAGAACAACATATCTTTGGAGGGCATAGAGATCGTAGACCCAGAAAGATATGATAAAAAGGAGCAGCTGGTCGAGCTTTTTCATGATCTTAGAAAACATAAGGGCATGACGATCGAAGAGGCCCGGAAGATCGTTTTAGGAGATTTTGTATATTTTGGCGCGCTTTTGGTAAGAACAGGTGCAGCCGATGGTTTTGTAGCAGGAGCCAGCTATACGACTTCGGACGTTGCCAGGGCTGCGATCTATTGCTTGGAACCGGATAAGAGCGTAGGCGTGGTTTCAAGTTCTTTTATTATTGAACTGGAAGATTCTCCTTATGGTGAAGATGGTCTCTTTGTTTTTGGGGATTGCGGTATTGTTCCAAATCCGGATGCTAAAAGGTTGGCTGGGATAGCCATCTCATCGAGCCGACTTTACGAAAAGATCTTTAAGGCGAAGCCGCGCACAGCCCTCCTAAGTTACTCGACAAAGAGAAGCGCTAAGGGAGAGTCCGTGGAGAAGGTCCGACAGGCGCTCGAGATAATAAAGAAGGAAGCGCCGGATCTTGCGGTAGACGGTGAGCTTCAGCTCGATGCAGCCATCGTTCCTGAGGTTGCCGCGATCAAGGCGCCATCGAGTCCCATAGCAGGGAAGGCGAATGTTCTTATCTTCCCAAATCTAGATGCCGGCAACATAGCTTATAAACTAATACAGCGTCTCGGGAAGGCCCGTGTTGCGGGTCCGCTACTCCAGGGCGTGACGAAGCCTTGCAGCGATCTATCCAGGGGCTGCGGCGTAAGGGAGATAGTAGATTCTGTCGCGGTCACCGTGATCAGGGCCCAGACATAACACAGATGAGCGCAGGACGAAGGAGACTACAGACCGGCGGATGATATGTACTACTCGTCTTTGCGAGGTGCCGTAAATAGACGAGCGCACCGAAGCAATCTCAAGCGAGCTCGACGAGATTGCCTGCCTGCCAGTATATTTCGGGCAGGCAGGCTTCGGCACATTCGAATTTTCCGGTGCCTCGCAAAGACGAAGAATGGCATCTGTGCCGATCTGTGTATAAAAAGATGTTAATACTTGTAATTAATTGCGGCAGCTCTTCTGCCAAATATCAGCTCTTTGATATCGGATCCATGAAGGTTAGAGCAAAAGGTGCCGTAGAGCGGATCGGAGAGAAGGGGTCCGTTTGCAAAAGTTACCATCAGGCAATAAGGATCGTTAAAGAGAGACTACTAAAGGATGCGGCGTGTATAGGGTCTTTAAATGATATAAAAGGTATAGGGCACAGGGTAGTTCACGGAGGTGAGGATTTTTCCCGTTCGGTCATAATTGACCGAACTGTTGAGAGATCGATCGAGAAAGCAAGTGAACTGGCGCCCCTGCACAATCCGCCGTCACTTGCCGGCATAAGAGCTTCAAGGCAATATTTTCCTGGCATTCCGCAGGTAGCCGTCTTTGATACGGCTTTCCACCATTCCATGCCGGAACATGCGTACATATATGGCATACCTTATGGATTTTATAAGAAATACAGGATACGAAGATACGGTTTTCACGGCACGAGTCACAGGTTTGTAGCCGGTATTGCCGCGAAGAGGCTGGGGAAGCCCCTCGGGCGGCTGCGCTTGATAACGGTGCATCTTGGCAATGGTTGCAGTATGGCAGCGGTGTTACGCGGCAGATCGATAGATACCACGATGGGACTGACGCCTCTTGAGGGATTACTGATGGGTACGAGGTCCGGCGATCTCGATCCGGCGATAGTGACTTACTTGATGAAGAAAGACAGATTGAGCTTAGACGGTATTAATGAACTTTTAAACAAGAAGAGCGGGCTCTTGGGTATTTCGGGAGTAAGTAAGGACATGAGGGATATACTGGGAAGCATTAAGAAGGGCAATAAGAGATCGAAGCTGGCCTACGATATATTCTTATACCGCATCAAGAAATATATCGGAGCTTATGCCGCTTGCATGGGAGGAATAGACGCCGTGGTATTTACGGGAGGCATAGGCGAGAATGTCCCCCGCATAATGGGCACGCTTTCAAAGGAGCTCAGGCCGCTTTTTGGCAGGAGAGTGAGATTTATAACGGTTCCCACGAATGAGGAACTTTTGATAGCACGCGATACGTGCGAATTGATAAGAAATAGAAAAAATAGTGCATAGCGTATAGGATAGGAAATATCCCTAAACGATAGAGACCAGAAAGGAAACATACAGATGCCAAATCCAAAACGGAGACACTCAAAACAACGCGGGAGACTGCGAAGAACATTCTACAAAATGCGCACGAAGACTTTACTCAAATGCTCACAGTGCGGTAAGGCGAAGTTGCCTCACAGGATATGTCCATTTTGCGGATACTACAAGGGCGCGTTGCGCGTGGAGATACTGAGCAAGGACGAGAAGAAGAAGAAGAGAGAGAACAAGAAGAAGGCCTGATAGGAGAGATTACACACCTGCCTGCCGGTATTCTTCGGGCGGGCAGGCATAGATGGGGATTCGAATCGGGAATCTGCAGTCAGCCTGAAGAAAAAGGAATATTATGATAAAAGTAATATTGGACGCGATGGGAGGAGACAGGGCTCCCCGCGCCGTCATAGAAGGCGCCGCGTGGGCTTCGCATGAATTGGATTGCCAGATGATTCTTATAGGTAATGAGCGTAATATCAAGAAATTATTGGCAAAGACCGATTACAATGTGCACAAGATATCCATTGTAAATGCGACCGAAGTCATCAAGATGGACGACCCGGCCGCTATCAGCGTACGCCGGAAGAAGAACTCATCGATCTCCGTGGGCATGGATATGTTAAAGGCCGGAAAGGCTGACGCATTTGTAAGCGCAGGGAATACCGGCGCTGTTGTGGTAGCTGCCGCGCTTAAACTAAGAACGCTACCGTACGTCGAGAGGCCCGGGATAGGTATCATGATCCCGACACTGAAAGGTCCGTGCATGATGGTTGATGTCGGGGCAAATATCGACGCCACGCCTCTACATCTGCTCCATTACGGGATCATGGGATCGTGCTACTGCACTTATATACTCGGAAGAAGCAACCCTCAAGTCGCCCTCTTAAATATAGGGCAGGAGGAATCTAAGGGTACCGGGCTTATAAAGGAGGCTCGAAAATTACTCGAAGATACCGCTCTTAATTTTATCGGCAACGTTGAAGCCCGGGATGTCTATTCAGGAAAGGTGGATGTTGTCGTGTGCGACGGGTTCGTAGGCAATATAGTTTTAAAGGTATCTGAGAGTCTTGCGGAGGCATCAAGAGAGTTCTTAAAGAGAGAGCTTACCAAAAGTCTTCTTCCCAAGATCGGCGCGATGTTAAGTCTGCCTGCGTACCGAGCCATCAGAAAGAAGATGGATTATTCCGAATACGGTGGCGCTCCGCTTTTAGGTGTGGACGGAAGAGTAATAATAGCTCACGGTTCTTCCAACGCAAAAGCTATAAAGAACGCTGTCCGGACAGCGTGCGAATACGTAAAGCATAAACTGAACCAGCACATTATTGAGGAGCTAGAGAAGATATATGGTTGAAAAGAAAGTAGGGATCGTTGGTCTCGGCAAGTACCTGCCGGAACATCATCTAACGAACAAAGATCTGGAGAAGATGGTCGAAACAACAGACGAATGGATCATAGGTCGGACCGGTATCAAAGAGAGAAGGGTTGCGGGTGATGACGAAGCCACAAGCGACATGGCGGTAAATGCGGCGAAGAATGCATTGGAAGATGCCAAGTTAAAGCCGGAAGATATCGATCTTATAATAGTAGCTACCATCACGCCCGACATGTTCTTTCCCTCAACCGCTTGTATCGTCCAGAACAGGCTTGGTATAAATAACGCTCCTGCATTTGACATAAGCGTGGCCTGCTCGGGATTCATATATGGGATAGCCATTGCCAGCCAATTCATTAAGACAGGCGCGTATAAACATGTACTTCTCATTGCGGCAGAGAAGATGTCGAGCGTAACGGACTGGAAGGACAGGTCGACATGCGTTCTTATGGGAGACGGCGCCGGCGCAGCGGTCCTGGGAGAAGTAGAGGAAGGTGGCATCCTTTCTATCTATTTGGGGGCGGATGGCTCCAAAGGAAACCTCCTTAAGATGCCGGCGGGTGGATCGAGATTGCCGGCGTCCATGACAACGATCGAAGGAAGGATGCATTTTCTAAAGATGCAGGGCAACGAACTCTTCAAGCATGCTGTCAGGATAATGGCTGAAGCGGCTCTCAAGGCTACCGAGCCCATTGGGATAAAGAGCGATGATATAAGCCTGATCATCCCTCATCAGGCTAACCTAAGGATACTAAACGCTGTCGCCAGGCGGATGGGGATAGATCCAGACAAGAAGTTATATCTGAATATTGAAAAATACGGTAATATGTCAGCAGCTTCAACGGCTGTGGCCTTAGCGGAAGCCGTGGAAGAGGGCCGGGTTAAGAAGGGAGACATAATTCTTCTTGATGCTTTTGGAGCCGGCCTGACCTGGGGCGCTATTGTTATTAAATGGTAGTTGACCGGGATACAGCGAATAGCTTTTTAGCTTCCTAGCTAATTAGCTTCTTAGGATAAAGAAAAGCATTGTGAAAAAAAGTAATTGACGTTTCAACTTTTTAGATTATAAGCAGTGAGAACTATCCTAAAAAGCTAGAAAGCTAATAAGCTAAGAAGCTAATCGATTAAAAGGAGTACCGATGGAGCGGGTAGCGTATATATTCCCGGGACAGGGGTCACAGTATGTGGGCATGGGCAAAGAGCTTTACGAGTCTCATCCCGAAGCTAAAGAAGTTTTCGATAGCGCTGACAAGATCCTGAAGTTTGAACTGACTAAACTCTGCTTTGAGGGGCCTAAAGAAGAGCTCATTCTCACATCGAATTGCCAAGTCGCGATTCTGGTGCACAGCATTGCCGCACTACGGGTTCTGGAGAAGATGATACAGCAAGATCCCGGTAGTGGCGTTACGCAGCCGGCGGGAGAAGTGAGCGCTGAAACATCGGAGAAACCCGAAACTTTGCAATATGCACCGGCCTTTGCTTTAGGCTTAAGTCTGGGTGAATACTCTGCTTTAATCGCTGCTGAATGTCTATCGCTTGAAGACGGCATTAAGCTTATAAGGAAGCGAGGACAGTTCATGCAGCAGGCGTCCGAAAAGAACCCAGGGGCGATGGCGTCAATCATGGGTATGGATATGCCCCAGCTTGAGAAGCTTTGTAAGGGGTTTGGATGTGAGATAGCCAATATTAATTGTCCGGGTCAGGTTGTTATATCCGGAAGCAAGAGCTCAGTTGAACTTACCGCGAATATGGCAAAGGAGAAGGGGGCGAAGAGAGCCATTGCGCTTGAAGTAAGTGGTGCCTTTCATTCGTCACTTATGACTACCGCCAAAGAGAAACTTGAGAAAGAGATCGATTCGGTAACATTTAATGCCCCTAAATACCCGATTGTCAGTAACGTAACGGGAGAGTCCACACAGGATCCCGAAGAGATAAAAGAGAATCTCATTACACAGGTAAATTCACGTACGCTCTGGGAAGCCTCTGTGAAGCACGTTGCATCACAGGGCATAAAGACATATTTAGAAATAGGGCCCGGGTCAGTGTTAAAAGGACTCTTACGAAAGATAGACAAGTCTCTGAACGTAATAAATTTTGAAAAAACAACCGATTTCAGTACCTCAGAACCCCCGCAGGTCCCCACGGGTTAAACTGCCGCTCGTCTTTGCGAGGTGCCGTAATATAGTAAGCGCACCGAAGCAATCTCAAGCGAGCTCGATGAGATTGCCCTGCAGAAATTTACCATAGTAATAAATGGGTAAATTTCCACAGGATCCCCACACAATCTGAAAGATTGTATGGGGGATTATCCGAATAGAAATCTGCCATATAATAATTAAATGCAGATTTCTGTGGGACAGTCCTAATAGGATCCTTCGGATTCTGTAGGGCTTCGGAACGGAAAGCACTTAACGGTGCCTCGCAATGACAGCAGTGAGATGTTATGAAGATAGGAATAATAGGATTACCCCAGGTAGGCAAGAAGACGCTTTTTGAGCTTCTGGCCGGTCGTAAGCTTACGGACAGTGAGATTGTCTCCAATGAGTCCATAAAGGGCGTTGCCCTGATAAAGGACCCCAGGTTCGATAAGCTAGCCGGTATTTATAAACCGAAAAAGGAGGCAAGGGCCAAGATAAACATAGAGTCTTTGCCGAAACTTGAGAAAGAGAGCATAACAAAGGGAGATATATTTTCCGATATTAACGAACTTGACGCCATATGCCATGTTGTCAGAGCCTTCAAGAATGAGTCGGTTTATCACGTAGGAGGCTCAGTAGATCCAAAGCGCGATATAGACTCTATCAATTCAGAACTTATCCTCCATGACCTCCTTTTTATCGAAAAAAGATTCGAGAGATTGGAGAAGGAAGCTAAGAAGGAAAGGGGAGAGGCCATAATAAAAGAGAAGGAGTTGCTCTCGAAGCTAAAAAGACAACTCGATAATGAGCTCCCTTTGAGATTGCTTGCGGTCTCACCCGAAGAGAATAAGATCATATCAAGCTATCCTTTTATAACGCGTAAGACAATCATTGTGATACTAAATGTTTCGGAAGAGGACCTTAAAGATGTCTCTACGGCTTCTCGGTTAAAAAAAGAATACGCTTCTATAGGCATGGATATCATGCAAGTGTCGGCCAGGGTGGAGAGCGAGATAGCAGGCCTTGAATCCCAGGAAGAGAGAGAGGAATTCTTGAAAGACCTTGGCATAGAAGAGCCCGCCATAAATGTAATGACCAGGCTATGTATAAAGGCGCTTAACCTGATATCATTCTTTACGGTAGGTTCTGATGAAGTAAGGCAGTGGACGATCAGGTCGGGATCCGCGGCACCGGAAGCAGCCGGCGCCATACATAGCGACCTACAGAAAGGATTCATAAGGGCGGAGGTCATGAAATATAGTGATTTCGCGCAGTTAGGAAGCGAGGCAAAGGTAAAAGAAGCCGGCAA
>JBDRHE010000069.1:0-67933 GCA_043817155.1 Candidatus Omnitrophota bacterium | reverse complement strand
AAATATTATGCCAAGATTCTCTCCTCTTGCCTCTTTATAAGGTGATCGTCGGTTTTAAGGAAATGTCGTAAGCCAAGACATACGAAGACCTATAATACCGACTCTCACCTTGTAAAGAGGCAAAGAGAGAATATTCGCCTTAAAGAACGCCCCCTTGTCTATCGCTAATAGCATTTCCAACCTGATAAGCTCAAGAACATTTCTAAATAGGTTTGAGCGGAACTGGAATGGAACTTTTGCGTTCTTTGTGTGTACATTTTGCGTTTTTTGTGTTAAAAAAAACCGCTTGTATTGGTTATGATATTGTGCTATATTTAGCATAATATATTAGGCAATATAAAAAAGGCAGAGAAAGGATCGGGCAGGATCTTGAAATTATCGAGTAGAGTTTTGCAACTCAAGCCATCTCTTACACTTGCGATAACTTCTAAAGCCAAGGCTCTCAAAAAGAGCGGTGTAGATGTTATAAGCTTTGGAGCCGGGGAACCCGATTTCGATACGCCATCGCATATTAAGGAAGCCGCTATAGAGTCTATTAGATCCGGATTCACGAAGTATACGGAGGCCTCAGGTACCCTTGAGTTAAAGAGCGCCATATGTGACCAGCTTAGAAGCAATAATGGACTTGAGTATACGACCGATCAAGTGGTCGTATCGTGCGGGGCAAAGCACGCGCTTTACAATATCTTCCAGGTCTTATGCGACAGGACCGACGAGGTGATCGTGATCTCTCCCTACTGGGTCAGCTATCCGGAGATGGTTCATCTAAGTGGCGCTGTAGCGCGTGTTGTAGAGTCAAAAGAAGAGGATGGTTATATCGTCGATCCCGGGCTATTAAAGAAGAATATCACAAAACGCACAAAGGCGATAATTATAAACAGCCCATCTAATCCTACGGGAGCGGTTTATGACAAGGCGGTGCTTGAAAATATCGCAGATTTAGCCGTCTCTAAAAAGGTCTTTGTGATAAGCGATGAAATATACGAGGCGCTCACATATGACGGTGTGAAACAGGTCTCTATCGCGTCACTCGGTAAAGATATATATGACCGGACGATCACGGTAAACGGTGTTTCGAAGTCGTATTCCATGACGGGTTGGAGAATAGGCTATGCCGCTGGGCCTAAAGATATGATAGAGAAGATCGGCGCTCTTCAGAGCCACTCCACATCGAACCCGACTTCCATCAGTCAAAAAGCGGCCCTATGCGCCCTCAAAGGCGACCAGGCAGTAATAGGCCGCATGAGAGCTGAGTTTGTTTCAAGAAGAGATTACATGGTGCGCGTGATAAATTCCATCAAGGGCATGTCATGCTTTACGCCAAAAGGTGCGTTCTATGTTTTCTGTAATATAGAAAAGACGGGTCTGGGCTCGGTTGCTCTTTGCGAGAGATTGCTTGATGATGTTCATGTTGCGTGCGTGCCCGGAGCAGCCTTTGGTTCGGATAAACACATAAGATTAAGCTTTGCGACCGGTATGGAGAATATATCGAAGGGACTCACGAGGATAGGCGATTGGTTTAAACGGCTATAGCGCAGTTTTGACCGTGAGCGCGATCAATATAATCGGATAAATGCAGGCGGATAATGAGACAGACAATAGCAGAAAAGATACTTAGTAGCCATGCGAACAGGGATCTCAGGGCCGGAGATGTAGCTATCTGCGATGTTGACTTCTGTTTTGGCCAGGATGGCACGAGCTCCCTTGTGATAGAGAGTTTTGAAAAGTTGCAGAAGGAAAAAGTATTTGACAGTTCAAAATTTTGCATGGTGATCGACCATAGCGCTCCGAGTCCTAATATCGGTGTATCCACTATTCACAAGATCATGAGGGATTTCGCCAGGAGGCACTCCGTACATATATTCGATGTAGGGGCCGGTATATGCCATCAGCTGGTTCCTGAAAGAGGATACGTGACAAGCGGGGATCTCGTGCTCGGTGCCGATTCGCATACATGTACCTACGGGGCTCTTAATGTATTCTCTACCGGCGTAGGGTCGACCGATGTTGCCATAACGGTCGCGAGCGGGAAGAATTGGTTCAAGGTACCCGAAACGATCAAGATCATTATAAACGGCTCGTTACCGGTTGGTGTTTACTCGAAGGATGTGATTCTCGCGATAGTCGGTGAGATAACATCCAAGGGCGCAAATTATAAGGCATTGGAATACTACGGAAAGATGATCGATAAAGCGAGCATGGATGCGAGATTTACAATCGCCAACATGTCTGTTGAGATGGGCGCTAAGTGCGGTATCTTCGAGGCTGACGGGAAGGTCCTAAGCTGGCTGAAGGCGCATACGAAGCGAAAACCTCGAACCGTAACCGCTGATGAAACCGCTGTCTATTCGGACATAAAGGAGTATGATGTAAGCTCACTTTCACCAATGGTGGCGCTGCCGCATGAAGTGGATAGCGCTGTACCGGTCGATAAGATCATTGGTAAAGAGATAGATGAAGCTTTTATAGGCACGTGTACGAACGGGAGACTTGAGGACCTGGAGATTGCGGCGAAGATCCTTAAAGGCAACCGCGTCCATCCTGCAACAAGGTTACTGATAGGTCCTGCATCCCGCAGGATATTCCTCGACGCTGTTAAAAAGGGTTACGTCGATATTTTCATTGAAGCCGGCGGGGCAGTTCTTGCGCCGGGCTGTGGTCCGTGCGTTGGAACGCACAACGGAGTCCTGGCGGATGGAGAAAACGCCATATCAACCGCTAACAGGAATTTTAAGGGGAGGATGGGGAACCCTAACGCCAATATATATTTGGCCAGTCCCGCCACAGTCGCGGCATCCGCAATTGCCGGAAAGATAGCTGACGTGCGTACGTATTCGAGGAGATTAAAATAATGGCAAATATAGCGCATCGTTTACTTAAATTACAGGATAATGTCAATACGGATTATATAATATCCGGCAGATATAAGTTCAGGATACGAGATCCAAAGGAGCTTTCCAGGCATGTGTTTGAAGATATTGAGGAAAATTTCTACAAAAGGATAAGAAGCGGGGATTTTCTTATAAGTGGCGAGAATTTCGGATGCGGGTCATCAAGAGAGCAGGCGCCGCTGGCTCTTAAGGCCACAGGTCTTCGCGCTGTTATCGCCAAGAGTTTCGCCAGGATATTTTACAGGAATGCTTTGAACCTGGGTCTATATCTCCTGGAGTGCAATACGAACTATATCGATGACGCTGATGAACTTGAGCTCGATCTCGAAAGTAGCATCTTGAGGAACAGGTCGAAGGGGCTTAACCTGACCTTTAAAGCAATGCCGCCTCTCGCAAAGAGAATACTTGCTGAAGGCGGGATGATCGAATATATCAAAAAACACGGGGAGCTGGAACTTGAAGCATAATGTAACGTTGATACCCGGAGATGGTATAGGTCCGGAGATAACAGAGGCTATGCGACGTTGTGTGGAGGCAACCGGTATCGATATAGAGTGGGAGAGGATGGAAGCCGGCGGGGACGTCATTGAAAAGTTCGGGACGCCGCTTCCGGATGGCGTGATCGAGTCCGTCAGGAAGAATAAGGTCGCGATCAAAGGCCCTATTGTTACACCGGTGGGCTGCGGCTTTAGAAGCGTAAACGTAGGTCTCAGGCATGCCTTGGATCTCTTCGCCTGCGTGAGACCCTGCAAGTTCTACAAGGGCGTTCGGTCCAACTATGCAGGCGTTGATCTTGTTGTCATAAGGGAGAATACCGAAGATCTCTACCTGGGTATAGAATTTGAAAAAGGGACAAGTGCCGCAGAGAAGGTCATGGCGGCCATCGAAGAGAACGGACCTTTGAAGATCAAAAGAGATTCCGGTTTAAGCATTAAGCCCATCTCTGTAAGCGGGACAAAGCGGATAGTTGAGTTCGCTTTCAAGTACGCAAGAAAGAACAACAGAAAGAAAGTAACGGCTGTGCATAAAGCCAATATCATGAAATTTACAGATGGACTCTTCTTAGAGGTGGCCAGGGAGGTTGCCGGGGGATACACCGATATAGAATTCGAGGACAGGATAGTCGATAACATGTGCATGCAGCTCGTTCAAAAACCGCTCCTTTATGATATCCTGGTCCTACCCAATCTTTATGGTGATATAATATCTGACCTTTGCGCGGGACTCGTGGGAGGGCTTGGCGTGGCACCGGGCGCGAATGTAGGCAGGGACGTTGCGTTATTTGAGCCCACGCACGGGAGCGCACCTAAATATAAGGGCCAGAACAAGGTCAATCCCACAGCCCTAATCCTATCCGGCGTTATGATGCTTCGCTATTTAAACGAGACTGAAGCGGCGGATCGTTTAGAGAGAGCGGTTGCTGGTGTGATACGAGAGGGTAAGGATGTAACGTATGACTTAAAAGAGGACAGAAACGATCCAACCGCTGTAGGGACCAAAGAGATGGCGGACGCCATTATAGACAGACTAAAATAGCTACATTGAAAAGACCAAAAACTAAAGACAAAAAACCAAAAACAAATATCAAATATAAAAAAATATTTTTAGGTTTTTGGTGTGTGTTTTTAGTTTTTGGTATTTAATTTTTAATATTTCAGTAAATTATGGCAAAAATATCAATAATAGGCGCAGGGAATGTTGGCTCGATGTTGGCCGAAAGGGTGCTCGCGCACGACCTTGCGGATGTTGTGCTTGTTGACATAGCCGAAGGGCTCGCAAAAGCCAAAGCGTTCGATCTTACCGACGCTTCACCGATCATGGGTTACAGGAGAGATATCCTTGGTTCGGAAAGCTATGAAGAGACAAGGGGCTCCGCGATCGTAGTCATAACGGCCGGATCTGCGCGCAAGCCAGGCATGTCGCGAGATGATCTTATAAAGAAGAACAGCGCAGTCGCAAGGTCGGTCCTGGCCTCTGTGCGCAAATATGCGCCGGAAGCTATCATTGTAATCGTGACCAATCCTCTGGATATTATTACGTATCTGGCATATAAGGAGATCGGATGCAGCCGAAGAAAGATACTGGGTATGGCCGGTACTTTGGATTCAGCGCGTTTTGTTATGGCGATCTCGCAAAAGCTCAAGGTTGAACCGGATAGGATAGACGCAATTGTTCTGGGTACGCATGGTGATACCATGGTCCCACTGGTATCGAGAACACGCGTAAAGGGCGAAGCATTAGATAAGGTACTGGACAAAGAGAGCTTAGATGAACTGATTGCCCGTACAAAAAAGAGGGGTGGCGAGATCCTGGGACTCCTAAGATCCGGTAGCGCTTATTTTTCGCCCAGTGCGTCATGCTTCTCTATCCTTAAAGCCATCATAAACGATGAAAGGCGCGTACTTCCATGCTCTTGTGTTCTTGAGGGAGAATATGGAATAGATGGTTGCGCTCTGGGTGTCCCGGCAAAGATAGGCAAGGACGGGATCATAGAGATAGTTGAGTGGGACCTGGCGGTGGACGAATTGGGGGCTCTCAGAAGTGCTGCGAAGACGATAAAAGGCGTTTTAAGCAAGATGTAGAATGCTATTACACATCATAGCTGTCCAAATTAGTTTTTTGTCATTCCCGCGCATGCGGGAATCCAGACGAAACTCTCGCCTGGATCCCCGCCTGCGCGGGGATGACATGTGAGAAAAGCGGGTATAACAAAGTTTCGAATGTCACAATACCATTTCCGTCAATGTAGGACCGCTAATTTGGGCACGAGCAATTACACATATAGTTTACATGTGAAGAGGAGCTAGAGATGCAGGAAGCAAATAGATTAAAGAGATTGCCGCTTTATCTTTTTACGATCATCGACGATCTGAAGAAGAAGGCAAAACAGAGAGGCGTGGACATTATAGACCTTGGCATGGGCAATCCTGATCAGCCCACTGCCAAGCATATCGTTGACGAGCTCTGTAAAAGAGCTACCCATAAGGAGAATCACAGGTATTCAAGATCTATCGATGAGTCGGAGATCAAGCTGAAGGCCGCGATCGCCAAATGGTATAGAAAGAAATTCGACGTTAAACTGGATCCTGACAGAGAGGTTCTCCCGCTCATCGGGTCAAAGGAAGGCATAGCGCATCTTTCGCTGGCGTTTCTTAATAATGACGATATAGCGCTTGTGCCGAACCCGGCTTATCCGGTTCATTTTAACGGAGTCTTGATCGCAGGCGGGATATTGCATAATATCCCGATATACGAGAAGGACGGATATTTGCCGGACCTTACGTCTATTCCAAAAGATATCATAGCCAAGTCCAAGCTGCTATTCCTGAGCTACCCACACAATCCTACTGCCGCAGTGGCTAGTCCTGAATTCTTTAAGGGTGTTGTCGAGTGGGCAAGGGGAAAGAATATTATAATCGGGCACGACTTGACATATTCCGACATTATTTTTGATAACTACAAGGCTCCCAGCATCCTCCAGGTGAAGGGGTCCAAAGAGATGTGTGTCGAGTTCCACACATGTTCCAAATCGTACAATATGGCCGGGTGGAGAATAGCCTTTGCTGTCGGGAATGAGAGTATCTTAAGGACGCTCGCGAAGACAAAGAGCTATATTGATTTTGGAACTTTTAAACCGATCCAATACGCGTGCATAAAGGCGCTTCTAGGCCCGCAGACCTGCGTAAAGAAGACTGTATCGGAGTATAAGAAGAGGAGAGATGCCCTTGTCGGGGGGCTGGCAAAGATAGGTTGGCAGGTTCCCTCGCCCAAGGCTACTTTCTATATTTGGGCGCGTATTCCCGATAAGTACAGCGCTTTGACCTCTATGGAGTTCGTGGCACTTTTGATACGCGAGACAGGTGTTGCATTGGCTCCCGGTACGGGCTTTGGAGAATACGGGGAAGGCTATGTAAGGTTCGCGCTTGTCGAAGAGACCCGCAGAATTAACGAAGCTGTGAAGAGAATAAAACGTGTTTTGGAAATGGAGACTTAAATACCGAGGTCAGATTCGATCCGCATGAGTAAGAAGCGCATTCTGCTAATGTATATATCGGAGAACTCAGGCCACCACAGCGCCAGCCTTGCCGTAGAGGGCGCTCTACACGCGTTGTCTGATGATATAGAGACAAAGAGCGTAAACTCTTTCAACTACACCAACCCCATACTCGAGAAGATCGTGAACAGGGCGTACATGGGTATTATAAATAGAACGCCCGAGGTGTGGGGGTATATCTACGATAATCCGCGCGTTGTTAAGAGTACGCAGAATCTCAAGGCCGCGATCCATAAATATAATTCCCATAAGATGAAGGATCTACTGGAAGGTTTTAAGCCGCACGCTGTGATATGTACCCAGGCTTTTCCATGCGGCATCGTTGCGGATTACATCAAGACCTTTGGGCTCAAGTTTATGTTGTCGGGGATCCTTACCGATTATGCCCCGCATTCATACTGGGTTTATGATAATGTAGATATGTATTTTGTGCCTTCCGAGGAGACAAAAGAGCGTCTCATAGCAAATGGCATCCAAAGAGATAAGATAAAACTGACCGGGATCCCGATAGATCATAGATTCAAGAAGTTCGTCGACAAAAAGAAGGTGAAAGAAAGCCTGGATCTCTCCCCGGAGGAACCGATCGTACTTGTAATGGGTGGTAGCCAGGGGGTGGGCCCGATCGTTGATATCGCAAAGACGCTGAACAATGTATGTAGGACATTTCAAATAATCATAGTCTGCGGGAAGAACAGAAGGCTTTACGAGAACCTTAAGAAGGCCGCGAGGCGTTTTACTAAAAAGATCGTTATTCTGGGGTATGTCAGTAAGATAGAAGAGCTGATGGATATATCATCTTTTGTTATAAGCAAGCCAGGCGGTATTACGGTAAGCGAATCTTTTGCCAAAGGGCTGCCGGTGTTAATAGTCAGGCCCATACCCGGGCATGAACAGATGAATACAGAACACATCGTAAAGAACAGGGTGGCTGTGAAGGTAGAGAATCTGCGGGATCTGGACACGATCATAACGGAACTCTTGTCCAATCCGCAAGCGCTTGCGAACATGCAAGAGCGTGCGAGAAATTTTTCAAGGCCGGATAGCGCTTTGGATATAGCCAAAACCGTGCTCGAGAGGATAATGTAATGCTGTATCATTCTTTCATGTTCGGAAGATGGCTGGCCCTGAAGTTTCCTCTTAAGACCGGATATAAGATCGCTATGTTACTGGCAGACATATATTATATTTTCGCCCGTGATGATCGAAAGAATCTGGAGGAGAATCTACGGGTTGTGTTGGAAACGGATGATAAGAAGAGGGTAAAACCGCTTATCAGGAATGTCTTTAAGAATTTTGCAAAATATCTCGTCGACTTCCTCAGATTCTCAAGGTTGAATAGTGACTACTTTTTGGCCAATATCAGCATAGAGGGCAAGGAGAATATCGACAAAGCGATGGCCGGAGGAAAGGGAGCTATACTTCTTACGGCACATATCGGTAACTGGGAGCTGGCAGGAGCGATAATCGCGCGTTTCGGTTATCCTGTCTATGCAATTGCTCTCGATCACGCGGATAAGCGGCTCAACGATTTCTTCCTGGAGCAGCGTATGCGTGCCGGTGTAAAGATAATACCGATAGGCGCACATCTCAAGAGTTGTTTCAGGGTCTTAAAAAATAACGGCCTTCTCGGTATCCTTGGCGATAGGGATTTTTCAAATCACGGTATTAAGGCCAATTTTTTCGGCAAAGAGACGATCCTGCCAAAAGGCCCCGCATTCTTCAGCTTAAGGACCGGCGCGCCCATCATACCGCTTTCCGTAGTAAGGGTAGAGAATGACGCGTTTAGGGTCTTCTTTCATGAGCCACTCGAGAGTGTGAATACCGGTGATAATGAAGACGATATAAAGAGATTTATCAAAAGATATATATCCGTAATAGAAGGATATATAAGGTCATACCCCGACCAGTGGTACGCGTTCAGAAAGGTGTGGGATTAAATGCGAACGTGCGTTTTAATACCTTCCAATAACGAAGAGAGGACTATAGGCGGTATTGTTCGGGAGATCAAAGGCCTGGGGCATGAAGTTATTGTGATCGATGACGGATCTACGGATAACACCGGGAAGATTGCTTCGGAGAACGGCGCTGTTGTAATGAGAAATATTAAGAACCTGGGAAAGGGCGCTTCGATCAAGGAGGGGTTCGACTTTATACTCAGGATGACCAATTTCGATTCGGTCATAATAATGGATGGCGATGGTCAGCATAACCCGAAAGAGATCGAGAAGTTCATAAGCTACGCAAGGGAGCACGGCGATGACCTGATAATCGGCAACAGGATGGCGGTAACGAAGGATATGCCCTTTGTCAGGCTGGCAACAAACAGGTGCATGTCTCTCTTCCTTTCACTTGTATGCAGACAGGCAATCCCGGATACCCAGTGTGGCTTCAGGTTGATCAGGCGAAAGGTTCTAAAGAAGATCAAGCTGGAGTCCCGTAAATTCGATCTGGAATCAGAGATACTGATAAAGGCGTCCCGAGCCAAATTCAAGATAGGTTCTGTGCCTATAGAGACGATCTACTCTGATGAACTGAGCCACATTCGCCCTGTTAAGGATACGCTAAGGTTCATCGGGATGATCCTTAGATCGTATTTTGCAAAATAGGCAAAAGACCCCGGTTTCCGATCTTATTATCAAACGCTCACCCGGTCGCGGTAAAATGGAATATTCTGCCCAAAGAGAGAAGATGGTCACTACGCAGCTTATGCCGCGCGGAATAAAAGATAGAAGGGTTCTTGAAGCGTTTCGAAATGTGGCGCGTCATGAACTCGTCCCGCAGAAGCTGCGCGGCATGTCATATGAGGACCATCCGTTACCCATTGGGGAGAACCAGACGATATCGCAACCATATATGGTTGCGCTTATGACCGAGTCGCTATGTCTTAAAGGGGATGAGAAGGTTCTGGAGATCGGTACGGGAAGCGGCTATCAGGCAGCCATACTATCCAGTCTTGCAAGGGACATCTATTCTGTAGAGAGAGTGGAGTCGCTTGCGATAGAGGCGAAGGTTGCCCTTGACAGATTAGGAGTCAAGAACGTAAAGATAAATGTCGGTGACGGGACGCTGGGATGGCCGGAGAATGCCCCCTACGACGGCATTATTGTTACAGCCGCTGCGCCAAAGGTGCCGGATGCCTATATAGATCAACTCACAATAGGCGGAAGACTGGTCATACCCTTAGGAACTATGTACAGCCAGATCCTGACCGTTATAGAGAAGAGAGCCGGTGGTATTAACAAAATAGAGCTGTGCGGTTGTGTCTTTGTGCCGCTCCTGGGTGAAGAGGGGTGGAGCGAAAAATGAGCAAGGGGCTGACCCGATCTTCTCTTTTTTGAGTTCGTTTTTGCGAAGCCTGTTGAATATATTATCTAACAGGCCGAAGTGCCGTAAATAGAGTAGTGCACCGAAACGGTCGTTTCCTTCCCCGTCTTTGCGAGGTGCCGTAAAAAGCTAGCGCACCGAAGCAATGCTGCACTCGTCTTTGCGAGGTGCCGTAATTAAGTTAGCGCACCGAAGCAATCTCAAGCGAGCTCGATGAGATTGCTTCGGCACGTTCGATTATTCCGGTGCCTCGCAAAGACGAGGTAAGACAATGAGGTCAATATGCTAAGATCAATGGGCAAGTGGACTATAGAGAAGTTTATGCCGTACGGACCGCTCGGCCTATTTGTGCTTGCATTCTGTGAATCTTCCTTCTTTCCCATACCTCCCGATATATTGCTGATCGCGCTTGCCTTGGCAGACCCCGAGGCCAGCTTTTATCTGGCCGGAATTACAACCCTGGCATCGGTCCTCGGAGCGATGCTTGGTTACTTTATTGGTCTGAAAGGCGGCAGGCCGGTTCTTAGGAAATTCATTTCCGAAGAGAAGATCTTGAAGGTCCATGATTACTTTTCTAAGTACGATGTGTGGGCCATCGGCATAGCAGGTTTTACACCGATCCCCTACAAGGTCTTTACGATAGCGGGGGGAGTATTCTATATCAATTTCTTCCGTTTTATTCTGGTCTCTGTGCTCTCACGAGGCGCAAGATTCTTCCTGGTTGGAGGCACCATATATTTCTTCGGCCCAACGGTTAAAGTTTATCTGCAGAAGTACTTCAATCTATTTTCAATACTATTTATCGTACTTCTATTTATGGGTTTCTATATAGCAAAAATAGCATTGAAAAAGGGCAAAGGTAAGAAATGAAGAAGCGCGAAGGGCTCGTGCAAGTATATACCGGAAATGGCAAAGGCAAGACCACCGCCGCTATCGGGCTTGCGATAAGGGCATCCGGCGCCGGTCTCAAAGTATACATCATGCAATTTATAAAAGCGAAGATCTATTCGGAGATTAAGGCGCTGGCGCTCTTGGATAACATTACTGTTGAACAGTGCGGTCTTGGATGTTTCATACGGGGAAAACCCAAAAAGAGCGACCTCGAAGCTGCAAAGCGCGGGCTTGAAAAAGCGAGAAGGCGAGTTGTTTCGGGAAAGTTCGATGTCATAATACTCGACGAGATAAACATCGCCTTAAGTTTAGGACTCATTAGAGAGAGAGACGCGAAAGGCCTTATAAATGCCAAACCAAAATATGCAGAGATGGTGCTGACCGGAAGATACTGCCCGAAGAGTCTGATCGAACGCGCGGATCTTGTAACCGAAATGCGCGAGTTGAAGCATCCCTACCAACGGGGCATAAAAGCCCGACGAGGGATAGAATTTTAAACCCGTAATTCAGTACTTCGTTGATATTGATTTATTTATTACTTTCAATGTTTTGCCACACAAGCCCCCCTGTTATAAATGCCGTAATTCCGGCTCATAAAATTTCTCCCGTGGTTTTGGACTTACGGCTCACAAATTTTGTGCCGTATGCCAAAACACACGTAATTTGTTCGCCGTAAGCCCTAAAACCACACCCGAAAGACCTGAATGGGAGAAATTTTAATGTGCCTCTATCACGGCATCTATAGCAGGGTTGCGTAATACAACCTGAAGAAAAAGAGCTCTGTTTCTTCTGGTTATGGGGTAATTCTGGAGCGACTCTTCCAAATTTTATATACAGCCGATCCGTACAGATTATGACATTTTGTGACAATATGAAATTTGGACGACAGCAAGAAAGATGATCGTTCATCTTTCTTGCGGCAAGCGGAAGAATTACCCCGCAGCCAGAAGGTCCGGTACCCAAAAACACTTTAACACTTAAACTATAGCAAGAGGTGTAACCTAATATTTCAAAAATTATAGTTGAAATCGATATTGAAATCGATATATCTATTGACAGCAATAGATAGTTTTGGTAATATACTTCCGTTCTTTAAAAACCAATTCGATATAGGTGTTCAATCGAACTTAAAAGGGAAGCCTGAAGTTTTAGGCCTTACGCAGGCCGGAATTAAGCAGGCGCGGTCCCGCCGCTGTATCTACTGACGAACGCTTTAACAAAGCCACTGTCACGCCGTAGCCGAACGCGAAAGCAATTCGGCGAAGGTGGATGGGAAGGCAGAAGCTTGTAGGATGATGTAGGAGTCAGAAGACCTGCCTATATATTAAGATGTTAACGGGGTTCGTGGAAGGCCTCGGGAGCTTCATAAAAGGGTTAAGTAAATCAGGGTGCGCCCTTGACGCGAAAGTGTCAAGGGCCTTTTTATTTTAAGGAGAATAAAGATGAGAGTAAAGAAGATTTTAGCAGTAACGTTAAGTTTCGTATTGTTAGCAGGGAATGTCTGGACGGATGATGGCTTGAAAGCGGGCAAGGATAAGATCGTGGAGACGATAAAGGACGTAGTTACGGCACTTACAGATCCCCTGGAGAAGGTAGTAACTCCGCTACTGGAGCTGGGTCAGATAGTTGTAACGCCAACAAAGACAAAAGAGAAGCTGGGCGCGCAATCGAGTTCGGTTACCGTAATAGGGGAGGGCGCGATCGATAAGCAGCGATATCGCACTGTAAAGGATGCCCTTAAGGGCGAGATGGGCATAGATGCGCCGTCTCTTGGCAGCTTCACAGGACAGACCTCTATCTTTATGCGCGGCACTAACGCAAATCACACAGCGGTGATGGTAGATGGTCTTCATGTGTATGATCCCATCTCGACAAACGGAGCATTTAATCTGGCGCACCTTACGCTGGACAACGTTGAGCGTATTGAAATAGTGCGCGGCGCGCAGAGCAGTCTTTATGGATCGGATGCTATAGGGGGCGTCATTAACATAATAACAAAGAAGACTGAAGTTCCATTCTTCAAGGCTGGATTTGAGGCCGGGTCATTCTCTACATTTAAAGAGGACTTCAGTTTCGGATCAAAAGCACACGGGCTGCATTATTCTGTAGGAGGGTCGAATATAAAGAGCCGCGGCATATCACAGGCGCAGGCAAAGAGGAATAACCCTGAACGCGATGGATTTGAGCGATATGCACTATCTGCGCGCGTGGATTACGATCTCTTCGAAGACTGTACAATAGGCGGAACCTTTAGACATACACGTACGTTATTTGACTACGATGAATTCGGGAGGGACGATAGCAATATCTATCAGAAAGATTATCAGACACTCTTTACACAATATGTGGACCATAAGCCTTTCGATTTCTACAGCTATTTTATTAAGTTTGGATGGATGCATTCATTTAGAAGGGATTATGATGAGAATGACGAAGGCAGCGGCATAGATTATCTTCGCGATTGGTACAAAGGGGAAATGTTTAAATTTGACTATAGGAACAATATCCATCTATTTGAAATGGATACGGTTACGATCGGGTACGAGTATACGGACGAACTTGGTGACTTTTACAGATTTCAGGCCGGGTCGTGGGGAACCAGCACAAGCGACATGCCAAAGGTCTTTTCGAGAAACTCCGCATTATATTTGCAGAACCGTTTAAATATGCGCGATCGTTTGACAGCTACGCAGGGCATGAGAATAGATCGCCATTCGACTGCGGGAGATCACGTGACCTATAAGCTGGATGGTTCGTATCTTTTCCCGACGGGCACGAAGGCGAGAGGAGGTTGGGCTACCGGTTTCAAGGCGCCGACCTTATATCAGCTTAACGCTGTGCCGGTTCCGGCCCAGTGGGGCTGGTTTGGATTCGGCGGAGGAAATCCCAACCTTGAGCCCGAAACGAGCCAATCATATGAAATGGGACTCGATCAGTATATGTTTGGGGAGAAGGTACTTTTGAATGTCACATACTTTCATACCATGTTGTATAGCGTAATTGGTACAACCGTTGATGCGATGTGGAATGTATCCAGATTCCTTAATCTCGGTAAGGCGCATTCGCACGGACTGGAGTGCGGAGGTCGCTTTAAGCCGACCGATTACTTCGAGGTTAAGGGATCGTATACATACAATCCGACGTATGATTTCTCAACGGATAGACCGCTTCTCAGACGGCCGCTCCATAAGTTTAAGGTGAACACGTACTTAACTATAATGCCGAAGTGGGATGTGAATGTCGAGGTTCTCTATAGCGGAATACGTCATGAGGTAAATATCGATAAGCTGAAACCATATATAGTTGCAAATCTCAACACAAACTATAAGATTACGGATAACTTCGATATATTCCTGAAGATCGTCAATATGTTCGATCAGGGATATGAAGAACTGAGAGGTTATGGCACAAGCCCGCTTGCATTCTACGTCGGCACGAAGACCGAGTTTTAACTTCGTTAATCTGAAATAGGGGACAGTGCGCTCCGCCGTCTTTGCGAGCCCCGTTAGAAAAGCATTTTCTAACGGGGCGAGGCACCTGAATATTCGGGCGTGCCGAAGCCCCGCAAGGTTGAAATGTTGTCATTCCCGCGCAAGCGGGAATCCATAGATATGCTCTCGACGAATTCACCCTGGATCCCCGCTTCCGCGGGGATGACATGTGAGAAAAACAGGGATGACAGAGTTCGGCACGCTTACTATTTTACGGCGCCTCGGCCTGTTAGATATTCATATCTAACAGGCCTCGTAAAGACGGGTTATTTTGGAATGAGTAGATAATCCCACTGCCGGGCTGTCTATGACAACCTCTTTAATCCAGCCCGGGAGTGGGATCTGTTCGGCGCAAAGCTTCACCCTAGGTTTTGACATTTGCCTATCAAGGCTGTATAATATCATCAAAAACCTATAAAGAGAGCACATGTTTAAAAACGCAAGGCTCGGCGCGGCGCTTACCATATCTATATCTATCCACTTTTTAGCTCTATCATCCTGGGATATATTCGATTTTTCGAACTTCATGTCAAAAAGAGATGCGAAACCCGAAATCGAGATAACCTATTTTGTGAAGAAAATAGCCGATGAGAAGGTCGCAAGTAGTCTCCCAAAGAAGTATGACGTTGAAGAGAAGATGATGACCGCAAAGAGACAGGTGATAGCTCCCAAAGAGAAGGCCCCGGAAGCCGCGAAACCGGAGAAGAGGGAGGTGCCGGTAAATGAAGACCTGCAGAATATAGACTCGGATAAGCTCGAAGATTATATCTCCTACTATAAGCTACTTAGAGAGAGGATCAAGAAGAAGGTAAGCAGCTTCTATGCGGATTCCAGTATACAGGGGGTCGCATACGTCGTCTTCAGGCTGAATAGGTATGGCATCTTGACAAAGGTTGACGTCGACGAACTGAAGAGCTCCGAGATAGAATACCTTAAAGAGACCGCCTTAAAGAGTGTGCGGGCCGCTTCACCGCTTCCGCCTTTCCCGGACACTATCAATAAGGAAGAACTTATCTTTAGCCTCGCCATCATATTTAAGAAGGAATAAGCGAAAAACTATTGACAATCACACAGAAAAGTGGTAAGCTTTACCAAGCAAATGGTTGACAGCATAAACAATTTAGCACATTAACAAAAGGAAGCGCTCATGAATATACGCAGGTTCTCAAAGGAGATCTCCGGGATCATGCCGCATATTCACGCAAGCCTTATAAGGGCGCTGCCGAACGAAATCACAAAAGGAAAGATCGGTTTTCCACAGATGGTAATTATGGATATTCTGCTGGAGAAGGGTAGATGTAAGATGAGCGATCTTTCGCGCGTAATCGGTGTAACGAAGGGCGCAGTGACCGGCATCACGGACCGCTTGATAGCGGCGGGCCTTCTCGACAGGTTAAGATCCGGAGTTGACAGAAGAATTGTATATACCATGTTGACAAAGAGGGGAATACGGATCTCAAAGAAGATCAGGAACCATAAACTGAATACGATAAGCGCTCTCTTCTCTTCTATCAGCCGAGGCGAGAGAGACCAGTACCTTAGGATCATGAAGAAATTGCAGAAGAAGATGAAAGCAAAGGGGAAGTAGACCGGATGTCAAAGCTTTATATGCGATCAATAATATTGCTTGCGATCGCGCTGTCGATCGTCATTGCCGGGCCCTCATATTCCGATGAAGAGTTACGGCTCAGTTTAGACGACTGCCTGAATTTGGGCCTGTCCAATAACCTTGACATAAAGATCGCGAAGATCGACTCCGAGATAAAGGGACAGGATAGACTCATTTCCACTTCGATATTCGATACCATGCTAACCGGAAGCGCGAGCTATGAAGACGACCGGAGGGCAGTAGCTACTTCCATCATCGGCCAGAAGAGTTTAACGAATAATTATGCAATGGGCGTAAGCAAGAAGTTGCCGACCGGTACGGAACTGGAGATAGATTGGTCGAGTGAAAGGGTATGGACCGATTCGATCTTTGCCTTAAACAACCCGCTCCATACTGCCGAGCTCTCGTTCTCCCTCAGGCAACCCGTGCTCTACAACTTTTTCGGTTATATCGACAGGAGTGATATCAAGTTGACTGAGATCGAGATCGTTAACGCGGATCTCGGCACCCTGGACAGGATAGAGGATGTGATAGCCGACATCGAGAAGGCATATTGGAGGCTTATTTTGGCTTATAAGGATTTTGCGTTCAGACAACAGATCATGGATAAGGCGGAAGAGCTATACAGGGCCAATGAGGAGCATCTTAAGGTTGGATTGGTTGAGACTACAGCTCTATATGCCGCAGAATCCAATATGCGGATAAGGAAGACAGAGGTAGCGCTTGCCGAGAACAGGCTAAAGACCGCAAGTAATAAATTGAAGCTACTGATCAATGAGGGCGGCGACTTCCTCATCACTCCCGAGAACGATCTAATGCCACCTACGGAAGGCGCGGATATGGTAAAGTCCCTCAATGGCGCCTTTCTCGTAAGGAGGGATTATAAAGCAATGAAGAACGATCTCCGGGCTAAGAATATAAAACTGAAGATGAAGAAAAACAGCATGTGGCCGGAGATAGACCTGGTGGGTAGCTATACGGTAAATGGAGTTCACAGGAAATTCCCCACTGCCAACAAGAAGCTCTCTACCGATAAATTCCCAAAGCTTTATGGAGGTATTGAAGTTAAGATGCCTATCGAGAACAGAAGCGCTCACGGCCAGCTCAATACGGCGCTTCTCGAAAAGACCAGAGCAATATTGAAAATGCAGCAACTTGAAAAGGAGATCATTAACGAGATCGACGATAACGTGCGCGCCGTTAATGTGTATCTCGAGAACGCAAAGAGACGATCGAAGATCCGCCAGATCGAAGCTTTGAAACTGCGGGATGAGGAGAAGAGCTTCAAGCGCGGGCGCTCATCGACAAAGACCATGATCGATTATCAGAACGATCTATTTCTGGCGCAGATAAACGAGTATTTTGCGCTCGTGGAATATTACTCAAGCATGATAGATCTCGAGAACTCAAAGGACATGCTACTTGAAAGGGTGGGTGTTACCGGCTAATGAAGATCGCAGAGTTTTCCGTAAAGAATTCCCTATTCGTAAACCTGCTGTCTCTCTTCTTTTTAGTAGTAGGGATCATGGCCGTATTCAATCTGAACAAGGAGGTCTTCCCGAATGTATCTTTCGACATGGCTTTGGTTAGCGTAGGATATCCCGGGGCGACTGCGGAGGATGTCGAAAAGTTGATAGCTATCCCGATAGAGAAGGAACTTAAAGGCGTCGATGACATAGATGAGATAAGTTCCATGTCTAGCAACAACTTCTGCACGATATATCTTAAGATGAATCCTAACGCAAGTGACAAGAATAAGGTTGTTAACGATATTCAGAGAGCCGTTGATAGGGTACGGGATCTGCCGGGAGACGCGAACGATCCTCTCGTAGAAGAGATCAATATGAAATTAACCCCGATCATTGAGGTTGCATTAAGCGGCGCGGCGGATGAATTCCAGCTGCAGCGGTATGCCGATTCGCTGGAATCGATCATTCTGGACATACCGGAGGTTGCTAAGGTTCAGAGGAAGGGGTGGCGCGACCGGGAGATCTGGATTGAGGTGGATCCGGATAAGCTAAAAAATTATTACGTATCTACGGAAGAGATCAAGCAGGCGCTTAAGCTCCGAAATATCAATATTCCGGCCGGGACAATGAGGGGACATGAGGTCGAGTACAACATAAGGACTACCGGCGAGTTCTTAACGTCGAAAGATATTGAGGAGGTAGTGATCCGGGCCAACGACGCCGGAAACTGGCTTAAAATAAAGGATGTGGCTCGCGTCGTGGATTCGTTTGAGGACGAGAGTGAGATCACAAAGTCCTTTGGGACCAAAGCTATCGATCTTATAATATTAAAGAAAGAGAGAGAGGACGCAATTGAACTGGTAGCGAAGGTAAAAGATGCAATTCGGCAGTTTAAGGCTACTGTTCCGGAGAGCATGCATGTATATACGCTCAACGACATGTCTCTTTATATAAAGCGGCGTCTCAACATTCTAAAGAACAACGCATTAATAGGTTTCATATTAGTGATCGTATGTCTTCTCATATTCTTATCAAGACGGGTCGCATTATTCACGGCCCTGGGCATACCGCTGTCATTCTCAATGGCTCTGGGATTTATGCTCGCGACCGGAATGAGCATAAACATGATGACGATGTTCGGACTCGTTATTGTTCTGGGTATGATCGTTGACGACGGAATAATAATAGCGGAGAACGCATACCGTTATATCGAAAGCGGCATGGATCCAAAGACTGCCGCGATCAAAGGGACTACGGAAGTAATGGCTGCGGTAACTACAACCATTCTTACAACAATAGTCGCATTTTTGCCGCTGGCATTCATGACAGGAATAATCGGTAAGTTCGTGCGGTCGATCCCCGTTGTGGTAATAGTCGCGCTTCTTGCGTCACTCTTCGAAGCCTTTATTATTCTCCCGTCGCACATAGCGGATTTTGTAAGGCCCGCGAGGGATAAAAAGACAAAAAAGGTGATCAGCCAGAAGGACAAGCCATGGTTCAGGAAGCTTTTGAATGGATATACGCGGGTGATAAAGCTGGCTATAACGTACAGGTATAAAACGATGGGCGTCTTTATCCTGGCTGTGATATCTTTAATTATTGCTATGAAATTGTGGCTCGGGGTAGTGGCATTTCCCCAGAGGGGTGTCGAGGAATTCTATCTGAGGGCCGAAGCAGAAATCGGGACGAGTCTGAACAAGACAGCGAAACTCTCAAGATCGCTCGAAGAGATCATAGAGTCTCTCCCGAAAAATGAGCTGGACAGTTATACGACGACCATCGGAACTATCTTTGAAGGCAGGACAATGGACCCGTATACGCGCCGGGGTAGCCATCTTGTGCAGGTAAACGCTTATTTGACAGCCGAAAGTAGCCGTGATAGGGATGCGTTTCAGATTGTCGATTCTTTGCGCGGAAAGATAGAAGAAGTCGAAGGATTCGAAAAGGTCTATTTTGAGCAGGTAGCCCACGGCCCGCCTGTGGGCAAAGCGGTCGATGTGAAGATAAAGGGAGAGGACTATAAGGTTCTCAGTCAGATCGCTGAAGAGTACATCGTTTTATTAAAGACACTGGACGGAGTAACGGACATCGATACCGATTATAAATTTGGCAAAGAGGAGATATCGATGGAGATAGATGAGGAGAAGGCCACACGCGCGTACCTCACAGTAATGGATATCGCTATGGCTGTAAGAAACGCAGTTGGCGGAGGAATGGCAACGTCAATAAAACAGCTTAAAGCCGAAGAGGAGATCGATGTTCTGGTACGATTCCCCGAGGATAAGAGAAGTGAAACGACGCTCTTTAAAGAGATAAGCATACCAAACAGATTCGGTAAGCTGATAAACTTAGAGGACGTCGCGACGTTTAAGCGGGAGAAGCGCCTGGAATCGTTTAAACATCTCGACGGAAAACGGGCGCTGCGCGTAACAGCATCGGTGGATGAGAAGACGATGACATCGCGTAAAGTAAACAGCATTCTTAAGAAGAAGTTCGAAGATATAGAGTCGAGATTTCTGGGGTACACGGTGATCTATGGCGGTGAGGAGAAGGACACCCAGGAGTCCTTTGCCAATCTGTTTAAGGCTATCATGATAGCCCTCTTTCTGATATTTTTAATTCTCGCGACGAAATTCAATTCTCTAGTGCAGCCGGTCATTATCATGCTGACGATCATCTTCGGCGTTTCTGGAGCGCTTCTTGCCCTACTCTTGCATAATATGCCTTTCAGTTTCATGGCATTCCTTGGGATCGTGGGTCTGGTAGGTGTAATTGTAAACGATTCGATAGTGCTTGTAGATTTTATCAATAAACTGAGGCTAAGCGGAAAAGATAGGATGGAGTCTATAATCGAAGCCGGCAGACTCCGGCTCCGGCCGGTTATCCTTACAACGATAACGACCGTATTTGGGCTTGCGCCGGTTGCGTATGGTATCGGAGGGCTCGATCCGTTCCTTCAACCGGCCGCGCTTACTCTTAGCTGGGGCCTATTCTTCGGAACGCCTTTGACGCTAATATTCATACCATGCGTCTATGGTGTGGTGGATGATATTACATTAAAGATCACTCATCACTCTACTGTAGCACGCGAGAAACGAAATTCACGCCACATCTAATTTCATTAGAGCAATTCTTGCGTTTGCTACCGATCAATCGCAATCGCCATTTGTGATTTGTAAATCAGCACAGGCCAAGCGTCCCAGAGGCTTATGCCTAAAATATTATGCTAAAATTCTCTCAACTTGTCTCTTTATAAGGTGATCGTTGGTTTTTAGGAAATGTCGTAAGCCAAGATATACGAATACCCGGAATACCAACTCTCACCTTGTAAAGAGACAAAGAGAGAATATGCGCCTCTGGGACGCCTGGCCTGTGCCGACTATCGAATCTTATAAAATCTTTCAAATGCTTTCAGAATCTCTGCCCGGCTTTTTTACCGATCTTTTGTGAAAAACATAGGGCATGGAGCAGGTAGATGAATGAGTGCATTATGATAATAATCTGATATGATCGTATTCGCATCACACCCGATCTCTCTGGCTGTGGGACAATTCTTCCGCTTGCCCTGCAGAAATTTACCTTAACAAACAAACGGTAAATTTCTACAGGATCCCCACACAATCTGCCCTACAGAAATTCTCGTCCGCAAAGCGGGCAGGAATTTCTATAGGACTGTTGTATTAGCTCAATAATTCAGTAACTTTTTGAAGCTCTTAATAGATCCGTTCAACAGTTTGTCATTCCCGCGGAAGCGGGAATCCAGTCATGCCACAATACATTAGAATGAATACACTTCTGGATCCCCGCTTGCGCGGGGATGACAGAATTTTATCAAAAAAGCACACAGGTATAACATATTTAAAAAGGGACACAATTACTGAGCATATACAATTGTCCCACAACCAGCGCAGGTTCAAGCAGTCCGGGAGGCGAATATTCTCTCTTTGTCTCTTTACAAGGTGAGAGTCGGTATTATAGGTCATCGTATGTATTGGCTTACGACATTTCCTTAAAACCGACGATCACCTTATAAAGAGGCAAGAAGAGAGAATCTTTGCATAATATTTTATGCTGAGCATCCCGGACTGATTGAACCTGCGCTGAAGTTTGAACAGAGCAATTCTAACCAGGTTAGACAGAAGGATGCTCTCATGCATTCACCTGCTTCATGCTTTGGTTAGCGGAAGAATTGTCTCACAGCCAGAGCGATCGGGTGTTGATGTGATTCTCCCCGTGGTTACCCTTGACTTATCCGCCTATTTCATTATAATCTAATCATCATGAATAAAAGAACCACAAACAAGAGTCTTATCACGATTGCTATGTTAATAGGCCTTGTTTGCATTTACACTTCATGCGGTGCATCCGAAGAGTCTGCGGCGCTGAAGATCGAAAAGCACACGCTTAAGAACGGCATGACGGTTCTTATAAATGAAGATCATTCGCACCCTGTTGTCACTATACTAGCGACAGTTAAAGCCGGCCTCTCTTCCGAGGGCACTTATGCCGGAACAGGTATATCGCACTTCGTAGAACACATGGTCTTCAAAGGGACTGTGAAGATGGGCCCGGGGGAGATAGAGGAGAAGGTGAAATCGCTGGGAGGAACTATAAATGCTTCGACAGGGCTTGACAGCGCCAGTTACTTTATCACCGTGCCGAGTGAACACTTCCAGAGCGCTCTTGTTTTGATCGAGGACATTCTGTTCCACCCTGCTTTTGATGGATTGGAACTGGAGAAAGAACGGGAAGTGATCCTGAAAGAAATAAAGCTGAACATAGACGATCCACCAAGGCGCATTATGCGGCTTCTTTGGCAAGAGTCCTACCCGGAACACGTCTATGGGATGCCGGTCATAGGATACGAAGATCTCTTCAAAGGCTTAACGAGAGACGATCTTATCAGTTACCACGCTTCCCGGTATATCCCTAATTATATCATAGTTGCGATTGCAGGAGATGTCGATACCGTAGCGGCGCTGGATAGCGCAAAAGAGCTCTTTAAAAATAAAGAGAGGTCGCGTCTGCCGGAGGTCGGCATACAGAGCGAGTCCGGGCAGAACGCTATGCGCGAATTAGCCGAGGCGGCCAACGTAAATTTAGGGTATCTTTCTATCGGCTATCACACCGTATCGCTTGCTGACGACGATACCTATGCCCTGGATCTCCTCAGTATTATAATGGGGGATTGGGACGGTTCGAGGCTAATAAAGAGACTTGTGAAGGAGAGCCAGATCGCTTATTCGGTAAGCACCTTCAATTATACGCCAAAATATCCGGGTCTTTTTATTAACTACGTCGTTTGCGCAAGCGAAAAGATCGAAGCTGCAAAGAGAGAGATATTTAAGGAGATCGAGGAGGTAGCCCATAACGGCGTAGAACCCGGCGAACTAAATACCGCCAAGAACATCGTTGTATCAAGCTATATCGATTCTCTTGAGACGACCGGCGGGATGGCCAGAGCGATATCGCAAAGCGAATTCTTTGCCGGGGATCCTTATTATTTCAAGAATTATGTAGAGAGCGTAAGGGGAGTAGACAATGAGGCGATAAAACGTGTTGCTAAAAAGTATCTTGGCAAAAAGAACGCTACGATCGTAAGCCTTTATCCCAAGAGCGCTGGAAAAGAGAGCGCCCTTTCCGATACGAAGACCACGCTTCCACCCGGCGATGTAGGCGGTGAAGCGCGATCCTCTGTTAAGGGTGGGGCCCCGATAAAGAAGATGCTTCCAAACGGGATCAGACTTATACTGAAGGAGGATCACAGGATACCGAAGATCTCCGCTGTATGCTCATTCCTGGGCGGGGTAAGGGCAGAAACAGATCTCAATAACGGCATTTCAAATCTAACAAGCACTATGCTATTGAAGGGGACAACTAAACGGCAAGAGCCCCAGATTCGCCCCATCATCGAATGCAGAGGAGGCTCGATATCGGCCTTTAGCGGCAAGAACACGTTTGGCATTTCTCTAAATTTTTTAAGGGAAGATACAAAGGAGACTCTGGAGATCCTGGGGGATGTTATTAGAGGCGCGAGTTTTCCTGAAAGTGAGATAATTAAAGAGAAGGAGAAGATATTCGCCCTCATAAAGAGTCAGGATGATGATATTTACAGCGCTATCTTTTTAAAGCTTCAACAGGCGCTCTTCAGTTCGCACCCGTACAGGCTCAGGACGATCGGTGAGGTTGATACGGTACTCGGTCTCACAAGGGAGAATGTGCAGGAATTCTATGGCAGGTTCTGTGTTCCGGGGAATATGGTGATCTCTTTAGTGGGAGACTTTGATCCGGAAGAGATGGAAGCCGCGATCACGGGTCTCTTTTCGGGCTGGAGGGGAAACGCGCCGGAGTTCCCGGGAATAGAAGAGGAACCGTTAACCGAAAGAAAGATCGCGGATTTCGACCTGCCAAGAGAGCAGTCGATTGTAGCCGCAGGTTTCAGGGGAACGACTTACGCTAACAATGATAGATTTGCCCTGGATATTTTAAGTTCTATTTTATCAGGAGAGAACGGGCGGCTCTATGAATCCGTGCGTAATAATCTGGGGCTCTCATATTCGCTTGGGACATTCTCAGTCCCGGGGATAGATCCAGGGCTCGTTGGATCGTATATAGCAACAGACAAGACGCACCTTGATGAAGCCAGGCGCGTCTTGATAGGAGAGCTTGAAAAGGTGTCAGGCGGTGAGGTTACAGGCGAGGAGATTGACCTGGCTAAAACCTCTCTCATCGGCCGTCACAAGATATTCCTGCAGACCAATGCCTCCCTTGCATATATAATGGCTCTTGACGAAACTTACGATGTAGGTTACGACTCTTACCTGAATTACCCCAGCGCCATATCAGCTGTGACAAGAGACGATATTGTAGAAACCGCAAAGAGATATATTAAACTGGATAAGTCGGTCATTGTTACGATCGCCGGGCAAGGAAATGAATAGAGACAATCTTTACGCCATCTCAACATCCTGGAACTACAGAGCGCATAAAGATGCAAAGGGAATGGTTGACGAGTTAAAGGCGCTCGGATTCGAGCGCTTTGAACTAAATTTTGCCCTGACTGAAGAGCAGGTGAATGATTTTGTGAAGCTGAAGGATGCAGGGGATATCAGCGTTACAAGCACCCATAATTATTGCCCACTGCCCAGCGGCGTGAAGCCGAAAGATGCTTCCCCGGAATATTATTCTTTGGCAAGTCCCGATGTTTCCGAAAGGGCTCTTGCTGTGAAATTCACAAAACGGAGTATGGATTTTGTGAAGAGATTGGAAGCAAAAGTCCTGGTTATGCATCTTGGCAGGATAGATATGGAGGACAGGACCAGGAGTCTCTTTGCTATCTCAGATAGAGCCAGATTCGAAAAGGAGAAAGAGATTGCTTTAGGAGAGAGGCAGAGGCTGGCGAAACCTTACTTAAGCCGCGCGATGGAGAGCTTAAAGGAGCTTTTAAAATATGCGGCGCTGATAGGTGTAAACCTGGCTTTAGAGAACAGATATTACATAAATGAGATGCCGTCACTGGCGGAGTTTAAGACTATATTCAATACCATCGATGATGAGCATCTCTTCTACTGGCACGATACCGGGCATGCGCAGCTTTACGAGAATCTGTCTATAATAAAACATGAAGACTTACTGGAAAATCTGGCCAGCCGCTTGATTGGTGTTCATCTGCATGATATAATGTTATTTGATGATCACAGGGCTCCCGGGTGCGGGGAGTTCGACTTCAAAAGGTTGAAGCCGTATATAAAACCTGACACGCTCAAAGTCATCGAAGCACATAAAATCGCTACCGCCGAGGAAGTGAAGGGGTCGCTTAAGTTTTTAGACCAGGAGATGGGCCAGTGATAAGAGAGCCTGTAGTGGCAGGCCGGTTTTATAACGCAAAGAGATCCGATCTCGCAAGAGAAGTGGCCGATCTCAGCCTTACAGTCAAGGATAGGATAGGCGCAATCGGTGTCGTGTCACCCCATGCCGGGTATGTCTATTCAGGCCGAGTAGCCGGCGAACTATTTTCGTCAATTGAATCTAAGAGCACCTACATAGTGCTGGGGCCCAATCATACAGGGCTCGGAAAGCCGGTAGGTCTTGATGATGATAGAACGTGGAAGACCCCTTTAGGGGATGTCAAGGTTGATGGCGAAATGGCACAGAAGATCCTCGCAGGATCACGGCACATAGAGAAGGACCATCTTTGTCATGACGGGGAGCATTCCATCGAGGTGCAACTGCCGTTTATACAGCATTTTAAGAGTGACTTCAAGATCGTGCCGATCGTAATAGCGCATACCGAAAGGCGCGTCTTAAAAGAGATCGGTGCCGAGCTCGCATCTGCCATAAACGCATGGAAGGATCGAGTGCTTATCGTTGCTTCCAGCGACATGACGCATTACGAATCTCAAGAGCTTGCGAAGAAGAAGGACGCGCTCGCAATTGAGAAAGTACTCTCTCTGGATGTGGACGGCTTTATTGAAACCGTTGAGAAGAACGATATCAGCATGTGTGGATTTGCGCCTACTGCCATTATGATGCAGGCGTGCATTGAGCTTGGCGCCAAGAATGCTAAATTGATAAGATATAGAACAAGCGGGGATGTTTCCGGCGACTATTCATCTGTAGTCGGATATGCGGGGATAGCGATATACTGATCTCGAGAGACGGACAACAGAAGACCTGTCTTTGCGAGGTGCCGTAAAATGCTAAGCGTACGGAACTCTGCATCTCTGTTTTTCTCATATGTCATCCCCGCGGAAGCGGGGATCCAGGGTGAATTCGACGAGAGCATATCTATGGATTCCCGCTTCCGCGGGAATGACAACTTGTTTCAACCTTGAGATTCCTTCGGCACACTCGAATTTTACGTTGCCTCGCAAAGACGGGGGAATCAGAGATGCTTTGGCACGTTCGTATCTTGAAGTGACTCGTAAGGACAGGGTAACATAGGGTTTATGCGTGTTTTTGCACGCAATAATTTTAAACCGAGGTGAGATATGCCATTCTTTAAAAAGAAGAAAGTTGGTCTTGCGTTAGGCGGCGGGGCGGCAAGAGGGATAGCCAATATCGGAGTGCTGAAGGTGCTAGAGAAAGAGCGCGTGCCTATAGACCTCATCGTCGGCAGTTCCATAGGCAGTCTGATAGGAGCCGCGTATTCGCTGGGCGTTCCTACGCACACCATGGAGAAGTACGCTACAAAATTTACATGGCAGAGTCTGGCAGACTTTTCGATATCCCGCACAGCGATCTTAAGGGGCAAGAGGCTGGAGAATATTATAGACAGCTTTCTGGGCTCCAGGGGTTTCAAGGATCTCAGGATACCTCTTGCGATAACCACAACGGATATTGAAAGCGGGGAGGAGGTTCTCCATACGAAAGGCAACCTGAAGAAGCTGATAAAAGCCAGCTGCTCGTGGCCGGGCATATTTCCACCGGTTACAGTTGAAGGGCGCATGCTGGGCGACGGTGGCATACGCAACAGCATTCCGGTCAAGATGGCAAAGAAGCTCGGCGCCGACATAATAATAGCAATTGATATCGGGTTCTGCGTAAAGAAGGGAAAGCTGACGAACCTCTTTCAGATGTTCATACAATCTATTCAGATACTCGGTGAAGAGCTCGATAAATACCAGTCGAAGCAAGCGGATATTGTAATTAAGCCGAAGCTCCACGACATGGACCAGTTTGCATTTCATCGCGCAAGGGAAGCTATACATGACGGTGAGAGGGCGGCGCGCGCGGCACTTTCAAAGATAAGAGAGAAGATAGGGCTCAATTTTGACATATGGAAACCTTAATTGTCGGATTACTTGTTATTCTGGTAGCGCTTGTTCTATTCATTACGATCAGAACTTCCCGTTATGGAAGACTTGAAGAGAAGATGCAATCTACGGTAAATGAGAGATTTGTCAGTTTCCAGGATATTATGTATAAGACGATGGAGACCGCTCGCAGGGAGGTCGAATCGTCAAAGAATATAATATCCGATCATGCGATAAAGACACTCGACACGATAAAGATCATGGGCTCAACACTTGAGAAGATGCTTGAGCAACAGAGGGATGCAAAAGAGCTTGGGCATTCTCTTAAGTATCTGCTCCAAACACCGAAGCTCCGGGGCAGCTATGGAGAGGAGATACTTGAAGAGATGCTGGACAAGGTTCTGCCCAAGGGCATATGGGAGAAGCAGTATTCGATAGATGGGGCGGAGCGGGTAGACGCCGTCGTAAAATACAAAGAGACTGTGATACCGATCGACGCCAAGTTCCCGAGGGAAATCTATGAAAAGTACCTGAACGCCGAGGACGAGGAAGAGAAGAAGCGCACCTGGAAACTTTATGAGGACGGGCTAAAGATCCAGATAAGTTCGATAAAGAACAAGTATGTAAAACCGCATAAGGGAACTTCGGATTTCGCGATCATGTTCATACCGTCTGAGTCGATCTATTACGAGACGATCGCTGAGAAGAACTATCTCGGGCATCCCTGCAATATTTATGAATTCGCAAGGAATAACAAGGTGGTTCCGGTAAGCCCCAACACGTTCTACGCGTTCCTCCAGCTAATTATAATGGGTGTGAGGAACCTCGATATCATAAAGAGCGCAAAGAAATTGCAGGAAGCTTTAACAAAAATAGAGAGGAATTTCAGCCATTTCTATAAGAGGTATGAAGATATGGGGCTCGCCATTGACAGGGCCCAGACGGCATACAAGGTAGGCGATATTCACATAAAACGATTCAAGGACAACGTTGAATCTACGATAAAATTGGATCTTCCAAATACTCCCGAAATCGACAAACCGAGCAGCAAACCCTAACCCTGATCCCATCTTTTTTATTACTATATCCTATGTTCGTCTTTGCGAGGCGCCGTAAAAAAAGCGAGCGTGCCGAAGCCTTTTCTCTGTCATTCCCCCGCAAGCGGGAATCCATGCATGCACTCTTGATGAGTCCACTCTGGATCCCCGCTTTCGCGGGGATGACAAAAGATGAGATTGTCCCGCCGTTACTTTCGTATGGCGGGACCCCGCCATGCGAAGCATGCGGCGGGGCTTCGGCACGCTCGAATCTTACGGTGCCTCGCAAAGACAGAGTTCTGTTTTTGCGACCTTTGCGGTTACCCTTTTGCGTCTTTTGCGTAAAAAAGGTAGCCTTTTTGACTTTACTATTAATACTAATCATGATATATTAAGTCCTACCATGAAGGGCAAATTGAGCATAATATTGCGGGTTATGGTTAGCGCAGGCCTCATCTTCTTCCTGGCATGGAATATGAGGGGACACTTTGGCCAGATCGCGCGTACGCTTTCAAGGGTCAATATATCGCTATTTATTTTGGCGATAGCTCTTTTTATATTAAACGTTTACGCGATATCGTGCAGACTTAATTTAGTGATAATAGGCGAGGGCCTTCGCATTCCATATGGCAGGATCGTCCAGCTTACATTTATAGGATACTTCTTTAACAACTTTATGCCTACGGCGGTAGGCGGTGATATTGTAAAGACATACTACGTTTTTAAGCAGACGAAGCAAGCCTCAAAGTCCGTAATAGCGGTCTTTATCGATCGTTTTATAGGTATGAGCAGTTTCATCTTTATCGGCACTTGCGCGCTACTTCTTACCTGGCAAAGCGCTGATATTCTGGTAAAGAAGATCGTGTTGGTATTCGCGGTTCTTGGCACAATTGGTATTCTGGTTATACTGAATGGCGCGTTTGCGAAACTGATGCAAGGTTTTTTGTCTAAAGTTAAGTTTCGGAATGTTGGGGATAAACTATCAAAGGTCTATAAAGCTGTCCATGGGTATAAAGCCAAGAAGATGATAATCCTGAAGTGTTTTGTCTTGTCTTTGATCTCGCAGTGCATCTTTTTTACCGTCGTTTTTATACTCATAAGATCATTGGGCGTCGACAACATATCGCTTGGCGCCGTATTTATGATCATGCCACTGGTATGTGTTGCAAGCATGTTGCCATCACTTGGAGGATTGGGTCTCCGGGAAGGCGCGACGGTTGCTCTTTTCGGGCCGATCATCGGAAACGATGTTGCTTTTTCTGCAAGCATCTTGTTACTGGCTTCACTCTTGGTATTGAGCCTGGTAGGAGCGGTGATCTACCTTACTGCCAGCCAATTTAAGCTGAAGGGAGATGATCTTTCCAAGCTGGGCGAACTTAATCCGCCCGCAGGGTTGCCCGGGATTTAGCTCGGGATAGAATTTCGCCTGGCCGCTTTGCGGCCGAGCGAAATTCATTGCGGCAAGGGATATGTGTTTTGATGGAGGGAGCCCCGGGCTTTAGCACGGGGGGCTCCACCAGGAAAGGGTGAGAGCATATGGTAGACAAGGAACTGTTAGCTGTTTTAGCGTGTCCCGCATGCAAGTTCGATGTCGTGATGGAAAACGATAGGATCGTATGCAGAGGGTGCGGTAGGAGGTATCCGATACGCGACGATATTCCCGTAATGCTTATCGAAGAGGCGGAAAGACCGGGTTACGAATAAAGCGGAGGTTAACCATGCCGAAGATACTGATAATACACGGGCCAAATCTTAATTTGCTTGGAACGCGCGAAGTTGATGTATACGGCAAAATAACTATAGATGAGATAAATGACCGGCTTAAAGCTGCCGCAGGGAAGAAGAAGGCAGACGTCGAGATACTCCAATCCAATCACGAAGGTGATATAGTCGACGCTATCGGCAAAGCCAGGGCAAGCTCGGTTAACGCGATACTTATAAACCCGGCCGCCTTTACCCACACAAGCGTGGCGATAAGAGACGCTATTGCCGGGTCAGGTATTCCCGCAGTCGAGGTTCACCTCTCCAATATTTATTCCAGAGAGTCATTCAGGCACACATCGCTTATCGCGCCTGTGGCAAAAGGTCAGATTTCGGGCTTTGGGTTGCAGAGCTATCTTTTGGGGTTTGAGGCTGCATTTAAACTTGCCGAGGAAAAGTAGAATGGAGAAGTCGGTTAAGACAAGATCTTTGATAAAGAAAGCCGGGCTCGATGCGTTGCTCGTTACAGGCGAGAGCAATATACTGTATTTAACCGATTTCCCCGGCAAGGATGTATTCCTGCTTTTGACAACCCGGGGCGACAGGTTCTTTTTTACCGATGAGCGCGCTTTAGATGCGGCTAAGGCGTGTGTGGAAGGGTATGAATTTGAACGTGCCAGGAAGATCGATCCGGCTGTGGTTAGCGAAATTCTGAAGGAAGGAAAAGTGAGCAAGCTTGGATTTGAATCGAAGCATCTCTCCTACGATGAGCATGAGAAGCTGAAAGGCGCGTTACGCAAGATAAGGCTCGTACCGACCAAAAGGATAATCGAGACCGCCCGGGCCGTTAAGTGCAAAGAGGAGATATTGAAGATAAAGAGAGCGGCTCGTATTACGAAGAAGATATTTCCGGCTATCCGGCGCTTTATCAAGCCTGGTGTGAGAGAAAAGGCTATTGCGAACGAAATAGATATGATGATGAGGATGGCGGGCGCGACTAACAGTTTTGAAACTATTGTTGCAAGCGGACACCGCAGCGCGTGGCCCCATGCGATTGCATCACAGAGAAGGATCAAAAAGGACGATATAGTGCTACTCGATTTCGGCGCCAGGTTTGAAAGCTATTGTTCGGACTTCACCAGGGTAGTATTTACGGGGGGCATGAAAGGAAAGATAAAGAGAATTTACGGGATCGTTAAGGATGCGCAGAGGCTGGCTCTCAGGTTAATAAAACCCGGAGTAAGCATCTCCCGGGTAGTCAGGAAGGTAAACCTCTTTATCGAGGAAGCAGGTTTCGGAAAGTTCATTCTTCATGGATTGGGACACGGGCTGGGCCTGGAGGTTCATGAAGCGCCCAACCTGTCAGTTCATAGCAAATTGACTTTTAAGAAGGGAATGGTATTTACTGTTGAACCGGGCCTCTATATACCGCGTCTTGGTGGCATAAGGATAGAGGATCTGGTTTATTTGACCGATAATGGTCCGGAGGTTTTAACACGATGATTACTGCGCGTCAATTCAGGAACGGAGTTGTTGTTTTGATCGATAATGTGCTCCATATGGTATTGTCTCAGCAGCACACAAAACCCGGCAAAGGAGGGGCTTTTGTAAGGGCGAAGCTCAAGAACCTGCAAAACGGAACCATTGCCGAAAAGACATACAGGCCGGATGACAGTTTCAAGCAGGCCTATATCGAAGAGAAGAAGAAGCAGTTTTTATACAAAGATCAGATGGGATACCATTTCATGGATCAGACGACGTATGAACAGCTGGGCATATCCGAAGAGATGATAGGCGATAATGCGAAGTATCTCAAGGATGGGATGGAGATAACGGCCTCCATGTACAATAACTCGGTAGTCGGCATTACGCTTCCGTCGTTCGTAGAGCTTAAAGTGACATATACTGAACCCGGGATAAAAGGCGATACTGCAAAAGGCGGCTTTAAACCGGCTACCGTAGAGACTGGAGCAACGGTAAGGGTGCCTCTGTTCATAAATAACGATGAGACTATCAAAGTAGATACGCGTACCGGGGATTACGCCGGTCGCGCCTAGGGGGTGCAAATGAATATCAAGAAGATCGAAGAGGTCATAGGCCTGATGGAGAGGTATAATCTTACGGAGATAAGCATAGAAGATGAAGGAGCGAAGATACATTTAAGGAAGGGTCAGGACGGACAGATCGGGAAGGCCTTGCATGTTCCCTCGCCGGTTCTTACGCCTGCTACGCAGGTAGCCCCTGTGCAGGTCAAAGAAGAGAAGACGAACATAGTAGAGATCAAGGCGCCGATGGTCGGAACGCTTTATCTATCGCCCTCGCCCGATGCCAAGCCATTCGTGGATATAGGTTCAGTCATAAAAGAGGGCCAGATACTTTGTGTCATTGAAGCAATGAAACTTATGAATGAGATCAAGTCCGATGTGAGCGGTAAGATAGTAGACATCGTTGTGGAAAACGCTGAGCCCATCGAGTTCGGGCAGGTCCTATTCCTAGTTGAACCGTCTTAATTATTTTTGTCATTCCCGCGAAAGCGGGAATCCATGGTGGCTCGCCTGGATCCCCGCTTTCGCGGGGATGACAGAGTTGGCAAAAGTATGATAGTAATTCGGATATCAAAACACGGTTTCTGTCGATACCGTACTATTAATTTGGCTACACGTTAAATCAAGAGGTAGTCGGATGTTCTCAAAGATATTAATAGCAAATAGGGGCGAGATCGCTGTACGGGTGATAAGGGCCTGTAAGGAGCTTGGCATAGGGACGGTTGCGGTCTTTTCCGAGATCGACAGGGAGAGCTTGCACGTGAGATTGGCCGATGAAGCGATCTGTATAGGGAAGGCGCCGGCCATAGACAGCTACTTAAATATACCGAGCATAATAAGCGCAGCAGAAATTACCGATGTTGAAGCTATACATCCGGGTTACGGCTTTCTCGCGGAGGACGCGCATTTCGCTGAAATATGCGAATCTTGCCAGATAAAGTTTATCGGACCGACGCCTGAGAACATAAGGCTCATGGGCGATAAGATGGCTGCCAAGCAGGTAGCCAAGAAGGCAGGTCTTCCGGTCATCCCGGGCAGCCTGAGCGTTGTAAACTCAAAAGAGGAAGCCTTAAAGATAGCCAAGAAGATAAATTACCCCGTCATCATAAAGGCGGCTCTGGGTGGCGGCGGGAAAGGGATGCGCGTCTGTCATAATGATGTTCGCCTTGTAAGCGCCTTTCTGACGGCGCAGAGAGAGGCCGAAGCTGCTTTCGGCAATCCCAGCGTCTATATCGAGAAGTATATAGATGAGCCGCGTCATATCGAATTTCAGCTCATGGGTGATTTATACGGGCACATTATACATCTGGGCGAGAGGGATTGCACGATACAGAGGCGGCACCAGAAATTGATCGAAGAGTCCCCCTCACCCTTCATGAACAAGAAATTGAGAAAGAAGATGGGCGATCTCTCCATAAAGTGCGCTAAGTCCATAGGGTATGTGAATGCCGGCACGATCGAATTTCTTATGGATAAGAATAATAATTTTTACTTTATGGAGATGAATACACGCGTGCAGGTCGAACACCCCGTAACGGAGATGCTAACAGGAATGGATATTGTAAAGGAGCAGATAAGGGTGGCTGCCGGCGAGAAGCTGACAAGAAAGCAGGATGATACGGATGTCAAGGGAAGTTCTATAGAGTGTCGCATATATGCCGAGGATCCTGATAACGACTTCCGGCCGTGTCCGGGTAAGATAGCTTCACTCAACCTGCCCGGGGGGCCCGGCGTAAGGGTTGATACGCACATATATGCCGGCTATGAGATATCGCCTTATTACGATTCGATGATCGCTAAGGTTGTGACATGCGCGGCTAACAGACGCCTTGCCATCTCTGTCATGCAGAGGGCGCTTGAAGAATTTATGATAGAACCTATCAAGACAACTGTTGAATTTCACCGGAAGGTCCTGTCCAACCCCGCGTTCATAAGAGGAAAATACTCAACATCTTTTGCGGATAAGATGTACGAGAAGATATAGGTTAAAGATGGAGGTAATAATGAGATTGATTAAAGGTTTTTTTATTTTGGTGTGCATGTTCTTCTTCGTCGGTCTCGGTGGGATCCTGATCTATCTGTCGCTCAATCTTATTGCGGCGGATGATATAGCGAATTTGGTAAATTATGTTTATACAGACCCGAATGTTAGGATGGGTGTAGGCATTGCCGGTGCCGTACTTGTTATCATCGGCCTTCTGATCGGCCAGATCAATTTCGGAAAGATGCAGCAGGAGAAGACGATCGCATTTGAGAACCCGGAGGGTCAGGTTACGGTCTCCCTGGCGGCAATAGAGGACTTTATAAAAAAGAGCATCCGCCGGATGCCGGAGGTCAAGGAGCTCAAATCTATTGTTACAGCGAGCAAGAAAGGTATTAATGTAGTTTGTCGGGCTACGATCTTCTCAGACTCAAACATCCCCGAGACGACCGAGAGGATCCAGAATCTTATTAAGTCGAAGGTTAAGGATATGCTTGGCGTGGAAGAGACGATCAATATAAAGATAAATGTTAACAAGATATCTTCAAAAGGCAGAGTCGAACAACAGCCGCCGGAAGGCGAGCCGGAAGAGGTATCCAGGCGGATGCCGTTCGCAGATTAGCTGTTCGCCGATCGCGATCGAGGGTAAGAAGCTAATAACTGAAAAGTGAAGGAGGAAAGAGAGATGGGCGTCAAGAGCATAGGGGTTTTAACCGGCGGAGGAGATTGCCCGGGTTTAAATCCGACCATAAGGGCCATTGTGAGAAAAGCACTTAAAGAGAATGTAAAGATTGTGGGAATACGGAACGGTTGGAAAGGACTTATAGAGAAGGATGTGATCGAACTTGATCGTAATTCTGTATCCGGTATCCTGCCCAGGGGTGGCACAATACTTGGCACGAGCAGAACCAATCCATATAAGGGCAAGGGCGATGTAGAAAAGGTTAAGAAGAATTTTGCTGCCTTACATCTGGATGCGCTTATCGTGATAGGGGGAGAGGATACTCTCGGCGTAGCGTCTAAACTGTCAAAAGAGGGCATTAACGTTGTCGGAGTACCGAAAACCATCGATAACGATCTTTCATGCACGGACTTCACATTCGGCTTCGATACGGCTGTCAATATCGCTACAGAAGCTATCGATAGGCTCCATACGACCGCGGAGAGTCACCACCGCATTATGGTAGTAGAGATAATGGGACGCCATGCCGGTTGGATAACAACCTATGCCGGGATCGCGGGCGGAGCGGATCTCATACTTATACCGGAGGTCCCGATCGACATGGATGAAATTTGCAGGGTTATAAAGGAGAGGCATGAGGGCGATAAGGATTTCAGTATTATCGCTGTTGCCGAAGGCGCAAGAATGAAGGAAGAGAGCCTGGTTCTTAAGACCGAGAAGAAGGATTCTTTTGGACACGTTCTTCTGGGAGGCATAGGACAGATGCTTGGCCAGGAGATTGAAAAACGGACAGGTTACGAGACCAGGGTAACGGTTCTTGGTCACATACAGAGGGGCGGCACTCCAAGCGCGTTCGACAGAGTGCTGGCAACGAGATTTGGCGTAAAGGCCGTCGAGCTTGCGCTAAGCGGCGACTTCGGTAAGATGGCAAGTCTCAAAGGAAATGAAATTGTAGGTGTCCCGATCGAAGATGCTGTCGGCACGCTTAAGACCGTAGATATGAAATTTTACGAAATGGCTAAGCTATTCTTTGGCTAAGAGGGGAGAAGAGATGCGGGAAAAGATCAAGAGATTGATCGAAGAGAGCCGGGATGCAAAGAGATCGCTGCTTTCCGAGGAGTGTCTCAGGTCGATCGAGAAATCTGCTACTCGACTTGTGGAAGCTCTAAAGAGCGGGCACAAGGTACTTGTTTTCGGGAATGGGGGTAGCGCCGCGGATAGCCAGCACATGGTTGGTGAGTTGGTTGGACGTTTTAAGAAGGAGCGCAGGGCCTTGCCGGCTGTAGCTCTGACTACAAACACTTCGACGCTTACTGCGCTCGCGAATGATTACGAATATAGCATATGCTTCAAGAGGCAGGTTGAGGCGCTTGGACAAAAAGGTGATGTAGCCGTCGGTCTATCGACAAGCGGAAGATCCGTCAATGTTATCGAGGCTCTTAAAGAGGCGCACAGGATCGGGATGGGAACTATCGCGTTTGCCGGTAATGGAGGAGCAGGCATAAGAGACATCGCGGATGTCACTATCGCTGTTGCGTCCGGCGATACGCCTCGCGTGCAGGAAGCGCATATACTTGTGATACATATTATCTGTGAACTCATAGAAGAAGCTTTCTAGCTTCTTAGCTTTTTAGCTTATTAGGTAATGTGGGAAAATGTTCAGGAAGCTTTCTAGCTGGTAAATAGAGCATTAGAGCTTTAGCTTCTTAGCTTTCTAGCTTTTTAGGGAATGTGGGAAACGTTATGGGAAGCTTCTTAGCTTACTAGCCTTTTAGGACATGTGAGAATTAGTCTTACCTAAGAAGCTAGTTAGCTAATGCTCTAAGAAGCTAGAATATGGAGAGTAGATTGGCCAAATCAAAAAAAATAAAGACATTAAACGAATTGAAGCGGATCGTAAGAGCAGCGAAGAAGATGCGCAAGAAGATCGTATTTACCAATGGCTGTTTCGACATTATTCACTTTGGCCACGTCTCATATCTTAAAAAATGTAAGGAACTCGGTTCGGTGCTTATAGTAGGCCTCAATAGCGATTCCTCTGTAAGGAGGATAAAAGGAAGAGGCCGGCCTGTAACGAAAGAGCGTGAAAGATCGATCGTTCTATCGGCTCTTGAGTCTATCGATTATGTTACCATATTTGGAGACTCAACACCCGGGAGAATCATAACAAGTCTTACGCCGGACATCCTTGTAAAAGGCGGAGACTGGCGCAAAAAGGATATAGTTGGCGCGGATCATGTAAAGAGGTTCGGCGGCAGGGTGGTAACTGTACCGTTCGTTAAAGGGTATTCGACAACTTCATTAATTGAGCGCATAAAAAAGATTAGTGGATAGCGCATAGCGGATGGGTTAGAAAGAAAGAGTATTTATAAACGTAAAATACTAGCCTATACGTTAAACGTGAAACGCCGGTTAGTAGTTTCGAGCAAAATGGATAAACTTTTAAGAATCATTGATGTAAATCTGAACAGGTCACAGGAGGGCCTCCGGGTTTGCGAAGACATTGTACGTTTTATCTTAGAAGATAAGAGTCTGCTCAGGTCTTTTAAGTCGTTAAGGCACCGTGTAAGAGAACTGGCGAAGAGGGCCCACCGCACAAAGCCTCTCATTCTAAGAGCGCGAAACATCCGAAGGGACTATGGCAGATCGACTATTCGCACCGAAAGCAGGCGAAGAGATGTCAGAGATATCTTTTGCGCTAATGCGCAGCGGACAAAGGAAGCGTTAAGGGTGCTTGAAGAGATATCGAAGCTCATAGACAAAAAAATATCTCAAAGCTTTAAAAAGACGCGTTTTAGAGCATATGAGCTGGAAAAGAGGTCCAGTGTCAAACTGGAAGCTTTATTGCATAATTGACAGCGAAGTTATTCGTGGGAATGATCCCGTAAAACTGGCTGATCACTTGTTCAGGAACGGAGCCGACATTATACAGCTTAGATTCAAGAATCTCCCCTCTTATGTATTGGTCCGCCTTGCTAAGACGATAAGGCGTGTTGCAGCATTTCATAAGAAGACGCTGGTAATAAATGATAGGATAGACGTTGCGCTTGCAAGTGACGCGCACGGCGTACATTTAGGAAGTGGGGATTTTGCGCAGGGATCGGTACTAAGATTGCTTAAGAAGAAGAGCCTTATCGGTGCGACCGTGCACTTTGTGCGGGAAGCCAGAAACGCGAGCAGTAAACCGATAAGCTATATCGGCGCCGGACCGGTATTTGCTACACCATTGAAACGTGGATTGAAGCAGGCGGGTGTGGAGTTCGTTAAAAGAGTTAAGAAAGTTTCGCGCGTTCCGGTCTTTGCGATCGGCGGGATCAATAAAAGAAACATTAGGGACGTTTTTGAAAGCGGCGCTGACGGAATTTGTGTCGCAAGGTCGATATTCCAGATAAAGGCCATAAAAAAGGAACTGCTAAGGGCAGGGAGCCAATAAGATGACATTGATCGAAAAAGTAAAAGCGGGGATATCACCGTCTATTATCAAGAGGATCGCTGCGGTTGAAAAAATAGACAAATCTATTCTTTCGGAGAACATATCTCGCGGGTATGTAGTTATCCCTAAGAATCGAAAAAGACCGCTAAAGAAGCCGTGCGCCATCGGAAAGGGTTTGGCGACAAAGATCAACGCAAATATCGGCACTTCTCGGGACCAATCGAGCGTTGCTTTTGAATTAAAGAAGTTGAAGAAGGCCGAATCCCTGGGCGCGGATACTGTGATGGATCTATCTACGAGTAAGGATCTAAAGAAGGTACGCGCGAATATATTGGAAAATTCCAATATACCGCTGGGTACGGTACCTCTGTATGAAATAGCCGTTTTGGGAACGCAGCAGTACGGTAGTCTGGAGAGTATACCGGAATCTTTCTTTATGGATACGATAAGGGATCAGGCGACCGAGGGTGTCGATTTCTTTACGATACATTCGGGCATTACACAAAAGACAGTAAAGTCCCTCATCGAGAGTAACCGTATAATGGGTATGGTATCCAGGGGTGGGGCCATTCTTATGGAATGGATGCTGCGTAACGGCCTGGAGAACCCCCTCTATAGGATGTTCGATGAAATAATTGATATAGCGAAGAGCTTCGATATAACGCTGAGTCTAGGTGATGGGATGCGGCCGGGCGCGATCGCGGATGCGACGGATAAGCCGCAGCTTGATGAATTATTGGTACTGGGAGATCTGCAAAGAAGAGCGTTTCGCAAGGGTGTTCAAGTGATCATAGAGGGTCCGGGACATGTCCCCATAGATCAGATTAAGACAAATGTTGAGTTGCAGAAATCTATATGCAATGGCGCCCCCTTTTATGTGCTGGGACCGCTGGTAACTGATATTGCGCCAGGATATGACCACATTACCAGCGCTATCGGTGGCGCGCTTGCGGCAAGCTACGGAGCGGACTATCTATGTTACGTTACGCCGGCTGAACATCTGCGGCTGCCTACGCTTGAAGATGTCGAAGAGGGGGTAATTGCTTCAAAGATAGCAGCGCACGTGGGGGATATCGCAAAGGGGGTACCGGGCGCCGTAGAGAAAGACCGCGCCATATCAAAAGCCCGTTTTTCCAGGGATTGGAAAAGGCAGTTTGCTCTGGCTATTAACCCAAAGAGGTGTAAGAAATACAGAAGTAGCTCTACTCCGCTTATAAATGATGTATGTACGATGTGCAGCGATTATTGTTCTCTTAAAATTAGCGAAAGATGCTTAACGGCGAAGAAGTGACAGCTACCACTCGTCTTTGCGAGGCCTGTTAGATATGAATATCTAACAGGCCGAGGTGCCGTACATATGTTCCAAATATTTCGGTGCCTCGCAAAGACGGGGATTAAGATGTCGCCGGGATCGAGGCATGCGGCTATAACACAATGGTAGTGTGCTAGCTTCCCAAGCTAGTTACGCGGGTTCGATTCCCGCTAGCCGCTCCGCAATTATTCGATTCTTAAGGGAATCGAAACGAGCGAACGCCGACCACGGCGCTTTGCGCCGTGTAAACTCCGGTCGGAAGAGGCCGTAAGTCCGCCTCCGGCCCTACGGGCCGTAGGCCCGGAGGGAAAGGACCGGCCGAAAGTGAGCGAGGATTTCTGCATGGTAATCGCTTCTCCACTCGTCTTTGCGAGGTGCCGTAAAAAAGCGAGCGCACCGAAGCAATCTCAGACTAGCTCGATGAGATTGCCTGCCTGCCCGCCAAAGCTTTTAAATGGCAGGCGGGCCTGCCAGTATATTTCGGGCAGGCAGGCTTCGGCACGCTCGAATCTTACGGTGCCTCGCAAAGACGTGTGACTGGAAGTGGCTTTGAGAACGACAAAATTGTTACGGATTGACACTTTAAACTATTTTAACTTGACAGTAACAAATTTAGGGATGATAAGACGTATTTTAAGCGTGTTGTTGATATTGCCCTTGGTGGGATGCGCGACGGTGCCTAGGCCGACGGTTGATCTTGGTAAACCTGCTGTACCGGGATTCTACCACGAGGTGAGCAGGGGGCAGACTCTGTGGAACCTCTCAAAGATGTACAACATAAGCCTGGATAGTATCATAAAGGCTAACTATCTGCCGGATTCCAGCAAGCTTGAGGTTGGCCAGCTTATCTTCATTCCCGAAGTAAAGGAGAAGGCCTTGGTCTCTAAGCCTGCGCGTTCTGTAAAGAGCGAGAGTTTTGTGTGGCCGATAAACGGCAAAGTGGTCTCATATTTCGGCTCGATGAAGGACATGACCAAGAACAAGGGCATAGACATCCAGAGCGCTGAGGGCGCAAATGTTGTTGCTTCCAGGAGCGGCAGTGTAACCTTTGCCGATGATCGTTTGAAGGGTTACGGTAAGACAATTATAATAGACCATCAAGATGGCTACCAGACAGTGTATGCTCATAATTCGCAGAACCTGGTACAGATGAACCAAAATGTGGGACAGGGTGAAGTTGTGGCAAAGGTAGGAAGAAGCGGGAGAGCGAACGATCCGACGCTCCATTTCGAGATAAGGAAGAACCACCAGCCCCAGAACCCGTTCTACTATTTACCTTAGGTACGTACGTTATGTTAAATGAACCGGCAGTTGGAAGTACATTCTTCGGCAGGAAAGACGTATTAAGCATTTTAGGCAAGAGGGTCAATGCTTTAAGGGGCGGTTATAGGCAGAACGTGGCGCTTACCGGCCAGATGCTCTCCGGCAAGTCCTCTATTCTCTACCAGTTCCTATATTTATTAAAGGACACCAGCCTCGTGCCTTTATATATCGAGGTCATGGAAGAGCCTTTCTCGTTGTTTGCGGACAAGTTTATCGCAACACTTCTTTATAACTATCTGGTCTCATGCGACCGTAAGGTGGATAAGGATCTAAATGCCCTTATTAAAGAATCAGAAGCGCTCATTCCGCATACGGTATATGCGATAAAGCGGGTGAAGAGCGATCTTGCAAAACGAAAATATAGCTATGCATATAGGGAGCTTCTTAATTTAACGTCCATCTTAAATAAGGAGACCGGGAAATCCTGCATAGTGATCCTTGACGAATTTCACAACCTTGAATTCTTCAGGATAAAGAAGCCATACATCCATTTCGGGAAGATCATAATGATCCAGAAGGATACTATGTATATCGTATCCAGCTCACAGAAGAGCGCGATAAAGAAGATACTCTCGGAGAAGCTCGCTCTTCTATACGGTAATTTCGAGATCGTTGAAGTCTCCGGCTTCGACTGGAAGACTTCTCATGCTTTCTTAAGAGAGAAGATGCAGAACATAACCTTGCCGCAAAGATACGCCGATTACATCATCGATTTTGCGGACAAGACACCATTTTACCTGGACGTGATCTCGAAAAAGATTTTAGAGATCGCCAACGCCCAGAAGTTTACATATGTGGACGAGGGCGTGATGGTAGAGGCCTTCACTTCGCTTTTGCATAATACGAGCGGGACGATCAACCAGTATTTTACCAATAATATAATGAATCTGCTGGAAAAGCGCGGGAGGAAAGACTTCCTGGACGTGCTGATAGCTATGGCCTGCGGCGCCAACAAACTAAAAGGTATCGCAGGATGGCTAAATAAGAAGAGCACGGGCGGGTTTACCGGAAAGCTCGTTGAGCTTGAAGAATTCGACATGGTCTATAAGAACGGATCGTTCTACGAATTACAGGATAAGGTCTTCAAATTCTGGCTGAGAACCGTATACCATGCCAGGCGCACAGCGCTTGTTGACGACATGTTCGACAAGGCAAACGATTTCAGGCAGGAGATCAAGAAGGACATAGACGGTTATCTTTTCGAAAGTCAAAAGAACCTGATCGAACGCGTTAAGGAACTCTTCTCTTCATTCAATGGGGAAACTGTAGAAATAGATAAGAGGCAAAAGAAACTTTCCCGTTTTGAAAGCGTAGATTTCGCAGATCCGGGGCAGTGCCAGGACCTGATCGCGAAACAGGAGCGGACCGGTAAACTATGGGTATCTTGCATAGCTATGAAGAAGATCGAGGAGCCCGACGTAGCGGATCTTATCGAAAGATACCGTCATATGCGAGATAAGATAGGCAGGCAGATATACATAGCGCTCGGGGGCATAGATGAGAACGCCCTGCTCCTTGCAAAGGAGAAGAGTGTGTGGGTATGGGATCCCGCGAACGTAAACGAGCTTCTAAAATTATACAAAAAATATAATATGGCATACGAATAAATAAGATGAAGAGAATAGGGGTACTATCAGATACGCATATATCGAGGGCAGCACTTGATCTTCCGCGGGTCGTCTACAAGGAGTTTGAGAAGGTCGATCTGATCCTCCATGCGGGTGATCTCGTTGAGATGAGCGTAGTTGACAAGCTAAAAAAAATTGCGGAGACCCGCGCGGTACATGGCAATATGGACATGGCGGATGTTAAAGCAGCCCTCCCGGAAAAGGATGTAATAAGGATCGGTGGATTCACGATAGGCTTGATTCATGGGTACGGGTCGCCCGTCTGTCTAATAGAGACTGTATCAAAGAAATTTAAAAAAGTCGACGCGATCGTTTTTGGCCATTCGCATGCTGCAATTAATTTAGTATTCGGAGGCAGACTTCTTTTTAATCCCGGTAGCCCAACGGATAAGGTGTTCGCTTCCTTCACCAGTTTCGGGATCATTGAAGTAGGGAAGAAGATAACGGGAAGGATTATTCGAATATAGCTTGAAAATTTATTTGGATTTTGACATTTGACTTTTGGATTTAAGTATTTCTATCAAGTGAGGTATTAATGGACCGCATTTGGGCGCCGTGGAGAAAAGCATATATATCCGTTAAGAAGAAGAGAGGTTGTATATTCTGTCGCTATAAGAGCGGCAGGATTTCTGAAAGAAAGAGCCTTGTTTTGCGAAGAAGCACGCACGCGCTGTGTATATTAAATCGATTCCCATATAATAATGGCCACGTAATGGTAGCGCCCAAAAGACACGTTAAGAGCCTTGAACTTTTAAAGAAGGAGGAGCTGGCCGATTTCATGGACCTTCTAAACGCTATGAAGCGTAGGTCGGATAAGGCGCTAAAACCTGACGGGTATAATATCGGTATGAACCTTGGCAAGGTTGGTGGGGCCGGTTTCCCTGGTCACGTGCACGCCCATATCGTTCCAAGATGGAATGGGGATACTAACTTTATGCCGGTTATCGCCAGTACTAAGGTCATTGCGTACTCGCTTGATGACATGTGGAACTTACTCAAGGGCTAGGAAGATTGAGAGTTATGTCACAGGAGCACAAGAGCACAGGATCACAGGAGCACAGGATCACAGGAGCACAGGAACACAGGAGCACAGGAACACAAGGACACAGGAGCACAAGAACACGGGATGAGGACACAGATTTTTTTAAGTAGCGGGTAGCAAGTAGAGAGTAGAGAGAGTCTTTCTCGCTACTTGCTACTTTCTACTCGCTACTTACGCGGGTCTGTGATTAAAAAGATGCTAACCAGAAAAGAGAGCGAAAAACAGGAATACGCGATGCTTGCCTCTTTCGCTACGAAGTCCGGAGAGACCGGGGGACGCGTGTACAAAGAGAAGGAGCATGAATACAGGACCGCCTACCATAGAGATAAGGACAGGATAATATATTCATCTGCTTTTCGCAGGCTGGAATACAAGACCCAGGTATTTGTCAATCATGAAGGGGATCATTACAGGACCCGTCTTACGCATACCCTTGAGGTAGTACAGATCGCTAAGACCATAGCGAGGGCTCTTAGATTAAATAGCGAGCTCGTAGAAGCCATAGCGCTCGCGCACGATCTGGGTCATACGCCGTTCGGTCATTCGGGAGAGGATTCGCTTGGTGAGCTTATGAAGGAGCACGGCGGTTTTGATCACAACTCCCAGGGTTTAAGGGTGGTTGATATCTTGGAAGAGATCTATCCGAATTTCCCGGGGATCAATCTCAGCTACGAAGTGCGGGAAGGGATTATCAAGCATTCAACCCCTTTCGATAAACCGCGGCCCTATATACCTTTTGAGATCAAGGGATCGCCGTCGCTGGAGGTGCAGGTGGTGGATATCGCAGACGAAATAGCTTACGATAACCACGACCTCGATGACGGATTGGCCAGCAACATGATCAGCGAAAAGGGTCTCGTTGATATAGATCTATGGAAGAGGGTGTGCAGGATAGTGAAGGACCGCTATCCGAATATCACGAGAAAACTTTTGAGAACGCAGGCTATCAGCGCGCTGATAAATATGCAGGTTACAGATCTCATAAAGAATACGGAAAGAAAGATCGCGAAATTCAATATCAAGACGCCACTCGATGTCCGTAATTTTCCGGAGAGGCTGGTAATCTTTACAGGCGAGATGACCGATGCCAGGAAGCCCCTAAGAGAATTCCTCGTCAATGATCTTTATCATAATTACCGGGTTATTCGCATGGCTAAGAAGGCACACAGGTTCATAAGGGATCTATTTGAGGCCTATGCCGAGAACCCGGAGCAACTCCCGTCTTCTCAATCCGCGAGATTGAAGACGGAGAATAAGTATCGAGTTGTTTGTGACTATATCGCAGGAATGACAGACCGGTACGCGCTTGATGAATATAATAAATTTTTCGATCCATATAAAAAGGTGTAGAGATGAAAACAGATACTAGGGAATTAAATAACGAAAAGTACAAAATGATCTTTGAACGTTTGTCCGAGAATCCCGAGATCAAGAAGACCGAAAACATATTTTCGGAGTTCTTCGGTGATTTTAAAATGCTTGTTCTTGAAAAGGGAGCCGTCTGGAACGCCAGGAAGCTGTCGGGCCTGATCCTGAAGCCATCTAAAACTGACGAGCCGATGATTAACGCCTCGTTCACTGAAACGATAAGGGGCGCCGTAAAGAGGGCGACAAGATCCGGAAAGATAGAACTTTTCAATTCGCCCTTAAGCGGATTCGGTTTTTGCCAGCTCCTTATCGATGACGAAGAGGTATTCGGATATATTATCGCATATCATATCGACGATGAACCCAGCGCGTCTATTATCAGCCTCTTCGAATGCTTTATAAGGACGATACTGTCGGGGATAAAAAAAGAGGTTGAGATGGACGATCTTTACAAGACTATAAAGCCGCGCGCAATAGCGCTCTCAACGGTGCATACCATACACCGGCTTATTACTTCAACGATTCATCTCGATGAACTCCTTTCGCGGCTTGCAAGGCTTTGCATGCAGGTCATAAAGACGAACAGGTGTTCGATAAAACTGGTAGACTCGAAGAAGAAGACGCTTCTGCCGAAAGCCACGGTCGATGTCAGAACAAAAGACACAAAATTGAAGAAGGTTAAGATCGGGAGGTGGGCGCCCGGGAAAGCTGTAAAGTACGGCAGATCCATAAGGAGTGATAAATATCTCGCTACGCCGCTCATAGACGAGAATGTCATAGGCGTTATTACTCTTTATGACAAGATCGACAAAAAACCGTTCGACAATTTTGACGAGGAGATAATGCGCACACTGGGCGAGCAAGCAGCTATTGCCATAAAGAATGCTCAGCTATATAAGGCCCAGGAGCAGATGACAATGGGTAGCATTAAGGCTCTGGCGCATATACTGGAGAGCAGGAGTTTCGGCATCTGTTCGCCAAAGACATGTTTCCTGAGGATGGCGCACCTTATGGGTCAGGAAATGGGAATGAGGGAGCTCGATCTTACAAGGCTCCAGTACGCGACGATGCTACATGATGCCGGTGAACTTCTGGTGCCGGAACGGCTCCTTAAGAAGAAGGGGAGGCTGACAAGCGAAGAGTATAAATTGATAAAAGAGCACCCTCTGAAAGGCGCAAAGATAATAAAATCCTTAAAGTCTCTTAAGGCTATAACGCCGATCATAATGTACCATCATGAGAACTTTAACGGTACCGGCTATCCCAAAGGCCTTAAAGGCGCAGAGATACCGCTTGGAGCGCGCATAATGGCTGTTGTGGCGGCCTTCGAGGCTATGATAACGAGGCGACCTTACCGCGTACCGCTTACCATAAAGAAGGCTAGTGAAGAGGTAAGGAAGAATTCCGGTAGACAGTTCGATCCCAAAGTGGTCGATGTCTTCTTAAAAGTTATGGCCAGGCGCGATATGACAAAGTTGCTTAACAAAGAACACTTTAGAACGAAGTAGGATACCAAGAGGTCTCCTGTATGAATAGATCAAAGTCAGTCAAAGTAGCAGTTGGTGTGATGCTCGCTCTCTCTGTCTGCTTTGGCTTGTTGCGGGCAGGAGACGTTTTTTTGTTCTACCTGGGAAGGGAATTGCGCATAGACATATCTTACAAGAACCATGCAGGTTTTATATCGTGTTTTATGCTGAGGTCTCTCAGGCTTAAGAGCCCGATCTTTAGACCGGAAGACTTTGACGCGGCGATCGAGTGCCAAACAGCCTTAATAGTGCCGAGCTTTGATAGGCTGATCAAGGACAAGACCATAGCGCTTAAATGTGTCTTAAAGAACGCGAGCGTTGTGGGTCTTGAGAAGAAGGCTGCCGGAGCAGATGATCTTTTTGCGTTATTCCAGGGCAATATAATGGCTCTTTTTAATGAGCTTCAGTCGATAGTCTACAGCGAAGTATTTATGGAGATGGTCCTGCATGAAGGCAGTGTCCATTTTAAGAGTTTTGAGGCTCATTCAGATAATGTCAAACTGCGCGCCAGCGGCACCATAGCAGAAACAGGGGACTTTGATGTAAAGCTCAAGGTATATTTTTCTCCCGAGATCGCCGCGAAGTTCCCGGATAATATAGGCGCGATATTAAGAGAGGAGTCCGGGGGGTGGCTCAGCTACTCTATGGACGTAGCGAACGGGCAGGATAGCTCTGTCTTTAAACTTAATAGCGACAGATTTATATTCGATTTTGAACGCATCGAAACACATTGATCATCGATATGACACAAGCTTTAAAGCTAAACAAGGAACAGAATATTGCGGTTATGGAGCTGGATGGCCCGTTACTCGTTATGGCGGGGCCCGGTACCGGAAAGACACAACTCTTGTCGCTAAGGACGGCGTCCATCATGCAAAAGAGAGACGTGCCGGGTGAGAATATACTGATCCTGACATATACGAACGCGGGCGCAAAATCTATCAAGGAGAGGCTGGCGAAGATCGTTGGATTTGAAGGCTATAAGATAGCGGCTGAGACATTTCACGGGTTCGCAAATTCTATCATACTGGACTCTGAGGAGGCGACAGAGCACCTGCGTGAACGGATACAGATCTCTGCGCTAGAAAAAGTGAAGTGCTTCGAATATATTGTGGATCATTTTACAGACGAGATAAAGGAGCTCAGGCCCTTTGGTTATCCTTATCTTTATATAAAAGAGATAGCTAAGAGAATAAGCGATCTGAAGAACGAAGGCATATTGCCGGATGAATTTAACTCAGCTCTTGAGAGCGTGAAACCCGATGGGATACACGTAGAGAAGAAGCATATCGCGAGGCTAAGGGAGCTGGCGTTTATTTACAAAAAGTATGAGGAGCTCAAGACCGGTACTGACGAGAATGTCTTTGACGAGAGGGGGCGATACGATTTTGACGATATGATAATGATAGCGGTGAATATACTCCAGAAGGAGTCCGCGCTACGCCTGGCCGCACGTGAAAAATACAAGTACATCATGGTAGACGAGTTCCAGGATACGAACGGCGCTCAGTTAAAACTCCTCTTTTTGCTTTGTGATGAGAAGAGACCCAATCTATGCTGCGTGGGAGATGACGACCAGTCTATATACAGGTTCCAGGGGGCGAGTGTAGCTAACTTTAAGATATTGAAAGAACGGTTCCCCGACATAAGGGTGGTCAAGCTAAAGAACAACTACAGGTCGACCAGAGAGATAATCGATGTATCCAGTCGCATAATAAAGAGCATCCCGGACAAAGAGAGGATGGATCCTGCCAAGTTCCTTGTGCCGCAGGAGCATTCGCCTGTGAGTGGAAGTGAGCGTCTTTCCGGACAGAAGAGAATAGAGTTCACCAAATTGTCTACAGAGGATGAGGAGGTAATATATATTACAAGCATGATCGATGAGGTTAAAAGATCGATCGAGAAGTCGCAGAGATCAGGTTCCGAGGAGAAGGCCAAACCGTACAACCAGATCGCGGTCTTCGCAAGAAAGAGGTCCCAGATACTCAAGATTATTGACTCATTCCTAGGGAAAGGTATACCGTATGCGACTGACGGAAAAGAGGATATAAGCCATCAAAAGAGGGTAAAGCAGATGATAGACGTTCTGGAGCTTGCGAGAACGAAGGTGGACGATGTCTCGGAAAAGGATCTAGCGCTCTACAGGGTTCTCTCGTGCGATTTCTTCTCCATACCGCAGCGCACGATCCTTAAGTTCATAAACTACGTAAATGCAGAGAAGCGAAAGAGAAGCACGAATATATTTAGCGAATTCATAACCGCTTTCCGGATCGATGATCTTTCAGCAAGACCGACTCCGCCCCAGACCAGGAAGTTGGGCATTGTTAAGGAGCTCTCTTTGGATAATGCGGATAGGATGCATAGCGCCTCGTGGGCTATACAGAGAGCTCTCCGCGACGCCGATACCAGGCCCGTACATGATCTGCTTATGGGTTTTGTTGAAGACGCCGGTCTTTACAAATTCATTATGAAGACATACGAAGAGAGTCGTATCTTAATGACAAGAGATCTAAGAGCCCTGACATCGTTTATTAATATGGTAAAGAATATGTCCCTATCGAGACCGGACCTTACGCTTACGGGATTTCTCGAGGAACTGGAAACGATGAGGACGCATAAAATGCCGCTAGAGGGCGAGCTTGTGACAGCCACACAGGATGGCGTTAGAATAATCACTGCGCACGCATCGAAAGGGCTTGAATTTCACAGCTGCTTTATACCGTTCTGTGTGCAGGACAAGAGCTGGCCCCTTAAACATCTTGCAGAAAGGATCCCTCTGCCTCCAAGCGTTGTGAAAACGAAAGAGTCTGTAAAGAGCAAGCAGGAGCTTGCCCGGCTCTCCTTCTTCGATGAGACCAGGCTCTTTTACGTTGCATCGAGCAGGGCAAGGAGGGATCTCTTCTTTACGGCAAGCCCGACTGAGAATACGATCGTAAGCTCTTATTTAAATGATCTAAAGGGTCCGGTAGAGAAGAAAGCGGCCGATGAGATCGAGACTCTTAAGCATTTTTTCAAGAAGGGTGAGAAAGAAGATCCCTTTAAAAGCTCAAAAGAGGTGCTAAGAGATCTTGTTAAGAACTTCACGCTTACACCTACAAAGCTCAACAATTACCTCAAGTGCAAACGCAGGTTCCTGTATGATAATCTGCTACTCTTGCCTGGACGAAAGAAGCAGAGTCTTGTATTCGGGAACTGCACTCACAAAGCCCTTGAGGATACTTACAGGATATATAAAAAAGAGAGGCGTTTTCCAGACTTCTCGTTATTCAGCGAGTCATTCACCAGGGAGCTGAGGCTTCAGGGCGTCAACAAGGCTATCGAAAAAGCATGTCTTGCAAAGCTCAATGATCTTTCCGGATGGTTCAAAGAGAGGAAGAAGAGACCCGTGCTTCCGATCGATCTTGAAAAGAAGAAGATCATTACGTTAAAAGGCGGGATAGTATTTACGGGCAAGTTCGACAAGATCGAATTCGAAGATGAGAAAAAGGGCCACATAAGAGTGATTGATTATAAGACCGGCAAACCGGACGCGCATTTGAAGCGCTTGGCCGGCGAGCACGACTTGATGAGTGAAGAGTGTGATGACTATTTAAGACAGCTGGTTGCTTACAAAATGCTATATGAGCGCGATACATACGAGCGTACAAAATATATTGTCACCCACGGTGTCCTGGTCTTTCTTGAGCAGACCAAGAGCGCGGTGCTTAAATACAACATAAGAAAAGGTGAGTATGTAGACAAGAAGGTAGAGATCACAGGCGAAATGACCGCAGAGCTTGAAGGCGTAATATCGCGTACCTGGAAGAAGATATCCGACCTCGAATTTGAAAAACTTCCGGAAAGAGATTACAAGAAGTGCAACAACTGCACTTACGATTCTATATGTTGGGAGTAGGGGATGGCAATAGAATACCAGAAAGAACTTTTTAACGAATTCAATAAAGAGAAGGGCAGGATCGAAAAGATCGCAGATAAGATAACGCAGAGAAAGAAGAGACTCTATCTGAATCTGCCTATCGAGAATATCATATTTGCCGTTATAATTGTTATTATGGCCGTGATAGTCTCATTTGCGCTTGGTGTCGAGCGTGGAAAAGTAATAGCGCGTCCTGTAGGGATAGAGGAGAACACTTTAAACAACGAGGAAGTGGTTAGTGTAAAGAAGGTGGGACAGTTTACAGAGATCGAACTTGGCCCCATAACAGTTATGAAAACCGCGGCTATTGAGGCCGAAAAGATCGTACCCGCAAGAGAGGAGCGCCCTATTCCGGATAGGGCCGCTGATACGCAGTATACGATCCAGCTAATATCTTACAAGAAGAAGGATCTGGCGGATAGAGAGCAGTGGGCTCTTAAAGCCAAGGGTCTTGATACATCCATAATATCATCGGGCAATTGGTACAAAGTATGTGTTGGTACATACGGGAATATGGATAGGGCCAAGGAGGCGCTAAAAGAGTTCGCGGGTGAGTATAAGGGATGTTTTATAAGAAGAAAATAAAATGGAGGTAATGAAATGACGCAGCATTCGAGTCTACGTTCAAAGGAGAAAGGGAAGGCTCATCGCTCGGTTCTTAAGCGCCACGAGAGAGTAAAGGAGCTTAAGGAAAAGGAGAAGTGGGAAGAAGGTAAGTCCGTTTTTGGGTTGCCAAAGCAGAAGATCGTGAAGCTTAAGATCAAGAAGGAGAAGGCGGTACCTGCAGCCGAAGGAGCCGTAGCAGCTGACGGCGCAGCGGTAACTACGCAGACAGCTCCTGAAGCAAAAGGCGCAGCAAAAGAGGCCGCTCCTAAGAAGGAAGAGAAGAAGAAGTAAGAACTAACCTACGAAGGACGATGGACGAAGGAGGATGGACGATTCGTGGATAAACGTCATGAAAGACTTTGAATGCCTAAGCGACCGTCTTGCGTCATCTATCGTCCGTCGTAACGAGACGTACTATAGAAGTGGAGGAGCACAATGGTAACCTTTGACCAATTTAAGGCCATGGAAATTCGTATCGCTAAGGTAGTAGCTTGCGAGGATCACCCGAACGCAGATAAGTTGTACATCGTGACCGTTGAAACAGGCGTTGATACGCGAAAGGTCGTCGCGGGAATAAAGGAGCACTACACCAAAGAGGAGCTTATCGGTAAACAGGTTGTTGTAATAATGAACCTGGAGACCGCTACCATAAGAGGCTCTGAGTCCCAGGGGATGATACTCGCGACCAAGGATGAAGGTAAACTTGCTATTTTGGTTCCGGAAAAAGAGGTAACGGTTGGAAGTAAGGTATCTTAGTAACGGACCGAAACAATTGGCCCTCTTCTCGTCTTTGCGAGGTGCCATAAAAAGGTTAGCGAACCGAAACGGTCGTTTCATTCCTCGTCTTTGCGAGGTGCCGTAAAAAGCTAGCGCACCGAAGCAATCTCAAACGAGCTCGCTGAGATTGCCTGCCTGCCCGCCAAAGCTTTTAAATGGCAGGCGGGCCTGCCAGTATATTTCGGGCAGGCAGGCTTCGGCACGTTCGAATATTCCGGTGCCTCGCAAAGACGAGGTAAGCTGAGATTGTCCCGCGGTTATTATCATATGGCGGGACCCCACCATGCGAAGCATGCGGCGGGGCTTCGGCACGTTCGAATATTCCGGTGCCTCGCAAAGACGGATAGCGGAAATTAAAGGTTCGACAGCATGCAGAGAGCGGTAACTGCGGCGGAGATGTTCGAGATCGAGAGGCTCGCTCAGGAGGAATTCGGTATTTCCGGGGCGACGCTCATGGAGAATGCCGGCCAGGCTGTAGCCGATGAGATACTTAAGAGCTTCAAGAAGGGAAGAGGCGCCATATTTTGCGGTCCCGGAAATAACGGGGGAGATGGTTTTGTTTGCGCCAGGCGCCTGTTTGAAAGCGGCGTTAAGGTGGATGTCTTTATTGTCGGCAGAAGCCGTGCCATAACAAAAGAGGACCCGGCAAGGAACCTGAGCGCTCTTATGGCGCTTGGCGTTGGTGTGAGAGATATCCTGACGAAGGAGGACTTGCACGACTCAAGGAAGCTTTCAGGCTACGATTTTATGGTAGATGCTATCTTTGGGATCGGTTTTAGAGGGGTTCTTAGAAAATCGGCAAGCGATGTAGTAGAGTTCATTAACGGCCTTGGCATACCCATATACGCGATCGATGTACCGAGTGGTCTTGACGCAACAACAGGTGTTGCAGACGGCTCTTGCATAAAGGCCCGTACGACCGTTACATTTGGATTGCCAAAAAGAGGTCTCCTTGTTCAAGGAGCAAAAGAGTTTGTTGGGGAGCTGATCGTTGCGGATATAGGTTTCCCGAGAGAACTTTTGTAATAGTGAGTGCATGGGTGTATAATGGAAGAGAGAAAAAAGGGGGTATCCATGATAAGAACATTATCGCTGGTAGTTCTGGTTCTATTTCTTTCAGTAAATCTGGAATGCTATGGCGCCGATAAGAGTTCAAGTGATCTTCTGAAACAAGGGCTCCTTGGCGCAGGTTCCGGCGTTGTCGGCGGTCTTGCTTCAGGCGGCAAAGGCAGGGACGTATGGAAGGGCGCGCTCGCAGGCGCAGGGGTTAACATAGTGGGCGGGGCGCTTCTTGACTCCATAAGCGGTGAACACGTGGATCGCAGTGATAGCGTCCAGACCATGGATTCTACAAACGCGTACTCGCAGGGCTATAACGAGGGTTACAATAACGGATATAAGCAGGGTTATACGCAAGGCTATAGAGAGGGAGCGAACAAAGATACGCGCTAAAGAGCAGACTAAAAAAAAGATGAAGACCGTAAAAGTTAATCTGGGCCAGAGAAGCTACAATATCTACATTGGTAAAAACATTATAGAGAAGCTGTGGCTCCTGACAAAGATAACGCCGCACGATGTCCCGCTCTTTGTGGTCACAAATAACAAGGTAAATACGCATTACGGGGAAGGGCTTAAGAAGGCTCTCAGGCCCATAAGCAAAAAGATAATGATCCACGAGGTACCGGACACAGAAAAGGCAAAGTCATTCCCGGTCTATGTCAAAACTATTAGGAAACTCGCCCGTTTCGCTACAAATACAAGGCCCATTGTCATAGCATTTGGCGGAGGGGTGACGGGTGATCTGACAGGATTTGTCGCAAGCGCCTATCGCAGGGGGGTGCCGTACATACAGATACCAACGACCCTTCTCGCCCAGGTGGATTCTGCTATCGGCGGCAAGGTCGCCATTGATATAAAGGAAGCCAAGAATATAGTCGGCAACTTCTATCAGCCAAAGATGGTCCTTTGTGACCTACGTTTTCTAAGGACACTTCCAAAAAGAGAGATCCAGAACGGGCTGGTCGAGATCGTCAAGTACGGTATCATTAAGGATAAGAAGCTCTTTTCCTATATCGAGAGAAACTTAAAGCAGATACTCACGCTCGATGAAAAGGTCATCGAACATATCATCTACAAATCCTGCAGCATCAAAGCAAGGGTCGTAGAGACAGATGAGTTCGATACGAAGGACCATCGGGCAATACTGAATTTCGGGCACACGCTCGGGCACGCCATTGAGACCGCGTCCAGTTATCGCGGCTCGATGGCGCACGGCCAGGCCGTGGCGATGGGGATGGTCATGGCATCACTTATAGCAGTAAAGCTTGAGCTGCTTTCAAAGAAGAATTACGAGAAGATCTTTTCGCTCGTAAATAAGATATCCGCGAAGACCAGCACAAGGCATATCAAGCTGGAAGATGTAATGACGGCGCTCTCATACGACAAGAAGTTTATATACGGAGTGAACAGGTTCATACTTCCGACTGCTGTAGGGCATGTAAGGATTGTAGACCAGGTACCTAACTCGATCATAAACAATGTCGTAAAGAATTGTATAAGAAGATGATAAAAGAGTTCTCTCTTAAAACTACACAGCGCGAAGCATTTATCGATATTACCGGCGAAGTTGAGGATGTTATAAAGGCGTCAGGGGCAAGGTCGGGTATTTGCACTATATTTGTTCCCCATACGACCGCCGCGGTGACCATTAACGAAAACGCCGATCCCGGCGTAATAAGCGACATTATAAAGGCCATGAAGAAGATGGTCCCAGAGACGCTTTCATATGCTCACGCCGAAGGCAATTCACCGGCCCATGTAAAGGCGACTCTTGTCGGCGCTTCGGAAACGGTATTCATAAAAGACGGGTCTTTGCATCTCGGAAGATGGCAGGGTATCTATTTCTGCGAATTTGACGGCCCCAGGAGCCGAAGAGTGTCGGTGAATGTTATTATAGAATGAATACGGAGGTGGCAGATGGCAGTCAGAGTCTATAAACCCGAAGACAGCGCAAGCGTAAGGGAGCTTATTCTTTCTGTTCTTGAGAAGGAGTACCCTTTTGACCAATCCGCTTATCGCGATACCGATATAAATGATATCTCCGGCAGTTACAGCGGTGAGGGCAACACGTTCTTTATTGTAGAAGAGGATGGGAAGATCGTAGGTTCCGTGGGGATAAAGAGAGATTCCGATAAGAGCGCGTTACTCAGGAGGTTATTTGTCGACGAGAAATACAGACAAAAAGGGTTCGGTAGGGATCTATTGAAAAATGCAATAGAATTCTGCGGGTCTCAGAAATACGAGGAGATTATTTTTAGGGCAACCGACAGGATGCTGCAGGCGATGAACCTCTGCAAGAAGATGGGTTTCGTCGAAAAGGAGGACCTGGAAGTAAGCGGATTTCATATCCACCAGTTTGTGCTTAAGCTGTAAGAGTTGCCATTAATTAAAACACGTCTTTGCGAGGCCTGTTAGATATGAATATCTAACAGGCCGAGGTGCCGTAAAAAGCTAGCGCACCGACTCGTCTCTCCGTAGCCACACGCTTGCCGCTACGAAGCTGAACACGTAAAGTATTCAGCGAAGTAGGGCGAAAGCAATGTGGCGAAGGAGGAAGCAATCTTACTAAGTCTGTCTTTGCGAAGTGCCGTAATATAACGAGCGCACTGAAGCAATCTCAAGCGAGCTCGACGAGATTGCCTGCCTGCCCGCCAAAGCTTTTAAATGGCAGGCGGGCCTGCCAGTATATTTCGGGCAGGCAGGCTTCGGCACGCTCGAGTTTTACGGTGCCTCGCAAAGACGGGGTAAGCTGAGATTGTCCCGCCGTTACTCTCGTATGGCGGGATCCCGCTATGCGAATCATGCGGCGGGGCTTCGGCACACTCGAATTTTCCGGTGCCTCGCAAAGACGAAGAAAATGACGCAAGTGCTAGAATGAGTATTAATAAAACGAACATAAGGGTACGCTATGAAGAGACGGACAGGATGGGGGTCGTGTACTATTCCAAGTATCTTGTCTGGTTCGAGATCGGAAGGACGGAACTATTCAGGCAGAGGGGTCTCTCATATAGGGACCTTGAAGAGAAGAACGGGGTAAGGCTGATGGTCGTTTCTGTAAACTGCGCCTATAAGTTACCCGTTACTTACGATGATCTCATTACGATCGAAACGCATATTCCAAAAATAAGGAATTCGAGCATGGTCTTCTCGTATAATATTTTCAGGGATACTTCTTTAGTAGCGACAGGAGAGAGCACTCATGTCTTTACTGATAAGAATGGCAAGCCGATAAAGATATATCCTGAAGTAAGAGAGGCCCTCGCTACCGCCCAAGCCTGAGTTCAAACTCCTCATTGCCTAGCTTAAGCTTCACAAAGTCTTTTCCTATTTCCGATACGGTATAGCCTTCTATCGTATTGTCTTTAGCAAGCACTCTACCGTTCAGTATAACAAGGGGCATATTGGGCGTGTACATGATCCCGTTAAGATCGAGCGGAAGATCGGTTTTGTCGATTGGATCCACATTCTTTGGCGTGGGCACAGTACCCCTCACGGGCTCATCTTTTCTTTCTGCGCGGCGAGAGCCACGAGTTTCTTTGCTTTCATCATCCGTGGACGGTATTTCTCTGACGAGGAAGCTTAATTTGGATCTTATTAAAGCGCTGTTCTGATTCAATCGATAGAACGAGATCCCGGCTAAGATGAGTAAGAGGAGAACGGAGACCGCCAGCGTGATGAAGCGAAAAACGCTCTTCTTTTTTATTGCGATCGGCTCTTGCACGTTGACGCGCATTCTCGGTTTTTTGACACCCGAAGATTCGCGCTGCGCCTTTTTTAATGCTTCCGCTATAATGCTCATACAGCAAGTTCTGCAGGTTTCCCTTCGATCTCTCGTATGCTCTTATCGATAATGCATTCGTCTATGGTCCACTTTTCAAGAACGAAGCCCGTAAGAAGCGCTTTGTCGCATACGACGTTTATAAGGCGCGGGACACCGCCAGAATAACGGAAGATGATATCGATGGCATCCTCGGAGAAGCTAAGCCTGCTGAGATCCGCCCCGGCAACGCTCAGGCGGTGCGATATATACATACCGATCTCTCCTCTTTCAAGGGGACTTACGTGGAACCTGACGCCGATACGCTGGCGCAGCTGGAGAAGCGCATGAGAATTCAATTTACGCCTGAGTTCCGGTTGACCGACCAGTATGATCTGGAAGAGCTTCTCCTTGTCGGTTTCAAGATTGGAAAGGAGCCTTATCTCTTCGAGATTCTGTATGCTCAGATTCTGCGCTTCGTCGAGAATAAGCACTACGTTGCAATTCTTTCTTAGTTCTTCCAGCAGGAAATTATTGAGTTGTCGCATCAGGGCTATCTTGGTCAGACGCGTAGGATGAAGGCCGAAATCTTCAACGATCGCCTCCAGCAGCTGGGCTCCGGAGAGATTTGAGTTAAGTATGAAAGCGGTCTTCGTGCTCTCATCCAACCTGCTGAGTAGCGCTTTACAGAGCGTTGTCTTCCCGGCGCCGACTTCACCTGTGATCTCGAGGAAGCCTTTGCGCTCATTTATGCCGTATAGTATCTGAGAGAGGGCTTCCCTGTGCGTTTTTCCAAAATAGAGGAAGCTGGGGTCGCTCGTTACATTGAAGGGGTGCTCTTTTAAACCGTAATATCCTCTGTACATGTTTACTCGCTTTTTTATGTCCCTGCTTGCCGGGACGCAGCTGTGAAGGATCGATCTTTCGCTTTCATCCTTCAGAGCGAAGTCCAGCGTACTTTTAATGATTATATTAGCAAAAGTCTCTTTTGTCAAAAGGAAATTGCTGATATCATATAATCTGTGTAATCAATGAGTTAGGTGTCTCAACAGAATCCCTGCCTGCCTGCCCGATTGCCTGAAAAGACAGGCGGGCCGGCAGGCAGGTGTGAAATTTCACCGAAATTTTTTGAGAAATCGCTTGCATTTCATAAGGTTCTTATATATACTTGTCTCCTATGTGGGACGGAATCAACAGAAGGCAATTTCCTAGAATACGCTATAAATGCCTCATATCAATAGGAACCAGGGACTCTTCGAAAACGATATGCACCTATACGGAAAATATCGGGGTCGGGGGTATATGCGCTATCATCGATGAGGACTTGGGCTTATTTCAGGGTGTTAACCTCGAGATAGATCTTGCAAACGGCCTGCCAAATAACATAAAATGTAACGGTACCATAGTCTGGGTAGTTAAAAAACACGATGCGGTACGGCAGGATGTGATACACCACGATACAGGAATAGAATTTGTCGATCTGGATGAGGAGGGCAAGAAAAGGATCTGCAAGATCATCGATGAGCACAGGGACGATAATAATTCCTAACGGGGTTGACAAAGATTTTTAATTATGATATACTTCATAGGCAAAAGAGAAGACGAAATAAAATATTTAAAAAAATAGAAAAGGAGGTGATTTGAGAATGAAGAAAGGAATTATAATATCTGTAGTACTTATGACAGCACTGTGTTTGACAACGGCATGTTTTGCTGAAGGCCCGGCTACAAAAGTCGGTCGAGGTCTTGCTAACATACTAACAGGTTGGGTGGAAATCCCGAAGAATATTTATGACACTAGCGTAGAAGATAATATATTTTCAGGTTTAACGATAGGCTTGGCAAAAGGCGTTGGAATGGCGATCGTAAGAACCGGCGCGGGCGTATATGAAACCATTACGTTCCCGTTCCCGATCCCTGAAGATTACGCGCCTGTGTTAGAACCGGAATATGTATTTAGCGCAAAGTAAACTCTGATAGACTTCTTTTGAAGAGAACAAAAAAGAGGAATGGAATTTAGTCTATTCCTCTTTTTTGTCTTAGAGGAAGTCTGGAAAGCAAAAAAGCTAGATTAAAAATTATGGAAGAAAATAAAGAGATAAATGAAGAGAGTTCCGGCTCAGTAGAGCAGGGCAAAGGCGCGGACGCTCCAAAAGAGGAGAAGAACCAGGTACCGGAAAAGAAAGATGAGCTTATCGCTGAAGAGGCGGCTCCTGCCACTGAAGAAGTCAAGGAGGAGAAGGCTGCCGAAGTCAAGGAGACTCCCAAGACAGAAGGAGCAGAAGTAGCTCCCGAAAAGCCGAAGAAACCCGACATGAAGCCTGTCAGCAAGGCAGATCGACCAAGGGAGTGCGGTGTTTGCAACAAAAGCATAAAGAAGCAGTGGTTCTATAGGGATGGTAAGTTCTTCTGCGGTAAGCGTTGCTGGAAGAAGTCCAAAGCTGAAGCGTCCGGGAAGAAGGCCGAAGAGAAATAGATCCTGCCCGTGACCGTAAAAGGTTGAAGAATGGGAGAGGTTTATCTATAGGCATGTAATGCCGTTTCATAGATCTGCAATAGAGCCAGATCATCATAGCCGGGGATCAATTCCCGGCTATTTGCTTTCTAATCGCCCGCCCCAACCAAACCAATAATTCCAAATTATCATTGCAAACGCGATCAATAAGTCTTATAATTATATGCAATGAGCGAATGCATATTCTGCAAAATAGCAAAAGGGGATGTAAAAGCGGATATTGTTTATACGGATGATGAGATCGTCGCGTTCCGTGATATAAACGGAAAAGCTCCGACTCATATAGTTTTGGTCCCGAGGAAGCATATAGAGAGAGTCGCCGATATTGAGGATGAGGATGCGCTACTTGCGGGAAGGCTAGTGGTTGCCGCAAAGAGATTAGCGAGAGAGGCGGGTATAGAAGAGTCTGGTTATAGGCTCGTCTTTAACTGTAACAGGGATGCGGGTCAGGAGGTCTTCCATTTGCACATGCACCTTTTGGGTGGCAGGAAATTCGCATGGCCGCCGGGATAACGATTTACACTTAATATAAGGGGGATTTCATATGTCTAAAGGAGAAAAGAGAGAATACCCTCGATTGCAGGACGGGGGCATTTCGCTTAAAGTAAAGTCCGGGGGAGTTGATATCATTACAAAGAGCCTCGATATCTCCGCCTCAGGCGTCTATTGTAAAGTAGAGAAGGAAGTGGCGATCATGTCGCGCATCAGGGTGATCCTGATCGTGCCGAAGGTAAAGAAGGATGGCGAAGAGTCATCCGGCACCGTGAAGATCGAAACGGACGGCGTTGTAGTGCGGGAGCATCCGGTCATAGAAGACGGAAAGATCGTGCATTACGATGTGGCCATATTTTTCGATAACATATGCGCTAAGGACAGAGAAAATCTTCTGGCGTACATCGATCAAAAGAAGAAAGCAGGCGTATGATAATTCCTTTGGTTGAGATACTTTGCATCATCGTTCTTATTATGGTATTTTCGACCCTCATCATTGAAGAGAGAAAGAACCGCGTCAAAAGGATAAACGCGGTCAAACTTAAAGGGTATTGGGACGGCAGTGAGAGGCGGGGAGCGGACCGCCTGAACTTGTCTCTTGACGTAAAGTACTTTGAGAACGGGAACGCAAGCGGCGTGAAGACCATCGATATATCGGCCAAGGGCATTCGCCTTGTTCTTGATGAGAAATTTGTCAAGGATATCACTCTCAGGTTAGAGATCCGGCTACCCGATGATAACCATCTTATTAAGGCGCGAGGTATCGTTGTGTGGTGTGAAGAGGAGAGTGAAGAAGGGTCTTCCAAGAGGCTCTTTAGCACCGGTATAAAATTCTACGACTTTCACGGGAAGGACGAGAAGAGACTCTTCGATTTCATATACAAGCAGCAGCCGCAAAGTTTATAAGCATGGGCAGTCCCGTAAAGCACATTCCTGTAAAATTGATAGTCGGGCTTATATCCAATAGGCCCTCTTCTTTTGTATTCACCAAAAGGCACCTAGAGAGAAGGTTCGGGCGCGTTGACATGGAGATGGAGGCTGTAGACTTTTCGTTTACGCGCTACTATGATGAAGAGTTTGGCGTGAAGCTTAAGCGAAGGTTCCTTAGCTTTGAGAAACCGATCATGCTCGAAGGCAACCACAAGATCAAATTATTTACAGGCGTGCTTGAAGAAAGGCAGAGTGTTAAAGGGGCGCGGGTTATAAACATAGATCCCGGGTACATATCGCCTTCAAAACTTGTATTATTCACGACAAAGGACCGGAGCCATCGGGTATACATTGATAAGGGCATATACGCTGAGCTGGAGCTTATGTTCAGTAAAGGAAGCTTCCGGCCGCTCGAATGGACTTTTATGGATTTCAGGCAGGCGTGTTATGTAGAATATTTCAATTCTGTAAGAGAGATATATTTGGAGCAGATCAAGAAGCATCTGCAGAAGATGTGAATTAAATGCGATTTAAGCCTAGAACGATTCTTGTAGTATTCATTTCCTCCCTCATCATCTCATCGGTCCTGGCTATTACTATGTTCAGTTTCTATGCGTACATCGAGTGGAAGGCCAATAATGACAGGCGCAATTACAGGCAGTCGGTATTGGAGCTGAATGGCGAACTTTTCGGAAAATATGTGATCGTTAACCTGCGCGCCCAGGTGGATACAGACGGCGCTTTCCGGGGTAAACCGATAGTGGTAGGTACGATAAGGAACAATTCCGATAAAACAATATATTCCCTCAAGCTCAAGATATCATTCGCCGAAGCGGACGAACACGTGGTGTATGTGGACACGTTCTACCCGATCGGACCGGGCACCGAATCCCTTGTAAATATCGGTGAATTCGGGAATACTACGAGGAAGTTCTTGCTCAAGGGCGATTCGATATCATTTAACCACCAGCTTACGAACTGCCCCACAGAGGTCTTCAATTATCTGATATCGAGACTTAAACTTGCCAAGGGCGCCAATGAGATGTTGCTCAAACTTTCATATAAGACAGAGGCGCTCGACATAAGATGAAACTCATATATACCTTCTTCGCCATTACAATAATTGCCATTGTGATACTTCTATCCTTAACGTTCTATTTATTCGAAAAGGGAAAACACCTTAGCTCCATTTATGAGATGGAGATGGGAGGCGAGAAAGTAGGCTATGTGAAGGTCGATCGGTATAGAACGGAAGATAAGGTTACATACAAGTCTACCACCGTCAAGCCAAAGGACATAAGGTGTAAAATAGTCCGGGAGAAGATAGTCTTTGAAAAAAATGATTTCAGGCTTGCGAGCTACGTAAGCGAATGCAAGAATTCAGGCTCTATAGCTGAGGGGATATATATACGGAATAGAGGCGAAACATATGATTATGTCACGAAGATCTGGGCTAAGTTCGGCGCCATATCAAATGTAGATCACCCAGGGGACAACTCTGTATATGAAAGAAGATCGCTACTTACTTACATTACGCTGATAGATAGATATAATTTCAATAAAGGAGGCGCACAGAAATTTAACGCCCTCTACATAAACCATGACCTGTTTCCGCCGGCGCAGGGCAAGGTTGTGCTTACTTCGATCAGGGATGAGTATATAACCGTGAAGGGAAGAAAGATAAAAACAGAGGTCCTTGTACTGGGAGACAGGAACCTACCGGAAGGATTTATATGGGTAGCCAAGAAAGGGAGAAACATAGCTCAGTTTGAATTAAAGTCTGAAGGGGTCCTAATAAAAGAAGTTGCGGGGCTTCCCGATATAGATATAAAGAATTTCATAAAAGAACCCACCGACAAGTACTATAGCAAGAGCGTTCTCATCCCGTCGAGGGATATAGCGCTGGCCGGAACACTCGACATACCAAACAAAGATGGGAAATTGCCCGCGGTAGTCCTGATATCCGGGGAAGGGCATTACGATAGGGATAACGCCGGACTCTTCGCCTGCTTAAGCGACGACCTGGCCGGCCGGGGTTTTATTACGCTCCGTTACGACAGAAGGGGCATAGGTCAATCTCAAGGGGAGAGCGCATCGGTAGGCATTACAGACGACATTACAGACTATAAAAGCGCCCTAAGTTTTCTGGCCCAGAATAAGAAAGTAGATGCGGATAAGATATTTATTGTTGCGCACAAAGACGCTTGTCTTTATCTTTTGGGGATAGATTTTACAGATCACCCGATAAGGGGCGCCGTAATGCTGAACGCGACTCGTCCCGCGCCGCTTGTCGATCTTAACGATGGATATCTGAGTGAGAAGGTGAAGATGATCGCGGCGTTCGATCCCGGATTTACCGAAAGGCTTGAACATATGAAGAGCGAGACTATGAATATGGTTAATACGACAAAGCAAGATCACTCGATCGTTCAGGGGAAGATTATGCCCGTTAAAAGGATGCGGGAACTGACTCACTTTAAGCCCCTTCAGGCGACCGGTGGCCCGGGCTTTCCGGTTCTCATTATTTACGGCAAATTTGATGAGACTGCCTCTAAAGAAATTATAGGTAATATGGATAAGGGACTGAAGAATCCTGATATAAAAGGCAATAAGACGCTCTATTTTAGGAATCTTGGCCGCTTCCTGGGAGCGATAGAGAACGAAAGAGGCAGGATCGAATACTATAAGACGGATAAAGAGGTTTTGCAGAGTGTAAGCGACTGGATAAAGGAGAGATCAGCTAAAGAAGAGCCGGTGATCAAGCGTAATGAACCTGCCGTAAATGTTGCAGAGATTGTCCCGGATAATTTGACAAAACCGTAACTTTGTGATAGACTTTATCTTAATAGATTAAGCAAAAACGCTAAAACCCAATAAGGCGTAACAAGCTGTATTTTTTGCGTTTTTGCAATATTAAAAAAAAGGGGGGGGTGAGTGATGAATAAGTTTGTTGCATGCGTCGTGATACTATTAGTTTTCGTAAGCACTACTATCATTTCTTATGCTGCGGATACAGCTACTACGAGCGCAGCGATCGCAAAACATCGTACTGATGTGGGAGCAAAAGCTGCGCGCGGAACGAAGAACATCCTTTTCGGTTGGACGGAAATTCCGAAGAAGGTTGCAGACCTTACCAAAGAGACAAGGAATCCTTTTTGGGGTTTGGCAGTAGGCACGTTCCAGGGGACGCTGAAGGCAATGGCTAGAACCGTTTCAGGCATATCGGATGTTGTTACAGCACCTCTAATGCCGGAAAGAGGACCGCTGGTACAAGCTGATATAAGCGTAGATTAAGATACTATACGCCGATAATAAAAAGACAGAATTTTCACATTGTGGGGTTCTGTCTTTTTTTATGCACACATGATATACTGATACGGGGTGTGAAAGACAATGCTTACGAGAAGAGATTTCATCAGGAAAGGCGCGGTAGTTTGCGCGGCGCTCGCCACGGCGCGCTTTGCGGGCAAGCTTTTAAGTAGCGGGGAGTCACTTGCCGCTCTCGGATACGATAAAGAGGCCTCATATTACAAGAAGATCACCGGTGATATTGTCCAGTGCACGCTCTGCCCGCATGAATGCGCCCTTAAGGATGGACAAAGGAGTTTCTGCAGGGTCCGTGAGCCTAAAGACGGAAAGCTGTATACATTCGTATATGGTTTTCCATGCTCGGTTCACGTAGACCCTATAGAGAAGAAACCCATCTACCATATGTTGCCCGGCTCATCGGCCTTTAGCATCGCGACTGCCGGATGCAATCTGCGCTGTAAATTTTGCCAGAACTGGCAGATCTCGCAGGAATTTCCCGAGAACGTAAGTTCCAAATATCTACCCCCTGAAGAGGTGGTAAGGATAGCTGAAAAGCAGAATTGCCGCTCAATAGCCTACACATATTCCGAGCCAACGGTATTCTATGAATACATGTATGATACCTCCAGGATAGCAAAAGAGCGCAACATAAAGAACGTTTGGGTCACGGGAGGATTCATAAATCGAGAGCCGCTTCTTAAGCTTGCGGGCGTTATGGATGCGGCCAACATAGATTTGAAAGGTTTCAGCGATAAGTATTTGCAGGAGGTCTGCGGAGAAAGACTGGAGCCTCTTCTAAAGACCCTGAAATTGGCCAGGGAGCAAGGGATATGGATCGAGCTTACGAACCTGGTCGTTCCAACCCTAAATGACGACCCTAACATGATAGGGGAAATGTGTTCCTGGATAAAAGAGAACCTGGGAGCGGATACACCGCTCCACTTTTCACGTTTCTGGCCGATGTACAAGCTTAATAATTTGCCGCCTACACCTATTGAGACTCTGAAGGCTGCAAGACAGATCGCGGAAAAGGCGGGGCTTAACTATGTCTATCTCGGGAACGTCCCTGAAGAGAGAGGCGGTATAACGCGTTGTCCCAACTGCAAAAAGGAACTCATCGATCGCCACGGCTACTCTGTAAAAGGAGTCCAGATCGAAGATTCTAAGTGTAAATTCTGTAACCACAAAATTGCAGGGATATGGAGTTAGGTAAAATGGATAAGTCCTTTGTCATTCCCGCGGAAGCGGGAATCCATGGATATGCTTTCGATGTGCTCGCTCTGGATCCCCGCTTCCGCGGGGATGACACTTTATGAAGAACCAGCAGCCAAGAACAGTCGCATTCTCTCTTCTAGTAGTAGGCGCAACATTCGTTTCCAGCCAGATAATACTGATCCGCGAGTTCTTTACAAGCTTCTACGGTAACGAACTCTCTGTAGGTTTCATCATGGCGATCTGGCTTCTGGGTGGCGCGATCGGTAGCGGACTGCTCGGAGGCATATTTGCAGATAAGCTCGGCGATAAGAAAATAGAGACCGGCCGCCCTCCGGGACATCACGATCGAGGACATCCATATTTTCATTTCTCACTTATTCAGCTCTTATTGGCCCTGCTAGTACCTCTTGGGATCCTCTCTGTCCGCGTCTCCGGCCGTATATCAGGTATTAAAGTTGGCGAGATAGTGGGGTTGCCTGCTTTCCTTGCATCAGCCGGCCTTACGATCCTTCCCATTACTATTACGCTTGGTTTTCTATTCGTTCTGGGGTGCAGACTATTGCCTGATGATAGAAAAGCCGCGGGCATAGCGAGGGCCTATACGCTTGAGGCGTTTGGGGCGCTTGCAGGCGGTACGTTTACCGCTATTATCCTTATTCGTTATCTAGGGTCTTTGGAGATCGCAGCTATACTCATGATGCTAAATCTCATGTCATCATACCTGATACTTGGAAGATCTTCCCTGCTTCGCGACAAAGCGCTAAAGACGGTGTTGGTCGGATCGGTTATAATTATTGTGGCTTTTTTATCCTGCGGAGGATTAAGATATCTCGATAAGCGATCCCTTGATTTAAAGTGGTCCGGCTTTGAGGTGCTCAAGAATAAGAACACCATATATGGCAGGATAACGGCCGCAAAGAGGTCCGGACAGCTCAATATATTCGATAACGGCCTACTCTTCCTTTGCTCCCACGACCCGCTCACCGCAGAAGAGGTCGCTCACTTTCCTCTCAGCTTCTCAGAACACCCTCTTCGTGTCCTGCTTATAGGTGGAGGTGGAGGGGAGATAATGGCTGAGATACTAAAGCATCCGGTTGGAGCCGTAGACTATGTAGAGCTTAATCCGGCACTGGTATCATTTCAGGAAGAGTTTCTGGGCGAGGAGCCATTCTATAGTCTCAGGGACAAGCGGGTGAGAATCGTTACAGGCGACGCAAGGATATTCATAAAAGAGATTTCTTATAAGTATGACGCAATTATTGTAAATCTGCCAAATCCTTATACCGCTAAACTGAACAGGTTCTATACCGCGGAATTTTTCAGGGATGCAAGAAAGGTACTGTCGCCTGACGGAGTTTTGGGATTTAGCGTAAGCTCAAGCGAAAACTATCTAAGCAATGAGCAGTCAAGGTTTCTAAAGTCACTCCGGATAACCGCAGAGAGCGAATTTGACGAAGTAAAGATCATACCGGGCAATACCGCTCATTTTATTCTTTCGAATAAAAAAGACTCTATAGTTCCGGAGAGCGGCGCCATTGCAAGCGCGCTTCTGGATAGAAAGATAAATACGTACTATGTGCGCGATTACTATCTTACTTCAAGATTATCAAGCGATAGGATGGAATATCTGGAATCCGCCATGAAAGAATCGGGCGCTTCTGCTGTAAACAGGGATTTTTACCCGATATCCTATTTTTATGATATGGTCCTCTGGAGTTCGCATTTTTATCCTGCTCTATCAAGGACATTGATGTTATTAACAAGAGAACGGTTAATCATAGTTTTAGCATTTCTTACGTTCCTTATATTCGCTATTTATTATATTAAAAGGCGAGGCAAACATTTCAAAGAGAGCGTTACAATACTCGCTCTCGGGACGACGGGCCTTAGCGAGATCGCGTTTCAGATCTTGATAGTCCTTGCGTTCCAGATAATATATGGATACCTGTATTATAAGATAGGAATAATTATAACCGCTTTCATGCTTGGGCTCTCTATCGGAAGCCTGTATATTACCAAAAGGTTGGATAACATAAGAGATCCCTTTAAATACTACATCAAGGTTCAAGCAATGGTTTTAGCTTACCCCTTGCTGCTTTTGGCAGCTTTTAAGGCGTTTTCTCACCTTTCATCTAACCCCACTTTAGGCGGAGCAAGTTCTCATTTATTTGCGATATTGCCATTTATTGCCGGTTTTGTCGGAGGCCTGCAGTATCCGCTGGCGAATAAGATATGCAGCAGGAAAGATAGGGGAGTAGGCAGGATCGCAGGTATTACTTATGCGGTAGATATGTTTGGATCTTTCCTGGGAGCTATCTTAATAAGCACGCTACTTGTGCCCATATTAGGCATACCAATAACATGCGTTGCCGTCGTCGTTCTTAATGGCGTTAGCTTTGTATTGCTCTTAGTAGCGCGTCGTTGCTAAGTGACGTAATACAGTAAGCGCACTGAAGCGATTGTTTCTCCACTCGTCTTTACTAGGTGCCGTAAATAGCTAGCGCACCGAAGATTTCCTGCTTGCAGGCAGGCAATCGCATCATCCCTCGTCTTTGCGAGGTGCCGTAAATAGCTAGCGCACCGAAGCAATCGCATCATTCCTCGTCTTTGCGAGGTGCCGTAAATAGCTAGCGCACCGAAGCAATCGCATCATTCCTCGTCTTTGCGAGGTGCCGTAAATAGCTAGCGCACCGAAGCAATCTCAAGCGAGCTCGACGAGATTGCTTCCTCCTTCGCCACATTGCTTCTGCCCTACTTCGCTGAATACTTTATGTGTTCAGCTTCGTAGCGGCAAG
>JBDRHE010000068.1:0-9981 GCA_043817155.1 Candidatus Omnitrophota bacterium | reverse complement strand
TTATCCCTATGCACTACCTCGTCGTGATCCTTATAGCCCAGCGCGGCCTCTATCGCGCCGGTCTTAAGGCCCTTTATCCTCTCGATCTCTTTGGAAGAGTAGTTCGTAAGCCCTCTTGCGAATTCCTTCTTTTCCGAGCCCATTATGGATATTACGTCCCCGGCCTTGAAGTTTCCGTCCTTTCCGATGATCCCTGAAGAGAGCAGACTTTTATGTTTATTTATAAGAATGGTTTTGGCCCCATCATCCACTAAAATAGATCCTTTAACCTTCGAAGAGTAAGCGATCCATCTCTTCTTCGCCTTTGCTTTAACCGCCAGCGCCTTAAAATGTGTGCCGGTTCCCGCTCCCTTGACCAGTTCCAGGATAATGTTCTCTCTTCTACCGTTAGCCACAAGACAATCTATGCCTGCCCTTGTAACCCTTTCGGCAGCTTCTATCTTGGTAGCCATCCCGCCCTTCGTAAACGGTAAACACTTCTTTCCCACCAGGCCCCTGATCTGGCCTGTGATACCTTCTACCGTAGATACAACCTTCCCCTCCTTATCGTAAAGGCCGTCCACGTCGGTCAGTATGATCAAAAGGTCCGCTTCCGAAAGGTCGGCTACGAGACTTGACAGTCTGTCATTATCGCCGCACTTGATCTCTTCGGTTGCTACTGTGTCGTTCTCGTTGACTATCGGCACAGCCCTCTTCCCGAGGAGCGCCTCCATCGTATATTTTATATTTAAATACCGGCGCCTGTGATCAAAATCGTCTTGTGTAAGCAGGATCTGTCCAACAAAGTAATTGCGCTTTTTAAATGCTTCGCTATATATATGCATAAGCTCGCTTTGACCGATCGAGGCAGTAGCCTGCAAGCCTGAAAGCGATGACGGAATGGTTCTTGAGTTTAGAATATCCAGTCCCGCCCCGATAGCTCCGGAACTTACAAGGATCACCTTGATATTCTTATCCAGCAGAAAGGATACTTGCCTGGCAATACCTATGATCGCATCCCTGTCCAGACCCCCGCCTGCTTTCGCTATAACGCTTGTCCCTATTTTGACGACTATCTTTTTGTACTTCATATATATCTACCCACCCCCTCGGACTACTTTCCGCACCTCTTCCAACAACGCGTCAATACCGCTGCCGTCTAATGCCGAGATAGGGTAAACCTTGCACTCTATCCTTGTCTCTATCTCCTTCAAGTTTTCCTTTGCCCCTGCCAGATCGATCTTGTTGCACGCAACGATCTGAGGCTTCTTCCTAACACGCCTGCCATAAAGCTCAAGTTCCTTATTTATTCTCAAGTAATCTTCATACGCATTCCTGCCTTCAACCTCGGCTATGTCTATTACGTGAAGCAGAACCTTGGTTCTCTCTATGTGACGCAAAAACTCATCGCCCAGACCCCTTCCTTCGTGCGCGCCTTCAAGAAGGCCGGGCATATCCGCGAAGGTAAAATTCTCATCGTGCATATCGACTATTCCCAGGATCGGTTCTTTAGTAGTAAACGGGTAACAGGCTATCTTGGATTTCGCTCTGGATATACGCGATATAAGGGTGGATTTGCCGACATTCGGGTAACCTATGATCCCGACATCCGCTATTATCTTTAATTCTAAAAGGATCTCTTTCTCTTCGCCCTCACCCCCGGGTGTGGCTTCTCTCTTTTTAGAATTTCCCTGACCGCCCTTACCTCCATAAAGAACCACGACCTCCTCATCTTGACCGGTGAGATCTCTTAAGATCAGTCCGGTTGCCGCGTCCTTAAGTATAGTACCGGCGGGAACCCTTATGTAAAGATCGCCGCCACTCCTGCCATTCATGTCGCTGGAGCCGCCGTGTCCGCCCCGCTCGGCCCGAAAATGTCTTCTATACTGAAAATCTAAAAGCGTGTGGATGTTGCTATCGACCTTGAATATTACGCTGCCGCCGTCTCCGCCGTCCCCGCCGTTAGGCTTGCCTTTGCGCACAGCCCGGTCACGGTAAAAACTGGTGCAACCCCTTCCTCCGTCTCCGGCTTTTATGTAGATTTTGGCATGATCGATCAGCATCTCTTTAAAGGGTCAAGTGGTGAGAATGGTAAGTAGCTTATTATTCTGATAAAACGCTTATTACCTTTGAGGGTGAAAATTTCACAATGCCGCCTATCTTGGCAAAGAGTGTGTCATCTCTGCCAATGCCTACATTGATGCCGGGCTTAAATGGCGTACCCCGCTGCCTGACAAGGATGCTCCCTGCAGTGACCAGTTGTCCACCAAAGCGTTTTACGCCCAGCCTTTGCGAATTTGAATCTCTGCCGTTCCGCGAACTTCCTAAACCTTTTTTATGTGCCATAACTATTTCTCCCGTAATATACGTAAGTAGCGAGCAGCAAGTAGAGAGTAGCGAGAGTATTTCTTGCTACTTGCTACTCTCTACTCGCTACTTTGTTAGATGAATCTCCTTCACCCTTAGCCTTGTCAGATCCTGTCTGTGGCCGACTTTCCGCTTCTGATTTTTTCTTCTTTTATACTTAAAAGCGATCACCTTCTTCGCCCGAGTGTGTTCTAAGATCTCGCAAGTAACGTAAGCATCTTTAACGTAAGGAGTTCCTATAGTATGGGCGTCCTTATCGTTTGCAAAGAGAACGGTCTTGAACTTAACGATGCTTGCCACCTTGCCCGCTATCCTGTTCGCCAGGAACTCATCCTTCTCAGACAACTGGAACTGTCTTCCGCCTGTCTCTAATATAACATACATATATAAACGTCCCCCTTATGAAGGTGAATACTTTATCATAACCTGTAGATTTGTCAAGTCTTAAATGATCCTCTAGCCTTATCTTTGCGGGGAACGTAAGATTCGAGCGTGCCGAAGCCCCGCCGCATGCTTCGCATAGCGTGATCCCACCATACGAAAGTAACGGCGGGACAATCTCGTTCTCCCTCGTCTTTGCGAGGCACCGTAAGATTCGAGCGTGCCGACTTGTCTCTCCGAAGCCACACGCAGAAGCAATGTGGCGAAGGAGGAAGCAATCTCAGGTTAATGCATCTTGTCATTCCCGCGTAAGCGGGAATCCATGGATGAACTCTCTACGCGCCTACTCTGGATCCCCGCTTTCGCGGGGATGACAGAAGAACGGAGATTGCTTCGGTGCGCTAGCTAATTTACGGCACCTCGCAAAGACGAGAGGAGAAACAATTGCTTCGGTGCGCTACTTAATTTACGGCACCTCGCAAAGACGAGAGTAGTATTCCTTCAGTGCGCTTAGTATGTTACGGCACTTCGCAAAGACGAGCGGAATTGACCGTCTTAAATATTAATACTTCTCAAGAATGAGGAAATTCTCATCAGAATCTAACTTTACATCAAAATAACGCAGGTATGACATGCCAAGAAGTCCATCTATGTTCAATCCGGGCGGATTACTCGATATCGCTGCTTTAACATCCTTTACCTGTGAACTTCCGACCGTAACCGTTTCCAATATAATGGGTATAGCTGTCGTTATTTTTCCGTCGGCCAACACCATATTTATCTTCTCATCTATACTCGCGTAATCGATTCCCAGTTTTTTTGCAGCCTCTTTGGAGATCATAACAAGTGACGCCCCCGTATCCACAAGAAGGGGCACGGTAGTTTTGCCGTTTAAAAGAACGTCCACTACTCCAAAGCGGTTCTGCGAGAATTTGATCTTTATTCTGCCGCGTGCTTCTTTGGCAGATTGGACCTCTTTTTCATATCTCTCGAGCCGATAAGCCTTGGCCTTCTCGCTCCTGGACCCCTCCCCCTCGCCAGTCTCTTTAGCGCCGGGGATGTCAGGGATGCTCTCCTGCGCCCCAACATCGCCGATCTCGTTAGGTGTCGATTCCCGTATCTTCCTTATCCTGCTGCGCCATATCGAATACACGAACGTCCCACCGCGCTTGCTTACAACAACGGAAGCCGCATCCTCTCGCAATATCTCTCCTACGATTATATTTCCGTTTTTGAGCTCAATCGTCTTCGCTGAGGCTGGGAAGATAAAGATAATAACAAATATTATACAGAACAAACAGAATACGCTCTTCATGGCCTACCTGTTCCAGCTAACTATAACAATGCCGGAAGGCACAACCTCCGGCGCGTTTATCTCCGCGTACGTAAGCACTAAATTATTCTTGGCGACGCACTCAAAAGAACCTCCGGCAATGACACATCCCAGGACCGATGTCTGTGCTCCTTGCGGCGTAAGTTGTATATCATTCGTCGCGTAAACAATATTTCCCGCAACGGTCGAGAAGACTCCGTATAATTTAATACGATTTCCGGCTTCACTCATGAATATGGGAAATCTATTCCCCGCATCATGCGTCTGGGTAACAGAGTTGCCGTTATTGATCGTTATATCGCCCTGCGCAACAAAACCCCCTGTTATGGTACAGGTACCGGTAAAAGTGACATCGCCATTAACGTATATTATACCTGCTGTGCCTCCGCTAAGGTTCGCATTATCAAAGGACTGACCTGAAGAATAATATACACCGCCTCCGGTCTGTGCTATAGCTTTGATAGAAAGAAAGTTGATGTTTGGCATGGATATCTCATCTTTGCCTCCCCCTGAATTTGCCTCATCAGCTATGCTGTAGCTCCCGGACGGCACCCCCCCGGGGAAGCAATACTTATCGCTGGCCGTTGCCCTCCCCGTTGACGTGCCTTCGGCCTGTATCGTGAGGGTGGTAGGCGTTCCCTGCTCTTTCAGGCGCATATCATTGTTCGCGTGCAGATTCCCTTTTACGGTAATATCCCCGCTGTCAGCCTTTAAGTCAACATCGCCACCTGCCCCCAGGGCATAGCTCATGGCCTCCGGCGCCAGATCATCAACCTCTACTATTACGGTCCTCGAAACATTCCCGACCACGCCTAAAGAAGAGAGTAACACCCTGCCTCCGGATTCCACTACAGTCACATCATAGGTTCCGTCACCAAGGAGCGTCTCGGGAAAATTTCCGGGTATGTCCTTGGCGTCAAACCCGTCGTTTAGCAATGCGGACATTGCGACACTGATGCCGGCTTCGGCAAGAAGCTGCGCTTGCATGCTATATTTTAAATGTTTTACCATATGATAATCCTGCAAGATCAGGTTCGATACGGTCATAGCTATGAAGACCATCAAGACCGATATGAGAAGTGTTGTTACAAACGCCATGCCTTTACGATCTTTAAATCTTTCGATCCCATTTTTCAGAGAATACATTGTCAGACTTTCCATCTATTTAGTTTCCCGTGTTTCTGGGTTCGATCTCTGTTACAAGAGACGTACTATATTTCACGCCCTGCATATTCTCATAAGTTGTTGCGTCGAATTCAAATCCTTTTGTAAGCTCATCGCCGTCTACCGTAAGCTTTATTATTCCATAGCTTGACTTCTGGGTAAAGTATCCGCTAATCTCGCAGCTAGTCTCCGGCCCGGGCCAGTCTATGGCAACATTGTCTATGGACGGATAATCAGATTCAACACATGTATATGGCGGCGAGACGGAAAGGTTCGCCTGAAACTCGACATATCTGCCTGTGCCTATGGACGATATCGAGTGGGGGTTTGTACCGGAACCCGAGATGCTGGACCAGGCGGAAGCTCCGCTCATGTTAGCATCATCGCTTGAGCGGGTTTTAAGAATAATATCGGTTCCGGCAGGAAGTGTCTCTGTCCAGCTAATGTTGCTATATGCCGGGTCCGACAGGCCTGTATCGTAAGTCGCGCCGGTGACCGTTCCGTAACTCTGCCAGCTATCTGCCAATTCTACGAAAGATGTATTGTTTGTCGCCGTGGAACCCGTCCAAACCACAGTACTTGCGCTATTATTCTCCGCATAATACGAGTTTGTCTCTGCTCCAACCCATACCGTAAAGTTTACACTTGTAGCGCAGGCAATACCGTTATCCACATAAGCGGTTAGCAGATAATCTTTCGTTGTATCCACGGTAAAGTTTGCCCAGTTGCTCCAGGAATAATATCCTGCCGTTATGTTGCACGAGGCATTCGCAAGACCGCTATCATTTCCTATCTGAAGTCCATAGGTATCGGGTTCCGTTGAGCCCAGAGAAAGTTCGCCATCGCTAAAGTAAAGCTGGACAGCAGCGCCTGTGCCGTCATCATCACTTAAGCGCTCTGTTATATATGCCTCTTTTACGCTCAGGTTATGATAAAAGTCGGAAAAACGGATCCTTGTCATATTGCCGGCCTTTTCCAGATTCGCGCTTGAGAGGATATTTCTGATCGATACGCCGTTCCCCGACGGCGCTGGTATGGTTACGTTAGCGCGCGAGACGCCTGCCTCTGTCACGGCCTGCCAGCACACGCCCCCACCCTGCTTCGGTGTCTGCAGTTTCACCTCAAGATCATCCCCCGTAAGAAGTGTATTCGTTCTTACAGAATTATGAAAATTGGACTCAAGCCATACGTCATAATAGAGTCTAAGATTTACGTAATCGCCGACCGCGCCTGAAGAGTATTCCAGGTAATTATTCCCGCTCCAGCCGCTCTGATACTCCTTCGACGAAGTCCCCCCAGAATGGCTATGAGGGCTGGAGAGCGGATCATAGAATTCCACCTCCCTTGCGCAGCCGCTGGGGGTTATGGAAATCGTATCTATCCCCATCCCGTATCCCGCGGCTGATGTTCCCACCACCTCAAACTTTAGATCGTGGTAGCCGCCGGCATAAGCGGGATCGAGTCTAACGCTGCCGAAAAGTATATTTCCGCTTCTTGTAGTAGTGGTGTTATAGCCGTCGAACAGCTGTGTTTTAGGCCTTACGAGAAATTCCTCGCAGTTATCAAATACAATATCTGCAACCGACGCGTTTCCACTATTGAGAGCGGCCGATCCGTTGCCAATAGTAACGACTGAGGAGAGCTGCGTATCTCTCAGAGTATCGTTGATTAAATACGCGTTATTGCTTGTAAATTCCGTGCGACGTAGCTCAAAGTTGCCTGAACTTGATGGATTCTCGTACATGTGATAGATAACGCTCCTATCCCACAGAATGTTGCCATCAACGTCCAATGTAAGAAAACCCTGGGCATTGCGGGTAGGCAGCGGAAAGCTGACAGCTGTGTATTCTGTCGCGCCTGAAGGATAGAAGCTCATGTAGTTGTTGTTGGAAAGGCGCACTTCATCCTTTATCCGTTCCATGCCACTTTCCAGTTCCACTCTCATCTTTGACCTTATCCGCTCAAGCGACCAGTTCTTGTATGCAAAGGCCCACATGCTCATAACAACCCCGACCAATATCGAACCCAGGAGCAATGCTATTATCAGCTCTATAAGCCCAAGACCCTTTTGCGCCTCTTTTTTGCAAAATATCGTATTCATACCATACTGTAGTCGGGCTCTACTTCGTAGACGATCAATCATGCTAATCTGTGTCAACAAATACTGTTGTGACCGAGACATTGGAATCGGTCTTCCAGGCCGTTTTATACTTATAAGTAACGATAGCGTACACTTCTGTTAATAATGGATCGCCGCCGTAGGTCGTGTTCACAGTCGTTGTCCGTCTGTATTCTCCCGTAGCATCTGCGACACCTTCCGCATCGATGACAGTATCTGCCTCGCTTAAGTCCGGCAAGGCATCAAACCCGCTCGTACCTAGGATAGCCCTTGCCCTCTCTATCCTGCTTTTGGCCAGGTTTGACGCTGTATAATCGTAATTTATCCTCTTCGATAGGTCAACGGTCTGAGCAAAGATAAGTAGGACGGATATGAGGACAAGAGATATTATGACCACTGAGATAAGCGTCTCTGTCAGCGTAATACCTTCTTTTCTACTCAAAATGGACATCTTCAACATGAAGTTTATGATCGCTCTTAATTATTATTCTCTTCCTGAATCTTCTTTCAAGAGAACGGAACACATCCTTAAATGTCTTCTCCATATATTCTACAACGTCCGGGTGTATTACGACAAAAACGTCCCTTGATGGCCTATCTCTTAAAATGATGCCCAGCTTGCGCACCGTTTCGATAGCTATTGTAGCGGGCGTCTTAACGCGTCCCCTTCCGTTGCAATAAGGGCATTCCCTGAACGAGAAACTCTCCGGGCTCTTCCTTATACGCTGCCTGGTCATCTCTATGAGCCCGATGGAAGAGATGGTCAGTATATTGATCTTCGCCTTGTCATCCCTGAAGGCTCTCTCCAGCGTTTCGTACACGCCTCTGCGGTGGGATCGTTCATTCATGTCGATAAAATCTATAACTATGATCCCTCCTATATCCCTTATCATGGTCTGCTTTGCGATCTCGGTTGCGGCCTCCAGGTTCGTCTTATAAACGGTCTCCTCGAGATTCCTCTTACCCTTGAATTTACCCGTGTTCACATCTATGGCAACAAGCCCCTCGGTCTGCTCAATTACGATATGCCCACCGCTCTTTAAATAGATCTTCCTGTGAAACATCTTCTCGAGCCGCTCTTCTACGCCGTATCGCTCGTAGATAGGAACCTTGCCCTTATAAAAAAAGATCTTCCGTTTTAATTCGGGCTGGATGGAGTTGGCGAAACGATATACCTTCCTGTATTCCTCTTTTGAATCGATCAGGATCTTCTCTACCTCATCGTCAAAACAGTCCCTTATCATGCGAAGCGGCAGGTCATACTCCTCAAAGACAATGCCCGGAGGCTTTATGGTTCCTGCTCGGCGCTGGATACGTGACCACAGGATCGAGAGGTGCCTGAATTCAAGCTTGAGCTTCCTGGGATTGGCGTTAACGCACTGGGTTCTGGCTATGAATCCCGCGCCGTCGGGCGCGCCCATCTTCTCAAGACACTCCTTTATCTTTGCCCTCTGCTGCCTATCCTCTATCCTCTTGGATATGCCAAGCGTACTGCTAAATGGCATGAGCACAAGATATTTGCCCGGAAGGCTAATTTCAGATGTAAGCAAAGGGCCCTTAGTGCCTATGGGCTCCTTTACAACCTGCACCAGGATCTCCTGCCCTTTTTTAAGTCTTTCTATGGGTCTTCTGGCTCCTTCCTTCTTCTTTTCGATCACTATCTCTTCCTGCAGAAGGGTCTGGAGCATCTTCTCATCCATATCTTCGACATAAAGGAACCCGTTCTTTCCTGTGCCGATATCAACAAATATCGCGCCTATGCCCGGCACAACGGATTCTATGACGCCTTTGTAAATATTTCCGGCCAGCCGTGGAATGTCCATTCTCTCGACGTGGAACTCTTCAAGCGATTGCCCGCTTGTAATCGCGACCCTCTTTTCATAGGGTTCAACATTAATTAATATCTGTTTCATTGTACCTTGTGGGTTTGTCATGATGGCGATAGGCTACTTCTTCTCGGCTTTCGAAGCGTTCTTGCCATTATTCTTGGAAAAATTAAAATAGGGCTCATGCTTCTTCTCGGGTGTCGGCTTTTTCTTATTTAACCAATCCTTTTTGACAGGTATCTCCACCCCGCCTTCATCCGGTTCTAGAAAGATCTTAAGGTCTGTCAAACCACTTGAGGCGTTCCTGTTAAATTCCTTTACATCTTTTACAATATGAACCGTTAAAAAGAATATCAGCTCCGTCTTTACTCTCGTTTCGGTCTTAAATTTGAAGAGAGGACCTACCCAGGGAACATCTCCCAGCAGATCACCAAGAACCGGGAATTTCTTATCAAACTTGCTTATGTTCTCTCTTATCATCCCCCCGATAAAGATAGTCTCTGAATCTCTAACCATAACCTGCGTTTCAGCTTCTCTGGTAGTAAATATGGGAAGTGAGAAGAACTCTGTTATCTGCTGGGAACCGACGACGTCTTTGATCTCCGGTTTAAGCTCAACCTCTATATCGCCTGCCGCGTTAACATGCGGAGTTACAGCCAAACGAATACCTATCTCCTCTTTCTCTATGTTATATGTAACCGTGTCGGACTCCTTATCATTCTCCATTTCCGAAATGTAGTTATAAACCATACCAACGAACATCTTGGCAGCCTTATTATTCAGGGTTGTTATCCTGGGGTTTGAGATTATAT